>NZ_JBOIUB010000097.1:0-224 GCF_050749885.1 Zooshikella sp. RANM57 | reverse complement strand
TGAAGCTGTTTTGATGGTGCTAGAGCAAGGCTACAGTGTTGCTGATGCAGCAAAGTCACTCGGAGTCGCTACTAGCCTGCTTTACAAGTGGAAAGAAAAATACGAAGCTCAGCAGAAAGGCATTGCCTTAGAAGAGTCTGAGCGCGATGAACTGAAACGATTGCGTAAAGAAAACAAAGCATTACGCATGGAGAAAGAAATTTTAAAAAAGGCCAGTGCCTACT
>NZ_JBOIUB010000096.1:0-254 GCF_050749885.1 Zooshikella sp. RANM57 | reverse complement strand
TCCAAGGCGATCAGGGCGAATGGCCTTCCAGAGACAATTACCATCGATGGCAGTGCAGCAAACAAAGCAGCAGCTGAAGCGGTTTGTCAGGAACGCTATGTGACCATTGAGATACGTCAAACCAAGTCGGGTTGAGCAAGATCATCGGGGTATTAAGCGGATCACTCGATCTATGTTAGGTTTTAAATCATTCCGGAGTGCTCGGTCTACGCTGATCGGTATTGAGCTGGTTTATCAGTTAAGAAAAACGTCGC
>NZ_JBOIUB010000095.1:0-254 GCF_050749885.1 Zooshikella sp. RANM57 | reverse complement strand
ATACCGATCAGCGTAGACCGAGCACTCCGGAATGATTTAAAACCTAACATAGATCGAGTGATCCGCTTAATACCCCGATGATCTTGCTCAACCCGGTTATTAAGATACTTGGTTTGACGTATCTCAAGGTCACATCGCGTTCCTGACAAACCGCTTCAGCTGCTGCTTTGTTTGCTGCACTGCCATCGATGGTAATTGTCTCTGGAAGGCCATTCGCCCTGATCGCCTTGGAGAGAAAGCGTTTAGCCGCCTTA
>NZ_JBOIUB010000094.1:0-255 GCF_050749885.1 Zooshikella sp. RANM57 | reverse complement strand
TGCACGGATGAACCGCGAGGGAGACTGGGCGTTGGATCTGACCAACTCCCCAGGCCTCTCTGCAAATCAAGCCTATGAGTACTACTACGAGGCCTTGACCCCAGAAGGCACGGTGATTAACCGGGGTTAGGGTATCTTCCGTACCACACAAAATGCCAAGCACGGCGAGACCTTTGATCTGCGCTTTGGCTTACAGCAACAGGCAGCCACCGCCGCGGCGAATGGTGAAGCGGCGAAACCCAGTCAGCAAACCCT
>NZ_JBOIUB010000093.1:0-255 GCF_050749885.1 Zooshikella sp. RANM57 | reverse complement strand
CCTTATTAGCAATCGCAAAAAACCAATTTTTGTGATCATGGATGGTCATCCAGTGCATAAAAGTACGTCAATTTGTAGCAGGACAGCAAGGAAAACTAAGCATTTTTCTCTTGCCACCCTATGCCCCTGATCTTAATCCTGATGAACTGGTATGGAATTACATTCGACAGACAGGCACTGCTCGGATGCCACTTAAAAAGGGGGAATCACTGCTAGAAAGAACATTTATCGATTTAGAATTGATTGCACAAAATA
>NZ_JBOIUB010000092.1:0-255 GCF_050749885.1 Zooshikella sp. RANM57 | reverse complement strand
TAATGGATACTTTCTAGAATTATGCCATACTTATTAGTATGAAATATGATGCCCGACAGTTATCAACAGAAGAAAAAGCATTATTAAGACGTTTAGCCGTTCAGAGAGTATTTGACGGTGAGTCACCTGCCAATGTTACCCGTAGCTATGGGTTGGGAGAAAAGAGTATTTTCAAATGGTTAAAAATTGCTAGAACAGAGGGGGTAGACGCATTAGCTCCAAAACCTCGTCCAGGTCGAGCGCGATCGCTGAGTG
>NZ_JBOIUB010000091.1:0-255 GCF_050749885.1 Zooshikella sp. RANM57 | reverse complement strand
CACTGATTGAGTCATTGAGCATGACCATATTATGGTGACCATCTTCCCACACTAACTCATTTACATGAAATTGAAAAAGTTGGCCACGACCTTCCCAGTTTGTTTTAGCAGAGAGAAAGTACCCTGTAGACTGGTAAAAAAAACCATTTGGTTTAACAACCTGGTTTGTGTAATTCTGCAGCGGTGAAGGTGGAATATGTTTGGGGCCAAAGATTTCCCATAACCATTGCACAATAGCTACAATCCCACCAACAA
>NZ_JBOIUB010000090.1:0-255 GCF_050749885.1 Zooshikella sp. RANM57 | reverse complement strand
ATCATCAGCACCGTCATTCATAAAGTAATCATAATCAGTAATCCTAAAATTATTGCTGGCTGACCAGTCCCCATTGAATTTCTGGTATATTATTTTAATTACCTTATAGCGACTCTCTGCTGTAGGACCACTCGCATCTGGCTCTGACTCCCACTCTTGCCAGGCAATATAAAGCCGGTTATTGAATATCACCGGTCTGACTTCGTCATTTATCGCCGAGATGGGCGCAACAATTTCCTCCCAGTCTGTCCAGGC
>NZ_JBOIUB010000089.1:0-255 GCF_050749885.1 Zooshikella sp. RANM57 | reverse complement strand
TACACAACCTCAGATGCCGTTTCTTCGATGTTTTCTCCTGCCGCGTATCTTACTGAGCTGTATATGTATGGAAAACAGCTCGATTCTAACTCAAATTACGCGTTAGATACTCGTCGGCCTGATTTACAAAATTTGGTACTGAGCCAGGCTAATTTAGAGGAAGAAATCACTACACTTGCCCTATCGAATGAAATACTTATCGCTGCCTGTGGCTCAGAGGTGGAGTTACAACTACCAAGCTTAAGCTACCCTCCC
>NZ_JBOIUB010000088.1:0-255 GCF_050749885.1 Zooshikella sp. RANM57 | reverse complement strand
CACTGATTGAGTCATTGAGCATGACCATATTATGGTGACCATCTTCCCACACTAACTCATTTACATGAAATTGAAAAAGTTGGCCACGACCTTCCCAGTTTGTTTTAGCAGAGAGAAAGTACCCTGTTGACTGGTAAAAAAAACCATTTGGTTTAACAACCTGGTTTGTGTAATTCTGCAGCGGTGAAGGTGGAATATGTTTGGGGCCAAAGATTTCCCATAACCATTGCACAATAGCTACAATCCCACCAACAA
>NZ_JBOIUB010000087.1:0-255 GCF_050749885.1 Zooshikella sp. RANM57 | reverse complement strand
TATTGCAATTGATGTATTACTACCACTTAGTTACCGAGATACAAAATGTATAAAGACACCTCTGGTATACCCTCCAAACTCTATATTTTAGCCTGGTAAGCTAACTGTATTGCAGGTCGGCACTAAGTTGCTAAAAGTTTTTTCAAAAATGATATATGCCAGCTCGGACGGCCTGACAAGATGACGAATGATGACAGTGCAATTGAAGAACTTAATCTGGAACACGATGGTACCATGAGCAGCTTATTTTTAAGC
>NZ_JBOIUB010000086.1:0-255 GCF_050749885.1 Zooshikella sp. RANM57 | reverse complement strand
ATCATCAGCACCGTCATTCATAAAGTAATCATAATCAGTAATCCTAAAATTATTGCTGGCTGACCAGTCCCCATTGAATTTCTGGTATATTATTTTAATTACCTTATAGCGACTCTCTGCTGTAGGATCACTCGCATCTGGCTCTGACTCCCACTCTTGCCAGGCAATATAAAGCCGGTTATTGAATATCACCGGTCTGACTTCGTCATTTATCGCCGAGATGGGCGCAACAATTTCCTCCCAGTCTGTCCAGGC
>NZ_JBOIUB010000085.1:0-255 GCF_050749885.1 Zooshikella sp. RANM57 | reverse complement strand
TACACAACCTCAGATGCCGTTTCTTCGATGTTTTCTCCTGCCGCGTATCTTACTGAGCTGTATATGTATGGAAAACAGCTCGATTCTAACTCAAATTACGCGTTAGATACTCGTCGGCCTGATTTACGAAATTTGGTACTGAGCCAGGCTAATTTAGAGGAAGAAATCACTACACTTGCCCTATCGAATGAAATACTTATCGCTGCCTGTGGCTCAGAGGTGGAGTTACAACTACCAAGCTTAAGCTACCCTCCC
>NZ_JBOIUB010000084.1:0-255 GCF_050749885.1 Zooshikella sp. RANM57 | reverse complement strand
ATACCGATCAACGTAGACCGAGCACTACGGAATGATTTAAAACCTAACATAGATCGAGTGATCCGCTTAATACCCCGATGATCTTGCTCAACCCGGTTATTAAGATACTTGGTTTGACGTATCTCAATGGTCACATAGCGTTCCTGACAAACCGCTTCAGCTGCTGCTTTGTTTGCTGCACTGCCATCGATGGTAATTGTCTCTGGAAGGCCATTCGCCCTGATCGCCTTGGAGAGAAAGCGTTTAGCCGCCTTA
>NZ_JBOIUB010000083.1:0-255 GCF_050749885.1 Zooshikella sp. RANM57 | reverse complement strand
TGCGGCTAATTTCTAGTTATATTCAGATACCAACATATACAAGTGTTTTGTACATTCACCATTGCGTAAGTGAATATACCTATAAAGAGGTATATTTGTATGATATTTTAGTTAATTATTTATTACGGGATCTACAAACTTAGCGGAAAATAGGCAGTGCTCATCAATGTAGTACATTTTAACTCACTTAAGGGGAGATAGCATGCAACAACTCATGAGTTAAAATCATTAAAGAGCACCAAAAAAGACCAAAAC
>NZ_JBOIUB010000082.1:0-255 GCF_050749885.1 Zooshikella sp. RANM57 | reverse complement strand
AGATAGAAAGCTTTCTGTTAACGCTTTATGATGGTGTGGAAAGCTCCCTCAGAGGCAATGGTCTAAAACAAGCACTAGCACCTTATATATCAGCTCAGTTTATATTACCAGGTACACTCGAAGCCACCCTGACGCAAAACTGGCTGGAAGCGATTGCTGTAGAGCGTGGACTTAATGTCTCATCAGTTGCTACAGTCGATGAGTTCTGGCAGCTCGTTGTTGCACGTTACACTAACGATAGAGAAAACCCTGATA
>NZ_JBOIUB010000081.1:0-255 GCF_050749885.1 Zooshikella sp. RANM57 | reverse complement strand
ATTTTAACGATGGATTTAACTATGTACGCATCAATGATTAAGAACAAAAAAATTATCCGTGATTATCTAGATAAATTAGCGGATATAGATAACACACCTTTCGTTGATGTGACAAAAAAAAGCTTTCGGCAATTTAGAGAAGCGTGTAAAGGGTATTTAACCTGGACTGAGAGTAAAGAACTGTACAATGCGATAAAGGGCTTTACCCAACAAATGGAGGCGTGCCATCGTCAAGTCAGTGTGCATGCCAACCCA
>NZ_JBOIUB010000080.1:0-255 GCF_050749885.1 Zooshikella sp. RANM57 | reverse complement strand
CCACGCTATCTTTGAGTGATAATACTGCTGCACAACTTACAAATGAATTTTTTATAAAGCTCAGTAAACTCATTCGTTATTGCCAATCAACTGGCCTATCACCACAGTTACTAAGCCGACTCATTCACGATTATGATATGCCAGGGGATATTACTTCTCTCTCCTTAATACCTAGCGGTCACATTAAACAATATATGGAACGCTATAACATTAATGAAGAAGAAGCATACGTTTTAGCCGGTCAAGAAATCAATA
>NZ_JBOIUB010000079.1:0-255 GCF_050749885.1 Zooshikella sp. RANM57 | reverse complement strand
GGACTGGCTTTTGGGATCAAGATCACAATGAGCTGCATCAAGCTTTAACATCAATCGTTCAGATGATGCAATGGCTGAAAGACCAAAAGATAACGGTAGAGGCTTTATATATAATGACCTGTACCAATTATCCAGATACGTTGACACCGGAGATAGAAAGCTTTCTGTTAACGCTTTATGATGGTGTGGAAAGCTCCCTCAGAGGCAATGGTCTAAAACAAGCACTAGCACCTTATATATCAGCTCAGTTTATAT
>NZ_JBOIUB010000078.1:0-255 GCF_050749885.1 Zooshikella sp. RANM57 | reverse complement strand
TGCTGCAGGGCAGCTAAGTCAGTTTGACGCATTATTTAACAACCCACCATTGGGTGGCGAGACTTTTCATATTAGTGGTGCTGAAATTAATTGTGCGCCAGATGCACCATACTCACATGACAGAGCGGTCTTAAAGCGTGCCTTTATGACCGATGATGCCGAACTTGATTTACTGTCTCGTCTTGGTGGCGGTTCAAATACAGTAACACGTGATCTTCCCCATATTAGCCAGCTTTATAGGGCATGCTTATTTGC
>NZ_JBOIUB010000077.1:0-255 GCF_050749885.1 Zooshikella sp. RANM57 | reverse complement strand
ATTTTAACGATGGATTTAACTATGTACGCATCAATGATTAAGAACAAAAAAATTATCCGTGATTATCTAGATAAATTAGCGGATATAGATAACACACCTTTCGTTGATGTGACAAAAAAAAGCTTTCAGCAATTTAGAGAAGCGTGTAAAGGGTATTTAACCTGGACTGAGAGTAAAGAACTGTACAATGCGATAAAGGGCTTTACCCAACAAATGGAGGCGTGCCATCGTCAAGTCAGTGTGCATGCCAACCCA
>NZ_JBOIUB010000076.1:0-255 GCF_050749885.1 Zooshikella sp. RANM57 | reverse complement strand
GCATCGTTGTGACCCTGTAAGCCTGATGTTGTGTAACTTTTAGGTGTAACCGATGCATGATGTTGCGAACTTGGTAGCGACCCATTTGATAGCCTTCTTTACGCAATTTCTTCACCATTTCACGATTTCCTAAACTGCCCCGGCTTTTTCTAAATAATTTTCGAATAAGGTGATAAAGCTTCAAAGTATCAAGGCTAATCACCGCTACAGGACGTTTGAGCCAATCGTAATAGCCTGATTTACTTACACCCATCA
>NZ_JBOIUB010000075.1:0-256 GCF_050749885.1 Zooshikella sp. RANM57 | reverse complement strand
ACAATGACTATGAGCTGTATCTCCTAGGATCTGAAACGACCAGCGACTCTGTAAGTGTGATCAGCCAAGGGGTTGTGTCTAATACACCCGTACGCGTGTTTATTCCTGTAACAGGTAGAGAAAGTACGAAATCTGGTATTACCTTTACCATTTATCTTGGTGCCAGTTACAATGGCGCGTCTATTAGCACCTCACCTGATGACTGTTTAGTGTTTTCATACACTGATAACGAAAACCCTGATGACGTGCTAACCGT
>NZ_JBOIUB010000074.1:0-256 GCF_050749885.1 Zooshikella sp. RANM57 | reverse complement strand
ACAATGACTATGAGCTGTATCTCCTAGGATCTGAAACGACCAGCGACTCTGTAAGTGTGATCAGCCAAGGGGTTGTGTCTAATACACCCGTACGCGTGTTTATTCCTGTAACAGGTAGAGAAAGTACTCAATCTGGTATTACCTTTACCATTTATCTTGGTGCCAGTTACAATGGCGCGTCTATTAGCACCTCACCTGATGACTGTTTAGTGTTTTCATACACTGATAACGAAAACCCTGATGACGTGCTAACCGT
>NZ_JBOIUB010000073.1:0-274 GCF_050749885.1 Zooshikella sp. RANM57 | reverse complement strand
ACCCAAAGATAAAGCAATTAGCCAAAAAAGAGGGAGCTGAAATATTTTGGCTGGACGAGGCTTCAATCCGCTCTGATGACCCACTTATGAGAACATGGGGTTTAAAAGGCCAGACACCTACAGTTCAGCAAAAGACAAGGCATTAATGCTATTTCAGCGCTCTCGAATACAGGTGGTTTTTGGTATCATGTTTATACAGAGCGCTTTAACTCAGATGTTTTTATCGAGTGTTTAAAAGACCTTATTAGCAATCGCAAAAAACCAATTTTTGTGA
>NZ_JBOIUB010000072.1:0-274 GCF_050749885.1 Zooshikella sp. RANM57 | reverse complement strand
AATGCTACAGGGAAATGGTTAGATTGTTTTTTAATGAAGCAAAATTTCACTTCATTTCTTTCGCAAAGAAGGCACTGGCCTTTTTTAAAATTTCTTTCTCCATGCGTAATGCTTTGTTTTCTTTACGCAATCGTTTCAGCTCATCGTGCTCAGACTCTTCTAAGGCAATGCCTTTCTGCTGAGCTTCGTATTTTTCTTTCCACTTGTAAAGCAGGCTAGTAGCGACTCCGAGTGACTTTGCTGCATCAGCAACACTGTAGCCTTGCTCTAGCAC
>NZ_JBOIUB010000071.1:0-285 GCF_050749885.1 Zooshikella sp. RANM57 | reverse complement strand
ATGGTGGTTTTATTAATGCGCGGATGGAATTAACGCCTGCTGATCCTGCAACCGCAACTACCATGGATGATATGTTTGGTTTGTTTTATAACAACTTAAACACATCAAATGACAATAAAGTAATTAGATCTATTTACACAGGTTGCACAGATGGATTAATTGATTACGATGAACTAATCGACTCCAGCACAAGTGGTGCCTGTTATTTAAACTCCAATTACGCACCTTACCGAACCCGACTGAATACCTTGTTTGCCACTGATTTAGTAGCAAGAGCCAACCAAA
>NZ_JBOIUB010000070.1:0-298 GCF_050749885.1 Zooshikella sp. RANM57 | reverse complement strand
GGAATGCAGGTTTTGGCGAGGCCAAAGGCTCCGAAATTGTTGAGGCCAGTGCCGGTCAGGTGAACCTACAACCCAACGTGTCCCTGGAAAATGCCGAAGGTCGTACCTTCACCTACACCGTCAATGTCTACAAGCAAAATGCACAGGGTGAGTGGGAGCTTTTGGACTGGCTGCAAGGGGATTACAGCTTTGCCGCTGAGCGGGGTGAGTCGGGCGAGTTTAGCGCCAAGGCCCACCACCAGCTCAGTAGTTTCCATGCCTTGGACCAGGGTAGCGTTACGCACCGCAATACCGGTCG
>NZ_JBOIUB010000069.1:0-306 GCF_050749885.1 Zooshikella sp. RANM57 | reverse complement strand
TCGGCGAGTTTTTTGGGTTAGATGAAGATACTCATATCTGGCGGTATTTTCGTGAACATTGGCGAAATTATTTTCCAGGTATCGGCTCAAGAAGCCAATTTTCAAAGCAAGCAGCAAACTTATGGGCAGTAAAACAGCAGTTGCAAAAACGAGTCACTATGGCACTGGGAACAATCACGGACCCACTCCATATTGTCGATGCTTTTCCTTTACCCGTGAGCCACTTTAAACGAGCAAAAAGCTGTAGCCGTTTTAAAGGAGAGGCAAACTACGGTTATTGTGCTTCAAAAAGTGAAACTTATTATG
>NZ_JBOIUB010000068.1:0-307 GCF_050749885.1 Zooshikella sp. RANM57 | reverse complement strand
ATCGTGGCTCACAGTATACCAGCAAGCGATATCGTAAGCTGTTATCGAGCTATAGTATCCGAGCCAGTATGGGCGATGTGGGTGCTTGTTGGGATAATGCTGTTGTAGAACGCTTCTTTGGTAGCTTGAAACACGATTGGCTTTTTAAGGTAAGTCAGCCAACGAGGGAATTTATGAAACAAGATGTGGCGGCTTATATGAAGTATTACAACATAGAGCGACTGCATTCTGCCAATGGTGATTTGTCACCCATAGAGTTTGAAAATTCTCAACTAAATGTGTCCAATTTGGGTTGACCAGTACAGTC
>NZ_JBOIUB010000067.1:0-322 GCF_050749885.1 Zooshikella sp. RANM57 | reverse complement strand
GAACTACTCACTGCAACCAAATATTGAGAAGTACAACCAATAATCGGAGGTAAGCACAGAAACGACTCACAATTTGTGGGCGCTAAATGCGTATATTGGAAAAGTAAGTCACTTATATTACCATCAACACTGTAACTAAAATTGAAATGAATGGCTTTCGATTTATAATCAACTGAGTCTTGCCTGAGATAATATGGGTTCTGTCGCAAAGTTTGACCCGCCGTGATAGCCTTTTACACTCCTGCTAATACTCTGGTTGTTTTGTCGTCACTATGAGTCCTCATGAGCGTTTCAAAGGTTGTCATTTTCCCTCCTGTGTTGT
>NZ_JBOIUB010000066.1:0-323 GCF_050749885.1 Zooshikella sp. RANM57 | reverse complement strand
AATCGTGAAATGGTGAAGAAATTGCGTAAAGAAGGCTATCAAATGGGTCGCTACCAAGTTCGCAACATCATGCATCGGTTACACCTAAAAGTTACACAACATCAGGCTTACAGGGTCACAACGATGCGTAAGCATGCTGATTCAGTGGCCGATAACTGGTTAAACCACAACTTTAACCCCACTGCAGCCAACCAGGTTTGGGCTGGCGATGTGACTTACTTAAAGACAGGTGAAGGTTGGATGTATTTGGCCGTGGTGATGGATTTATACTCTCGTCGAATTGTTGGCTGGCATATCGATAAGCGGATGACAACCGATTTGGT
>NZ_JBOIUB010000065.1:0-344 GCF_050749885.1 Zooshikella sp. RANM57 | reverse complement strand
GTAAATCAGGCCGACGAGTATCTAACGCGTAATTTGAGTTAGAATCGAGCTGTTTTCCATACATATACAGCTCAGTAAGATACGCGGCAGGAGAAAACATCGAAGAAACGGCATCTGAGGTTGTGTAATACTCAGCACGAGGTGACACATGGGCGCTGAATGTTTTTCCTAATCGAGGTGCTGAACCTAGCCCTAATGCAGTTATGTTTTTTAACTGTGGGTTGGCATGCACACTGACTTGACGATGGCACGCCTCCATTTGTTGGGTAAAGCCCTTTATCGCATTGTACAGTTCTTTACTCTCAGTCCAGGTTAAATACCCTTTACACGCTTCTCTAAATTGC
>NZ_JBOIUB010000064.1:0-355 GCF_050749885.1 Zooshikella sp. RANM57 | reverse complement strand
GATCTACAAACTTAGCGGAAAATAGGCAGTGCTCATCAATGTAGTACATTTTAACTCACTTAAGGGGAGATAGCATGCAACAACTCATGAGTTAAAATCATTAAAGAGCACCAAAAAAGACCAAAACCCCAGAAAGCTTTGCTGGTCAAGAGTTCTTTAAGCGACTCTTTAAAAGCTTGTTTCCCTGTCATACTTGCGCCTCACTCTTATCTATCTCTAAAGTAGTATTTTTTTCATGTAACTGTCTAGTGAAGAGTTTTTAGACAGAATATTGCTCTTTGTTTTGCTTAATAATTTCAAGTTTATGAATACCTACATTCACCAAAAGGAAACCAATGACAAACAAATATCACCT
>NZ_JBOIUB010000063.1:0-385 GCF_050749885.1 Zooshikella sp. RANM57 | reverse complement strand
GAATTACTGTACAAGATAAAAATATTGAGCAGCTTAAAGCCGAACAAGAAGTAGTCAATGCCAGTTTAGTGGGAGCTCAATCCCGCCTAGAGGCGTATCAGGCGTTGATCGATGAAGGTATTAGCCAGGCAGAGCAAAAGGCGATGGATAAACTTGTTGCATCGGGAGCTGATGCTATCGCTGCTAATGCGATACGTATGACGGGAGCGGGATTAGATTTAGCGCCTAATCAGTTTGGTATGGCTTCGGGAGGATCTGAATGGGGGGCAGCAGCAACCGCAACCGCCATCGGTATGGATATCGCGTCACAAAGCAATAGTACCACTGCTAACTCTTTATCCCAATCAGAACAATATCGCCGACGAGCGCAAGAATGGACCATACA
>NZ_JBOIUB010000062.1:0-417 GCF_050749885.1 Zooshikella sp. RANM57 | reverse complement strand
TCCTACAGCAGAGAGTCGCTATAAGGTAATTAAAATAATATACCAGAAATTCAATGGGGACTGGTCAGCCAGCAATAATTTTAGGATTACTGATTATGATTACTTTATGAATGACGGTGCTGATGATGTACCTCCCCAACTGGAAAATATAGGCTTTTACTTGACATTCCACCCCATGCAGAATGCCATTTTATTTATGCTTTATGATAAAAGAAAAGTCAATGAGAGTGGGAACAACCACTATCAGCAAACTGATTATAATGATGTTCAAAATGGTGTGCCCTACTACTATGGTGGTTTTATTAATGCGCGGATGGAATTAACGCCTGCTGATCCTGCAACCGCAACTACCATGGATGATATGTTTGGTTTGTTTTATAACAACTTAAACACATCAAATGACAATAAAGTAATTAG
>NZ_JBOIUB010000061.1:0-474 GCF_050749885.1 Zooshikella sp. RANM57 | reverse complement strand
TCTGGATGATGGATTGATATAAGATCACCCCCACAGATAACTCCTCAAAGAAAGACATCATTAAATCAACATCAAGCTATTTAATTAAAACAATAAATCAGATCTTAATTAATGGATTTGTTTTTTTGTTAAGTATTTTTCTATGCATTATTTTAATTTAAAAAATAATAAAACACTACAAATAAAGATTAAAAATAAAATCAGGAAAATAAATAAATTAATTAATTAAAAAATAAATAGAAAATAAATTAAATTAAATAAAAAATAAAATAAATAAATAAATTAAATACTGTCTGTTATAGGGGGTAGGGATACACGCATGGTTGACGCATACACCCATAGGCTCATGGAATGTACATTCCATGAGCAATCTTCAGAAAGAGTTTCTCAAGCTTTAACAAAAGCTAAGATTCCTCATGAAGTACTGAACGCTAAGTTCCATGCCAGAGAAGCAGAGATTATTTCTCAGGCAGG
>NZ_JBOIUB010000060.1:0-480 GCF_050749885.1 Zooshikella sp. RANM57 | reverse complement strand
GCGTTCCTGACAAACCGCTTCAGCTGCTGCTTTGTTTGCTGCACTGCCATCGATGGTAATTGTCTCTGGAAGGCCATTCGCCCTGATCGCCTTGGAGAGAAAGCGTTTAGCCGCCTTAGTATCGCGGTGTTTGGTCAATAAGAAATCAATGGTTTGACCTGCTTTATCGACGGCCCTGTACAGGTAATACCATTGGCCTTTGACCTTGATATAGGTTTCATCGATAAACCAGCTCTTGCCCACGGGAGGCTTCTTTTTACGAAACGATTTTTCGAGTTTGGCTGAGTAGGTAACGACCCAACGCTGAATAGTGGCGTGATCAACGATGACATTCCGATCTAACAGAATCTCTTCAATATCACGGTAGCTCAGTGCAAACCGAAGGTAATAATACACCGCCTGCAGTACAACACAGGAGGGAAAATGACAACCTTTGAAACGCTCATGAGGACTCATAGTGACGACAAAACAACCAGAGTA
>NZ_JBOIUB010000059.1:0-607 GCF_050749885.1 Zooshikella sp. RANM57 | reverse complement strand
TTATTAAGTGCCTCATTAACGGATTCCTTAAAATCCTCAAATTGACCTTCCTTTGCCATCGACACGGTGCGACTAATTTCTAATACGCTGGATTTCCAGTCTAAATAAGCTGACTCCATGTGTGTTAAGTTCAGTTGTAGCGCTTCCCCAGAGAGTAAGCCTGCATGATTATCATCCCATGCACCCGGTTTGATGAAAAACCGAGTGTCTTCGGTTTCCCACTGATAACCCGCTTCTGCTCGTTGACAACGAGAAACAGTTAAATCGTAAAACTGGTAGTACACGGTAGATAAACGCCCCTGCATCCAACTGTAAAGCGCCTCATTGGTAAATTTTGTTTGCAAAAATGTTCTTTGTGCTTGCGTTTGTGCACGCTGCGTCTCTAGGTAGTTTTTTTGCAGCTCAGCTGCTTCCATTTGAGTCACTAAAGCTTCTTGTTGTGCCTGTATTTGCAATACTTCATCTTGAGCGCTGTCACGTTGTATGGTCCATTCTTGCGCTCGTCGGCGATATTGTTCTGATTGGGATAAAGAGTTAGCAGTGGTACTATTGCTTTGTGACGCGATATCCATACCGATGGCGGTTGCGGTTGCTGCTGCCCCCCATT
>NZ_JBOIUB010000058.1:0-615 GCF_050749885.1 Zooshikella sp. RANM57 | reverse complement strand
CGACCGGTATTGCGGTGCGTAACGCTACCCTGGTCCAAGGCATGGAAACTACTGAGCTGGTGGTGGGCCTTGGCGCTAAACTCGCCCGACTCACCCCGCTCAGCGGCAAAGCTGTAATCCCCTTGCAACCAGTCCAACAGCTCCCACTCACCCTGAGCATTTTGCTTATAAACATTGACGGTGTAGGTGAAGGTACGACCTTCGGCATTTTCCAGGGACACGTTGGGTTGTAGGTTCACCTGACCGGCACTGGCCTCAACAATTTCGGAGCCTTTGGCCTCGCCAAAACCTGCATTCCAATCGAACTTCAGTTTGCCTTGGTAACCGCCTAAGTTGGCCCAGCGTAGTTGCAGGTCCTTCAGGGTTTGCTGACTGGGTTTCGCCGCTTCACCATTCGCCGCGGCGGTGGCTGCCTGTTGCTGTAAGCCAAAGCGCAGATCAAAGGTCTCGCCGTGCTTGGCATTTTGTGTGGTACGGAAGATACCCTCACCCCGGTTAATCACCGTGCCTTCTGGGGTCAAGGCCTCGTAGTAGTACTCATAGGCTTGATTTGCAGAGAGGCCTGGGGAGTTGGTCAGATCCAACGCCCAGTCTCCCTCGCGGTTCATCCGTGCA
>NZ_JBOIUB010000057.1:0-701 GCF_050749885.1 Zooshikella sp. RANM57 | reverse complement strand
TATAACTAGAAATTAGCCGCAAGGTCTCCTATGAAATAGTGCTCTTTAACAGTCTTAACTCATGAAATATTCCTTCCGCATATAGAATGAGTTTTGATTGGGCCATATTAAAGAGCACGCTTTTTTCGATTCTGTTGCAAAAATTATTTAGCGTAAAAACAAACTTATTTTGGGCACACTTAGCCTGCTAGTCCACAGAACCCATTTTGTTCTAGTAGCCCAATAATGATTTGTGTTTGTTGGACGATGCCTTTATCCCAAAAGTTAGAGAGATACTGATCTAGCTCTTTTATTATTCTGTCTGAATCCATTACTGCTCCTTGAGTTTACACGATAACATCTGCCCTGCCCTCCCCTACTCCACTTCAATTAATCAAAGCAATGTGGATTATGGGTGCAACCTGTTGCATATATTACGTTATTGCTTGATTAGAGTGTGAATTAATAGGATGAACTTGTGTTATATGACTGATGTATGCAACAGGTTGCGCCTATTGCATTGTGGGTGATACCTACTAGTGATTTGACCATTTTATGATCATGTGCAACAGGTTGCACATAGAATGCTATAAGGGGTTCTGTCGCAAAGTTTGACCCGCCGTGATAGCCTTTTACACTCCTGCTAATACTCTACTCTGGTTGTTTTGTCGTCACTATGAGTCCTCATGAGCGTTTCAAAGGTTGTCATTTTCCCTCCTGTG
>NZ_JBOIUB010000056.1:0-828 GCF_050749885.1 Zooshikella sp. RANM57 | reverse complement strand
AAGATGTGGCGGCTTATATGAAGTATTACAACATAGAGCGACTGCATTCTGCCAATGGTGATTTGTCACCCATAGAGTTTGAAAATTCTCAACTAAATGTGTCCAATTTGGGTTGACCAGTACAGTCCAGTGTTTCCAGTTTTTACGGTAATAGACTTTTGGTGCCATACTGAAGTAAGTATCTGTATGGCAATGATATTGCTCTGTAGCGCTATCTGTGTGGCCACCCATTGCATCCAGGCCACCTCGATGGTTGTAGACATTACTGGCAATGATTAGAACCAGTATTGGCCAAGTCTGAAACTTCATCATTAATGCCTTGCAATAACAAGATAATGATAAGTGTAGGTAATGTATTAGGTGTCTATAGTGGGAATGGATAAGAGGCTATAGAGGTTTATTGAATTATAATTCATTTGATAATAAACGTAAGTAATATTTTGATTTATTATTGGATCGAAAGTGCAAGTTAATATTATTTCTTATTAATAAGTAATTAATAACTGTCGGTTAAAACTTACAGGTTTATATGCGTAAGCTGTTTTGGAAATATTGTTAATAGCTGTTTCTCTATTTAACGCTGAAAATTGCTTTTTATTGCTAAAGTTTTAACGTCCATTTTATTTTTATGCTTACTGTTATTGTTTGTAATTTTTGGTATGGTCTATCAAATATTTTAATTTTCTGGTTGTCTTATAATTCAATACTGTAGACACTTTTACCCAGCCATAGCCCCATAGTCGCTCAGCTGTTCATACACTTGAGCGACTTTTTGAATGCTTAAGCTTAACCCTAACTTGTCAAAAAGTTTTCTCATTAAATGTTGAT
>NZ_JBOIUB010000055.1:0-887 GCF_050749885.1 Zooshikella sp. RANM57 | reverse complement strand
TCTTTGCGATGGATATTAAATATATGAGGAGACTCAAAAATACGTGGATCTCGATTAGCGGCACCAAGACATAGGCCAATATTATCATTGGCATGAATCTCTACTCCGTGAATTTCAAAGTCTTTCGCAGCTCGTCGATATGTCATTTGAACAGTTGCAGAGTGGCGAAGGCTTTCTTTAAACGCTTGAGGAACAAGGTTTAGATTGGCTTTAACTTCTTCAAATTGTTCTGGGTGAGCACAAAGCAATCGAATGGTATTAATAATTGAGTTAGGTGTTGTCACAATTCCAGCGACAATAATAACCTTGAGGTTTTCTAACAGCATTCTTTCAGGTTGCTCATCATTTTCATCAAAAGCCGTTTTTATCCAGTGACTGAGTAGATCATTGCTTGGATTTATACGTCGATCTATCACGATGGATCGAATATAATCCAACACAGCTTCATTGAGTTTTAGGTAATGTTCTATCGTTCCTTGTGGATCACTAATCATGGATTGAGACCTAATAGCAAGTAAAGCGTCAACCCAGAGAAAAAATAGCTCCCCATCAAACTTCGGGGGCCACATATATTCTCTCAAAGCTCGTATCGCAAAAGGCTCTGCAAACTCATATCTCAACTCAACTTGGTTTTGTGGATTTATTTTATCAAGCATCTCAGAAACAATTTTTTGTAAACGAGGACGAAATTGATTGATGGCGGCACGTGTAAATTGTGGTTGAAACAAGCCACGCACACGTGTATGTTCTGGCTGCTCCATATAAACAAAGCTTAGTGATTGATGAGCGCCTATTTCTAATATTTGTTCTTTACATGAAGGGAACATTTCAGCAGCTTGATGTAAAAAGCTTTCTTGCGGTATTGTGAATGATGGTGTTGCAAGCGA
>NZ_JBOIUB010000054.1:0-979 GCF_050749885.1 Zooshikella sp. RANM57 | reverse complement strand
GCGCCTTGCTCCAGCACTTTGCGGTTCAAGGCATCGTATTGCAGGTCAATACGTTCGGCCTGATTGCCACTGTTCCGGCGGATAATGGCGACATTATTGCCATTGGCGTCGTAGAGCATTTCAGTGATGGCATCACCCTGTTGGGTTTGCCACTGGCGATTACCCGCGGCATCAGTGCCTTGAACCTGGTGACTCACACCCACCTGACGCGTGAGCACCAGGCGACCTAAGGCATCGTACTGGTTGCGGGTGATGCGGTTATCGGTATGACTCGCATCGAGCTGTGCCAATAGGGCCTGGGGATCACTGTCGATACTGAGGCTATTACGGGCACTGTCGGGCAGTGCTTGGGCGTATTTCAGTTCTTCGACAATATGTCCCGCCGCATCGTACTGGCGTTGGGTGGCATAGCCTAAGGCATCCACCAACAGGATGGCCTGGCCTTTGGCATCGTAGAAGGTGTAAGTGCTATGACCCCGGCTGTCCGTAGTTTTAATGACATTGCCATTGGCATCGTAGACCTGGGTTTGGCCGACGCGACCATAGAAGTAACCCCGATCAATATCATGCATCAGCACTTCACGGCTGTAACGGGCCAGCTCATGGTTGTTAGCATCGTACTCAAAATGGGTTTCGCGATACTCCCCTTGACCCATCGGTGGCGTATGTAACATCAGCGTGTTGACATCCAACCGTTGATCATAGCTGCGCTCAAACAGCTTGTTACCCGCCGCATCATAACCAAAGGTCTTCAGTACACCGTCACCATCCACCTGGGCGATCAATTGATTACGGGCGTTGTAGTAGAAGGTGGTGGCTTGACCATTGGGGTCGATCTCACGGATCACGTTGCCCACCGCATCGTATTGGCGATTCACCATCGCGACTTGTGGGCGTGGCTGGCCTTCAACCTGATGTGCATTCTGACGCTGTTGGATCAGCTGCCCCTGGGCGTTATAGCGAAACTCAGTGACCCGTG
>NZ_JBOIUB010000053.1:0-979 GCF_050749885.1 Zooshikella sp. RANM57 | reverse complement strand
CACGGGTCACTGAGTTTCGCTATAACGCCCAGGGGCAGCTGATCCAACAGCGTCAGAATGCACATCAGGTTGAAGGCCAGCCACGCCCACAAGTCGCGATGGTGAATCGCCAATACGATGCGGTGGGGAATCTAATTCGTGAGACCGATGCCAATGGTCAGGTCACCACCCTTTACTACAATGCCCGCAATCAATTGATCGCTCAGGTGGATGGCGACGGTGTACTGAAGACCTTTGGCTATGATGCCGCTGGCAACCGGTTGTCTGAGCGCAGCTATGATCAACGGTTGGATGTCAACACGCTGATGTTACACACCCCACCCGTGGGTCAAGGGGAATACCGCGAAACCCATTTTGAGTACGATGCTAACAACCATGAGCTGGCCCGTTACAGCCGTGAAGTACTGATGCATGATATTGATCGGGGTTACTTCTATGGCCTCGTCGGCCAAACCCAGGTCTACGATGCCAACGGCAATGTCATTAAAACCACCGATAGCCGGGGTCATAGCACCTACACCTTCTATGACGCCAAAGGCCAAGCCATCCTGTTGGTGGATGCCTTAGGCTATGCCACCCAACGTGAGTACGATGCGGCGGGGCATATTGTCGAAGAACTGAAATACGCCCAAGCACTGCCCGACAGTGCCCGTAATAGCCTCAGTATCGACAGCGATCCCCAGGCCTTATTGGCGCAGCTTGATGCGAGTCATACCGATAACCGCCTCACTCGTAACCAGTACGATGCCCTAGGTCGCTTGGTGCTCACGCGTCAGGTGGGTGTGAGTCACCAAGTTCAAGGCACTGATGCCGCAGGTAACGCCACATGGCAAACCCAACAGGGCGATGCCGTCACTGAAATGCTCTACGACGCCAATGGCAATAATGTCGCCATTATCCGCCGGAACAGTGGCAATCAGGCCGAACGTATTGACCTGCAATACGATGCCTTGAACCGCAAAGTGCTGGAGCAAGGCGC
>NZ_JBOIUB010000052.1:0-983 GCF_050749885.1 Zooshikella sp. RANM57 | reverse complement strand
CTGCTCTTTGGCGCTAAAAACTAATTAACAAATAAAAGGACTGAGGCGTTTTGACATCATCATCACCTTGATAAAAAAGTTATTTAATACGTATTACATGATCCGATAAAAAAAGTATAGGTAGTCACTGATCTTTAGTGATTTAAAATAAAAGTTGTATTTTAATACTAAAAATTAAGTACTTACATAAAAATATCTAATCCAACCGATAATTGGCTTTCAAGATTTTTATGTGGGGAAAAACGCTAACAATTACTGAGCTGATCTCTATTTTAAAAAAATAGAAAATAAAGGTAATTTAACACAATCTGAACAGTTTTATTCGCTAATAGGAAAATTGTATCCATAAAATAGTCCTTTTTTAATAAATAGAATACATATGACAGATACTAGTTATCTAATAGTGTAATTAATATGCAGTATTATATCATTCAGATGCTGTAGAATAGACACCTGTTTATTCTGATCAGTACTAGCATTAGGGAATTTAAATGTTAAGTTACCACTATCAATGGGCAGCCCTTCAAATGGAAGATACTCTCTGTCATCAAAATTCAACTGGAATTGTCCACTATCATTCATACCATGTGATATAGCAATTTGTTTGCAGCTTGAGTGTATACCCAAAGGCCCATTTGTATAGGTCATAACTGCCTGAATATCTTGATAGGGTCCTAATAAAGTAGGTAATGTAATGCTAATTTGTTTAATTCGACGTGAGCTACCAAGTCCCGCCATATTATAGTCATTAGTAAGATTCAAAGTGGCAAGTTCGATACTAGCTTCCAGACAGTGACTCTCACTATTTAAGGTCAGGGTATGTGCAGGCTCACTCCCTGTAATTGGTGTGCCTGGATTATTAAGTGCCTCATTAACGGATTCCTTAAAATCCTCAAATTGACCTTCCTTTGCCATCGACACGGTGCGACTAATTTCTAATACGCTGGATTTCCAGTCTAAATAAGCTGACTCCATGTGTGTTA
>NZ_JBOIUB010000051.1:0-1038 GCF_050749885.1 Zooshikella sp. RANM57 | reverse complement strand
CGCGCTGGGTACTGAGGCGGCCGCAGAGACCCAATACCGGTATGATGCATTGGGCCGGGTCAGTGCCATTGTCGATGCTCGGGGTGTGGCCCTTATTCAAGAAGACAGTGACTGGGCACTGGCCGAGCGTGCACGGTTAGGTATCGTCAATACCGTCACTACCGAAGACGGACAAACCGTCCCCGGTGGGGCCAAGCGCAGTTATGAGCTGACCGAAGAGGATATCACCACCCTACAGGCGGCCTATACCAGTGAGCAGACCTTTGATGCGGCCGGGCGCAAGATCGCCGAGCGTGATCCGCTCGGCCATGAGACCCACACGGCCTACGATGCCTTTGGCAACATCATCAAGGCCACGGACCCACGCGGCCAGGTTGGCTACTTCTTCTACGATGCCAATAACCGTTTGCGGTTACAGATTGACCCTAAAGGCTACGCCACCGAAACCCGTTACGATGCCTTTGGCCAGGTGGTCAGCACCTATCAGTATCAACAGGCGCTGGATCTTAGCAGTGGTGCGGTGACGGAACAGAGTGACCTGACCTCGCTGATCAGCCAGCTTCAAGCCCAAGTGGGTAGTGGGCCAGACAGTGGTTCGGATAAGGTCATTGTCCAGCAGCATACCTTGAATGCCTTTGGTCAAATCCTCAGCTCCCACCAAGCGGGTGTCACCACTACTTTCAGCTATGATGCGTTGGGCAACAAGATCAGCTCGACGGATGGTAATGGTAACACCACGCACTATGCCTACGATGCCCAGGGGCGCTTGATTGAAGAGACCTCCCCAGAAGTACGGGTAGTGACGAATGTCGAGCAAGGATTGGTTAGTACTCAGAGCATCATTACCCGTCATCAGTACGATCAACTGGGTAATAAGACCCAGACCATCGTCGGGGCTAACAGTGATCAGCCACGGGTCACTGAGTTTCGCTATAACGCCCAGGGGCAGCTGATCCAACAGCGTCAGAATGCACATCAGGTTGAAGGCCAGCCACGCCCACAAGTCGCGATGGTGAATCGCCAATACGATGCGGTGGG
>NZ_JBOIUB010000050.1:0-1309 GCF_050749885.1 Zooshikella sp. RANM57 | reverse complement strand
CAATACTGTGGACAGTTTTTGGCTGAGAATGGTAGGTTGTACCAAAGATAGAAACTGCGAGAATGCGGTTGTCAAAGTCGTATTGTCACAGGAATCTATCTTTGGAAAGCATAGTAAAAACTGTTTTACGCTCAATGTCCAATGTTAATAAGCCTCAGCGTACATTTATGGCTGCATTGTTAACAACATTAATGGTATTTCAAGGCAAAGCAACCTATAGAAATATGAGTCGTTACAGTCACATGAGTGAAAAGCGTTTTAGCCGCTGGTATAGCCGCCCATTTGATTTTTCTCGATTTAATAGCAGTATAATAATGCTCGCTCTCCCCAAGAATGACCGTATAGCGGCTATTGATGCCAGCTTTATTAGCAAATCCGGCAAGCTGACGGAAGGATTAGGGTGGTTTTATAATGGCTCAGCGGGTCAAAGTCAGCATGGTTTAGAAGCTTCACTTATTAGCTTGATTGATCTTAAATTAAATACGGCTTTTGCCTTAGATGTCCGTCAAACCCTAGATCAAAAAAATAAAACACGAGTGGAAGTCTATGCTGAACAAGTGGTGGAAGTTGCCCCTCAGCTTCAAGAACAAGACGTTTTATATCTCGTTGGCGATGCCTATTACAGTAAAGAAAAATTTGTCACTCCAGTCGTTAAAGCTGGATTACAGCTTGTGGGCAAGTTGAGAGTTGATGCTGACTTACAATGGTTTTATGAGGGAGGATACTGTGGTGTTGGACGCCCCAAAAAGTTTGATGGAAAAGTTCGCTTTGAAAAGGATCTACACCGTTTTGAGCACGTTGGCAGCTTACAAGAAGGTATAGAGGTTTATACAAAAAAGGTTTATTCAAAGACATTTAAGCGTGCAATTAACATTGTGATGTTAATACAAACGGCTCAGAATAAAGGCCGTAGGGTTTTGCTTTATTCAACCGACACGAAATTAGATGCAATGACGATCATTGATTACTACAAAGCGCGCTTTCAAATTGAGTTTTTATTTCGAGATGCTAAACAATATGCAGGATTCACACACTGCCAGTCACGGAAAAAAGAGGCCACTCATACTCATTTAAATGCTTCATTATCAGCACTCAATGTATTGAAATTAGAGGATCAGCTATTAAAAGGAAGCAATGATAGAACAGTAATTTCAATTATTTCATGGAAGCGTAAAAAATTTAATCAACATTTAATGAGAAAACTTTTTGACAAGTTAGGGTTAAGCTTAAGCATTCAAAAAGTCGCTCAAGTGTATGAACAGCTGAGCGACTATGGGGCTATGGCTGGGTAAAAGTGTCTACAGTATTG
>NZ_JBOIUB010000049.1:0-1329 GCF_050749885.1 Zooshikella sp. RANM57 | reverse complement strand
GTTTGTACTGGTCTAATGCCATCGGACACTTAATTTTGAGACAATACTGTCAATGAGTTAAGAGGTCTATATGAGTCTGAAAAAATCCCATAAAAGCTATCCTCAGTCATTTAAAGATGAAGCTGTTTTGATGGTGCTAGAGCAAGGCTACAGTCTTGCTGATGCAGCAAAGTCACTCGGAGTCGCTACTAGCCTGCTTTACAAGTGGAAAGAAAAATACGAAGCTCAGCAGAAAGGCATTGCCTTAGAAGAGTCTGAGCGCGATGAACTGAAACGATTACGTAAAGAAAACAAAGCATTACGCATGGAGAAAGAAATTTTAAAAAAGGCCAGTGCCTTCTTTGCGAAAGAAATGAAGTGAAATTTTGCTTCATTAAAAAACAATCTAACCATTTCCCTGTAGCATTGTTATGCCGCGTGATGAGTGTAAGTAAATCAGGCTATTACGATTGGCTCAAACGTCCTGTAGCGGTGATTAGCCTTGATACTTTGAAGCTTTATCACCTTATTTGAAAATTATTTAGAAAAAGCCGGGGCAGTTTAGGAAATCGTGAAATGGTGAAGAAATTGCGTAAAGAAGGCTATCAAATGGGTCGCTACCTACACCTAAAAGTTACACAACATCAGGCTTACAGGGTCACAACGAAGCGTAAGCATGCGCCGATAACTGGTTAAACCAGAACTTTAACCCCACTGCAGCCAACCAGATTTGGGCTGGCGATGTGACTTACTTAAAGACAGGTGAAGGTTGGATGTATTTGGCCGTGGTGATGGATTTATACTCTCGTCGAATTGTTGGCTGGCATATCGATAAGCGGATGACAACCGATTTGGTGTGCAAAGCATTAATGAAAGCCTATAACCTACGTCCACCGCCTAAAGGCCTTGTATTTCACAGTGATCGTGGCTCACAGTATACCAGCAAGCGATATCGTAAGCTGTTATCGAGCTATAGTATCCGAGCCAGTATGGGCGATGTGGGTGCTTGTTGGGATAATGCTGTTGTAGAACGCTTCTTTGGTAGCTTAAAACACGATTGGCTTTTTAAGGTGAGTCAGCCAACGAGGGAATTTATGAAACAAGATGTGGCAGCTTATATGAAGTATTACAAAATAGAGCGACTGCATTCTGCCAATGGTGATTTGTCACCCATAGAGTTTGAAAATTCTCAACTAAATGTGTCCAATTTGGGTTGATTAGTACACTTTCCTTGATGTGTTGTATTGCAATTGATGTATTACTACCACTTAGTTACCGAGATACAAAATGTATAAAGACACCTCTGGTATACCCTCCAAACTCTATATTTTAGCCTGGTAAGCTAACTGT
>NZ_JBOIUB010000048.1:0-1408 GCF_050749885.1 Zooshikella sp. RANM57 | reverse complement strand
CACTCGCATCTGGCTCTGACTCCCACTCTTGCCAGGCAATATAAAGCCGGTTATTGAATATCACCGGTCTGACTTCGTCATTTATCGCCGAGATGGGCGCAACAATTTCCTCCCAGTCTGTCCAGGCAGAGGCAACGTACTTTCCATCACTGTCCATCATCGCACGGTTAAGTGAGCGACAGTAATATTTAAAGGGTGAGGTGTACGTTCTGCCAATAAAATAACTCTTTCCGTCATCCAGAACAGGCGCATGATGATAACTACAAAGCACTTTTAAGTTGGCAATATCCTCAAAGCCATTTAAATAATTAAGATAAGAAGCTTCAACGCTATCAGGGGTTAACTTAGACTGGCTCACTTCCGTTAATAACTGCTGCTGAAGTGATGTTTGGTTGTATCGTAAGGTAGGTTCAAGGTAATTTTCGGGGTAATAGGCTAGCATCGAGACACCTGCCCACGTACTGTATCGTTTGTTGTAGGGCTGCCAATCAACAAAAAACTGCTCTAAAAAAAGGTCTTTGTTAGCATTAGGCTCCATGCCATTCAAACAACGGTTGATATAAAGCTGTACACTGGCCATCGCTTCCGCAATGCGTGAAGTGGTCACTTCGTGACTCACTAAATTGTCAATCAATAAATACTGGTAAATATCATCTCTGTCAGTGATAGGCTCATCCCCCCCAGTAATAGTTGATGCTATATTCGACAAGTAATAAGCGCACAGTGCTTTGCTAAGCTGTTCGTCTATATACCCATACGTTTCGATGACTTTAGCTTCAGGTGTGCTGGAAAGTAAGTTATTAGCCGTTTCATTCCATTGAGAACTTGTTTCATCGTAAGGTAAGGATAAAAACTGATGAAGCACATCCACACCAACTGCCATGTGAGCTGATGCCTGTAACCATGCATTTGTGTGGTAGCCTTGAATAGCGCTTAGAAGCGGTTCTCCACCAGTAATTCCAAGAATATCCCATGCCGCAGAAACCTCATACTCAGAGGTATCCAGCATGCTAGCGAGTTGTTCGGAGGTTAAATCATCATCATGTAGTAACTTAAGCCCCTCATCGGCACGAGCACCTAGACTGTTTTGCCACGCTTTAAAATAACTCAGGAACTGTAAATTATTATAAACAAGATCAACTTTAGTTAAACTATTTTCTATTTTATTCGGGGAGTTTACTACAAATGATAAGTCGACTTCATTCATCTTAAAGGTATTAATCACCTGTGCCAGTTGCGCGAGTGCCTGACAAAATACAGCTAATTTCGCATCGTTGCTTGTATCAGGGTTTTCTCTATCGTTAGTGTAACGTGCAACAACGAGCTGCCAGAACTCATCGACTGTAGCAACTGATGAGACATTAAGTCCACGCTCTACAGCAATCGCTTCCAGCCAGTTTTGCGTCAG
>NZ_JBOIUB010000047.1:0-1489 GCF_050749885.1 Zooshikella sp. RANM57 | reverse complement strand
TGTATGGTCCATTCTTGCGCTCGTCGGCGATATTGTTCTGATTGGGATAAAGAGTTAGCAGTGGTACTATTGCTTTGTGACGCGATATCCATACCGATGGCGGTTGCGGTTGCTGCTGCCCCCCATTTAGAGCCACCCACAGAGGTACCAAAAATATTAGGCGCTAAATCTAATCCCGCTCCCGTCATACGTATCGCATTAGCAGCGATAGCATCAGCTCCCGATGCAACAAGTTTATCCATCGCCTTTTGCTCTGCTTGGCTAATACCTTCATCGATCAACGCCTGATACGCCTCTAGGCGGGATTGAGCTCCCACTAAACTGGCATTGACTACTTCTTGTTCGGCTTTAAGCTGCTCAATATTTTTATCTTGTACAGTAATTCCAAGTGCCATTAACTCATCCGCTTGATTTTGCATTAGCATATTCAACGCTTCAGCATCTTTACGCTCAATCGTTGCTGCTAATGTATTACCATACTGTATGAGTTGATTAACAAGTGCTTGGGCACTGTTCAAGATTACAGGGAAGCGCTGAACGGTAATGAGTCCACCAGGGGGCGTAGAGGCACCTGTATTACCCGATGTCGCTGCACTTTGGAGTGCTTTGGGGTCTGCAGGCTCGGCGTATAAGGGAAGATTAAGCTTATGACCATCTATGGAAAGATTATTTCTTAAGTTATACAGTCTTTGATTCAGGAGTTCCCAGTAACCTTTTAGTTTTTCATTTTCAGTGGGTAAAAATAAACCTGTTAAGCTATTGGCGGTACGCCCTGCCGCGTTCTTTGCCTCCAGGAAGGATAACACATCAGTGTTAGTCTGACTTTCCGCATCAATCAGTCTCGGATTGTCCCACTCAATAGATAATGAAATATCTGGCTCATCGCCAAGAAGCTCTAATGCCTGCGTATACCACATTTTAGCTTCCGCTAGTGTATCTCGTTCTAGCCGGCGATAGGCATTGTCACCTCGTAAAATAAGTAGGTCCAGTAATACCATAAAGGTGGCGAGTTTATAGTGCATTGGATCTGCTTGTGCCACTGCATCAGGATCAGTACTGTCTAATTGAGTTTGGTCCCATGCCGTATCTTCATATAAAGGGCGACAATTCCACTGCCTGTCCGTGTGAGTTCTATCATCGCCTTGCCCTTCTACGTAACCAGCAGGATTAAAGATAAAATTCAACCAGTATTCTGCATCATCATAACTGCCACACTGAAGCAGCCTATCAACCACAAGCATCGGGGTGTAATAAAAAAGCTCCCAAAAATACAGTCCATTTGCACCACTGAAATCCATAGGCTCTGTCTTGTCAGAGTCAACGACCACATTATTAATACTACCCGAGATAGATCCTGTAGAGACGGTTAGCACGTCATCAGGGTTTTCGTTATCAGTGTATGAAAACACTAAACAGTCATCAGGTGAGGTGCTAATAGACGCGCCATTGTAACTGGCACCAAGATAAATGGTAAAGGTAATACCAGATT
>NZ_JBOIUB010000046.1:0-1544 GCF_050749885.1 Zooshikella sp. RANM57 | reverse complement strand
ACGATTCGCACCGAAACCCTGGCCTTAACGGGAGAAACCCAATACCAGGATACCGTGTATAACGCATTGGGTCAGGTGGTGAAAACCTCGTTGCCTTATTTTAAAGGTGATGAGGTGTATTGGACCACGTACGAATATGATCCCTTATTACGGCTGATCAAAACCACTCAACCTGATGGCATCACCAGTGAAGTCGCGTATCAAGGCTTAAACAAGGTGCTCACTAATGCCAAAGGCCAGACCAAAACCGAACACTACAACGGTGCCGGTCAGTTGGTGAAGGTGATTGATGCGTTAGGTAGTACGCTAAGCTACACCTACGACAGTTTTGGTAATCTGACGCAAACGACAGATCCAGACAATAATATCGTCGAACTGACGTATGATGTGTTGGGCCGTAAGGTCGCGATGAATGATCCGGACAAAGGCGCATGGACCTATGAATATGATGCCTTGGGTCGGCTCATTCGTCAGCAGGATGCCAAAGGCCAGGTCACCAAGCTCAGCTATGACCAGCTCGATCGCTTAGTGAAGCAAACGGAAAATGCCCAAGCGAGTAGTAAATTACTTTGGCGGGTTTCTGAATTTCAGTATGACCAACAGCATAAAGGGCTACTGGATCAGGTGACGGTCGATGGCATTACCCAACAGTATCAGTATGATCATTTAGGACGCTTAACCGTAGAAACCCAAAGCCTGTTTGGAGAAAGCTTTACTCTCAGTTACAGCTA
The DNA here is from genome assembly GCF_050749885.1 of Zooshikella sp. RANM57. Taxonomy (NCBI): domain Bacteria; kingdom Pseudomonadati; phylum Pseudomonadota; class Gammaproteobacteria; order Oceanospirillales; family Zooshikellaceae; genus Zooshikella; species Zooshikella sp. RANM57. The sequence goes on along the minus strand of NZ_JBOIUB010000046.1, from coordinate 813 downwards.
TGACGAGTATAGCCGTCCCTTACAAACCACTTTCCCAACCGGCTTAACGGCGAAGCAAACTTACAACGAGCGTGGCTACCTGACGGCGATTACGGATGGTAAGGCGAGCAATGCCACCACCTACTGGCAAGCTCAGGCGGTGGATGCGTTAGGCAATATTACCCAACAACAGTACGGTAATGGGGCTACGACGCTACGAGTGTTTGATGCCAAAACCGGTCGTTTGCAAGACAGCGGTGCCTATATCGGCAGTACCACACAAATTGAAGACTTACACTTCACGTACGACGAATTAGGTAACCTCACGCAGCGGGAAGATAAGCGGCAGAAGATCCAAGAGACGTTTGCCTATGATCAACTCAACCGTTTAACGGAAGTCACGGCTCAACTCAGTGGTAACACCCTAAACACTAGCGTGCAGTACGATGCCTTAGGCAATATTACCCATAAGTCGGATGTTGGTGATTACAGTTACGCAGGCAAGTGTGGTACCCAACAAGCCGGTCCCCATGCGTTAACCAAAACCACGGGCAGCCAAAACGCTACCTACTGCTATGATGCCAATGGCAACATGACCAGCGGTAATGGCCGTACTGTGCGCTATACCGCCTTTGATAAACCTGATCAGATCATTCGCGGTGATTACCAAATCGACCTGGTGTATGGTCCCGACCAAAAACGCGTGCGCCGGATTGATCATGGACCCACAGGCACCAGCACGACCTACTACCAATCGGGTATCTATGAGAAGGTGGTTAGTGATACCGGCAAAATACAGCATAAGCATTACATTGCTGACGTCGCCATTATCAC
>NZ_JBOIUB010000045.1:0-1798 GCF_050749885.1 Zooshikella sp. RANM57 | reverse complement strand
ATGGTGGTTTTATTAATGCGCGGATGGAATTAACGCCTGCTGATCCTGCAACCGCAACTACCATGGATGATATGTTTGGTTTGTTTTATAACAACTTAAACACATCAAATGACAATAAAGTAATTAGGTATATTTATAACCTAAAGTATCAATTTGTGGAAAACCAAGCCGTTGACTTTGAGCAAGAGTTTGATAATGACAATGACACATTGGGACTTATAAATGTGATCAACGGTTTCGCAAGTGGGTACATCAACAACCTTGCAGTACCCACACCTCAAATTAACATTCAAAGTGGGGTGACATTAGAGGTTGGAGATCAAGAGTATATAGCTAGTTATGAAGATTGCTTAACTGTTGTTACTCCAAGTAATATAGCTGAAATAGCTAACTGGACGCTAACTCCAGGTAGTAGTGATTTCACAACAAGTTTCAATATTCAATTACAGCCACTAAGCTATATGGGGATTTTTCACTACATTGGTGTGGAAAGACATTTTGCATATTATTCTGCTTATCCAAACAGCACACTGACGACTATTAGCAGTTTAGAAACCTCAAGCCAAAGCAGTAATGGCTTATATCATGTCACTGCTCAAATTAATGCGGATTTGAACATAGGTTATTGGGGGCACATAAATAATTTTGTTGTATGTATGTTTGATACTAGAGACTTAAACAATTGTCTTCATAAGGAAGAGTACGAACATACTTACACTATATATACAGAGAATGATGAAGAAGTATATACTGAAGTTAGAGAGGCAATCGATTTTTATTTTACAGGGAGTGAAATAGCTGACGATCTGAGTAATGTTCATGACCTTTTTATACAATACTCTGTGAATAAAAATGATGATCATTTTGAGCCTCACCAGCTAGGTATGTATCCAGGTCCTGGTGCAGAATTTCCAGAATATCATGATGGACGGTTAGTGATATCTGATCTTTTTCAGGGTACAATTATATCAAACGCACTTTCTGGCTGTCCACAAACACGTGTAAAATGTGAACTCGATGAGATATTACAAATTCCATTTACACCAGCCTTATCTGCCCAGGTATTTCCTGCAACTATAACTAAATCACTACCAAGTTATCTTAGTAGTGATGACTACAATATCGGTATTGAGATTGTACAAAACACAGAAGAAAATGCACAATATACATATACCATTACTGATAATGGTGGGTTTCAGTTCTTTAGATATAAACTCCATGTTACTTCACGAGTAGACTCAACGGATGATAATTGGGTAGACATACCAAGTGATAATGAAGAAACTGTAGTTTTGATAGATTATAATAGCCCCAGCGGGTCAATGGTTGAGCAAACAGAAAGTTACACTGTCAATCTTATTGTAGAGAATAAAACGAGCCAAGAGACGGTTACAGATCAAACTTTAGTCTTTAACACAGAAAAATCAGCAGGCGATTACAACCCTATTGATTACGATGAACTAATCGACTCCAGCACAAGTGGTGCCTGTTATTTAAACTCCAATTACGCACCTTACCGAACCCGACTGAATACCTTGTTTGCCACTGATTTAGTAGCAAGAGCCAACCAAAGCTTGGAAAGTATACTGAGTTTTGATGCTCAAAATATTCCAGAACCTCAGCTTGGGAAAGGGGGATATGTTAATATCACTTTTGATAGCTCACAGACTGACAATGACTATGAGCTGTATCTCCTAGGATCTGAAACGACCAGCGACTCTGTAAGTGTGATCAGCCAAGGGGTTGTGTCTAATACACCCGTACGCGTGTTTATTCCTGTAACAGGTAGAGAAAGTAC
>NZ_JBOIUB010000044.1:0-1859 GCF_050749885.1 Zooshikella sp. RANM57 | reverse complement strand
TATCAGGGTTTTCTCTATCGTTAGTGTAACGTGCAACAACGAGCTGCCAGAACTCATCGACTGTAGCAACTGATGAGACATTAAGTCCACGCTCTACAGCAATCGCTTCCAGCCAGTTTTGCGTCAGTGTGGCTTCGAGTGTACCTGGTAATATAAACTGAGCTGATATATAAGGTGCTAGTGCTTGTTTTAGACCATTGCCTCTGAGGGAGCTTTCCACACCATCATAAAGCGTTAACAGAAAGCTTTCTATCTCCGGTGTCAACGTATCTGGATAGTTGGTACAGGTCATTATATATAAAGCCTCTACCGTTATCTTTTGGTCTTTCAGCCATTGCATCATCTGAACGATTGATGTTAAAGCTTGATGCAGCTCATTGTGATCTTGATCCCAAAAGCCAGTCCAATTAAACTCCAGTATTTCAAACGTCAGCCATAGCTGTTTGATAGAAAGGCTGTGTATTTTGGCAAATAAGCATGCCCTATAAAGCTGGCTAATATGGGGAAGATCACGTGTTACTGTATTTGAACCGCCACCAAGACGAGACAGTAAATCAAGTTCGGCATCATCGGTCATAAAGGCACGCTTTAAGATCGCTCTGTCATGTGAGTATGGTGCATCTGGCGCACAATTAATTTCAGCACCACTAATATGAAAAGTCTCGCCACCCAATGGTGGGTTGTTAAATAATGCGTCAAACTGACTTAGCTGCCCTGCAGCAGCGTATATATTGATTTCTTGACCGGCTAAAACGTATGCTTCTTCTTCATTAATGTTATAGCGTTCCATATATTGTTTAATGTGACCGCTAGGTATTAAGGAGAGAGAAGTAATATCCCCTGGCATATCATAATCATGAATGAGTCGGCTTAGTAACTGTGGTGATAGGCCAGTTGATTGGCAATAACGAATGAGTTTACTGAGCTTTATAAAAAATTCATTTGTAAGTTGTGCAGCAGTATTATCACTCAAAGATAGCGTGGTCGTTGAGACAAAATCCTCGTTCTCGGAACGTTTTACCTTCACCGCTATTGAATTAGAAATTTCAGTGGTTACATTGAAGATTTTATACTGTATTCCTTCACCACTAATCTCTTCAAACAATACGGGTTCGTCATTAATCTCAATATACATTACATCATGATTAACATCAGATAGAAGTGAAGAAATAGACAAAACTAAGCTATTGTCTACGGGTGAGGGAGAAATTGAAAATATTTCAATTTGATCTGTTGTAAAAGTATCACTGGAGATGCTATAAGATTTAAGCTCACCATTTGTTGTTGTTAATAGTACGCCGCTACCTGTAGTAGCTCTGCTCCAACTAAACGTTGAATGATTTAAATATTGGCATCCATAACGTCCTGAAGGGACTGGTTGATTGTTTGTAGCTGATGCAGACAACGTTGATACGGATTGCTCAAATACAGGTATGGCAAGGTACTCATTGAGTTCATTGATGCCGAGTCCTGTTCTTTTGCAAAGTTCTTCCACATTACACAGAAGGCTTGAAGTAGCATCAGCACCATAAAGATTTTGCAAAGTTGTATCAGTCACATCAGTGTTTATTAATAATTTATGTAGCTCTATATTTAATTGATTGGCAAAGCATTCCTGTACATTGGAGTTGACATTGGCTTCTGGTGCATTATTTATAAGCTCCTCAAAACTCACATCATGTGCTTCCAGGATTGCATTGTTGCTTGTGAAATTAGCATCATAAGGGAGTGCGGGAGGGTAGCTTAAGCTTGGTAGTTGTAACTCCACCTCTGAGCCACAGGCAGCGATAAGTATTTCATTCGATAGGGCAAGTGTAGTGATTTCTTCCTCTAAATTAGCCTGGCTCAGTACCAAATTT
>NZ_JBOIUB010000043.1:0-2333 GCF_050749885.1 Zooshikella sp. RANM57 | reverse complement strand
ACTGCCCATTGTTTATCAGTCAGATCCGTTGGATAATACATTGTGGCTCTTTTTTTGTTCCCTGTTTGTTTTTGGCGAAACTAATGGTAAACAGAAGAAGAGCCCATTCCTATCTTCTTGAAACTGCTTTACGGTTAATGATTAACCTTTTACTTAGGTATCTGTGTATTTTTTGATTTTTAAGACACGTTCTAAGGACTCTGTTCAACTACCCTGATGACATTCGAAGAGCGATTTATACGACGAATGCGATTGAGTCACTCAACAGTGTCATTCGAAAAGCGATTAAAAAGCGTAAATTGTTTCCAACGGATGATGCGGCAAGAAAAGTTATTTTCTTAGCGATTCAGGATGCATCAAAAAAGTGGACAATGCCGATTCGAAATTGGAAAGCGGCGCTCAATCGATTTATGATTGAGTTTGAAGATCGACTTAGACCCTATATTTAAAACTGGGTGGGTACACAGAAATATTTACAGGGTCTTCAATTTTATGGAACAACGACTTTCCACCAATTGTCAGAAAATAAATCAGTTAGAAAGTCACAATATGGATAGCTTTCTTGTTCATCAATCTTAAATTCATAATTATCACATGATGTGATGTCATAGCTCAATAGATCGATTTTTTGATTTTCACCCTCGCCAGTAGAACCAACTTTTAGTGAAAGCAACTCAAGGTTACCATAATTATCTTGTACTAAACGGCTAACAACCGCAGAACATTCAACACAGTCAATCGTATAGTTGCGAAAGCTATCAAAAACATCTATTGATTCAACAAGCCTATTTTGGTAGCCCATTATAGAAAAAAGTACTAAAGAAAACCCATTATTTGGGACGTAAGATGAACTATTATCTGGTACTGATTCATTATCATCAAGTACAAATTTAAATGTACCTGCAGAATCACTATCGTTTAAATTATACTCCTGAACGATGTTTATTTCAGTATTAGAGTCTGTTACAGATTTACCGTTGTACAAAGCAAGAACCGACATTGAATAATAATGCCAGCTATCTGGATTACAGTAGTAGTTATCATTCTCATAATCCTTTTCTAGGCATAATGTCGCAAGTTTAACGCCAGGCTCAAAAAAACGATCATTCATATCAAGAATATCATTAAATTTCCAGTCAGAATGTGCAAACAATCGAAGTTTCGTTGCAGGAGGAGATGCGATACCATCAAAACTAAAACTAAAAGAAGTACGTTTTACTGTATCTGGTACATCGTTAGCATTAACCGTGTGGCTATCATCATAGTTGGTATAAAATTCTTTACATGATGTTTGGCTATCACACTGAAGTGATTCAGGAGCAGTGTCTACAAATATGTCACTCTTCTTGTAATTAGGCGATATTATCTCAAGTTGTGATTCCTGTGATATAGGTCTATTAGTGCAGTCATTGTATTTTAAAAATGGAGAGTCCTCTACCAATGGACCCTCAGGAAATACACATAAATTAAGAGTCCCTGAAATATTTTCTTCTACCGATAAAAATAGAGTATTACTTTCGTCAAAGTTATGGACACTATTATTCTTTCCAAGAAATGGCAATTGATAGCCACTAATAAAGCTATCTTCTTCATAAGGTTTATTAGTTATTTTATAACCATCGATTTCAGTAAGAATATTATTGGGTATTTCTTCTGTAGTCATGTTTTCTCGGTGACGAACAAGCTTGAAATTTTCTTTCAACTGTTGCGCTGTAAAACGGATAGTGCAGTCAGAATTGTCATTAACATAAGCGGTGTAACGGATAGTCAGTGGTTTTTTCATTCTACTATTATTATATAATTGATGTCCGTAATCAGTTGCTCCTATACCGCTCACATCAATAGTTGCTTTATTATCTACAGATAGAGGCTCACATTCTGACTTGGATAAAGTAGAAGCGATACTCTGGTCTACGAAAATAGTTAAAAAAACGTTAACTAATAAAAATATAAAATAATTATACTTAAACATATTTTACCCTTTGGTAGTATAGTAATTGCTATATTCAGTTACTTATTGTAGTAAATGATATATGGTTTTATATTTTATCAATTATAATATATGAAAACCACGCTTATAAATCTTGTATTGGAAACATATGTTGATACTAATTTAATTAGTGGTCGGTATTTTGATTATTAAAAATAAATATCCTAAACATGGTGTAGGTAGTTAAATTAAGAAATAATAACTTGTGTTTAACAAGTGTTTTTAAATCATAAATTTAATGGTTCGCAATATAGAAAATCATGATTTGTTCAAAAATGTCTACAATATAGATCATGTATGTTAGCATATTTGAATAATATAAATGTAAACAATACTGTGGATA
>NZ_JBOIUB010000042.1:0-2386 GCF_050749885.1 Zooshikella sp. RANM57 | reverse complement strand
TTTTTTCATGTAACTGTCTAGTGAAGAGTTTTTAGACAGAATATTGCTCTTTGTTTTGCTTAATAATTTCAAGTTTATGAATACCTACATTCACCAAAAGGAAACCAATGACAAACAAATATCACCTAGACTACTTCGAGAAAGCCGTACTTAGTAATCAATACAAAATCCTTCAATTACTCGCCCCAGCATTTAATAAAGATGGTGGCATTTACGAAGCCAATAAATACAAGAATTACATCGAGATTTTAGAGAGTAATTTGGTTGAGCTTTTTCCTGAGATATTTGAGGGGAACTTTGAGCGATTCTGTTGCAAAAATTATTTAGCGTAAAAACAAACTTATTTTGGGCACACTTAGCCGGTTCTGTCGCATAAATTTTTCAGTTTCTAAGAAGCCGAATCCTTGGACACAGTTATCCTGCTAATGAACAAAATTGCTCAAATATTGTTTTATGTTTTGTTGCTGGGTCAGCAGACTGACTTTTCCTAAGCATATGGATCAGCTCAATACCAATCAGTGTAGATCGAGCACTATTAAATGATTTAAAGCCTAACATTGGTCGAATAATGCGCTTAATAAATCGGTGATCCTGCTCAACAATGTTATTAAGGTACTTCACTTGCCTTATAACAACTGGCTTCTCCAGCTCTTTATTGATTGCTTCAATCGCCGCCTTATTCGCTGCGCTGCCATCAATGGTGACCTTCTCTGGCACGCCATTCGCGCGAATGGCCTTCTTGAAAAACCGTTTGGCAGCCTTAGTGTCCCGGAGTTTGGTCAATAAGAAGTCAATGGTTTGCCCCGCTTTGTCCACGGCTCTGTACAAATAGTACCAGTCTTTTTTTACCCGGATATACGTCTCGTCCATGCACCAGCTGCTGCCGACAGGTGACTTCTTTTTTCGAAACTGCTTTTCTAACTTAGATGAGTAGGAAACCACCCATCGTTGAATACTGGAGTGATCGACAGGAACATTACGATCTTGCATGAGCTCTTCTATATGGCGGTAACTCAACGCAAACCGAAGGTAATAATAAACGGCTTGTAGTACAACGCACTTGGGAAAGTGACAACCTTTGAAGCGTTCGTCAGGGTTCATATTGACTACTAAATAATCATCGAACTAGAAGAGGCTGGGAAGGCTATCACGCTGGTCCAAAATATGCGACAGAACCTTCCTTTCCATAAAGGAAGCTCCACTTCAACCACCCCTTCACTAGATAGCTTGCGCTGTAATTCTTCGCAATTAAATACTTCTTTGACCGACATTATATTCCCCCCGTAAAGCCTGGACCATCCCCATCAAAGTCATCAAAATCATCCCAGTTTTTAGGGTTCTGTCGCAAAAATTATTTAGCGTAAAAACAATCTTATTTTGGACACACTTAGCCTGCTAATGAGCAGAATTGTTCAAAAAGTGTTTTGTCTTTTGCCTCAGGGTTTACCTGCAACGTTTTTCTTAACTGATAAACCCGCTCAATACTGATCAGCGTAGACCGAGCACTACGGAATGATTTAAAACCTAACATAGATCGAGTGATCCGCTTAATACCCCGATGATCTTGCTCAACCCGGTTATTAAGATACTTGGTTTGACGTATCTCAATGGTCACATAGCGTTCCTGACAAACCGCTTCAGCTGCTGCTTTGTTTGCTGCACTGCCATCGATGGTAATTGGGTTCCGTCGTGCCCATTGCATTTGTTTCTTGTGAAAATAGTGAATGATGCGGTAAGGCTTTGTTGAATCGCTCATTAATCAATCAATATCACTGCATATACTGAATAGTATATTTGATATGAAATATAGCATTGCTTAAAGTACGTAATATTGACTCTTGTTTATCAAAGGCCAGATTATTTTTATCCGCATTTTGAAAATGCAATACTAACTTACCACTATTAATGGGCAACCCTTCAAATGGAAGATAATTTTCACCATCAAAGTTTATCTGAAACATTCCACTGTCATTAAATCCGTGAGATGTAGCTGTTTGAGTTAAGCTTGTATGTATAGAGCAACCATCTGTTGGTATGTACGACAGAACAGCCTGAATGTCTTGATAGGGTTCGATGAGCGCAGGTAATGTGACACTGACTTGTTTGATTCGGCGGGTTTCACCTAAAGAAAGATCTTTTTCTGGATAATCATTTTCAATTTCCAATACTGCAAGATCTATACTAGCTTCCAGACAGTGACTCTCACTATTTAAGGTCAGGGTATGTGCAAGCACACTCCCTGTAATTTGTGTGTCTGGCTTATTAAGTGCCTCATTAACGGATTCCTTAAAATCCTCAAATTGACCTTCCTTTGCCATCGACACGGTGCGACTAATTTCTAATACGCTGGATTTCCAGTCTAAATAAGCTGACTCCATGTGTGTTA
>NZ_JBOIUB010000041.1:0-2799 GCF_050749885.1 Zooshikella sp. RANM57 | reverse complement strand
CACAAGGAGATAATAAAAAAATGAAAACAGTCTTAATCGAAGAACAATACAAGCCAACATGCTAGGCGCTGTCTTGTTAAAATGGACAGCGCCATATATTAAAATATTGAGGACCGAACTAGCACTGAATTGCACTGTAAGTGATTTCTATCGTTACATCCTTTAAATGATTATCCAACATATTTTGCATTTCTTTAGCTACAGCTACCTGCTTGGCAGTACGTGCTCTTTTTGATCGCTTCGCATGACTTTTATCAAGACAGGGAATCACCAAACGCCAACTTGAAACTGCACCTGTACCTTTAAAAGGCATCGGATTATCCGTTGGCCACTGCACGACTGTAGTATCAGTCTCAGCTCCATTCAGTACTAGTTTGTTGTGTAAGGCAATAAAGTCTTTAGAGGCTTTTTCCGTATTTTGCATAAATACTTGGTGCCCTGTTTGTACCAACAGAGCACTTAAGGGTTTATCTGCTTCATTAATCCCATTAAACTGAAGCTTGATATCCTTTATTCTACGGTTTCGTTGATTGGGTTGGTAAGCATCAAATAAATCATTATCGAGTGAAAACTCGCATGAACCTTGTTCACGCAGCTTTTTCAACGTTTTATCACCAAAATCTGATAGTAAAGAAAATACGACTGTATTCATGTTTGTCGGATTGGCTTTTTTCCACTCTTGATAGGCTACATCCATTTCCATTAGATTCTGCTCATATTGGTAAGCAGTAGATGATAATACCAATTTTTCAATGGGAATATTGGGAATACTATCAGGAAAGAATGAAGCACTTTGCTCCGTCACTTTATTATATACATCTTCAGCAAGATGACACATTTGAAGTGTTAACTGCAAATTTGTTTTAAAAATACTGTTCATGTTATTTAAGCTGGCTGTATAATGATCGTTATTTAAGATAGCATTGCGGATCGCCCCTTCATTGGCTTTTTCACTGCCATAAGCAGAGTCTTCCATATTAAATGTCGCTATATTGATTTTTTTCTCTAAGCGAGCGGCTCTTAATTCGTAGGTTAATTCGGCTATCTGTGAGGAGTATGAAGCTAGGCTAATGGCGGCTTGTTTTGCATATTCGGCCAAGTTAGAAATAAGAAAGTTATTAATATCATCACTAATTGTATCGAGTTGATCCGTATTGCTATTGAGAGCCTGGATGACATCTGACGTTATAGGATCGGAGCCACCGAATGAGGTACCAGAAACAAAAGTAGCGGGTATTTTGGCAAGCGATTTTGTATATAATAGTTTTCTTTTTGTTTTTGCTTTCTTGTTATTATCTCTTGCCTTATTTTTTTCGCTCTCACTGTAAAATTGACTTTTTAATACTATATTTGCCTCATTTATTTCTTTATTTAAGCCTTTAATTTCTTTTAAATTTGGGATTGTCCGAAAGAAACTCCACCCAAGCCGTACTAAACTTTGAAGATAATAAACCGACGTCACGGCAAACTCACTGCACACTTCTGCTAGTCGTGATCGAGCTGCCTCGAGATGACTATCACTCTGGCGGATCATGAGCTCTTGTATAAACTGTGGTGTACGGGATTGAAAGCCACTTGGTAAATTATCGAGATCAAGAGTAGCGAACTCATTTTTGCTGTATTCTGGGAATACTCCTTCTTGATCCCTATCTCTATCCTCATAGCCTGTAGTCACACCCACCTGATAAGTCAGTTTAATATTATAGGCATCAAGTTTGTCATAAGTGTCAACAATTCGTTCATTGAGCCTAATTAAGCGATTGACTTTATCTTTGGCTTCAAGAGAAATAAGTGGGTATTCCAGTGCATCTAATACGTTAAGTTTTGATTGATCAGAGGTTTTGCTTGAACCTTTGCCCTGTTGGTTAGCTTTTTGTAAATCACGTGGATTAATTTTGGGGGCATAGAGCGGTACATTTAACGGCTCACCATCCATATCTTGCCAATTGCGTAAATTATTAATACGTTCACTGAGCTCACTCGTAAGAGCATACATTTCATAATTTAACGGAGGGAGTAACTCTGCATTTCCCTGCAGCACATCATCTAATGATGGGTTTGTCCAAACCTCTTGTGACAAATCAAAGAGATCATCAGGTTGTTCTATATTCAATAAACCTTGCGCCTCCACGTAAATCATCTTGGCTTTTTGCAGGGTTTCCTGGGTCATTAAATTATATTGATCATCCCCCATCTGGATCAGCATTTGTAAATACTGACGAATGGTGGCGTAACCATAATACTCAGGATTTTGGCTTGCCAGCTTATCTGGGTCATTAAATCCTAAAAAGGTTGATGTTCTATCATGAGCCCCAGAAAAGGCATTTTTAATAGGAAGAACACCCCATTTATTTTCAACGGGTTCACTTGGGTTGTATATTTGCTTAAACCACTGTGTTGCAGTTTCATACTGTTGGTTATCCATGGCAGCAGAGGCAATCATTGAAGGGAGATGATAAAAAAACTCCCATCCGTATTGTCCGTGAGTGCCGTTAAAGTTAAATCTATTTTGTGGGGGAAAGTCTTGGTTTATTGCTAATAAGTTTTTATCGTTGAGTGCGTCAAAAAACGCCTCGACTTCATTCTCTGGTAGATTCTGATTATTAAGTTGGAACAATGCTTGAGCACCACTAGGAACAGGTGCTTGCATGGCAACTGCTTGCAAAGCAGTGGAACTACTCACTGCAACCAAATATTGAGAAGTACAACCAATAATCGGAGGTAAGCACAGAAACGACTCACAATTTGTGGGCGCTAAATGCGTATATTGGAAAAGTAAGTCACTTATATTACCATCAA
>NZ_JBOIUB010000040.1:0-3095 GCF_050749885.1 Zooshikella sp. RANM57 | reverse complement strand
TACAACACAGGAGGGAAAATGACAACCTTTGAAACGCTCATGAGGACTCATAGTGACGACAAAACAACCAGAGTATTAGCAGGAGTGTAAAAGGCTATCACGGCGGGTCAAACTTTGCGACAGAACCATTTTTTCCCCTAAACTCCCTATCTTCGGTTAAATACGCTATTTTCTCAACACTAAATACATACAAAAACCGTTTGATTAATGCCTTGCGTTCTTCGGTATTGGAATTACCTTTCTTTGGTAATAATACCCAAAAGAGGGGTATGGTTAACCCTTCATGTGCCACGGCCAAGACCATAAAATTAATTTTCAGTATGCCAAAATTCCAGTTTGTGCGATCTATGCACAGCACCCAGGTTTCATCTGAGCAAAACCACTTGGCTATCACACGAGCGCATTGATCATAGTCTAGGGTAAAATCTCGAAGAAACCGTTGAAGCTGCTTATAATTCGATGTAGGCAAAGTGGTATCATAAAACACGTGGGCTATACGTGAGAGATTGACTGAACGAACCTTTACCAGTGCTAGAATAAATTGGGCTAGCAAGGTGACTCGGGCTTGATGTCAACCAAAAACCCCTTTAAGCTCCTTGGCTAGTGAGTTGATCTCTTTCATTGTTGTACAATTCTTAATGGTTTCGCAGCCTGAATTGAAATACCAGTGAAGGATCAATTCACTTCTAACCAATTGATTTTTCAAAGTTATTCAGCTTTCTGTTCTGTACATAGATACATTACCTAGCTTTTCAGCAAGGTTGAGTAAGCCGACTTTGTGTTTAATGACAGGATTACTAGAATGATACATTGAGAGTTACCTTTTGGTTTGATCTAAAGAGGTGACACCTTTAATCAAAGCGGGTAACTCTCTGTTTTCAAGTAAGAATTATCAGGTCAGATCGCGCCTAATACAATTTAACATACGAAACTAGCTTATTAGTTCAACTTAAATTATAACGTTAAACTTTATTCAGTCTCAATCTGTAAACTATGTTTTAATTCTTCTAAAACCTTAGGAGGAAGGGAGTAACTTATAGCCTTGTCACCAATTTCAATCACAAGTTTTGGCGGCTGACCTTCTTCAATAAAAACACGCTTTACCTTTTCAATTTTAGTCAGCTTTGATGGTAATTTGCCATCTATACTTTGCTTACTATCATCAAGAAGTTCTTTACTTGCCACTCTCAGTGTTTTCTTCAGCTTACCACCTTTCCATTTATCAACAAGCTTGCTGACAAGCTTTTCATTTTTTTTTGCAGCACGAGATAAGTTATATAGTGTTTCAACATCTTGTGTTTCATTGTTTAGTGACAGCTGTTTTATGCTTTCAGGCGCTTTTAGTAAGGAAAGGTGTTTACTTAAAGCTGCTTTACTCATCCCTAAAACTGAGGCTGCATAAGCTTGGTCAAGTTTTTTTGATTTACATATTTCAACAACACGTTTCATTGCTTCTGCATTTTCTATCGCAGGCACTTGCTCTCGCTTATTATTCTCATCTATTTGAATCAGTAATAGTAAAAGCTCATCAGAACTACCTGAGCGTATAACTGCAGATATCGTTGTGACTATTGTTGAATTGCTAATAGCTCGCCAACGACGCTCCCCTGAAATAATAGGATATTTTCCTTTGCCATTTTGGTTACCCACTAAGATAGGTTGTAACTGTCCTCTAGTTTCTATACTTAGTTGCAACTCTTTTAAAGTATGCTCATCAAATGTTTTACGTGGTTGGTTTGGATCAGGTTCCAACTGCTGAGGTGTGAGTTCTAAGTAACGACCTTCTTTTTTGGCTTTACCGATAATCGAGTCTGTTCCTGTATCTTCCAGTAAGCTATTAATATTTACTCCAGAATCATTTTTAGATTTGTTTCGTTTAAGCATGTCAGAAAATGAATTACCCATTTGCGCTTACTCTTTCCAAATACTCTTTAGTAAAATGTTGGAACTGTCTCGCCTGATCAGAGTTTTTCTTATACTCCAAGATTGATAGTCTCATGGCATGACTTTCTTTAATTTTTGCAGACTTAGTTATTTTCGCATCAAATAAGTAACTGTTATGCTTAGCTTTTAGATCATTGTAATAATGTTCTTCAACAAGTACCCGTTGTGCTGATACCTCATTGGCCAAAATACCTAAAAATTTAAGTTTTGGGTTCAATCTTCGCTTGGTATTGTTTGCAGTTTTTAACTGCTCCTCTAACCCCCTAACACTAAACTCATCTAAATGAGTTGGTATTAACAAATGGTCAGCAGTCATATGAGCAGCAGTTTGTAAAGCTCCAAATGAAGGTAGGCAATCTATAATAATTTCGTCATATTGCTTTCTTAAAGACTCAACATTGTCTTTAAATTCAAAGATTATTTCAAAAGGTCTTGTTGTAACTTCTGATAAGTGTTTGGTTGAGCCAATAATATGCAAAGTCTCATTGAGAGCATAAGGTTTAAATGATGCCTTTTCAGAATACAGCTGCATACAGTTCGATAAGCCAGGTATTGCAACTCCATCGTCTCCTATAAGCAAAACCTCCTCAGGTAATTCATCTCCAAAAACAGCCATGGTCAGATTACCTTGTGGGTCATTATCAACCAAAAGTACTCTCTTCCCCATTGAGGCTAAGTTTTTACCTAGATTAACTGCAACAGTAGTTTTACCTACACCGCCTTTTTGGTTACTTATGGCCGTTATGTTGGTCATATGCCCCCCATTCTAAGTTGATAGCGTATTAAACGGGATAAAATCGTGTTTAGGAAAGCCAAATTTTACATGCTAAACTCGTTGTATTTTCTTAGTTCCTTATAGTGTAACAACACCAGTTTCGCATGCGAAATTAATAGTGGATGTTTTTTGTACTTTATTTGTATCCAGAAGACATACTCACACCTCTAAATGACAGGCATCACTCAAGTAAGTGTCTCTTGTGACCTAGATGGTAATGATACCACCTATTGTGCTATAGCACCTAAGATGGTTCTGTCGCAAAAATTATTTAGCGTAAAAACAATCTTATTTTGGACACACTTAGCCTGCTAATGAGCAGAATTGTTCAAAAAGTGTTTTGTCTCTTGTCTCAGGGTTTGCCTGCGACGTTTTT
>NZ_JBOIUB010000039.1:0-3265 GCF_050749885.1 Zooshikella sp. RANM57 | reverse complement strand
TACAACACAGGAGGGAAAATGACAACCTTTGAAACGCTCATGAGGACTCATAGTGACGACAAAACAACCAGAGTATTAGCAGGAGTGTAAAAGGCTATCACGGCGGGTCAAACTTTGCGACAGAACCCCAACAGATGGTAGATTGGTAGATTGGCAGGATGGCTTGATACACCTCCACACAACATTCCCATTGCGTGGTATCGGGCAGAGGCACACCGGTTTGCCGCTGCCATTGGGCTAACCGGTATAAGGGTAACCCTAACTGATACTTTAACACCGCGATCATGGCTTTACTGCGCTCGTCGTATTTATCGATAATGCCTGGTGGTAGCGAAGCTTTAAAGACTTCGCCACAGATCGCACAGCGTAGGTGTTGCTGCTCATAGCGATAGGCTTCAAACAGCTGTCCCCCTTCAATACGAATAAATACATCAGGTGTCTTCAATTGATAAAGGCGGCCACCACACTGTAAAGGACAAGGATCACCTGTGGTATAGTCAGGATGATTCAGGACAATGTTTTTTGCGGCGGTATAGGCATCTGCTGCAATACGTCCATGGCCTTTAGTTTTAAGCGGTTGTTGAGCAGTTTTGGTGCCATCATCAGTACTGGTAGGCAACAACTGTGCGTCACGATGATCATTAGCTGCCTCAATGGTTGCTGTTGATGTTATGTCTGGATCAGCTTCGGGCTGAGGTCGATGACGTTTCTCTGTTTGTATCGCAAACACCTTTTTCAGGGTATTAATGCTGATTTTTGAGAAAGTGAGTTTTTGCTGGAGCCATAAACATAAATCTAACACACCCATGATGAGGGTTTGATGGTCTTGGCTTAATGATGAGGCCGTAATGGCCTGCTGGAGATCCTTATAAGCTTCAGGGGATAAGGACTCAATCTTGGGCTGCTTCATACAACAATAAACGGCTATTAGTGAAATGAATGCAGCGTACTAGACAGACAGAGGACTGAGTAAGAAGACATTAGCGGTATAGCATGTACGTTATTTACTGCAGCACACGATTGTCGAGGGGATACCCAATACCTAGCTCTTTTGCAATCGCTGTCTTAGGCCTAGCTGACTCTAAAGCCAGCCTAACAGCTTCTTTTTTGAACTCGGCTGAATAGCTTTTATTTTTCTTTGCATTCATGGGATACACCATAGTTTAGGTGAATTTTATCCTAAAGTGGGGTGTCCGTTTAATGGGGAGAAGATCAGATTTGGGCTGACAGCTGAGAAAAATTTAGCTCAAATCTAACCTGACAGGCACCTAAAAAAGCGAGTAGTGCCAGATCAGATATGAGTCAGTAGGCTTTACAATTCCTTAATAGTAGCAACAAGAGCATCACCTTCAACCCTAACTCTAATACGGGCAGGAGGACCATGGTCAATACCATCAAAGTCATATGCTACTGGAGAATAAGTATTATTATTGAAATCAACAAGCTCATATAGGTCATCTGGAAGACTCTGTCCTGCTTTGTATTTTATGATGTTGAAGTCATAGCTGCCACTATTCGGCAGCTGAAAATCATCGGATTGATCATCATTATTTAGACTAATTTCGCGAATTACACGTCCATCACTCCAAAGAACCTTTTTTTCATCTGGACTAACTCCGGAAATACTCAGTTCAATTCTGTCACCTCGTTCAAATGGCTCTATGTGCGGATCATTATTGGCCACATTGACCTTTACATTATCGATTGTTCCATAGTCGTTAACTATAATAAATTTATTAATAACATCTGGGTCAAATGGTAGCGAAGCTGAAATCAATGTAATCTCGAAATGATCGCTCTCAAGTTTCACGTCTATTTTCGCAGCCCTTCTACCTCCGATACCATCAATATCGATAACCGAAGGTGTATATGTATTATTATTGAAATCAATAAGCTCGAATAGGTCATTGGGAAATATCTGCCCAGCCTGGTATTTTATGATGTTGAAGTCATAGCGGCCACTATTCGGCATCTGAAAGTCATCAGATTGATCATCATCATTCAGACTAATTTCCCGTATTACACGTCCATCATTCCAATGAACCTTTTTTTCATCTGGACTAGTTCCTGAAACAATCAACTCTATTTTGCCCCCTTTCTCAAAAGGCGATATATGGGGATCCTTATCATCATCTATATCCACCTTTACATCCACAATAGTTTCATAGTCATTAACTATCGTAATTCCTGTTATTAAATCTGGATTGAATGGTTGATTCTCGGTTTTATTACTATTGATCATGTTATCATGACTAGTATAAGACATGCATCCATTTAATAGGATAACTCCCGACAACATCTGTATTAAATTAGTATTAAGCAAGTGTCCACTCATAACAAAATACTCTATTAAAATTCAAAATTTTGATTTATTTTAATTTTGTAAATTTCAAGACCCAAGTTTGTAGTTCTGACTTTCAATACACTCCTAATTGCTATTGTTCTTAGGTAATATTTTTAATTCTAGGCTTAATTAATATTGAAACCTGGTGTTTGGTGGAAACATTTGTTTCAAAAACTGATATTTATAATTGGTAAATTATTATTTGCAATTTTATTAAGGCAAACTTACCTGGAAGTATATTGCATAAATTACTAAAGAGTCAGATGAAATGGATACCATCGGGTCGTGATTAGAAATTAAACATACTATAAAATTAGTATGCCTAAAGTATCACTAATATCTTATAGTATCCTTTGTTACCGATTTTTTAGTAACTATGCGTAAATGTCAATAAATACTACGTTTTTTTGAATTTTGATAGCTTTATTTAAAGCAAAAAATATGTCGTAAATAAGACTATATTTTGATTCACCAAATGACTTGATGGAGCATTTATGGCTAAAGTAAACAATCCACCTTCTAAGAAGGTGGATTGTTTACTTCAACCGACACGGAATTAGATACAATGACGATCATTGATTACTACAAAGCGCGCTTTCAAATTGAGTTTTTATTTCGAGACGCTAAAAAATATACAGGATTTACTCACTGCCAGTCACGGAAAAAAGAGGCTACTCATACTCATTTAAATGCGTCATTATCAGCACTCAATGTATTGAAATTAGAGGATCAGCGATTAAAAGGACGCAATGATAGAACAGTAATTTCAATTATTTCATGGAAGCATAAAAAATGGTTCTGTCGCAAAGTTTGACCCGCCGTGATAGCCTTTTACACTCCTGCTAATACTCTACTCTGGTTGTTTTGTCGTCACTATGAGTCCTCATGAGCGTTTCAAAGGTTGTCATTTTCCCTCCTGTG
>NZ_JBOIUB010000038.1:1661-4120 GCF_050749885.1 Zooshikella sp. RANM57 | reverse complement strand
GGCGGTGGCATATCCGGTAACGTCGGACTCACAT
Organism: Zooshikella sp. RANM57; assembly: GCF_050749885.1. Lineage (NCBI taxonomy): Bacteria > Pseudomonadati > Pseudomonadota > Gammaproteobacteria > Oceanospirillales > Zooshikellaceae > Zooshikella > Zooshikella sp. RANM57. The sequence continues at coordinate 4,086 of NZ_JBOIUB010000038.1, read as the reverse complement.
CACCAATCGCCACCCCAGCGTTATAGGGGCGGAAGGTACTGCTGTTATTGTGGATATTGGTGACTTTGTTCGGCACCGTGAGGAAGGTGCCCGGTTTTAAGTCTTTCAGTTGCTGGGGTTGCAAACCATTGGCATCGGCCAACATAAACCACAGGCTGCTATCGCCCCATAGCGCCAAGGCGATGGTTTGCAGGGTATCGCCTTGTTGTACGGTATAGCCCCCCGGACTTTGCGCCGGGTAGTTTTCGCCAATGGCCTGGAAGTTGGCATCGAAGTCGGCACTGAATACCGGCTCAGTTTTATCCGGCTTGCGCATTAAGCCTTGGTTATAGGCCAGCTGGGTCGCATAGTCGGTATAGGTCGGACCATCATCCCCGACATCACCAATACCAATGCCATTGACGTAGTAGAAGTGATGAGTACGCAGGTAGGCTTTGTGATTGGCGTTACGGTCATGACCTTCCTCGGTACGGGTCAGGATCTGGCCTTTATGGTTATTCACATAGCGCAGGATGCGCGCATTGTATTTGTCTTCCGCCATGTTGACATGGCCGTTGACGTCGTAATGCAGAATCGACATCCCGGGCCGCCAAGGGAAGTCAAACTCTTCGCCTGTGATCCCTTCATTTTTGATGGTCTTCTGCTTGTAGTCGTCCCAACGCTCATAGGTATAGCTGGTCCGCACAGCTGGACCATCCCCCCCAAAGGTCTGGGTCCAGCTGAGGTTACCGGCCCCATCGAAGTGATAGGTACTGCCTTTGTTTTGCGCTTTGCCCTCTGCAATGCTGGTGGTTTCGCGGGTTGCCCGATTATCCTGATCGTAGACCTTATTCACCTGCCGGTAGATTTTAAGCTGATCATCCTCCGTTTGTTTTGAGTCATAGTACTCCATGTAGTGGGTGGTATTACCCACCACATCGTTGATCCGCTTGGCGCGTAGCTTATCGTCAATGTAGGTTTCGGTGAGTTTACCGTTACCATCATAGTGATAACGTTCGGTATGTTGTTTATTGGTCGCAGTGACCCGCTGCCCCGCCAGGTTATAGCTGATGCGATACCCATGGTCTCCTGGGGTAATCTGCCCGTCTTTGAGCGCGCCCATGGTGGTGGTAAAGCGATTCATGGCATCGTAGGTGTACCAGAAGTCCTGGTCATGCCAGTCACCGTTGACTTGTTGGTAACGACTGTGCACCTGACGCCGGTTGCCCATGGCATCGTACTGATACTCGATGGTGTACTTGGCATCGGTGATTTTTTTGATGCGGTTCAGGCTGTCGTATGCCACCGTGGAGTGTTGGGTATAAACATCCTTATAGCCGTCTTTCGCATCTTTATTGCTGTAGCCTTCAAAGATCAGGTTGCCGTTTTTGTCATACTTAAACTCGGCATAGTTATTGGCCCCGACATCATCGATGTTTTTGATATAGCCGTTGTTGTAGTAACCGTAGTAAATCTCCTGGTCGACCTTGCTGGTGTTTTTCAGCACCGTATCGCCTTTCTGCCAGGCCAGTTTACCTGCGACATTGTAGCCATAGGTGAAGGTGCGACCGCCTAAGTCTTTGTGGTAGTGAATACGGTCAAAGGCATCCCGATGATCCACCAGGGTGTGTTTGTTACCATCGGTTTTGGTCACGACCCAGCCGCCGGTACCGCCAATACTCGTGTCATAGCGGTAGCTGTACTGGGTCACCATGTTGCCATAGCTGTGGTGAGCCATGACGCGGCCTTTGCTGTCGTACTGGTAGCGCTCGGTATGCCCTAAGGCATTGGTATGGGTTAGCCGTTGACCCGCCGCATCGTAGGTGTACTGGTCGATATTGCCCCCCGCCCGTTCAACCCGGGTGACATTACCCACCTGGTCATACTGGTACCTGGTGACTTCACCCAGCTCATTGGTCTGGCTGACTTTGCGGCCAAAGGCATCAAAGCCCATCTGCACCTGACCACCATCAGCATGACGTTCCCCGATGATCTGTCCTGCCGCCCACTGTTGTTCATTGATATTGCCGTTAGCATCAGTCGTGGTGATCTGTTGCCCTAACAGGTCATAGCCATAATGGGTGGTTGGCCGCACCTGATGCACCTGACCCTGTTCATCAGTGGCCTCGGTTTCGGGGGCCTGCTTGGTGACCATCTGCCCGAGCTGGTTATAGCGGAAGGTGGTGCTGTTACCAAGCCCATCCACTTCTTCAATGACCTCACCAAAGGCATTAAAGTGCTGTTTACGGTGAATGCTGTGGCGGGTCTCCATCCCTTCGCCAATCACATAATCCAGGCTGGCTTTAGTGTAAGCGGGACGACCGGTATTGCGGTGCGTAACGCTACCCTGGTCCAAGGCATGGAAACTACTGAGCTGGTGGTGGGCCTTGGCGCTAAACTCGCCCGACTCACCCCGCTCAGCGGCAAAGCTGTAATCCCCTTGCAG
>NZ_JBOIUB010000038.1:0-1563 GCF_050749885.1 Zooshikella sp. RANM57 | reverse complement strand
CACCCCGGTTAATCACCGTGCCTTCTGGGGTCAAGGCCTCGTAGTAGTACTCATAGGCTTGATTTGCAGAGAGGCCTGGGGAGTTGGTCAGATCCAACGCCCAGTCTCCCTCGCGGTTCATCCGTGCACCATCAATACTGTGGGTGTACTTACCGGGCTGGTAATTAGCCTCGTCATAAGCGCGGCTGGTATAGCCCGGCTCTTGCGCGGGGCGGTAGTACATGCGTAAACGGGTGGCCTGCCGTGGCTGCTCTTTTAAGGTCAGCAACTTCGGCATTTCGATGTGGTTATTCTCCCAGCGCACTAAGGTATCGTGCTCCCAACGGGGGGCAAAGCCACTCCAACGGTAACGGCCCGTTTGTTCGGTAAGGGGTACCCAGTCGCCCGCGTCATTTTTCTTGGAGATTTTGACATGGTATTTGAAGCCCATGTTTTTCAAGTAGGAGACGCTGGTGGTGTTATCCTTGCCCCACATAGGGATGTAGTACTCGCCTTTACTGGCGTTCACCACAAACGAACCTTTGGTGTCCCAACGGTAGCCGGAATCCCACTCAAACAACAGGTCGCCATCGTACTCGCCGATATCCGACCACTTAAAGTACACCCCTTCTTGCTTAAAGTAACAGCGGGGCCAGTGTTTACCGGCCGCCCGGGCAAAGAGTTTGAAGTTAAAGTCAAACTTCTCACCACCAATCATTTTCGCCTCACCAAAGGTGTACGGCGTAGCGTCAATGACCTCCGTACCGGCACTGCTGGAAGAGTCCTTCGTCAGGAAGGTCATCTCCGGCTGCACCACATCAATCAGCTGGTTACGGGCATCGTAACGACTGAGGGTGATGTGGAGTTGCTTGGCATCCAATAAGCGCAGCTGGTTGAGGGTGACCTCTTTCAGGTCGATGGTCATCGACTGGATTTCCAGCGAGGCATTGCCGTTGGCATCGTAAACAAAGACCTGAGGGGCACCGTTCTTTTTGTTGGTTTTGAACAGCTGACCAGCTGCGTTGTACTCGTAGTACTCGTGGATCTGGTCATTGACGCCTTTGCCACTGATCTCGCCATGGCTGTTGTAGTAGGTACGTTGAATCGCCCCTACCCCCTCATCACGCCAGATCTCACGGCCCTGGCTGTCATAGCCAAAACGCACCTCCACCACGTGCTGGCTGCCATCCGCCTGTTGCCGGTGCTGCCGTTTACGCACCACCTGGCCTTTGGCGTCATAGAACAATTCAGTGATAGCACCGTTGGCATCGATCTGTTGGGTCATATGCCCGGCGTTGTCGTACACCTGACGGCTAATCAGGTCCTGTGCACCCAGGTTAAAGGCAGTTTGCTGACCATCGGCCACTTCTTTGACGCTCAGTGCGGTATCACCCTGGGCGGTGTAGTAGGTGCTGGTGGTCTGGCGTACCGTGCTGCCATTGGCGGTGGTGTATTCTGCGCCTTGCTCCAGCACTTTGCGGTTCAAGGCATCGTATTGCAGGTCAATACGTTCGGCCTGATTGCCACTGTTCCGGCGGATAATGGCGACATTATTGCCATTGGCGTCGTAGAGCATTTCAGTGA
>NZ_JBOIUB010000037.1:0-4481 GCF_050749885.1 Zooshikella sp. RANM57 | reverse complement strand
GGGTGTCGTAACGTTACGACACCTAGGGTGTCGTAACCCAAAAAAATAAAACATTAAAAATCAATGAGTTAGCAATTTCGCTATATCTATTCTTGACGAATAGGTAAAAAAGCCTCGACGAGTCGAGAATCCTTTTTCCGCTGCGCTCGGCGAAAAGCCTTCGGGCTATCGCCCTGCGCACTGCGTTTGCATTAAACAATGCCTAGGGCGCTGCCCTAGAACCCGCGGGCGCGCCCCGATCCCCTCGATAGCCATTCCGCTATCGCTGCATGGCCGAACGGCTCGCCTACTCGCTCGTTCTCCTCCGCCCTAGCGCGCTGTCGCTTGCAGTTAACCAGGGCGGAAGGAAAGGAAATTGAAAATAAGACACACACTCCATACTGAACTTCCCCCTCTGGGGGATTAGAGGGGGTTTATAGCGATAAAAAACGTTCAGTCGGGGGAGTTTGTGGGCGAAGCGGAAAAAAGCTGTGTAGAAGCTGTGAGGAGCTTCTGCTCCTCACAGCTTATGCATAGCTTGTTCCGCGCCTCGAAGAGTCGTCCACTACTCAGAATAAACGCGATCGAGCAAACAACCGCTGCTGTTGGGGGGTATTGGGGGGCAAAGCCCCCTGATCAAGGTTCACAAAGGTCGAGCGAAGCGAGGTACCTTTGTGTAGCCTTGCTTAGGTTGGGTGCACTATGTTGAAATAGACGTCAGTTGGCAGACTTTAAGGAGGATTTATGGCCGACAAGCGTCGTAATCTGATCAAGATTCTTGCAACAGACACCGAGTATGAAGCGCTAAAAGCGCGATCAACGAGACCACAGCTTGCACGATGGATGCGGGAGACCTGTTTGGAGGAAAAAACGGCAGTTAAGGCACGCAAGCGTGCAGTTGATCCCGCGCTACTACGACAACTGGCGGGTTTGGGTAATAACCTGAACCAGATTGCACGCAAAGTGAACGCCAGTGGGCTGGATGCACTGCATTCAGTGCAACTGCTCAGTGAGTTGCAGTCCATCAGTGTGTCACTGGTGGCACTTCAGGAGTGCCACTCGGATGATCGTTAAGTTCAACCGCCGTGGCTCAGGAGGTGGTGACGGACCGGTGGACTATCTGCTGGGTAAGGAACGCGACCGTGAGGGTGCCACCCTGATGAGGGGCACCCCGGAAATCACCAGGGACTTAATTGACTCCAGTCTGTACGCCAAAAAGTACACGTCAGGGTATTTGAGTTTTTATGAAAAGGATTTACCCGAAGACACCAAACAGCAGCTAATGGATGAGTTTGAACAAGCACTGTTGCCGGGTCTCGATAAAGATCAATACGACATACTCTGGGTACAGCATCAGGACAAAGGTCGGCTGGAATTAAATTTTGTTATTCCGAATACGGAATTAACCAGTGGTAAACGACTACAACCGTATTATCACCGAGCTGACAATCCTCGTCTCGATGCGTGGCGAACCATCAAAAATATCGAATTAAATTTACACGATCCCGATGATCCTGCGAATAAACAGGTTTTTGTTTTAAATAAAAACCTCCCAGAAAATAAACAAAAAGCCGGTGAATTAATCACTTCAGCGCTATTAAATCATTGCGAAAATCATCAAATTAAAAACCGCGATGACGTGATCAATACACTGGAAAATGCGGGGTTTTCGATTGTTCGAAAAAATAAAAAAAGTATTTCTATTGCGGACCCTGAAGGGGGGCGAAATATTCGGTTAAAAGGTTTTTTATATGAACAAGATTTTGAATTTGGCCAAGGACTTTCAGATCAAATCGAACGAGCAAGCCGAAGCTATCGAGAGCGCACTGGCGAACGACTTCGAGAGGCACAAAGAAAATATCAGAGCTGCGTTGAACGAAAGCGAGAAGAGCATCAGAGACGCTATAAGCGCCCACAACACACGCACACGCTCGATAGCACTCAAGACATGGTTATGGCTCGGAGGATCGATTCTGATCGCGCTCATGGCTTCTGGCGCGGCCATAGCAGTACAAAGCCAGATCATCGCGAACAACTATCAGGAGATCCGCGAACAGAACGCGACGCTGAAACAGCTCGCCGACAAAGGCGGCAAGATCCAGATGAGCAACTGCGGGGGCCGGCTATGCATACCCGCCGCGAAAGACAACGGCAACTGGACGCGGAGCAAGGACAATCGACCGATGTTTATTCCGGAGGGTTACTAGATGACGGAACTCGAAAAGCACTTGCTCAACGCGCTAGAGAGCTTATCCAACGAACACAAGCAGCAGGTCAGCGAATTACAGAACACGCAAGAAAGCTTACAGAGAATGTTCAACGCTACTTCGCAAGAGAACGAACACTTGCGGACACAAGTCGAGACCTTAACCGAGCAAGTGACACACTTAGCCACGCAATTACAAAGGTTCGTGAGCTTAACCGAACAAAACAGCAGGCGTTAGAGCAACAGCAAAGGCAACACAGACGATCACGAGGGCCTAGCCTGAGCCGATAAGGGGAGACTATGAGTTACGAAGAACTCACCAAGGGCGGTAAATACAACGTTGAATTAACCCAAAACGAAGCCTGTCTTGTACTCAAATTACATGACCACGGTATCGAAGCACTGAGCCAAGATGAAATTCAATTGCTGTACAACATCATGGCAAAACTCAAGGACCAAATCTGGCCGTAACTCGACTGCGTTTTCTGGCCGTTTTCTCAGAAAGTACGGGGCCTGCCAGCGAATGGCGTGGCCTCCGTTACCGCGTCTCTGCCCATATGAGCAGAGACGCGGTATACGAAAAACTTTAAGCTGGCTGAGCTATTCCCTTTTGACTTCTTTTGGGTTCTATATCGTAATCTTTAACAAGTTGCTCAGCGGGTATTTTTAAGCCTTCATGCAACTTCTGAATCATTTGCAGAGTTAGTCTACGTTTGTAGGATAGTACTTCTGAAACCCTACCAGAATGCCCAATAAATTTTTCTAAGTCTTTTTGCTGTAAGCCGTATTGTTCAAGGTAAAATTTAATGACTTCAATTGGGTCTGGCTTATCAATAGGATAATGTTTAGCTTCATAAGCTTCAGTCAACGTAACTAGCATGTCTAGCTCATCAGCCTCAGGAGTGTCTACAGAACACCCCATTAACTCGCCAATACGATCTAATGTTGCCTCATAATCTTGTTCTGTTTTAATAGGGTTAATATTCATTTTCACACCTCATCCGCTTTAACCTGGTCATATTGCGCATGAGTCCCTATAAACCGTATAAAAACCAATTTAAATTGGTAATCAATACGCACAATAAGCCGGTATTTATTGCCAGCAATATTGAACACCACGCGGTTATTTCTCAGGATACTGGCACTACGAAATTGTTCTTTTACCTCTTGAGGGTTGGCCCAATCTGCTTTCAATATTTCATCATGCCAAGCTTCAAGTTGCCCTTTCGAGTCAGCGTAACTAGGCTGCTCCCAAAAATTTCTTAGCGTACGTTTTGAAATAATTCGCACAATTATTTTTCCTAGCACCTCCCAGTATGGGAGGTTGAGTTCGTATAGTCAATTTCGAATACTTTAAATTTTTAATTCAAAAGCAAAGAGGGCCAGCCTTAAAGCCCTTTAGTTAGCAGGTAAGTTGCACCAAGCAACACAACCCAAATTAATATAGCTACATATAAACTTGGTGCTGAAAAAAACTCTTTAAATACAGACTTAATCTCTTCCTTATCCATAAGAAAGCCTTTAATTTAAGGGTAAATCGTCCTGTAAATGAGTATCACCTTCTTTTTTCTCGGCAAACATAGCCTTAATTCGACGCTGAATCTCACCATCCTTATTTACAAGCGTCTTGGTAACAAAGGCCGCATAATCTTTTGCATTAGCATAGCCTTTCCAAACTTCTTCAGGGTCTAAAGCGTAAGCACAAACTTTCCCAGCCACTGGAATACGAACCAAAGCTTTTTCCCCCTCAAGAAAATCTAGCCAGCGCTGAATAGTCCTAACAGATACCCCCATTCGATCCGCTAAAAACTTTTGATCAGCAACAACAGCACCACAACTAGGGTCAATATGCTCAGCAAAAAAAGAGTAAAGCCCTGTAGCTTTGGGATGCTTTTTCAAAAGCTCTCGAACTCGCTGCCAGCCTTTAGGATAAGTTTGTGTAAAGCTGCCATTCTTACGCTCATGCTTTACAGATTCTCGCTCTAACTCCCTAAGCCTTCTTTGCCTTTGCTCTTCAGTAGCAACTTGCATACCCCCTCCAACAAAATAGCGAAATTTGTCACGTTATTACGACACTAATGTCGCACCATACGACATGTCATATAGTACGACACTTTTTGTAAATATCAAGACAAATTTGTCGTATAAACCCTTGGGTTACGACACCTAGGGTGTCGTAACGTTACGACACCTAGGGTGTCGTAACCCAAAAAAATAAAACATTAAAAATCAATGAGTTAGCAATTTCGCTATATCTATTCTTGACGAATAGGTAAAAAAGCCTCGACGAGTCGAG
>NZ_JBOIUB010000036.1:2500-5195 GCF_050749885.1 Zooshikella sp. RANM57 | reverse complement strand
TCCTACTCTCACATGGCGAAACGCCACACTACCATCGGCGCTGAGCAGTTTCACTTCTGAGTTCGGGATGGAATCAGGTGGTGCCCACTCGCTATCGTCGTCAAGCATAAACCTTTAGCAGAATCGTAACTACAACTCACTCAAATCACTTTGGCGTTATATGGTCAAGCCTCACGAGCCATTAGTACTGGTTAGCTCAACGCCTCACAACGCTTACACACCCAGCCTATCAACGTCTTAGTCTTAAACGGCTCTTCAGGGGCCTTACAGCCCAGGGAGACTTCATCTTGAAGGGGGCTTCCCGCTTAGATGCCTTCAGCGGTTATCCCGTCCGAACTTAGCTACCCGGCAATGCGTCTGGCGACACAACCGGAACACCAGTGGTTCGTCCACTCCGGTCCTCTCGTACTAGGAGCAGCTCTCCTCAAGTCTCCAACGTCCACGGCAGATAGGGACCGAACTGTCTCACGACGTTCTAAACCCAGCTCGCGTACCACTTTAAATGGCGAACAGCCATACCCTTGGGACCGGCTTCAGCCCCAGGATGTGATGAGCCGACATCGAGGTGCCAAACACCGCCGTCGATGTGAACTCTTGGGCGGTATCAGCCTGTTATCCCCGGAGTACCTTTTATCCGTTGAGCGATGGCCCTTCCATTCAGAACCACCGGATCACTAAGACCTACTTTCGTACCTGCTCGACATGTACGTCTCGCAGTTAAGCGCGCTTATGCCTTTACACTAACCGCATGATGTCCGACCATGCTTAGCGCACCTTCGTGCTCCTCCGTTACTCTTTGGGAGGAGACCGCCCCAGTCAAACTACCCACCACACACTGTCCTCGACCTGGATTACAGGTCAGAGTTAGAACCTCAAACATACCAGGCTGGTATTTCAAGGTCGGCTCCACCAGAACTAGCGTCCCGGCTTCAAAGCCTCCCAGCTATCCTACACAAGTAGGTTCAAAGTCCAGTGTGAAGCTGTAGTAAAGGTTCACGGGGTCTTTCCGTCTAGCCGCGGATACACTGCATCTTCACAGCAAGTTCAATTTCACTGAGTCTCGGGTGGAGACAGCGTGGCCATCGTTACGCCATTCGTGCAGGTCGGAACTTACCCGACAAGGAATTTCGCTACCTTAGGACCGTTATAGTTACGGCCGCCGTTTACCGGGGCTTCGATCAAGAGCTTCGCCTAAGCTAACCCCATCAATTAACCTTCCGGCACCGGGCAGGCGTCACACCCTATACGTCCACTTTCGTGTTTGCAGAGTGCTGTGTTTTTAATAAACAGTCGCAGCCACCTGGTATCTTCGACCACCAACAGCTTATGGAGCAAGTCCAATCACCATCAGCGGCGCACCTTCTCCCGAAGTTACGGTGCCATTTTGCCTAGTTCCTTCACCCGAGTTCTCTCAAGCGCCTTGGTATTCTCTACCTGACCACCTGTGTCGGTTTGGGGTACGGTTCCTAATGACCTGAAGCTTAGAAGATTTTCCTGGAAGCAGGGCATCAATCACTTCACTCTCTAATGAGAGCTCGTCGTCGCTTCTCGGCGTTGCGTTCCCGGATTTGCCTAAGAACACCGCCTACTAGCTTAAACCTGGATAACCATCACCAGGCTGACCTAGCCTTCTCCGTCCCTCCATCGCAGTCATTAGCAGTACTGGAATTTTAACCAGTTTCCCATCGACTACCACTTTCGTGCTCGCCTTAGGGGCCGACTCACCCTGCGCCGATTAACGTTGCGCAGGAACCCTTGGTCTTCCGGCGAGGGAGCTTCTCACTCCCTTTATCGTTACTCATGTCAGCATTCGCACTTCTGATACCTCCAGCCAACCTCTCGATTGACCTTCTACAGCTTACAGAACGCTCCCCTACCCCGCACACCTAAGTGTGCAGCCGCAGCTTCGGTGTCTAGTTTTAGCCCCGTTACATCTTCCGCGCGAGCCGACTCGACCAGTGAGCTATTACGCTTTCTTTAAAGGATGGCTGCTTCTAAGCCAACCTCCTGGCTGTCTGGGCCTTCTCACATCGTTTCCCACTTAACTAGAACTTGGGGACCTTAGCTGGCGGTCTGGGTTGTTTCCCTCTTGACGACGGACGTTAGCACCCGCCGTCTGTCTCCCGCGATTGCACTCCTCGGTATTCGGAGTTTGCATCGGTTTGGTAACCCGGGATGGGCCCCTAGCCGAAACAGTGCTCTACCCCCGAGGGTGAGACGCGAGGCGCTACCTAAATAGCTTTCGGGGAGAACCAGCTATCTCCGAGCTTGATTAGCCTTTCACTCCTATCCACAGGTCATCCCCTGGCTTTTCAACGACAGTGGGTTCGGGCCTCCAGTCAGTGTTACCTAACCTTCACCCTGCCCATGGATAGATCGCTCGGTTTCGGGTCTACTCCTAGCGACTAAACGCCCTATTCAGACTCGGTTTCCCTACGGCTCCCCTATACGGTTAACCTTGCCACTAAAAGTAAGTCGCTGACCCATTATACAAAAGGTACGCAGTCACCCGTCCGAAGACAGGCTCCCACTGCTTGTATGCATACGGTTTCAGGGTCTATTTCACTCCCCTCAACGGGGTTCTTTTCGCCTTTCCCTCACGGTACTGGTTCACTATCGGTCAGCTGGGAGTATTTAGCCTTGGAGGATGGTCCCCCCATTTTCAGTCAAGATAACACGTGTCCCGACCTACTCG
>NZ_JBOIUB010000035.1:0-6125 GCF_050749885.1 Zooshikella sp. RANM57 | reverse complement strand
GAAAAACGTCGCAGGCAAACCCTGAGACAAGAGACAAAACACTTTTTGAACAATTCTGCTCATTAGCAGGCTAAGTGTGTCCAAAATAAGATTGTTTTTACGCTAAATAATTTTTGCGACAGAACCTTTGGATTAAACCCTGCAGCTTGCAGGTTAGTCGGTGTAATTGGTTGACTGTTATCTACACCAACCTGAAACCCTGTGGTAACTTTAGTACTACATGGCCCAATAATTGTGTTTCCGTTGCTTACTTGGCTGCCCACTATCGCAGCAGGCTTACCATCTACCATAATGGTGGGGTTACCTGTAGTGATAACACTTCCATCACTGAGCTTGTCTCCAACACGGGCAACAGGTAAGCCTTGGTCTTTCATGTTGGAGCTACCTTCAACAATAGTATTACCCTGACTGTCTTTATCACCCACACGAGCTAAACGAAACACTTGTTGTACTCTAAAAGGCGGCTATCCAGTCAGTGTAGTCAAAAAACCGAACCTGTTGCGGAAGTCCGTCATGCGAAAACATTTTTTCCGAATATAAGCTTACCGGAAAATACAAGACTCACTAAATCGCTAAGCTTCTTTTTATCCATTTATTAAATAATTTCTTGTTACCAGTTTCCTAGAAGTTATCACTATTTTAAACCAAACCAATATTATTACTCATAATATTACCCACAATCATCAATTATATACTTAAAATACCAACAATTCATGCTTGATAACGAAAAATAAAGGGTAATATAATGGGTAACATATACAAGGGAGATCCCCATGACTGAAACAGTGACGATAAAGGTAAGAAAAAGTTGTATTGAAGGGCTTAATGAGGCGTATTTTGGTGAGAACATCAGTATTGATGTTGGAGTAGAAGAGTTTGCTTTAAAACTATCTACAGATGTAAAAGAGCACTGGCAAGATGTCACAGGGTGCAAGTTTGAGTGTCGTAGAACAGATAAAGATGGTCATTTATCATATTCAGAAATCGTTCACCTCCTCGGACTTGGCGTCATGAAAGCCACTGAGCTTGATGCCTCAAATCCTCATCTAAAAACAAGCCTGGAAAATGCAAATGAATAACAATATTAGTGTTAATACATCTGTATTAACTAAGCCATTTTTTCAGAGTATTAAATTCAGCCCCCTAGAGCTATGGGCTATTGAAGAAACTATTGAACAAGTAAAAGTTTATAAAGCCCCTCAAAATGGCTGGACACTGAACTCTCTGACCATGCAAATTGAATGCATTATTATTTATCTTCCTGATCCTTACGAAACTGGTATTACATTTGTTTTCAAAATGGCTGGTTATGAGCTTTTAGCTAATGAAGACAGATTCATCTTTCTTTAATTCAAAGGATATGAAATGAAACAATCGCAACACACTAGATTATGCGACCAAGCAAAACACTGGCTGCTAAATACTGTTGGTTGCTCATTTGCTTTATCAGAGCTAAGAACAACTCATACAAATGAGTCTCCTGACGCGATCGGCTGGAAAAATGGATGTAGAGAATCATATTTAATTGAAGTAAAAACAAGTAGAAGTGACTTTTTTGCAGATAGAAAAAAGCCTTTTAGAAAAGATTCTTCAAAAGGAATGGGCAAATTTAGGTACTTCCTAGCCCCACCAAATTTATTAAAAGTTGATGATTTACCCACAAACTGGGGCTTATTAGAAGCCAATAAACGCAATATTCGCGTAATTCACGGTCATCACCCTAAAAAAGAGAATTCAGATCATCAATTCTCATTCACTGAGAATAACCTGCGTGCAGAGCAAATATTGATGATGACCATTCTTAGAAGAATGACATTACAACTTGGTGATTTACAAGGTTTTACAAACGTTAATGTCATTAACTTCTACAGTAAAATAGAAAAGCTGAAATGTGAAATAAACGAGTTTAAAGAAGAAATTAGTGATCTTAATAAAGAAAAAGAACGGTTAATTCGAGAAATAAATATTTACAATAAAATCAATAAGTTATGGTCATACAATATGGAGAGGAAAGCACATGAAAAACAATAAAAATAATCAGTTAAAACCAATCACTAAACGAGCTAAACAAACAGTCAGTCTAATCTATAAATATATTGAGTACTACAAATTATCAGTAAAACAAGCACCTGAATATATCCGAATTAGCAAAGATCAATATATTTGTTTAGATAATGCTTTCAATAATGCAAATCACGAGCTACCAGCTACTTTCGAAGGAATTCCTTTCATTGTAGACATTGGCCCTAGCTAGGGCCTTGCTCCTGATCCCTTATCTGCTTTATTTTCATTATCTCAAGCTTTGCCAGCAATGCATCAACATCAGACTGCATAGAAGGTGGATAGCTCACCTTTGTAGTCAACCACCCCTCTGGCGCAGAAGACTCTAAGTATGCTTGACGCAATCGACGACAGTTTTTACCAATCATTTGTACATTAACACCTGTCTGGTCTGCTGCTTCTTGATATTTGTGATGCTGCACAAGCACCATATACAGCGCTTGAAGCATATCATCACCGAACTTGCGTCCTTTTGCTATTGTGTAAAACTCTTCGCGTGTCAAAAAGAACTTCATGCAGCCTCATCCTAAACATGGGTAATGTTATGGGTAATTTTTATAGTGTATTAAAGTTTATAACCTCTTACTATAGGGCTTACAAATAAGGGAATCACATTCATAAGCGAGAAGAAAATCAGTAGCTATGATTAACTGTTGGCCCAGAATTAAAGATGCTTAACAGGATCTCGGCGCTTATGAAGAACCCTGACCACAGTTATTCCATGTGGTTGTGGCTGGTAGTATAAGATATGACTTTCATAGGGAAAGCTGCGTAAGTCTGAGCTTAGAGAAGCCCTTTTTAGTCCTAATGAGGGCCTATCAGCAAGTGCACCACACAGCTCCATAAGCCCATCCAGGTATTGATTTACTTGCTGCTGTCCCCATTGTTCTCTTGTGTAGTCAACGATACTTTCTAAATCAACTTCGGCTTTTGCAGTAAACTTAAAACTACTCACTACACCACCTTATTTTTCAACCGCTCAATCACTGACACACCATCAATAACATTACCTTCATCGATGTCCTTTAAGCCCTCATGTATCGCTGCTTTTAAGCTTTCTTCTTTGAGCCTTGCAAACGTCTCATATTCAGCAGCTGACATCACTACAGCAACAGGTTTACCGTTCTTATTAATTCCCACAGGCTCATACTGAGCTTTAATCAATAGCTCGCCAAACTCACGTTTAGCCTCGCTCGCATTCAAACTTTCCATTTACGCACCTCATATTGATCAAATTGACTATTTTAATCAATTTAATCCTTTTTGAAGTATCTGTCTAGTTACAGGAAAATCGCTAGGCCCCTCTATAGGTGCAACACATTGCATACATCTTATAAGCTAGTATTTTCAATAGGTGCAATAAGTTGCACCTATGACAACTGCTTTCTAATTACTTCAGCAAGCGCTTCTACAACATTCGGGTCATCTGCCAAGTATGTCAATGCTCTTAATGTCTTGTTATCTGTAACATTCTCGCCAGTCTCAGTACGTAGCAACTTTGTCAGCTTCTCAAGATTTTCAGACTCCGTTTTAGTCAGCTTCACTCCTTTGGTCGGCCGTTTATATGTACTCTCTCTGCTAGATTGTTCTGTAACTGTACTAGTAGGAACCGCTTTAGGCTTTGGTTTTACTCCCAACCGACGATTAAACATCCATCACCTCTTGAGCCAACTTGTCATAGTCTTCCACCGCAGATCTGTCACCCTTATGCATTGTTAGGGGAACATAATCCATTTGAGCATTGTTAATGGGTTTACTTGTGCGAACTTTCGTACTTGCTACGTTGTATTCACTTACTAAATCAGACATTTTAGTATTGATGCTCGTACTTCTTAGGTCGTACTTATTAAACAAGATAAGATAATCAAGCCGATTATTATCAACTTCCTCGATAATATTCAAAATATCAGCAACACCATCCAGACTAAAAGAACCATCGATAGGAATCAGTGCTAAATCCGCCGCATTCAAAGCATTAATAGTGGCAGGGCCAACATCTGGGGGGCTATCCAGCAATATACAATCAAACTGATCCACTAAAGGTGCAAGATGTTTTTTTAGAATTGAGTCTCGGCCAGCACGATTATTTACAAAATCATATGCATCCTGTTGTTGTAAATGTGCACCAATAATAAATAAGTTATCTATAACCTCACCACCAGGGTTAGCAGCAACCACAGCTTCTCCCGCTGCTAACTTTCTATTCATGAATAAGTCCATAATCGTGTACTTCAGCTCACGAAAGTTATTCACTAAACATGATGTAGTGTTGGCCTGTCCATCAAGATCAAGCACTAATGTCCTATACCCTAATTTTGCAAGCGATACACTTAAGTTAATTGCTGTACTCGACTTCCCTACCCCGCCCTTCTTATTAGCCAAAGCTATAATTTTTGCCTTCATATGTCCCCCTACGCTACATAAATCAATAGGTGCAACCTATTGCACTTATTGCTTACACAATAACCATACTAGGCAGCTTAGCACCTTATAGCATTCTATGTGCAACCTGTTGCACATGATCATAAAATGGTCAAATCACTTGTATGTATCACCCACAATGCAATAGGTGCAACCTGTTGCATACATCAGTCATATAACACAAGTTCATCCTATTAATTCACACTCTAATCAAGCGATAACGTAATATATGCAACAGGTTGCACCCATAATCCACATTGCTTTGATTAATTGAAGTGGAGTAGGGGAGGGCAGATGTTGTCGTGTAAACTCAAGGAGCAGTAATGGATTCAGACAGAATAATAAAAGAGCTAGATCAGTATCTCTCTAATTTTTGGGATAAAGGCATCGTCCAACAAACACAAATCATTATTGGGCTACTAGAACAAAATGGAGTACCAGTAAACAACAAGTCAGACTATTCAAGCACTGAGTCCATTTTAAATAAATACCTAGACACTAGGTATGAATATATTGAAGATAAAGAAAATCAAAAACAATATATGGATGAAGTAGGTGTTGAAGAGTATATAGATGGTTCCTTATTTGATACTGGCCGTATAAGTGGCATGCTTTACATGTTAGTACCTGATTGTTGTATTATTCAGTACAACGCTCTTGAACTCTATCAGCTTTATAATTTATGGGAAAAAATACTTTCTCTTATTGAGCCAAGCAAAACAAGTTGGAAAATCTTGAGTGATAAAAGGTTTGATTCAAGTGATGGAGAAGAGTGTTATCAATTAACCTTAGCCATAAATGATGAAAGCATTACATTCACATACCATGACTCTTACTTATGGCTTGAACCATTCTTAAACGATGTAAACCATGTTTTCCAAAAGTTAAAATTAACTGATCCTATATACTGCCTGACAATTGATGAAGTATGGCTTTGTTTTATGTACTTGCCTCTTCGTATTCACCATGTAGTCAATTATCTTTATCAAGCCTATACCACTGGAGAGGTGTATGATGTTAGTAGCCTTCTAGGCTACGACTAACCTCAAGTATATTAAGGTGCAATAGGTTGCACCTGGCTTCAAAGCTAAGCAACTCAATGCATGCAACCTGTTGCACCTAATACCCATTAACTAATAAAGATTAGCCACAAGTCTATTTGAGGATAGGTAGCACCTGCTTGAGAGCAAAAAAAGTGAGTACGAATGTACTCACAACATCACGCTAGAAGTCTTTTTTCTTAAAGAAATAAGACACTGGCGAAGTTTACCACGAAATATGGGAGATACGCCTTCACTCTATCTCTTTTATAAGTCCATCTATACTGCTTATGCTGTCATTGTCACGAAATAAAACTAAGACGCTGTCCATAATCAAATTATTTGATTTAGTAATACATAATACCAAAAGTGATATCATCTTACGCGAAAATCGTCAAAATAGCCGATAACACAGGTTACCGGCTATTTTTTCAAGGGAGTTTTGTATTTCGGCTGGGGAAGGAGTGCTAAGGGCGCACAAGGAGATAATAAAAAAATGAAAACAGTCTTAATCGAAGAACAATACAAGCCAACATGCTAGGCGCTGTCTTGTTAAAATGGACAGCGCCATATATTAAAATATTGAGGACCGAACTAGCACTG
>NZ_JBOIUB010000034.1:0-8327 GCF_050749885.1 Zooshikella sp. RANM57 | reverse complement strand
CGAAAGACTTTGAAATTCACGGAGTAGAGATTCATGCCAATGATAATATTGGCCTATGTCTTGGTGCCGCTAATCGAGATCCACGTATTTTTGAGTCTCCTCATATATTTAATATCCATCGCAAAGAAAATTTAACTTTAGAGTTTGGACATGGCCCACATATCTGCCTAGGTAAGCACTTGGCACATCTTGAAGGAGAGGCTGCAATCACAGAAATCATCAAACGGTGGCCTGGAATACAAGTCGCTATCTCTGAAGACGAGATTGAATGGGAGCGAGATGCCGTATTTCTCAAGATCAAGGCTTTACCCGTTCGTTTAGTTTGAAGTCATGTAAGGTTGTTGAATATAAAAGGGAGTAAAACAAATGGCCTCATTTATCGATATAGTCAACTTTCTAACCATTAATGATCTTGCATGTACACCACATAAAGGACGGACTTATCTAGGGCATTCAACCCGAGTTTATATTTGCATGAAAGGATGGGGCTGTGCTGATCATATTTGTGATGCAGCCTTTTTTCAGTCAGTTTATGGCACACAGACATGGCAGCGTAAAGTGCTTCCTATTGAACAACGCTCAGAGTTAACAGATCTTATTGGAGAGAAAGCAGAACGACTTGTTTTTACAAGTTGCTTTATGGAACGAGGATCATTTTATGAACAACTTCAGGACAATAAAAAAACCTTTCCGCTAATACATCGTATCAATGGTGAATTAATAACACTGACCCAACATGAGTACGATGAGCTTGCAACTATTCAGCTTGCTGATTTTTTACAAGAATATCTTTTTGTCAATGGCTCACTACTCAGAAATACACCTGTCGAAGCCTTAGCTAAAAGGGCTGGAGGTGGTGGGCTAAGTGCCCTTCGTTGCATTATGCTGGAAGGATATGCTCAAGCCTTATGGGCCGCTTAGATATCTACTTCTAACTTTCGCAAGCAATAACAGGCATAGACCTGATAATGGAGAATCTCGATGTCAATTACAAAAATGGTTGACTTAGATGTCTATCGTCCTCTCATCGAGCGATTTCTTCATTTTTTTCAGACTGAAGGAGTTCCTCGAATTCCACCAGGATTTGAAAGAGAAGTCCTCTTCAAAATCTTCAACAAAGATTTTGAAGAACGTGATCTAGCATGGTCCATCACAGGAATGAGAGGTTGTGTAGAGCTTTTTGTTTTTATTCTGAACTGCACTCGCAGCCTGCCAGAAAAATGCAGAGCAGCCTATACTGAAATCTCTGCACTTTATATGGTGAAGTTTTTATTTGAAGGCTTAACGGATAATTTTGCAATTAATCAACTTGACATTGAGGCATTGGGGGGGCAGTCGCTTGAACCATCGAGTGTTCTTGGTTCATATGCCCTTTTCAATGAAGCTTTTTATCGAAAGTTGGAAGGTGATCCAACACCAATAACGACACTATTGCACCCTTTACGGGATATTAGTGTTTCTCTCACAGATATTGCTCATATTAATCCAGAGCATGTTCAAAAGGTGCTAATTAATGCATTTAATGTAAAAGACCCTGCGACAGTAGATCTGAAAAAAGCGAATATTTCACTGTTTCCGTGGTGTGTTGCCAATATCGAAATGTGTCTGTTTATTAATGATTTAATGAAAGCCCACCCACTCCAACGATTTATCGTAGAAATGTGCAAAAAACGCTATGAGGGCGTTAATCGGTTATTATTGGGAAATATAGGTTCCCGCAATGAGTTGCTGGATATACGCGGCGCAGAGATATTAGCAAGCGAAGATATTATTGCCAGGTTACTTTATATTGAAAAAGGAACCGGGCATGACTTTGGTTTTTCTAAATGTATCACTGAAATTGAAGAAGCCGCCTGCTGCGTTCATCAAATCACACGACTTTTGAATGACTTCGGCCAACTCGTGTTAATTGATATAAATGAAGCCAGAAATTATTTTAATGAACTACTCGAATTTCATGCCCATAGGCCAGACCTCACCAGCTTACAAACGTTGTTTCATGAGTGGCCTGATGCGATGACAAAAATGCCGCGACTGACAAAAGACATTATGCTTTCCGAGATGAATATGGGATTTATTTGGAAAACGAATATCCTCTCTCAAGATGCAGTGCCTCAAACACTTTCAGACTATGTGTCACTCATTGCTTCCGAAGTTGAGTATTGGAATCAGCGTTATCAGGATATTGAAGCAAAATTTCTCCAATTACTCGAATATATCGATAATCGAACTGTTGACCATATAGCCTTTGATTTTTTACGCAGCTACGCGGATTTCAACATAGCTTTATATTTAACCAACTATAAAGAGAGTGATTATATGATTTAGATTTTATGTGCCTTGTAATTATCTAATCAAAACTAACACTCAAGTAAGAGATAATAACCACCTGTATTATTGGAAGTAGTTATAAGCAAAATATAAAGTCTGTATATTAATGAATAAACTTAAATAATATTGCTAATACTCTTGATAAAAAACTCAATATAAGTGTAATTAAAAAAATATAAATGACAGATTTAAGAAGCAATTATGGTTATAGTGATTGACCTAATTCTCGACAAATTACTGACAGGTCTGTACAAAGCCATATACTCACCTATCTTAGTTTAGATGCATTAGATATGGATAAAATTTTGTTGCGTTTTATAGTTAACAGCTACATTTTCAAATTCCTTCAATATTTGTAACAGAGCCGATAAGGACTATGTTAACGTATGATTCAATAGCTGCAATACCCATGAAAACTGTGGGCCCTATTAAAATTAAAAGTCCCGAGATTGAAGGAGATATTAGCGTTCCTCTGGCTACGTTTGAAACCCCATTGTGGCCATCAACCGCAAGGGGAGCCAAAATATCACGACTGACAGATGGCATTTACACTGTCATTCTCTCTGATTGTATGACACGCTCCATTTTGTTGGAAGCTCCTAGTGCGCAATATGCCACAGAAGTTGTCAATACAATGGAAACACACAGGAACAAGTTAACTGAAATTGTTGCCAAAAATAGCAATTATGCGCATTTAGAAAACTGGCACTGTCAAGTTCTGGGAAATTTGCTTTATATCCGTGTTGCTATTACTACTGGCGATGCTTCTGGACATAATATGATTACCCAAGCAGCAGACGCTGTAACAACAATGTTGTTACAGCAGTATAAGAAACTTAAATACATTTCCATTTCTGGGAATTATTGCACGGATAAAAAAGTTTCCGCTGTAAATGGAATTCTTGGTCGGGGTAAATACGTGGTTGCGGAAATACTCGTGCCAAAACAAATTTGTGAAATACACTTAAAAACTACTCCCACCAAACTGGTAGATTTACATATCAAAAAGAACCTTCTTGGTACACTCTTAGCGGGAGGAGTTCGTACAGCTAATGCACATTTTGCAAATATTTTACTCGCTATATATTTAGCTACCGGACAAGACGCTGCTAACATTGTTGAAGGATCACAAGGAATTGTACATGCCGAAATAAGGGGCGAGGATTTATATTTTTCTGTTACACTGCCCAACATTATTGTCGGCACAATTGGCAATGGCAAGCAACTGGATTTTGCTAAAGAAAATTTGAATTTATTAGGTTGTGATAAAGATCTAACACCAGGTAAAAATGCTCGACGTCTAGCTGTTATCGTGACGGCCGCCGTATTATGTGGAGAGATATCCTTACTCGCGGCCCTATGTAATCCTGGAGAGTTGATGCGTAGCCACTTAGATATGGAGCGTTAAATTTCATAGCTTTTAAAACATGTCACTATAAAGGGGAATATGAATAAAGTGGGAATTGATGCCCCTCATTATTACTTGGATTTAGAGTCATTGGCGGAAGTAAAAAATGTTGACACTGGTAAATTGATAGAGACTGGGGCAGATAGTGCTGCCAAGTTTCCCATCACTATTGAATCAGGCTATCAAAGTACACTGACATGAGGCTTGTGAGTCCTAGTGTTAAAGAATAGCGAAGCTTTATCTATCAAAGAATACTCTGTTTTTTATACTTTTGAAATGTCCACAAATGGAAGTTGTTGTGAGAAACATAAGCATGAAACGGGACTCTTTCACTTAGCGGCTATAGATCAACACAAACTAATTTATGAGTCTGCCAGATGAACACTCAAACGTTTCGTATTATTTCCCAAGCACCAGCAAAGTTGACTCTTTCTGGTGAGCATGCAGTAGTTCACGGGAGCCCAGCCTTGGCCATTGCTGTCAACCGTTTTACTACAACAACAATTAGTTGGTCAAACAGTAGTTGCGCTACTGCTTCCCATGCTAAGAATGAACTGCTCTTACAACTACACAACTTTGATTACCAGATCACTCATTCTCTATGTAGCTTACAGCGACTTAAAAAAAATGTCACAGAGCGATATCGAGAATATTTGCATGGAGATCGCACGATTAATAATGTATTAACCAAGCCTGTTGAGTTATTGCAGTATGCTATTGCGCATGTTTTTGATCAATATCATCTCAATATTCCATTCAATCTTAGTATAAGTGTTTGTTCATCAATTCCGATAGGTTGTGGCTTAGGCTCCTCAGCTTCTTCAATAGTAAGCCTCATTTACGCATTATCTCACTTTTTTAATCTTTCCCTCAGTCACCAGATAGTTTTCATGACTGCGCGCGACATAGAAAATTTACAACATGGTCGAAGCAGTGGTTTAGATTTACAAGTGGTACTTCATGGTGGAGCTATATATTTTTTTCAGGGCCACTATACCACAAGACTACTACCCAAGTTGCCATTACTTTTAATAGACACAGGCTTACCCAAAAGTAGTACGGGAGAATGCGTTAGCAAAGTTGCATATCATTTCAAAAATACTTCGCTTGCCAAAAAATTTTCGCAACTAACAGAAAGTTTAGATAAGGCGTTAGTGAATAATGATGTTCATGCAGTAATGTCCCATATTAAACAAAACCACAAGCTACTCTGCGATCTCGGTGTCGTACCGCCCCGGGTCCAAGATTTTATTGCAGATTTAGAGTCCATCGGTATTACTGCCAAAATCTGTGGTGCTGGATCATATTACGGAGAAGAAGGGGGGATTGTGATGGCTGTTACTGAAAAAAATATTTTACCAATCGTTGATGCTTACGGTTATGAATTATGCCACTTACAGGGAACGTTTGAAGGGGCAAGCATTTTACAATGATTAAGAACTGTAGGTAAGGAGTATGAAATTTCAAGCATCTGTACCGGGCAGCATTATGTTGATGGGAGAGCATGCCGTATTACAGGGAAAGCGTGCTTTAGTTTGTGCTGTAAATAGACATATTTTCGCATCATTAATTCCACGCAATGACTGCCAGGTATGTATTCAGTCAGCTCTCGCTAGTTGTCAGTTCAACTTAAATCAGCGTAGCAAATTCACCTCGTTAAAGCAGCTAAAAACACTTAGATTTGTGCTGAAGACTATCCAGCACTTCTATGAAGCGCTGCCGGGTGGATTTGAATTAACTATAACGTCCGATTTCTCCCATCATTTGGGCCTAGGAACTTCAGCAGCAGTAACAGTGGCAACTACAACAGTACTACAGCAATGGTTAACATCAGATAAACAACCACTGGACAAAATGAAGGTGTATAGAACAGCAAAAAAGATAGTACTTGCAGTTCAGGGGGTTGGCTCTGGTGCCGATGTGGCAGCTAGCGTTTTTGGTGCCGTTGTCGTGTATCAATTAGATCCCTTATTCATTGAACAATTGATCTGTGCCCCCGCCCCTTTGATCTTGGTGTATTCGGGCTATAAAACACCAACTGTTGACGTTGTTGCGAAAGTGTACGCTAGTCGCTTATCACGAGCTTTAGCTATGGCTGAGCTGGACGAAGCCATAGACCAATATACAAAATTTGCTATTGATGCGTATAACAAGTCTGATTGGGTAACTATGGGTTTGCTGATGAATAAACATCAACAAGCATTAGTATCAATGGGGGTTAGTGATGCAACACTCAACGAACTCATTGAATGCTTGACAGCTCATACTGGCGTTTATGGTGCCAAAATTTCTGGCTCTGGCCTAGGTGATTGTGTTGTCGGGTTGGGTCATATACCAAAAAACTATTTCCCGGTTAATGCCATACAGCGGAAGCATGGTGTTCTCCAAATCCCAATCGAAGTTAACCCTTGGGGCATTCAAACTATCATCTAGAACGTGGGAGTTTACATGTTTACAAAACAGGATGTTGTAAGGCAAGTACTGAGAGGAGAATCCCTTAAAACTCATGCAGCAGAAGGACAAGCTTTTGCCCCGATGAATATTGCACTTTGTAAATACTGGGGGAAACGCAATACAACATTAAACTTACCCGTTACTTCCAGCGTATCACTGACTCTAGGCTCAAAAGGAACATACACACGAGTCAAACTACGGAATGCCTTACCAAAAACTGATGCTGAGATTCAACATGATGTGTATATGCTTAACGGAAAACTAATGGATATAAATTCACCATTTTCGCGACGTCTACACGCTTTTTTGGATTTATTCCGGCATACCGGAACCAGCTATTATGTTGAAACCAATAGTGATATTCCTTTAGATGCTGGTCTTGCCTCATCTGCCTGTGGTTTTGCTGCATTAGTACAAGCACTAGACCACCTTTATGGGTGGCATCTTGATAAAAAAGAACTATCTATTTTAGCTCGTTTGGGAAGTGGCAGTGCAGTACGCTCTCTATGGCCAGGATTTGTTGAATGGAAGAAAGGCTCACAAGCTGATGGAATGGATAGCCATGGAACTCCGCTACCCTTCACATGGCCAAACCTGCGTATTGGATTATATATTATTAACTCAAATCAGAAGCAGCTAAGCTCCAGAGAAGCGATGCAACGCACAGTGGTTAGCTCACCCTCTTACCGAAGCTGGCCAACACGCATTGAGCATGACTTACTGGAGATTAAAAAAGCTATTGAAGAACGAGACTTTACACTATTTGGAAAAACTGTCGAAAACAATGCCATAGCAATGCATGCTATGATGGCAGAAGCAAAACCACCAATCAAATATGGCTTTCCTGAAACCCTCAAACTCATCCAACAAGTATTTTATCTAAGAAGCATCGGTTTACCAGTATATTTTACACAAGATGCGGGCCCTAATCTCAAGCTATTATTTCTAGCATCCGAAACTAGAGAAATATCGAAAGTTTTCCCAACTATGGAAATGATTGCTCCCTTCCCTAGCTCCAACTGGGAGGAAGTCATTTTAGTCGACACAGAAGACCGGGAACTTGGTTCAGAGGAAAAAATAACCGCCCATCGTAATGCTAAATTACACCGTGCTTTTTCAGTATTCATTTACCGTCACAGTCACAATGGACTAGAGCTATTGCTACAACAACGTCATATCGATAAATACCATTGTGGAGGTCTATGGAGTAATACCTGTTGTAGTCACCCTCGACCCGGTGAAGCTATTGTTAGTGCAGCTAAACGTCGTCTAAAAGAAGAAATGGGAATAGAAGTGGATTTACAGCCTGCAGGGAAATTCATTTATAAATGTGCACTTAACAATGGCCTAACAGAGCATGAAATAGACCATATATTAATTGGTCTAACTGAAAATTTTGATGAAAAAAGGATCAATGATAAAGAAGTTCAGGCATATAAATGGGCAACAATTCTGGAAATTAAAAAAGACCTGTCTATCAACTCGAACTGCTATACCCCTTGGTTTGGCAAAGCACTTACACATCACCAAAGACAGTTGAGCCAATATACATAATTCTTGATGTAAAAATAAACTTATTTTGGGCACAATTAGCTTGCTAACGAGCAGAACGGTTCAAAAGTGTCTAACGTTTTCAGGCCGTACCAGCTTCGCGGCATAGCTCAATGATATCCAGTAGTTACAGTATGGAAAAAACTCAACAACCACCTACTGAAAGTAGATGGGTTAGTATTACGGACTGAAAGTCCGGATACGGGTCCAAGACCCATTTAGTATCCATCTTCAGTCCTAAAATTATCGTTTACTCTTGGCTCAAAATGATGCTCTAAATATTCTGTCACTTCTCCTGATGTCACACAAAAATAGGTTCTGTCGCAAAGTTTGACCCGCCGTGATAGCCTTTTACACTCCTGCTAATACTCTGGTTGTTTTGTCGTCACTATGAGTCCTCATGAGCGTTTCAAAGGTTGTCATTTTCCCTCCTGTGTTGTACTGCAGGCGGTGTATTATGGTTCTGTCGCAAAAATTATTTAGCGTAAAAACAATCTTATTTTGGACACACTTAGCCTGCTAATGAGCAGAATTGTTCAAAAAGTGTTTTGTCTCTTGTCTCAGGGTTTGCCTGCGACGTTTT
>NZ_JBOIUB010000033.1:6109-8605 GCF_050749885.1 Zooshikella sp. RANM57 | reverse complement strand
TGCTAAAAGTTTTTTCAAAAATGATATATGCCAGCTCGGACGGCCTGACAAGATGACGAATGATGACAGTGCAATTGAAGAACTTAATCTGGAACACGATGGTACCATGAGCAGCTTATTTTTAAGCTAAATAATTTTTACGACAGAATCGTAACTTCACTTAGTTACAATGTTTATTATTGTATATTACTCTTGCTATAAATACTCCCATTTCAAATAGTAAATACATAGGAATAGCAAGTAGACTTTGAGAGATTATATCTGGTGGCGTTAGTAACATGCCAATAATAAATGTTAATACAAATATATAAGGACGTTTTTTTTGTAGTTGTTGGGGAGTGATAATACCTACCCAGCACATTAAAATAATAAAAACAGGTATTTCAAAGATCACGCCAAATGCTATAAATAATGTCATGACAAAATCAAGGTAACTGGAAATTTCTGTTGCAATCTCAACGCCATCAATTGATATATTGGTAAGAAATTTAAAAATGACTGGAAAAATCATAAAATACGCAAATGCTACACCTATATAGAACATAAATGATGTGGCGACTAACAGTGGCATAATTAACTTACGTTCTTTTTGATAAAGCCCTGGCGCTATGAATAGCCAAACTTGATATAAAATGACTGGGATGCACAGAAACACCGCTGTAATCAAAGTCAGCTTTATGGGGGTTAACAATGGTGATGTAACCTCCGTAGCTATCATACTAGTAGATTCCGGTAGTTGGGAAATCAGGGGTGCAGATAGAAACTCATAGATATCATTTGCAAAATAAAGTAACCCTAAAAAAACCAGCAGTATACTTAATAGAATATGGAATAATCGGTGACGGAGTTCTGCTAAGTGAGCAAAAGGATTAATTGATTCATTATGAAGGTTTGTATTGCTCATAATATATTTACATCGCTACTCTTTTACTTAAAACGTTATTGATGACTTTCCTGATTGGTATTTTCTACTGTACAGTCAACCTTTTCTGTAAATGATAGTTCTTTTACAGGTAATTTAAGCTGCGATTCAATATCATGCATTGCTAGAGTATTAGTAACATCATCTTTAACTGATTGAATGGCATTTCGGGATGAGTTTATAGTTCGTGAAAGCGTCTGTAGACATCGACATAAACGTTCAGGCCCCAGTACTATTAAACCAAGTATAATAATAAAAATAAGCTCACTCATCCCAATGCCAAACATACACTATCCCTCTTGTTTAGTTTGTGAACTTGGTTTGAGGGATTGCGTAATTTTAGTTTTAGCGAATATTGGGGATTCCATTAAATCACTCTGTTTATCCTCGTTCTCACCTAGTGCTTTTTTAAACCCTCTGATAGAAGTTCCCAAATCACTACCTAATGTACGTAATTTATTCGTTCCAAATAATAAAATGACAATAATTGCAATAATGAGAAGCTGCCAAATACTAATACCAGCCATGTTAAACCCCGTATAAAGTGAATAAATAGTTTTATGAATATTTATCTTGAAAAGTATGGCCAAGATCACTTTTCGGTTAAGTGATCTTGGCCTGTTTGTCTTATCGTTTCATTTGTACGTTACTTAATAGCTTACAGCTATTCCAGCCACCATCAGAGTTGGGAAAGGTGACGCCTGCAATAAAATCTAAAGACTGATCCAGGTCTCTGGGTTGAGCTTTTAATAACAAACCCTGACGTTGAGTCCGTTCGTCAGTCATACTGATAAATTCAGTCCGAGTAGCGTCAACTGTATGGACAACAGTGGACATTTGCAGGGGACCATGGCCAGATAATAGTTCACGTTGATAGAAGCCATCTTCGACTATACGGTTGGTCACAATCGCCGTCATAACTGAAAAATTCGGATCATGACTGTCAATAGGATAACTGTTAGTGGTCACATAGACCGTTTCTCCTTCCGTACAAACACAAATATCAAAAATATCACTTTCATCTTCATTTGATCTAAACTGCGCCCTTTGTACCAAGTCACTACCAACAATTTCGTAAAGGCGAGAATAACTGAGTGCCCATACCTTAGACTCTGTTCGACATACCCAACGAATCTTGTCCTCAGAAGGGAAATCACTTGAGGTAATATATAATCTGTCACTTTCAGTTGGTGGACGTTGGCCTGCTTGCCATTTATACATTCCGTCTGTGTAATTCGTTAGACGACATAAACCGTAAGCATACCCATTATGTACAGCCACACATTTTACTGAACGGATTAAGTCTGACTTATCGTAAGTCCAGTCATCATAAAGATCACGGGGGGAAGAGGATAATGAGATAGGCACAATTTGTGGTACACCATTTGTGGCATGATCATCATAGATATAAACTTGATCACCATTGTTACAAACAGCACCTCTGTCACTGATTGAGTCATTGAGCATGACCATATTATGGTGACCATCTTCCCACACTAACTCATTTACATGAAATTGAAAAAGTTGGCCACGACCTTCCCAGTTTGTTTTAGCAGAGAGAAAGTACCCTGTTG
>NZ_JBOIUB010000033.1:0-6015 GCF_050749885.1 Zooshikella sp. RANM57 | reverse complement strand
CGTAGACTGGTAAAAAAAACCATTTGGTTTAACAACCTGGTTTGTGTAATTCTGCAGCGGTGAAGGTGGAATATGTTTGGGGCCAAAGATTTCCCATAACCATTGCACAATAGCTACAATCCCACCAACAATAGCAAGGGCTAAGGCAATAGGACCTGCCATAGACATACCCGCCAACGCTAGTACACCAAAAGCAACACCTCCTAGTCCTATCAGGGTGTTAATCGTTTCAAAGACAATTCCTGCAATATCCCCATTAATAATGGCGTCAGCAAGACTGTACGCCGCTACACCAAGAGCCGCCACACCAAATACCAATGAAACCCGTTCTGCAATAGAAGCAATTTTAGACTTCATAAAAATCTGGGTAATAATTTTGGTTTCTGCACGTTGGACCCCTTTATAGTTTCTAGCAAAGTTAAGGTAAAAACGAGCAGCTTTAGATAAAGGCCCACCAACGTCTGCAATACCTTCTAATTGCCCTAAAAAGTAATTTTTGATTTGAGTGACTAATACCAGATATAGAATACCTTTTCCTGCATCAACCACGGCACTAGAGAACGATATCAGCTCAGGTATATTCACATTGGGATTTTCATCCTCAACGGTTGTATAAATAAAGTGTCCAAGTGCAATACCAAGTAAAAACTGGAAGAGCGCAGCTTCACCATGAACAGTGCCCATTGCCGATCTCTCTGCACTTAGACCTTGTTCATTAAACATAGGGTATTGAGACTTTAGGCGAGCAATAAAGTTAGGACCTACAGCCCCCATAGTGTCTGCTGAGCTGGCTTGGTCAAAAATCAATGTGTGAGCTATTTCGACACTGCCGTCACCATACTCATTAATAAAACGTTGCCAAAATTCACGTGTTGCACTTTCTGGCTTAAGCAGCTCATTCATCGTATCAATATGAATTTTTCGATTATTTCTAAGCGAGTGCGTTTCACTTTTAGCCCCTATTTTAATGCTCTGGGCCATACCTAAAATAAGGGCCCCAAAATATTTCCCTTCCAGGTCATCAACTTGTTCTATGCTAAGGCGAGAGTCGGTATAGGCTAAACAGCGTAACTTAGAAGAAATACTTTGCACTTTGGCAAATTTTTCAGCGACATGAAGTTTATCATCTGAGCTATCACTGATTTTATTGTCATCAATTACTGCTTGTATGGTTTCTTCACTATTATAGTGATTGTATAGCTGCTCGCCCCAATGGTAGCTACTATTACTGTCTTTATACGCTTTTAAGGCTGATCCAGGAAGATAAGTGCTAAATGGCTCTTCCGCATGATCAATTGCTAAATTATACAATTGAGACATCAATTCATTAAAGTCATGGGTTGATTTCGCTGTATTGTATTTAGCATTGGCTTTAATCATATCCCAAGAGTTTAAAGCTTTACGGTCATCTGGTGTGTAGTTATTAATGTCATCCGTCGCCGCATACTCTTCCTGAAGAATTTGAGAAACGTAGATGGGGGCAAGTTCGGTTACAAGTGATTGGTACTGGCTATGGACTGTAGAAACCCCATTTATGTTATAAATATTCCAATCTGGATCAAGTTTTCCGTTAAATTCATGTATCACACTATAACGGTTATACATTTCCATTTTCATTATTTCTGTCAACATACGATTAGCAATATACTGAGCTTCATCGCTTAGTTTACCCAAGTTGATCCGTTCATTATTAAAGTTTGACTGGTAGGCATAAGGTAAAATATTAACTAAGTTTTCAAGAGTTAAACTGGAGGATACTGTAGAGGTATCTGTATTCTGATCAATAAAAGTGGTGGCATGGCTGGACAAAGGGAGCATTGTGGCAGCCGATACTACTGAACTATTAATTAAAAAGCGTCTTCTACTCTCATCAGTATTATCACTTGGGGCGTTGATAAAAGACGAGATTCTTGTTTTTCTAAACATGTTTACCTACTCACTATAATGCCGAAGGACCTATTGGAGTTAATCAACTATATTCACTGCAATTAGCCCTTAAACAGATTTGATCACGGTTTTTAGTAAGGAAAAGTTTGAACTTAATATTCGCGAATTAATAGTGAAAAGTAGTGAATTTCGAGGAAAAATAAGGAAACATGAAAACGCTGTACCTTTCAGTAGAGATGATTCTCTTTGGATTTACCCACAAAGGAAGGACATAGCCAGACGTGCATATATGTGAAAAATTGTTAATGCTATATGTTTATTTGTATATTGAGATGAATGAAAAGTATGCTGTTCAAACACGATAACTATAAGTAGTTATTTAGTGGGGGATTATTTGCGAGGGGGTAAGAAACTTATTGATATAATCCTCAGCAAGCCAAAAGCCTTTTTGATTAGCATGATAGATAAATACTTCTGCTTCACTATACCTTTTCTGGCGAATCAGCTCCAAACCATGATAATACATTGCTTCTGGATGAGCATTATCTGCTGCTATTTTTAACCAGTATTGATAGGCATTATCATTAATGGGTAAACTACAGAAACCATGTTTATAGAGCATCGCTAAATGAAACTGAGCTATAGTATGTCCATTCGTTGCTGCTTTTAAAAAAAAGCATTGTGCTTTTTTCTCATTTTGTGTAACGAGGTCTCCATGCTGATATAAGTTAGCAAGCTTAAAAAGTGCATCTATATCACCACCCTGAGCCTCTTTTTTTAGAGAGGTTATAAAGCGTGTATTCCAGTACTTTTCATCATATATAGTGTCTGACTGTACACTATAAATTAGCCCTAACAAACGACAAGCTGTTGATACGCTCTCATTTGCCAAAATTTTTAAAAAATGAATAGCTTTTTCAACTTCGTTATTTTCATATGCCAAGATAGCATTTTTTAAAATTTTATTTTTCCAGCTATTTTTCATAAAATCAACCCATATAAATTTTTTGCTAATACACGCTATATTAAAAATGCTGCAAGTAACAAACTATGTGATTTTGCCTATTTACTGATCAGAAACTAGATGTGTAATACTTGGAGGGGTAGCAACGATAATATTGCCACATCACCGTATATGTATACAGGGAAAAATAGTGAATATTTGTGAAAATAATGGAATAGCGAGGATGCTCACCTTAGTATAACAAGAGGCTTAGTCTACCTACTTAACTTTTACAAGCTTATCTTAATAAACTGTATTATAAATCCAGTAAGCATTAGGTATAAAGTATCTGATCAGTTGTTTTTTGAAAATAAAAAAATTGAATAGTCAGAGGTTCTGGAACTTAAGTCGTTGATGAATATTTCACCATCGTAGTAGATAATTTTAAACTGTCCAGCTTTATCATGCTGAGCGTTAAATAGCATATTAGTGTAAGGTTGGGAGTGGTGTAATGAGCTTATTTTAGCTTCATGAACAATATTTAACGTCGTGTTGTATGTATACGTATCATTTACATGACTTATTATCTTTCCTTCACCATCGAACAACGCTATTCCTTCAATGCCATCGCTTTCGAAAAACATGCGGTAATGAATCGCCTGTTTTTTAACCGTCATACTCAACGTTTCTTTCCAGTAACCTATTTGGGGGTCATAACTATGAATTGTTGAATTATAACTTCCAGATAAATCAGTGTGGCATACATTGTAAAAAACACTAATCACATAAATACTTAAGCTTGCCAACAATAATAGAAAACTACTCATCAGACTGAAACTCTTTCTTTATTTTAGTTATTGCCTGCTGCAATTCACTCTCTGGCATAATTAGACTGTTTCCCTTATGAGTATTACTGTCAAAGAAGCTAATCAAAAAAGTACCCGCACGTTGCTCAATAAAATAGGTACAATTACAGGGAATTGATATCAATTCGTTTAATAGGGAGTTATCTATTTGAGTTTCTTTTTTAGTAATGAGTGAATAAGATCGACTTTCATGCGTATACTTTTTTAGCTGATAGGATTCGTTTGTATACCCTTTTGGTATGGAAGGAAATGCTGTGTAGAAGTTTAATACTGAGAAAACCAGTAGAATCAAAGATGCTAGTATAAATTTATAGCGTTCAATATATTTATAGAGTTGTTTTATATTATTTTTAGGTACTAGCTTGTGATTTACTTCAGTAACACATAAAATGTTGATACGATCTAATACTAGCTTATACCCTATCCTAGGGATAGTTACAACAATGTCATTCTCGGCCGTTAAATAGGAGATATGTTCCCTTAGTTTAGCAATGGTTTTGGTGAGAGAAGAGTCTGTAACGAGAGATCGTTTCCATATATAGATTTTTAGTTCTTCTTTAGTAATTATCTGATTAGGTTTCGTTAAAAAATATTCTAATGCCCTTAGTTCGCTATGGTTTAAGTAACATTGTTCATTATTAAATGTGAGGATGCTTCTATTAATATTAAACTGTATATTTTTTACGATGGGTCCACTTTGCATGTGTTTGGATTACTCTTAGTAACAAGCCTTTCTCACTTACAAGGCTAACATGTTTACTGATGATCTGTACTCCAAAAAATACTAAATGCAGAGTAGTACAGATGAATGGCAAAATATATAAGAACAAATACATACCGTTGCTGTATTACGCTAGTGTCTGTAGCACTTTCATCATATCAAGCGACTTGTATAAGTTGATAGTATCAGTCATTTAATAGTCGAGGTTCCATGATGAGAATATGCTTAACGCTGTGTTAACGTCAGTAGTGATGCTCCCACTTCTCTTCCGCTAATAAAACATTTAAGCATGAGTGAGGTGTTATTAAGCATATTAATGTCAGCAAATGCTACAACAAGAGTAATCAAAATTGCGGTAGTCAGTACAAGAATCCCCAATGGTACTTCACCTATGACCATATGGGTTATGTTGACCACAATGATCCAGACCTTCCAGAAGGCGCTTTTAGTACAAACTGTATGGTTCATCGTTGGACAGGATCCAATCTTAATGATTATCACGAAGGTGGTGATATGGCGCTAATAACAAAGCATTAGTATTTTTAAAAAATTACTTTCTAAAGGATTTTTGGTAAGCCATTTCAAGTGTATCTTTAGCCCAGATATAGTCTTTATGTAAAAAATTATAAAATGAAAGTGTCAATTTATGATCTGGGCAGAATACCATTTTTTCAAGTAAGTGCTTTGGAATATAATGAGGTAATCCATAACTAATTTGAGCACGCCCTCTCACAATCATCTGGATTGCACT
The DNA here is from genome assembly GCF_050749885.1 of Zooshikella sp. RANM57. NCBI lineage: Bacteria > Pseudomonadati > Pseudomonadota > Gammaproteobacteria > Oceanospirillales > Zooshikellaceae > Zooshikella > Zooshikella sp. RANM57. The sequence continues at coordinate 847 of NZ_JBOIUB010000033.1, read as the reverse complement.
CTCAGCATTTTGTGCATCAAAATACTGTGTAAATTTGGGGTAAACAAGATCCTCGAAAAACTGATTACCTATCACACCTACAACAGTCAATGAATATAATGATTTTTCAGGCATACTACATAGGTATTTCGTTTCTTTCGCTGTCACCATATGAAGTGTTAACTCATTAACTTTTATCTCAAGTTTAACTAAGTCTTTATAAATTTTGGTAATTGAAGGTTGGCGGTGTAATAACAGTGCATAATCACCACTATTCGCGGCAACTAATGCTCTTTTATCTGGTAGTATGGTTATCGTAATTTTATAAGGAATTGCCTCTAATACGTTGACAACACGTTGATAGTTGCTAGGAAAAAGTTGGGGATATGTTTGCCCTACAACGACAGGTAATTCTTGAGTAAAGCCATCAGCCCCAACAAAAGCTAAAATCAATAGATTATTGAAATATCTAGTGTTCAATGGAGCAACCTATTAATATAGTCAAGTACTCAAGCGAGCTAATTTATTTCATCTTACTGCATAACTGTATGAAAAAAGGGCTCTGTTGAAAATCCTTGAGTTGGGAAAAACGGAACGTTGGCGTGACCATATATGGTTACGCCATTTTCAAACTACCTGATTTTTCGAAATAATTTTTTACTGTGCTGGCACATTCCAAGTGTTTAGTACAGCGCCATTTTTGTCTTTTTCCACTACAGTGAGCTTACCTTCGTCATAAGTCACAATATGATACCCCCCATAAAAAGCTGCTTCTGTAGTGAAAACAGGCACTGTCCCCCATGTAGGGTCATTTATTAAATTACTATAGTCAAAATGGTGCGTATGACCATCAAAAATAGCGATAGGT
>NZ_JBOIUB010000032.1:0-8743 GCF_050749885.1 Zooshikella sp. RANM57 | reverse complement strand
GAACTACTCACTGCAACCAAATATTGAGAAGTACAACCAATAATCGGAGGTAAGCACAGAAACGACTCACAATTTGTGGGCGCTAAATGCGTATATTGGAAAAGTAAGTCACTTATATTACCATCAATACTATAACTAAAACTGAAACTAATGGAACTTGATTTAGCATCAACTGAGGTGTGTGTGAGATAATAAATTATTTCACTATCTGAGGTACCAAAGCTAATTTCAGTTTCTGCGTTCTCCAATTGAAGTTCAGCCTTCACTTTTACCGTAACAGTGCTGTATATATCTGGGGCTAGAGAGAACTCTGACGACGTTTTAGATGTGCTTACATTTAAGAGGGTTTTATTATATGGATTAGTAAGTGGCTTATTGTTCCTATTATAGGCAGGTAAGTGCTCAGCTATATCGACTGTTTCTTGAAGGTCACCAGCTACCCATATTTCAAAGCTTGTCTTGAGATATCCATTGCCAGTGTCTGCACCTTTGTATGGCGTATGCGTGTAATTTACATCAGCATTAATGTCATAATGTGTACTGATCTCACTTCCACCAGTATTTGATGTAACGCGTGCTTTCCATTTTTCCTCATCCTGGTCTTGGGGTAAGAGTTGTATATTGAAGTCAACTGGACACCTAACTCTACTACTGTTAGGAATACCACTTGGTTCTCCATCAAGATATAAATGTGTATCAAAATTGAGACTACGCGTTTGAGGATTTGCAGAATTCAGAGAGTGTGAAACCGTGAACCGTTGAGCCCACGCTTGAAATGCTGGGCTTTCCACATCATATCCTTCATGTCTGATATCCAACGTACCATCTGGGTCTGTGGCCTCTACAATCTCATCAGATGCTTTAGTAATGCGCATGTCATACACAGTATTGAGATCAAGGCTATCGTCACTTTCATTTTTAGCAGGAAGGCTAAAAGAAACAAGCAGTGTTTGATCCGGCTCAGTCATCGCCTGACTCAGAAAAGCCATGGTTTGTGGTTTAAAGTCATATTTAAATATGTCAGGCTCGTGCACAGACCTAAAATGATTGGCGGCGTTGAGTTCAAGACTGGAGCTGGCTTTTGCATAAAAAGGTATAAACTCATACTCTTCACTTGAGGAAGTCGTGGCTTGCTTTAACTCTATCCATAGCAAGTAAAGCTGGTGTTCACTGATGCCAATCACGACGTTTGAAGCGATCTCATCAATGCTGGGAATAGAAAGTGATTGCCAGTAAGACCAGGTTAAACTGGCCAGCCAGTCTTCACGTTCTGTGAGTGTCGAGGTATCAATATCCACCTTTCGATAAAAAAAGGCAGGGTTACGTATCGACTTGCCAACAAAGTGGTAGGTTATTAGAGAGGAGCCATCATAAAGCTCCTTACAAAAGCTAATGGGTTTAACTTCCACTTCAGCCATCAAACTTTCTAAATACGCATAAACCTGCTGGTCGATATCATCATCTTCGAAGGAGGAGCTGCTAATTGCAGACATAAACTGTTGATAGGCTTGAGAGGTACTGCTGCGCATCTCAGGTTCAATATAATTACTGGGATAGAGGGCCAGCTCTTCATTAGCTTGCCAAATCCGGTACTCTTTATCGTAGGGCCAGCTAGTTTCTAAATCCGTGCGATTCACAAAGTCAGGCGAACCCTCTAGTGATGACAGTGCCCGGTAGATATACAATTGCAGCGTGGCATGGGCTTCGACAATGACACTGGTAGGTACTTGGCTACTGACATTGACATCCAGCAGTAGGTAGCGATAGAGGCTTTCGTTATCAAATACGTAAGGTGCTAGTTCAGAGCCCGCAGCCCACACCAAATTTTTCATATAGAGCGCCACTAACGCATCTCGCTTTCGCTCAGAGGACGCTTGGGTATAGAGTAGTGCTGGATCATTGCTGGCATGGCGGGCTAGCGCCAGTTGAGCCGATGCCGATGCATTTTGGGCATCACTGTTATCAGAGGCACAATGTAGTAACGGGATCATTTCTTTCACATTCAGGTCGAGCTCTATCCCCACATCCACCCGCCGTGCCATCTGGTCAATCGCTTCTACCGTAGTAGGCAATTGACCATCTAAGGCCTTATATTCCAATATCTCATCAGGGTGACATCCCAGTAGCCCTGCCAGCAGATAGGCATTTAAGTTTTCTGGATCATTCGTGGCTCCCTCCTCCTGATTCACTAACATTAAATACCCTAACCAGGCTTCAGCAGTGGCACTACCCACTTGCAAGCCTTTAAATAAGCTCAATGTATATAGTGCAGGCCAATCCAATTGATCGGTGAAGGAGAGTTCTGATGCTGTAGATAGCCAGCCTCTTATTGTTGGATTGGCAATGAGGTTAAGGTCTTCTCCCAGGAACTCATGCTTTTGAATAGTGTTCAAGCGGTTACGGAGATCCCACAACAAGCTTGTTCTTGCTTCTGAGGTAGGTTCATCATCGCCGTCATCTTCAACATAATCCCAGGCTAATAACATGTTGGAAAGTGTATAGATATTGCTATAACCCATCCAAAGCAACATTGGTTCAATGACACTTTGGTTGGCATTGACGTTCAACTCAGCCACTTTATTGAGGGTGATCTGATCTTGTTGCAGTTTGCAATTCCAGACGACATTGCTGAGGTTGGACTTGTATTGCTCGCCACTTGGATCATTTTCTGGCCAAGTCCAGTCCTCTGTAAGTGTACCCTCGACAAATGTTGCTATGTCATCTTTGCTATCAGCTATCACCAGCCCATAGCTATCGACGATATTTCCTGTCATAAACTCACTGAGTAAGCCTTCACCTGCTGGGTTATTCTCTAAATAAATACTTTCATAACTGGCAAATGTTGCTTCAGAGGCCTTACTGCCTTGCATAGTCCCCTTAAGTGTCTGTAACCACACCTCATTCTCAGGCTCATTGCGCGTATCAACGGTATGCTCACTCGGATCACTTAAGGTTTCACACAGTGACTCAGGAGTATAACCATGATCACTCATCCATTGGCTAAGCCAAATGAGTTTATTGATACCACTGAGGGCAGTAATCGGCATGGGTGAAAGAACTTCAGTGGTGAGCCCTAAGTGTTCACACAGCGCAAGGGTATGAAGTACAGAAAGTCCACCCATTAGCTGGCAGATCATCGGCAGCCGACCAATTTGACTGAGGACTTTTTCATCAATTGCGAGGTTGCCATCATTATAATTTTCAAGCAGTGGGGTAATGGCATCCCACTCTGCTTTTGAAAGTCTTAGACCTGCACAGAAGAGACCTTTCAGCGCTTCATCGCCGTTCACTGATGCAACAGTACACGCAGGGTCAAGACAAGCCTCTCTGACGATGGGGGCACCGTCTTCACCAAATAACGTGCGAAGCTGTGAGTACACAATGGTTTCAGGTTCTTCTGTACTCTCAGGTTGTGCGGGGAGAGGCACAAAGTAGCCATAGGGGTTTAAGGTATAAACGAGGCCTACAAAGGTGTTCACATCCAGAGCCCAGTGCTCTTGATAATGTATATAGTGTGCTAAAAGCGTAAGGCCGTCTGCGGTAATATTTTTGACAGCTTCAGTGGTACTGTCAGAATCACAATGGGTAATGGTCGTTGCACCTTCACAGGCAAGCACCCAGTCAATATCCACTGGGCTTAACTTCGTACCTTGATTTAAGCGCAAGAGAAAATTGAGAGCACGTTGCTGAGAGGCCGATAACACTGAAGGATCACTTCCATCTAAGCTTTCAACCTTTAAATGGCCTTCATCCAGTGACAAATACTGGCCTACGTGAGTAAAAAGTTGTGCACCAAACTCGCCTGCAGTGACCGAACTAACCCATACGCCAGACTTAGCTTGGTAGACTTCTTCATAACCTCGCTTAAATACTATTTCTTGTCCATTGATAAAGAGATGGGTGAGAAGATCTGCATTTGAGTGAATATACAGTGTCTTGCTATCATAACTTGACGCATCAGGAACCGTGATATTTTGTACCCAATGACCATTCCATAGCTTTATATTGACCAAATCAGCTCCATCTAACTGGTCACCAAGCGTTTCCTCTGTAATATCATTTTGAGCATCAACTGGATAATCAATAAAACTATAAAAGCGTGGCTCACCTTCAAAATCATCAAAAGCTTCATATTGCCGATAGAGAATATTCAACTCATCCTTGCTAATATTCATGCGATAGATAAAATCATCAATCGTCACGATGCCATCGGTTGGGCCCGCAGCATCAGTGTACCCCAGTAGATCCGTCCAAGTGTTAACGTCAACACTTAAATTATCAGTTAACAGCCCAACCTCATCCCCGATATTACTCGTATTCATGGTGCCCAGCTGCAGCGGCTCAGCCACATTGTTGATAAAAAAGTAAGGATTACTTGCACTAAAATCGACAGGCCTTGCGAGTGGTCGTGTTCTAAGCTCTAACGCATTCAGGCTTTCTACCCCTAACGATTTCATCGCGATCTGGGTGTTTTCAACATCCGCGACATAAGGTAACGCGGGCGGGAAAAACGCCTGTTCTAAATCCTCATCAGCAAGCGCGTTCCCTTTTTGCGTTTCAATGCTGGTTTGCAGCACATGGTTAACGATGTTAATGGTGGGGATTTCTTGCTTGGCATTGGCTTCGCTGAGGGCAATCTGTTTGATATCCGGCCGGCGTGTGTCGATATGGAGGATGTGCCCCGTCTCTCTACCTACACCATAATCAAACCCTGTACCTTTAGCATTCGCAATATTATACAGGTGAACCAGATAGCCCCCCGGTGATGTCTGTGCCTGAATTGCGTTCGGCATAGCATGGCTAGGACTACTCTCATCTCGAACCAGCTGGCGCACCCAGTCAGGCAAACTATTGAGAGTTCCTCCAATGCGTTTTTGAACAGGGTCAGTAGCGTTAATGACATCCCGGCGCAAGTTGGCAGTAAAACGAGCTGCTTTAAGGCTCTGTTTTCGAATATCTTGTCCGAGTGCTTTGGCTTGAGGAGAAGAAGGATCTGACAGGGCCGCTTCTGCCGTATTTTTAAACCCTTGTGCCTTGACGAGTATTAACAACTCTTGATGATCAGGGTTAGCCTGATCCAATACATTAAATAACCGATCATGTTTCAGTGTACCAAGATGATGAGGTCTTAGTTTCCTGCGTTTTTTAGCGGGTTTACGCGTGATCCGCTGCAACTGCTTACTTAAGTGCTTGCCTATTTCACGGTAAGTGTCATCGTGTTCCAGGGCATTAGCTTTCATCATAGTGGTTACTCGTCAATTTAATAGGATAGATGGAGGAGTAGCATCAGAATATATAATCAGGTAAAAATAATTCACCTCATGTGAAGATCATGAGTAATTTGTTCGTATAAAGGGGCAGAAGTAAAGTTTGATAACGATAAATTATCTTTCTCTCATAACTGGGATAGGACTATTGGAAAAGAAGTGAGTGTGCTTTGTGTGAATTATTAATATAAAGTATAGCGAGCGTATTTTATTAAATACAAAAAACGTTTATTTATTTTTCGACTTTTCATTCTTTCTGCATCACAAGGTAAACTATACGCATGATTTCACCATAGTTTAGGTGAATTTCATCCTAAGGTGGGGTGTCCGTTAGATGGGGGGAAGATCATATCAATCATTAGGCTATAATGAAGTGAAGCATTGATAAGTGAATAGTTTCTTCGGGGCAACGGGAGGATGCATTATGAACACCTTTAATGATCGAAAAGGGAAGAGTTTTTATAAAAAAAATACCAAGTTACATAGTAATCATGTTTATCATCATACTCACTGGTTTCACCAGACTGAGATCTATCCAACAAATACGTTCCGAGGTCCCTATTCAGGCTTAACACGTCGCCCTACACTTGATCGACGTAGTAAAAAGAGCCATAAAAACACTCATGCAAGATCACGGCGCATGTTTGGTTTTATTTAATAGGGATAATAAAAATATTGGATTGTAAAAAGCTACTTTCATGGCCGTAATGATGCAGTACTTAAGAGGTATAACCCGATGAGCCTTACTCCCACTCTCATATCTTTTGCTGTTTTTTATAGCTATTGATGATCTTGGAATTATTTTTAGCCATTAATAATTTATTTTTAAGGATAACAGTCAATCCATTCTCATTAATCACGCTATAAAATAGTGCTGTTCTTTACCACAAAAATATGATTACTTTATCACCTGGAGCGAAGGCAAGGATAAAGATTACATATAATTAAAGCACAGCACACAAAAAGGCTTCTTGAAACTGGTATATGGTTCAAATTATAAGCTGAATCATTCCGACTAAGCGCTAAACCTCATGTTGTCATGGTTATAAACATGCCTTTACACAGGGTTATACCTATAAAGTAGTATTCTTTATTCGATCATGCTAGACGAAAATGTTGAAGAGTTAGTGACATCTTTGAAGCAGTATCTGTTTGACCTCTCAAAGAGGTGGTGTTCTTTAATGTAGATCTTTTCACTCATTCACTGGGAGATTAAGGGCAAATAGTTCATGAGAAAAAAGTAAAACAACAATTAAAGAACACCAAAGCACAAGAAGTACCCAGAATGCCTTGTTAGTGACAAGGCCAAGTACAATGTCTGCTAATATTTCCCTCCGTGACATATACCCTACCTCTTGTCAAATACTAAGAGTATTCTACCTAGAAGGTAATATTTTTCATATGTAACTGTCTAGAGAATGATTTATGATTGAATTATTGCTAGATTATTAAAGATAAGTAGCAATGGTTCTATTCTAGTATCTGGTATTGAGAAATAACTGAATAGCTATCAAATAAAGCATCTATTAAAGCCTGTTCTGGTCAACCTAAACCGAACACATTTATTTGATAATTTTCAAGATCGACTGACGACTTATTTTCATTAACCGTATGTAGTTGTTCGATATTGTAATACTTCATGCAAGCAATTATATCTTGCTTTAAATACTCATGACTCAGTTGGGAAATTTTCAGCAACCATTCGTACTGTAAGCTACCAAGAAGTGTTCAACCACAGCGTTATCCCAGTAAGCACCTACATCTCGCATTGAACTGTTGCCTTATAGTAATTACCTATACTTCCACCGATATACTCCACAATCACAGAGAAAAACAAAACCACGCTTGGGCAACCTTATATGAATGGTTTTTTTATGGTATGACACACTAAACCTGTCGTCAATCGATGACATAAATGCCATTCTATAGGATAATAAATTTAGTTCTGTGCATTACTAGCAGGCTAAATATGTCCAAATTAATTTTATTTTTAAGCTAAATAACTTTTACAATAAAATCAAAAAACATCCATCTGATATGCATAATAGCCCATGTATAACTAGTATTTTATTAATGATAATAAATAGGCAAGTAAGAATATGAAACTTAACTATCGTCTAAAAATGAAAGCGCTATTACTCACTCTACTTACCCTAACGTTATCTGCGTGTACATATGAACAAAGCACTCCAACTAAGAAAGAGATACCACCAACCACATATTCTGAATGTGGAGGAGCAGGATCAAATTGGGGATGTCCACACTTCGATTTTTGTTATGAGCCAAGCATCCCTCCAACCTCTAGTGGAAGCATGTTAGCCAAATGGTATATGGATGAGTGTGATAGTGTGGACTGCGATTCTCATTCAGGAATGAGGAAAATATCGTATGAACCACAGGAGGGTAGGCAGTGTGATCCTGATGCCTACGCCCAGGTGCATGTGCATACTGAGTCCCATCTTGAAGGGGATGTGAACGGAGTTTCATATAAAATACGAATCAATACGCAAGGTGCGACCAATAATTGGGAGATAGAACAAGGATGCGGGAAGTTTAAGTTAGTCCGAGACTCAACAAGCCATGGTGACTGGGTGAGTGACTGCTATATAAAGAACTACGATGACCCTCATCCGATGCACATCACTCTTGTTGAACCTCAACCAGAGAGTGTGAAATTTACCTTTGCTGTCATTGCTGACACACAAGCATGGCGGTTGTGTAACCTAGACAATGAGAGTCCAAATTGTGGTGATCCGAACAGTGAGAGCCAAAATGGTAGTGAATGGAAAGGAAGGATGGACCATCTAGTAGACCAGCTCAATAGTGAAACGAGCGTGTTATTTGGATTACTGAATGGGGACGTGACCGAATTTGGAAGGAATGGTACCTTCAATGCTGTCATGAATCGCTTAGCGAATCTAAACTTTCCAGTGTATTGGGGGTTAGGAAACCATGATTATGAGAACAATGTTGGTGATTGTACCGAGGTTGGATCAATAAATGGATGTGCATACCATATGTGCCAGAGAATGCATGACGCTGTTCAAGGTTATAAAGATACACTGCAAAATGTACAGTTTGACTGGCCCATTAACGGGGATTATTCGGGGGAGGGTAGTCTCGCCTACTCTTGGGATTTCAAAGGGGTTCACTTTGTACAATTACAGAATCACCCGTTGTATGAGAACAAGGTCTATCATTACGATATCAAAAACTCTCTCGATTGGTTAAAGAGTGATTTATCAGGGAAATCCAATATTATACTTTTGATGCATCAACATTGGATGTCTAACATAGATAGTTCTGATCCATTAAGGTCTGAACTGAAGGCTATATTGGACCAACATAAACCTATCGCTATTTTTGATGGTCATACGCACCATTTTGACTATAGTAATTTAATAAATGACCCTACATGGGGGACAGTGCCTGTTTTCACTACAGAAGCAGCTTTTTATGGGGGGTATCATATTGTG
>NZ_JBOIUB010000031.1:0-8991 GCF_050749885.1 Zooshikella sp. RANM57 | reverse complement strand
AGAAAAACGTCGCAGGCAAACCCTGAGACAAGAGACAAAACACTTTTTGAACAATTCTGCTCATTAGCAGGCTAAGTGTGTCCAAAATAAGATTGTTTTTACGCTAAATAATTTTTGCGACAGAACCCGAAATGTGCCTTAGAGTCCAGAGCGACTTAGTGAATGCAGTCATAGAGGAGTTAAGCGTATACGAAGAGCTTGGTTCTGCAAGCATGTCGACTATGGTTTTAAAGATAAAGATTATACCCGAACCCACTTAGCACCACGGCCTTTACCTTTTAACTGGACAATACCCTCTGCTTTTAATTCGCGAATAACATTACGTATCGTTTCATGGCTAACCCCTGGTAAATTATTGACAATATCAGAAATAGCAAAAGGCTTTATTTGGTCAAGAATATAAGCTTTCACCATTTGTGATTTACTGCCTTTTGACGTGCTGAAATCAATCTGGTCTACCCGTCCTTCAAACTCTTTATAAGCCCGAATCAGCACGCCCCAAAAATAATTAAGCCAAGGCTTAGGATCATGCATCCCTTGATGCCAGTGCTGTGAGCTTCGCTCTAGCGTGGCATAGTAGTCGTCTTTGGTTTCTTCAAACACCCTTTCTAAACTAATGAATTTACCAACCTCATAGCCCGCTTGGTACAACAGAAGCAGTGTAAGCAAACGAGCTGTTCGACCATTGCCATCAGAAAATGGGTGAATACATAAGAAATCTAAAATGGTTAAGGGAATAATCACCAACGCATCATACAAACTCATCACTTCCTTATAACACAGCTCTAACTGCTCCATAGCCATAGGGGTTTCAACAGCACTGACTGTCTGGAAACGAACCCGCAAAACACGTCCATCTGGGCTTTTCTCTACAATATCATTATCCATCGCTTTCCAGCGCCCACCATCCTGTGGCAGATAACGATAAATAAGATTATGTACCTGGCAAATCACATTGCATGAAAGCGGCATGTAGTGTGCTGACTCATGAATAAGCTCCAGCACATCACGATAACCAGCAACTTCCTGCTCTGATCGACCACAAGGGGCACTATCGTGTAACACCAAGTCTCTCACTCGTTCTGTGGAAACAATGATACCTTCAAGACGGTTAGATGATTCACTGGACTCAACCAGTGCAACCTTTTGCAATGAGTTCAGAACGTCCGCTTTTTGGTGAGCATAGAGAATCTGCCTACCTTTATGCTCGCCGATGGCCCTCAACATAGCGGTTTGTTCAAGGCTTAAATAAAGCTTATTGAGATAGTCTGTTGTGAGTGATTTCATAAACAAGGTAATATAGATAAATTAATACCCTGTTTATACCAATAAATGAGTTAATTTAAAAGAAAAACAGGGTATAAACATAAAAATATTACCCTGTTATGTTGTATAAACAAGGTAATGCTTCATCACTATCCTCACACACCAACTTACCGCATCTAATGAATACCCATAAGCAGAGTCAATGACTTATCATTACTCTTACCTGATGCGATATTCATCACATTATTGTCAATAACTAACGCACGATTACCCCGCAAAACCTGAACATAAGTACATATACGAGTTAGATCAATGTGCTCAGTATCTGTATAAATTATAAACAGATACACCGCTTTTTTGATGGTTGATAACGTTTTCATCAATTCTGAGCAGGGAGACGTCCAATGAGCTTTTTAGTATCAACGCTAAGTCTGTTACTGACCTTCATCTCAGCCTGTTTGGCTGTCCTGTTTTTCCCTAAATACTTTGAACGATTATCCACTGAGTTAAAATCGATACTTTTATCTGAAAAATACCTTGTTAAAGGCTGTATCATCTTAACAGCAACGGCTGCGATGACTTCAGTTATTGTTTTGTCTCTTTCTGAGCCACGCTTTTTGGCTGCCGTACTGATGACAGTCATCTCAGGAAGTTTTGTGGTATTTGGTGCTTACTTGATGCCCTTGTTATTCAATCAACATGAGCGGTTAACATGTGGACACTATGTCAGCCAGCAACAGCTTCAGCAAACTCAATTGTTATGTACGGTGGTATTAGGGGGAGCTAGCACGCTGGGTTTACTCACGTTTTTGGTGATTTAATACGATACTCAGGGAAAGTATTTACCTGAGGTTAACAAATTCAATAGCGCACCAGGCTCAGTAATTTCCAGTAAATGCCCGACGAAGCGAGCATTTACTGGAGTGTAACCCAGTAACCCAGAGGACCCCGTATGAGGGGGGGAATCATAAGACAGCACTAACCTAAGATATTTTCAACCTATCCTAGGGATTTACTCATCTTCACGGACTCTCATAAGACTCACATAAAATTTAGAAACGATTTGATACACAGCTTATGAGAGCACTTTTGATCGCCCTTCCCTGCCCCTCTCAAAATGTATACTTTTTTGATAAACGACTAGTCCGTTTTACATTGGTACTCTGAAAAAGTCCATTAGACCAGAACAGTATTAGCAGGAGTGTAAAAGGCTATCACGGCGGGTCAAACTTTGCGACAGAACCGGGATTTTATTAGCTATTGCCGTTCCATCCTTTGAAGGAGTGATTCGCAAATATAACTTGCAAAATGTTGTGAATAACGTTGTTGAAAGTTTGAGTTTTGCGCGTAGTGAAGCTATTAAAAGAAATGAAGTTATTCGAATCGCACGAAATGGTACAAATTGGAATCAAGGATGGACAGTTTATATTGATGATAGTGATGATGCTCTTACAAGCTTTCAGGGACCTTCAGGATTAACTGAGTTACAGTTTTATGGAACTACAAATGGAGATATATCCATAAGTACAAATTCATCGGTTAATCAACATATTAGCTTTTCAGGTAGTGGAAGACTCAACTTAATTTCAAGTCAAGTTCAAATTGCTGTTTGTGATAAACGTGGAGCGTCATTTGGTAGTTTAATAACCATTAATTTAATGGGACAAGCACGCGTACTTGGAACGACACTCTGTAGTTTCTAGAGGCAAGACTAAATGCTATTTAAATACTATGGTAACGCGATGCTCGACTTTTTAGCCTATTATTTGATAGAAGTTTTAGTGACAGTATTAGTCATAGGTATTGGGTTATTAGGTTTAGCAGGTTTACAATCAGTTTCAATGAAAAATACCTACCAGTCTTCCCAACGATCTCAGGTAATTTGGCTTGCGCATGAATTAATAGAAAGAATGCGAGCAAACCCCGAAGGGACTCAAGGAAACTGGTATGCAAGCGAAGTAGCTAAATACTCTCCTAATACCAAATGTGGATCTGCCACTAAACCTAATCCTATATGCAGTACTTATTTTGATAAATCTACCAATGCGGTTATTTCTCCTGCGTCTGACTGTACAGCAAAACAAATGGCAGTTTTTGATGCTTGGGAGTTATTTTGTGGTTATTCGTATACCAATGTAACTCGTACTGACATGGTCGATTCTTTATCACAATTAAGTGCCCGTTTAACTTGTACTGATGTTGATAGTACCGATGGTGTTGTATGTAGTTCGGGATCACTTATCTCAGTTAATTTATCTTGGTCAACTCCAGACAATAGCTCAAGCAATGAGTCAGCTGTTGCAATCAATATGAGGTTATAATCTATGTTTGTTAAAAGACAGATAGGCTTATCATTGATTGAACTGATGATTGCACTTGTCTTAGGCCTGTTTCTTTTAGCAGGTATTCTCCAGGTTTTTTTAGGATCATCACAAACGTACCGTTTAACAGGAGATCTATCTCGAGTGCAAGAAAATGAAAGATTTGCTCTTGATGTGTTGGCTCGTGATATTAGGGTAGCAGGGTATAGACATCCCGATAAAGGAGATTTAATTGATTTTTTTGTTATTGGTTCTGATTGTCCTGATTCTGCAGTTTGCACAGCGAATGTATCCAGCACATCAAGTTCAGATACCATTGCTATTCAATTAGATCCTGAAAATAATACTGACTGTTTAGGTTCTCCTGTTGGAGATGATGATATAGTGATAAATGTTTACTCTATTGGTACGCAAAGTATATCCAGTGTAATGATTAGTAGTCTGTTTTGTAGAGGATGGAATGTGACCACAGGCAGTTGGTCAAGTCCTTCATCTCAGCCTCTTGTGGATGGTGTGGAAAATATGCAGATTTTATATGGTATTGCACCTGATGGTAAGTTTATAACTCGTTATGTAACCGCAGATACTGTACCTGATTGGAATAAAATTAGATCTGTACGCGTCGGTTTGTTAGTTAGTGCAGCTAATGTGACTGGTGCTGCAGAGAATAAAAAAAGAGAATATATTTTATTTGATAGTGGAGCTTTAGCATTTACTGATCGACAAGTTCGATACATATATACTACAACCGTAAACTTAAATAATGCACTCTCGGATCAAATTTAAGATGTATATTAAAAAACACAATGGCTCAGCACTAATTGTTAGTTTAATTATTCTAGTTGTTTTAACAGTTATTGCCTTTTCTGCATCAAGAACAACTATGCTTGAAGAAAAGATGACCGCAAATAGCCAAAAAAAATAGAAGCTTACCAAACAGGAATTGCAGAGCTTAGATCTCAGTTTGTTGATCTTCAAGTAGGAACAAATTACCTAAATAATGCGATAAATTCATCAACTAAAACAGAAAGCTTAACAGAAAAAATGGGTGATACAGAAAAAGGAATAAATGTCGCCACCAGTATTAAGTATATTAACCAGGGGCTTCCGCCTCCTGGTTATTCTCTAACGGACTTTGTTGGATATAATTTTGATATGAATGTAAATATTATCATTGTTAATATTGGTGCAAATTCAAATCAGACATTGGGGATAAAATATGCGATGTCTAAATAAACTATTTTCATTTATAGTAATTAACTTAATAATAATGCATGCTCAATCAGAGATGATTTTAATTGAAAAGACTAGAGAAGTGTACATTGTAGGTTATAAAAAATTCCATGATAAAAAAATATTGTTAGTAAAATCATGTAATGAATGTTCGATTGAAGAAATTTATTTGACTACAACTTTGATACTCTATAACAGTCAAACCACAAGTAATTTATATATTCTTGATAACTTCAAAGGCCGACTTGCCACTTTATTTATTGATCCTTCAGATAATGAAGTGACTGGAATAAGTATTGAATAAATAGGTACTTCCATGAATGTGAATAAGTTATGGTGTATTGTGACATTAACTTTATTCAGTAGCTCCGTGCTTGCTGATGATACGGATATTTATGTTTCCTCGACGTCTGGAGATAAAACAGTCAATGCAAATGTACTCTTGATTATTGATACTTCTGGAAGTATGAAAGCTGGTGTACAGGTTGATAGCAACTACAAATCTGGATTTACGGTGCATGGTACTAACCCTCATACACCAGGAAAGCGTTGCCGGAAATGGGATTGTAGTGGTTCACCAAAGTATTACAGTAATAATGCATTAACTCGTTTTGAGATAGTTCAAGATGCAGCTGCAGAGATTATTTGGACAAACAACGATGTTAATATGGGTATTATGCGCTTTGATGCCCCTAACGCGTATCAAGGTGGCTATATATTGGCAGAAGTTCAGGATATATCAACGAATACCAAAAAAAATAAGTTAATCAATATTATTAATGCGCAAGGTGCTAATGGCGGCACACCTTTAAGTGAAGTATTACATGAAGCGTTTCAGTATATGACGGGACGGCGTGTTGTGTATGGAAAGAATACAAAACCAGCACACAGTGTTTCCAGTTCTTACTCAGGTAACAATTATATTTCTCCAATGAAAGATGCTTGTCAGTCGAATACTATTGTTTACTTTACCGATGGACAGCCCACAGTCGATGGGAGTTCTGATGGAACAATAAAAAGTTTGATTTCATCTAAAGTATTACCAACTGGAACTACAACGAATGCCCCTTTAGCACTATCTAAAAATTGTAAGCATGTTGAAGGCAAGAATAACTGCCTTGATGAATTAGGTTGGTACATGGGTAACTTTGATATGGCTGGAGGGTTAGAGGGCGAACAGAAAATTAAAACACATACAATTGGTGGGTTTGGGTTAGCCAGTAATAGCTTTGAAGTAAAATTATTGAAAAGTACTGCAGCTCGCTCTGGAGGAAAGTTCTACTTAGCAGATAATTACAAAGATGTTATTGGGGCACTTAAGGAAGCCATTGCTGAGGTAAGAGCTGAAGGCTCATCATTTGTATCGCCTTCTGTTTCAGTCAGTGCTTTCAACAGTCTTGAACACAGTGATGAACTTTATTTTGTACTGTTTAAACCTGAAAAAGGTCCTCGTTGGACTGGTAACTTAAAGCGTTATAAGCTTAAAGGCACTGAAATCGTTGATGCAACTGAAAACAATGCGGTACAAGATGGCTTTTTTAAAGATACAGCTAGAAGTTTTTGGACAACGTCTGCTGATGGAGGAGATGTAGGTGCAGGAGGTATGGTATCAAAGCTTCCCAGCATTAATAGCCGAATACTTTTTACATATACAGGGCTTGAAAAACCAAATAATGTCAGCCTTAACGTTCCAGATCATAAGCTACTAACCACAAACAGCGCCATTACTAAAGATATGCTGGGTAGTCCTTCTATGAGTGATGCTCGGCGCGAGAATATTTTAAGGTGGGCACTAGGTTATGATGAAGAAGACCTAAATGAAAATAGTAATACGACTGAACAGTATAAACGGATTGGTGACCCTATACATAGCTCACCCACAATTATAACTTACTTTGCAGATAATAGTGCAACACCCTCTATTGTAGATCAAACCGTATATTTTGGTACTAACGAAGGTTTTTTTCACGCTATAAATACAATAAATGGACAAGAGGAGTTTGCGTTTGTTCCACAAGAACTATTGGGTAACTTCAAGGTTTATAAAGACAATGTAGCGGTTGATGATAATCCAACAAAAGTTTACGGTCTTGATGGACCCATTTCAATTTGGATGAATGACATAAATGGAGACAGGGATGTATTACAGTCAAATAATGGTGCGGCTGATACAGGGGAGTTTGTTTATGCTTATGTCAGCATGCGCCGAGGTGGACGCAATATCTATGCATTGGACATCACAAACCGTGCTTCACCCAAATTAAAGTGGATTATTAAAGGGGGAGTTGATAACTCAACGTCAACAGAGACTGTAGCGAAAGGGAACTTTTCTAAATTAGGACAGACTTGGTCCAAAGCTATGCTCGCAAAAGTTAAGTTTAATGGTGTAGAAAAGAAAGTGCTTATCTTTACTGGTGGCTATGATCCTGACCAAGATAATCATGAATTGATTACTACAGACGATATTGGTAATGCCATTTATATGGTGGATGCTGACACAGGTAATTTATTATGGTTTTCATCAAATACTGGATCAGACCTTAATCTTGCTACAATGGACTATAGCTTTCCAGCACCTGCATCACTTATTGATATCAATGGAGATGGTATAATAGACTATTTTTTTGTCGCAGATGTGGGAGGTCACATTTGGCGGTTTGATATAAATGCAGAAAACACTGGAAAAGCTGATTTTGCAAAAGGAGGGATGATTGCGCAAATCAGTGGTTCAGGTAAAACTGATGCTCGTCGTTTTTATAACGCTCCTGACATTTCAATGATCAGAGCACGAGGTGAAGAAACTTATCTTGCGATTAGTATTGGTTCTGGTTATCGAGCAAACCCATTAAATAATGATATTACTGACCGTTTTTTTATGATTCGTGATCCCCATGTTTTCAAAGCACCTGATCATTATTCTTACATAACTGACAAAGATACTTCAACAGGGGCAGATACGAGAAGAATTATTTATAATTCAGATTTGTATGATGCAACAAACAACCTAATACAAGATGGAAGTGATGAAGAGCAAGAAGAAGCAAAGAATGCGTTAGCCTCTAAGCAAGGTTGGTTTATTGATATGGAAGCCCGTGGAGAAAAAGTACTTGCGAAATCAAAGACTATCGCGAATAAGATAGTTTTTACGTCTTACCAACCTAACGTCACTCCAGCCACAAATCCATGTTCTCCCAGTAGTGGGCAAAATAGGCGCTATTTGCTCAACTTGGAAAATGCTGCCGCTGTGGCAACTACAACTGACCCTCTAAATAAGGACAATCGTTACATTACCTTAAGTCAAACAGGTATTCTAGGAGAACCTGAAACAATTAATGGTGGAGGCTCTTCTGGGAGCAGTAGCAGTGTTAAAGGCCAAGTGGTATGTAATGGTTTATATTGTGAAGAGATTGAAGGTGGTAGTCCTTTACAGAAAACATATTGGAGAGAAAACCTTTAATGGTACGGCCGGTTCTGTCGCAAAGTTTGGACCCTGTAAATAGACCCTGTAAATATTTCTGTGTATCCGCCCAGTTTTAAATATAGGGTCTAAGTCGATCTTCAAACTCAATCATAAATCGATTTAACGCCGCTTTCCAATTTCGAATCGGCATTGTCCACTTTTTTAATGAATTAAATATTTGCGACAGTACCGGATAGTTGTGCCCAAGGTAATGCTTTGAATTAATAAAATATTTGCAACACAACCATTTTTACAACCTATACAGATACCAATCAGTCGCAATTTTTGTAATTACTTTTTACACATTGTATTGCAAGCTTATGAGACATTTTAAGTCCTTCAACATCTATTTCTTTTGAAATTATTTTAAAGAATTTAATGTGTTTTTTATTGAACCCATGAGAAGCTGCAATATTAGACCACACCGCAGCTAAAACTCGATTCTTATTAACGCCATAACCTTTATAATACATAATTCCCAAATTAAATTGTGCGTCTATATCTCCTTGCTTAGCTGCAGCTTTAAAGGTTCTGTCGCAAAGTTTGACCCGCCGTGATAGCCTTTTACACTCCTGCTAATACTCTACTCTGGTTGTTTTGTCGTCACTATGAGTCCTCATGAGCGTTTCAAAGGTTGTCATTTTCCCTCCTGTGTTGTACTGCAGGCGGTGTATTATTACCTTCGGTTTGCACTGAGCTACCGTGATATTG
>NZ_JBOIUB010000030.1:0-9661 GCF_050749885.1 Zooshikella sp. RANM57 | reverse complement strand
AAGATGTGGCGGCTTATATGAAGTATTACAACATAGAGCGACTGCATTCTGCCAATGGTGATTTGTCACCCATAGAGTTTGAAAATTCTCAACTAAATGTGTCCAATTTGGGTTGACCAGTACAGTCATCGATGAGTAATGCATCTTTGACTTGTTTCAGTTTCCATCCGCTACCTAGCAAAATTGATTTTATACTCTGCATTACGATTGCGCTCAGCCCTGTGAGTGATGCGCAACTCCTTTAATTATTCTTCGATTAGCTAAAATCCTTTCATGGTTGCAAAGGGTATACAATTTCTCTTGTTAAATCAAAAGATTAAACCTAATTCTCAAGCGCTACGGGTATAGTTTCTCATGCGAAACTGCTAGGATATCTATAAAATATTGTAAGACTTTCATTTAAATCAAGGTTTAGTTGAAGCTACGACATTGCCTAATATTGTGACAAAAGCAGGTATGCCACTGTCAAACTATTTAGTTTGTGAAGCGATTATTATATTCAATAAAATGAGTAAACAATCACCCGAATTAAAAAGTTTGACAAAGATCATTGACAGGCTAATGAAGTATTAGATTATATAGACAGTTTTTGAAGATTACTACAGGCTTTTATCTATAATGCTTTTAGAGCTAGCTTTGAGGAGAGTTAGAGATATATACTGATACGTCAATTACTACTGTAAATACTAAAGTTTATATAATGTAATTTCACAGACAAGGTTAGAAGACTACATTATACGCGTTCATACTAGTGCAATGATCAAAATATCAAAAGTAAGAGGTTATAATGTACCTTTATGGGTATAAATAATAAAAACTATAAGTGATTGGGTTCAACAAGCTTTGTTTAGTTAAAAGTACTTATGAGTTTCAGAGTGAAATTATGCTTTATCTATGAATTAGAATGAACATTTGTTTATTAGCTTGTCATTTTTACTTTTATTATTAACTCAGCATTCTTTCATATCATGTCGTTTACCTTCAATATACGGTTGTTTTCGTGACTCTATACTGATCTATTGGCAAGTCAGTTTAATAGTAACTATTAGTTGTGTATCTTGATAGGCTATTTTCACCTAAAAATTGGCCTTCTCAACATATAATATAATACCTTTACAAAATTATGAGTTAGATTGGTAAATAGTAAATAATGATATATACAATAACCCATAAGAATAAAACTAAATATAAAGATGGAGTCTTTAAAAAATCAATTAAAATGTCTAAGATATACTTTTTATTCATTTGTAATATATAGCCAGCATTAATTAATAACTTAACGCGATGCTCGACTTTTTAGCCTATTAATTGAGCCAACTGAAGTGGAGCGTTGCCTTCGTTTCTATTGAGTAACACACATAAACTGTGTGATAACAATTTACGACTTATTCGATTCGTCAGACTCCATAAGGTCCTCCCTTTTGTTCGTTGGATATTAAACGTTTTTACAAGCTGACCAATCGTTGTCTCAACCCGTCGTCGAAGCCGGTTTAACTGTCCCCTCCATTTCTCTGGGAGTTGATCCACCATTTTTTCTCTGACGGGTGTTTCTAATTGTACTGTTTTTAGCTCAAGTAATTCAGCCTTAAAATCTACACCTAAATAACCTTTATCACCTAGCAAAATACCACTCTTCATCAATTTCGTTAACTCCCAGACGGCTTCTCGCTCACTGTCATTAGCGGGTGTTAACGTAAACCCTGCAATTGCACCATGAAAATCAATGAGTAAGTGCCCTTTAAACCCATAATAAGTTTCACTTTTTGAAGCACAATAACCGTAGTCTGCCTCTCCTTTAAAACGGCTACAGCTTTTTGCCCGTTTAAAGTGGCTCACGGGTAAAGGAAAAGCATCAACAATATGGAGTGGGTCAGTGATTATTCCCAGTGCCATAGTGACTCGTTTTTGCAACTGCTGTTTTACCGCCCATAAGTTTGCTGCTTGCTTTGAAAATTGGCTTCTTGAGTCGATACCTGGAAAATAATTTCGCCAATGTTCACGAAAATACCGCCAGATATGAGTATCTTCATCTAACCCAAAAAACTCGCCGATGAGCTCCATTGCAATCACTTCAGGATCAGAAAGGGAGGGCATAGTCCCTCGTTTACGTAATCGCTGGCCTTTAAGTAACTCATTAAAGGTATCATCAACCCAGCAATAAACTGCTATGATAAACTCTTCTACTGACATCCCCTGTCCCTTTGAATTTGTTTCGGCAAAACAAAGGTTGGGGTCAGGGGTTCTCATTTCAAACTAATAAAAGTCGAGCATCGCGTTAACTTAGTGAAAAAATCACTGTAGGTTGAATTTTTTTTACCATTGCCATGAATGCTAGGCTTTCAGTAGTAGTTATCACTTAAATCAAGTCCAACTAAAGTGGAGATTTAGGAAACGATGCTCTTGATTTTCTGCTTACTATAATCCATCCACTCTTTTGATTATATTATGTGCGTAGAATGTTAATATTTATAAGTTAGTTGTTGAGCCGATAAATGAAAATGAGTATTAAAAAATATAGTAAAATAGTTCTTTATATACAAGAAACAAAAGTTTCTTGTAAAATTAAAATTAAAACTTATTTTTCATTATAATAAGTAGTAGGCTTACGAATCATAGGTAGTTAAGAAAAACCTTCCCTTGTATGCTAAAATATCTTATTGCTTTATGGTTCGTAGGTCTTCAAATGTAACATGGATATTTAAAGAAATAAGAAAAATAACATCTATAGTAATTAATAATTATTTTTTCTAGTGCCTATTAACACTAATTAGTAGTCCCTGGACCCTGTAAATATTTCTGTGTATCCGCTCAGTGATCTTCACCCCATTTAATGGACACCACACTTTAGGATGAAATTCACCTAAACTATGGTGTATCCCATGAATACAAAGAAAAATAAAAGCTATTCAGCCGAGTTCAAAAAAGAAGCCGTTAGACTGGCTTTAGAGTCAGGTAGACCCAAGACGGCGATTGCAAAAGAGCTAGGTATTGGAGTGAGTTTGCTTTTTGTGTGGATTAACCAACAGATAGCTGAGCACACGATGCACGTAGCCCCAAAACAAACGGATACCCAGAGGATCAAGGAGCTTGAAGCAGAGATCAGGAAGCTAAAATCTGAAAATCCCCTGTTAACAAAGGCCGCTGCATACTTTGCGAAAGACCAGCTATGAAGTATGCCTTTATCAAGTAAAATAAGCAGGACTGGCCTATGGCTTTTCAATGCCGTGTTTTTAATGCTTCTCGGTCAGGGTGCTATCAATGGTGCCAGTCGGATGAAACACAGATAATCAAGCGCAATCAGCAACTGGATGACGATATTCTCGAGCTATTTGAATACCATAAAGGTCATTACGGTTCTCCTCGTATCACCAAAGCCCTAAAAGACAACAAATGTGTTAATCACAAGCGGGTTACCAAACGGATGGTAGCGCTAGGGCTTCGAGCTAAACAAGTAAGGAAGTTCAAGGCCAAAACGAATAGCCAGCATGCTTTACCGATAGCTGAAAATCTTTTGCAACAGGATTTTAGTGCGAATAAACCAAATGAAAAGTGGGTGGGTGATATCATGTATGTTTAGACAACGCAAGGCTGGCTGTATCTCGCTATTTTCATTGATGTATTTAACCGACAAGTCATCAGTTGGCTGATGTCTAAGCGGATCAATAAAGAGCTCGTTTATGATGCGTTATGGCGCCGTAATTTTCCAACAGATGTCATCGTTCACACCGACAGAGGTCGTCAATATTTTTCTAAAAAATACCAACAACTACTTAAAGACAATAAGCTCATCTGTAGTATGAGTGGCAAAGGCTGCTGTTACGATAACGCTCTTGCTGAAAGCTTTTTTCATAGTCTTAAAGTGGAGTGTATCTATGATTATGCTTTTGGTGATCGAGCACAGGCAAAAAAGATCATTTTTGAGTACATTGAAGTTTATTATAATCAGCAAAGGTTGCACTCATCTATTGGTTATAAAACACCTGCTAGGTTTGAGCGGCTATGCGCATAAACTTCTAATAACAGGTGTCCGTTAAATGGGGTAAAGATCAGACCATTCTCCTCTTGATTTACCAATCGCTTGTGGACCGTTTTTTTAATGCGCCTGTACCATCAGGATGCACCTGTATTATTGTGCTATCAAGCGACACAAGATCAACCTGAATATTGATGACATCGGCTTCTTGTAATACAGAAAAAACATCATCTAAAACACCTTTTTTGGCCCATCGATTAACGCGTGTATAAATGTTGTGCCAGTTGCCAAAATATTTTGGTAACCCTCGCCACTTACACCCATGCTCGGCAACATAGAGAACGGCATTGAGCACTTGTATATTCGATAGTTTTACATTGCCGCGCTGAACAGGCAGCAAGTGTTCGAACATTTTAAATTGTTGTGTTGTAATCTCCATGAACCTATTGTAACAACATTAGTGTTAACAGGCCCTAGTTGATGTTCATAAGCTTGCTTCTTGATATGTTAAGAGATATTGATATCAGTTGCTCTCGGGAGTTATGGCTGTGTTGTCATATTGGTGGTTATTATGCATCAACTTTTTCCATTTAATTAAAATATACGATCTATATTACAGCTAGATTAATAATCAAATGTAAATAGGAGTTCCGTCTATGTTCTAAATTTATGTTTCCTGCTTATTTCTGATTCACAAAATAAAATAAAACTAAGAATAAATTTATAAGAGATGGAAGTATATGAATGGACACAATTGAATGTATAAAATCATATATTAATGTAATTAATTACAATAGCTTTACAAAAGCAGCTTTAGTAGAAGGAGTTACAAAATCATTTATCAGTAAAAAAGTCTCTTATTTAGAAAAATATCTTGGCGTTCAACTAATTAACAGATCAACAAGAAGTATAAAGATTACTAGTAAAGGAGTTGAGTTTTATGATTACTGTGTAAAAATAATTGACTTAGTACATGAATCTGAAAGTGCTATAAAAAAAAATGACAAAGACGTAGATCTATTGAGAGTAGGTGTGAGTTATGATGTTTATATATCAGATATCTATATTAGGAATGTAATAAAGAATTTTATTGAAAGCAATAAAAAAATTGATATAAGTATTAGATATATAAATAGGATGTGCTATAAAGATGAGATTGGAGAGTTCGATTTATTTTTATTATTGACTGATAAAAATGAGTTTAGTGAGAAAAATTATTGTATTGCAGAGTTCGAACTTTGTGTTTTTAGAAAGGTTAATGAAGTTGGGTGTGAAAAATTGTTAGTTCCTAGAGTCTTAGGAATGGAAATTATTAATTCAATAGATAAAAATTTATATAAAAATATACACTATGTTGATGACTCTTATATTATAAAAAATTTAATAGCAACTTGCCGTGTAAAAGGAGTTCTTTTGAATATACATAAGTCTGATAATATGATATGTGATGGGGTTATAAATGATCATAAGTTATATCTTCAGGCTATATGCCCATCAAATAAATTTACATCAAAAAAAGTTAATACTTTTATTGATTTTGCTAGAAATTTTTATCAAACTAGATTTAATTTTTAATTAGGCCAATAACTAACTCCCCCCTCTTTTGCAATATTTTGAAGATGGGGGATTAGCAAAGCATTTCTTGTAAAATTTTATTTTAATGTTATATCTAAAAAAATAATTAATGAGACTGAAATCTGCATCTACACTTTAAGTATGTAATACTAATCTTAGTTGAATTCTAAATTAAAATGGTTTTAATATATGACTTTTATTTTTTCTTTTGCAGATGAAATACAAAATAGAATATTGAATAACAGGGTTGCTAGTCTAAAAATCGATGATGAGTTGATTGAAAATATATATGGAGTATTTAATGATAATTTAAATGCATTAAGAATAAAAAAAATAGCTTTTAGATATGAGGAAGAATTTGTTGCTATAGTAAATTCATTCGTATTTAATAACTTTTTTAAAGTTGAAAATATTGTAGAATCAATTATTAGAATTGGAATAAAGCAGTCAGTTTGTATAATATTTTATTTGCATTATAAATTGAAATATAGTTCAAGTAATAATTTGATTAATGATTTCCTTAAAAAAAACTGCTATTATTCATTATGTTCTGCTTTTGGGTGTTATTGGTTAGCTAACAAATATAAATTAAACGAAGGTGTTGAAAAAGTTTTTATTTTATCATTACTACGTGATATAGGTAGTCTAGTTATATTAAAAGTAATACAAGAAATAATTGAGGAAAATTTATATTTAAATATTTCAGGTGATTTTATTGAAAAGATTATATTAAATAATCATGAAGAGTTTGGTTACTACTATGTGAAAAATATTGGATTACCTGATAGTATTTGTAATATTGTAAGAAATCATCATACTTCAAATTCTAAAGATCTAAATTATATATTGAAATATATAAAAATAATTGATGTTTTTTTTGATTGTGAAGAACGATACTCTTATGGAAGTAAATATTTTAATTTAGATGTAGCAAGGGAGCTGATGTGTTTAGGAATGCCCATAAAAGATATAAATGAACTAAAAAAATATATGGATAATTTAAGAACTTATCTTAAAAATCAAAATTAAGTAATTCTACTAGGGCCTGTTACTAACGAGTCGGAAATAATGGATACTTTCTAGAATTATGCCATACTTATTAGTATGAAATATGATGCCCGACAGTTATCAACAGAAGAAAAAGCATTATTAAGACGTTTAGCCATTCAGAGAGTATTTGACGGTGAGTCTCCAGCCAATGTTACCCGTAGCTATGGGTTGGGAGAAAAGAGTATTTTCAAATGGTTAAAAATTGCTAGAACAGAGGGGGTAGACGCATTAGCTCCAAAACCTCGTCCAGGTCGAGCGCGGTCGCTGAGTGATTTTGAGGCAGAAGAAGTTAAACGCTGGGTAATTAGTGGTGATCCACGACAGTACGGTTTCGACTTTGGGTTATGGACAAGGCAAATCATCGCCGATCTCATTAAAGACAGATTAGGTATTCCTTTAGGATTAACTGCTGTAGGAGATTTGTTACATCGAGTGGGCCTTACACCGCAAAAACCTATGAGAAGAGCTTATGAACGAGATGACGCTGAAATTAATCAATGGAAAGAAGAAACCTACCCAAAGATAAAGCAATTAGCCAAAAAAGAGGGAGCTGAAATATTTTGGCTGGACGAGGCTTCAATCCGCTCTGATGACCCACTTATGAGAACATGGGGTTTAAAAGGCCGTTCAAACCAGCGGCAAAAGACAAGGCATTAACGCTATTTCAGCGCTCTCGAATACAGGTGGTTTTTGGTATCATGTTTATACAGAGCGCTTTAACTCAGATGTTTTTATCGAGTGTTTAAAAGAGCTTATTAGCAATCGCAAAAAACCAATTTTTGTGATCATGGATGGTCATCCAGTGCATAAAAGCAAAAAAGTACGTCAATTTGTAGCAGGACAGCAAGGAAAACTAAGCATTTTTCTCTTGCCACCCTATGCCCCTGATCTTAATCCTGATGAACTGGTATGGAATTACATTCGACAGACAGGCAATGCTCGGATGCCACTTAAAAAGGGGGAATCACTGCTTGATCTTTACCCCATTTAACGGACACCTGTTATTAGAAGTTTATGCGCATAGCCGCTCAAACCTAGCGGGTGTTTTATAACCGATAGATGAGTGCAACCTTTGCTGATTATAATAAACTTCAATGTACTCAAAAATGATCTTTTTTGCCTGTGCTCGATCACCAAAAGCATAATCATAGATACACTCCACTTTAAGACTATGAAAAAAGCTTTCAGCAAGAGCGTTATCGTAACAGCAGCCTTTGCCACTCATACTACAGATGAGTTTATTGTCTTTAAGTAGTTGTTGGTATTTTTTAGAAAAATATTGACGACCTCTGTCGGTGTGAACGATGACATCTGTTGGAAAATTACGGCGCCATAACGCATCATAAACGAGCTCTTTATTGATCCACTTAGACATCAGCCAACTGATGACTTGTCGGCTAAATACATCAATGAAAATAGCGAGATACAGCCAGCCTTGCGTTGTCCAAACATACGTGATATCACCCACCCACTTTTCATTTGGTTTATTCGCACTAAAATCCTGTTGCAAAAGATTTTCAACTATCGGTAAAGCATGCTGGCTATTCGTTTTGGCCTTGAACTTCCTTGCTTGTTTAGCTCGAAGCCCTAGCGCTACCATCCGTTTGGCAACCCGCTTGTGATTAACGCATTGCTTGTTGTCTTTTAGCGCTTTGGTGATACGAGGAGAACCATAACGGCCTTTATGGTGTTCAAATAGCTCGAGAATATCGTCACCCAGTTGCTGATTGCGCTTGATTATCTGTGTTTCATCCGACTGGCACGATTGACAGTACCCTGACCTAGAAACATTAAGAACACGGCATTGAAAAGCCACAGGCCAGTCCTGCTTATTTTACTTGATAAAGGCATACTTCACAGCTGGTCTTTCGCAAAGTATGCAGCGGCCTTTGTTAACAGGGGATTTTCAGATTTTAGCTTCCTGATCTCTGCTTCAAGCTCCTTGATCCTCTGGGTCTCTGTTTGATTTGGGGCTACCTTCATCGTGTACTCAGTTGTCTATTGGTTAATCCATGCGTAAAGCAAACTAACACCAATACCGTGTCCCCTCGACTGGCGTGCGTGACTCCCTCTAACCCTTGCTGTTAGCCTTTTCCTGCATCGTTAATAATTCAGGAGAAGCTCTATGAAAGCCGATTCACCAACAGATGTCCCTTTAACTTTGGAAGACGTCAAGGCTAAGTTTGAAGCCTGGCGGCAGAGTCCTAAACCCCGTAAACCATTCCCTAATGCATTATGGCATGTGCAGGAGCAGTATAAACTCACGAGGATATTAACGACATTACGTCTCACTCATGCTCAGTTTATGAATAAGCGTGTAGTATTATTAGGAGAACCCGATTGTCTTGCAGAGAAAATGCCACCTAAGCCATCGCCATCCCGTGCATCTGTGACGACTGATTTTATTAGCGTCGATCTTACCTCGACGACAGGTGTGGTTAATCATCAGGATAATAAGTCTTCAGCAACACCCATGGTGTTTGGGATTGAGTTAACCCGTCCTGATGGCACGGTCTTAAAAATCCATCAAGTGCTGTTGATGCATTAATTCACCATTTTATTGCGTAATTATGTTGCAATTAACACCTCATCATCGTTTATTATTAGCAGTGAATCCTG
Organism: Zooshikella sp. RANM57; assembly: GCF_050749885.1. NCBI lineage: Bacteria > Pseudomonadati > Pseudomonadota > Gammaproteobacteria > Oceanospirillales > Zooshikellaceae > Zooshikella > Zooshikella sp. RANM57. Next base: position 444 of record NZ_JBOIUB010000030.1, on the reverse strand, counting down.
TCGATTTCCGTAAAGGTATCGATAGCTTAATTGCACTGTGTCAGCAGCATTTAAATGAAGATGCGTATAGCTGGACTATTTTTGTCTTTACCAATAAACGACGCATTGCGGTTAAATTATTAGTGTACGATGGCCAAGGCTTTTGGTTATGTATGAAACGCTTTTCACAAGGTCAATTAAAATGGTGGCCTAAAGCAGACACGTGCACGTACACCCTTAATGCACAAGCTTTACAGGTGCTACTCACCGAGAGAATCCGTGCCCAGGTGTCATCCTGATAAATACAGGGGCTTTGCGCCAGGTAATAGACCAACAGAGGTTCTGTCGCAAAAATTATTTAGCGTAAAAACAATCTTATTTTGGACACACTTAGCCTGCTAATGAGCAGAATTGTTCAAAAAGTGTTTTGTCTCTTGTCTCAGGGTTTGCCTGCGACGTTTTTCT
>NZ_JBOIUB010000029.1:0-10835 GCF_050749885.1 Zooshikella sp. RANM57 | reverse complement strand
GAAAGCTTTTTTTTGTCACATCAACGAAAGGTGTGTTATCTATATCCGCTAATTTATCTAGATAATCACGGATAATTTTTTTGTTCTTAATCATTGATGCGTACATAGTTAAATCCATCGTTAAAATAAAGATGTCATCAGCAATACATGACCACGAAAAGTTATGTTGCTGACAACCCTGTCCTCTTGGACGCACTTCAATAACACTCTGGTTAAGTTAGAGCCTGCTCTTTGGCGCTAAAAACTAATTAACAAATAAAAGGACTGAGGCGTTTTGACATCATCATCACCTTGATAAAAAAGTTATTTAATACGTATTACATGATCCGATAAAAAAAGTATAGGTAGTCAATGAGCTTTAATGAGTGAAAATAAACGTTAAATTATGACTTCGTATTCGCTCATTAATATTGACGCTCAATTAGATAATCTTTGTGACAGTTTATATCTATAAGAAATATAAACTGTCAGAGTGAAATATAGGAATAATGTGATAAACTAAATTATCAGGAGGGATTATCAAATGGTTCACAATCTGACAGGTTAAATATGTAATTCAATGAATTGAATAATACCATTACAGCCTCTTCATGTGTGTTATACAGCAAAAAATAATAAATATTGATGTTGGAACCGTAAAAATCTGATAGATTAAAAATAATTCACTTTCAGTATAAAATTATTAGACTATAACTTTAAATATGATGGGAAATAATTGATTAGATGTAAGAGCTGTATTTAATCTAGGGTTGTTTATTATCTTAAGAACCAGATTGTTGTAAATATCAATTGGAACACTCTAAACCCAGCTATCCTGTCGTGTCCATTCAATACACCGGTGTTTTCGTGACGCTATACGATTTATTTACAAGCTGGTTTAATGATCAACTTTGATCATCGCTTTTATTTGCGATTTGGAATGGTTCCCAGCTTACTAGTGATGAAAATAACTCCATTTTGCTGTTTAGCATTGACTAATGCAGGGTATCATACACTGCATTATTCGCATATCAACATACCATCAGCAATAACTAATCTTAGGGAGGCAGGGCAATAGTGTAAATTGGTGTTTTTAGTTACACATATAGTGCCTAATAGCAGGTAATGCCAAACCAATCATCAAACTCAAACAACAACTTGGTAGCAAGCTCGCTCAATTTACCCAAAGGTGGAGGCACGATACAGGGACTAGGTGAAAGTGTAGGCAGTGTGGGTCCCATGGGTATGGCAAGCATGAGTATTCCATTACCAATTTCATCTGGACGAGGCTATGTACCTGATCTGAGCCTTAGCTACAGTAGCGGGAGTGGCAATAGTGAGTTTGGACTGGGTTGGTCACTACCGTTGATGAAGATAAGCCGGCGAACGAACCGAGGTGTGCCACACTACACCGATCAAGATGAGTTTATTGGGCCAGATGGCGAAGTGATGGTGCCTGCTCGTAATGCAAGTGGTAATGTGATTAGCCGAACATGTAATCAGTATAACGATAAACCACTTAACGCCACTTACACAGTAACACAATACTTACCCCGAATAGAAGCCGCCTTTAGCCTTATCGAGTATTGGTGCAATGATACAACACCAGAAGATAATTTTTGGTTAATACATCAGGCTGACGGCCAGCTTCATTGCTTGGGAAAGACCCCGATAGCACGAACAGCTAATCCCACGGATAACACACACATAGCTGAGTGGTGGTTAGAAGAAAGCGTTTCACCAACACATGAGCATATTGTCTACCTTTATAAAGCAGAAGATACATCTGGTATTGAGCTATCAGGGCCAGAGGCGAAAAGAGAACATGGAGCACTAAGCTACTTAGCACAGGTTCGTTTTGGTAATAGTATTGCCGCTAAACACCTTTATGCTTGGGATAATAATGCTGAAAATCAAACATACTTGTTTACGTTAGTGTTTGACTACGGAGAGCGAGGGTTGGATCCCCTAAACCGTCCAAACTTTGACTCCGCAGGTAGCCCTTGGCTACCAAGACAAGATTCCTTTTCAGGATATCACTTTGGCTTCGAAACGCGTTGTCACCGGTTATGTCGGCAGGTTTTGATGCTCCACCACTTTCCTGTGGAGCTGGGGGAAGATGCCACACTCGTCAGTCGGCTGATGCTCAATTATGAAGAAAGTCCTGTTATTAGTCAGCTGAGCAATGCTCAGCTGTGGACTTATGATGAAGCTGGCATGGGATTCATGAATCCACCTTTATCACTTAATTACATACCCTTCAAGGTTGAACTGTCAGCTGAAGGGTGGCAGACATGGCCAGGAAGTCCAGGGCTGGATAATGGCCAACCTTATCAAATTATTGATCTCTATGGTGAGGGGGTTCCAGGTCTACTCTACCAACATAATAAAGCGTGGTATTACCAGTCACCAGTTAGAGATACACAATCAGGTTTAACAGATGGAGTCACTTACAGTGATTGGCAGTGTGTACCTCAAGTGGCTACAGCCACTACAGGATCAGGTCTGCTTATGGATATGACGGGTGATGGGCGTTATAACTGGATTGTCGCTCTACCAGGTTGCTCAGGTTTTTTCACCATTAATTCTGATAAGACGTGGCGTGGTTTTACGCCTTTTAATGCTATTCCTAATGAATTGTTTCATCCGCAAGCCCAGTTGTTGGATTTAGTGGGAGATGGTTTGACAGACATTGCTTTAGTGGGACCCAAAAGTGTTAGGCTATATGCTAATGTACGGGATGGCTTTGATACGGGGCATGAGGTGAACCAACCTGCCAACATTACCTTACCAAGCCTAGGTCGTGATCCATCAGCATTGATTGGTTTTAGTGATATATTAGGTTCTGGTCAACAACATCTTATAGAGGTGCGATATAACAAAGTAAAATGCTGGCCTAACTTGGGACGAGGCTACTTTGGTCAAGTGCTTGAGTTTGAGTGTACTCCCTTTGATACACAAGAGCGCTTCAACCCCAATCAACTATTCCTACTGGATATCGATGGGTCGGGTGCTGTCGATATAGTGTACGCCTCCAGTAACCAACTTGCCCTCTATCTTAATCAATCTGGCAATGGTTTTGCTGACCCATGTTATTTGCCTTTGCCTCCTGATGTTCATTTTGATCAGCTTTGTCAGCTCACTGCCGCAGATCTTAGTGGTAAAGGGGTTGCACAATTAATTTTAACAAAACCTTATATGCAAACTCAGCACTGGTATTACACCTTTTGCCAAGAAAAGCCTTACTTATTAAGTGGGCTGAATAACAATATGGGAGCTGATACCCGATTCACTTACCGTAGCTCAGCTCAGTTTTGGCTTGATGAAAAGCAGGAAGACTCCTCACGCGTTTCTTACTTACCTTTTCCTATGCATCTTGTCCATCAAGTAATCCAAACGGATGAAGTAACAAATAATAAATTAAGCCAGTCTTATACTTATAAAAAAGGGATCTATGATGGACAAGAACGAGAGTTCCGTGGCTTTGGTTTAGTCGAGGGCGTAGATACGAATGATAATTCGAAGCCAACAGGGGAAGATATCGCCTTCACGCCACCAGTTTTAACGAAAACCTGGTACCATACAGGGTATGAAGAGGATGAAAATACCCATTTACTCCAAGGGTGGAATGAAGATGCAGAAGCATACACGATCACTCCAACTCGACTGACCCAATGGTTACCCTCAGCAGCAAGCGAAGATGACTTTGCAGGAGATGGTGAGACTCAGTGGTGGCTATACAGGGCATTAAGGGGAATGCCTTTGCGTATAGAAATATATGGTAATGATAATTCAGAAAAAGAATCTACACCCTATACCGTGAGTAGTTTTCGTTATCAGTCACGTTTAATTCAAGAAGCACTAGGTTCATCATCACCCGTTGTATTTCCTAGTCAACTCGAAACATTGACTTATCAGTATGAGCGTATTTTAAATGATCCTCAGGTTTTACATCAAATCACACTGTCTATCGATAGATTGGGGTTTCCAACACACCTTATTGCCATCGCATACCCTCGTAGAAAAAGCGTGACTGCTGCTGTTTATCCGGATGCTTTGCCAGAAACCGCTGTGGAAAGCTCTTATGATGATCAGCAATTAAAGTTACGACTCAGTGAGCAGCTCCAGCGCTGTCACCATTTGCAGAATAATATGGCTTGGCAGTTAGGCATTATCTGGCAGCAACGACAAAATGCGTATGTTATTGATACACCGACTATTCCTGCAGATACAGGTTATAACTTTGAGGCGTTGATTGACCCAGGCAGCCATCTGAATACTGAACCTGCAGTATATGCAGGACAAACGGTCGCTCACTATACAGACGCTATGCCCTCTCAATTGCCCGTGTTACTGGATCACATCGAAACCGTAACGCTTGATGAGCAGTCACTACAAGCTTATGAAGGCATACTTGATAGTATTCAGCTAGAAGAAAAGCTATTGGCTGCAGGTTATGTTAAAACTAATAAAGTGTTAGGTGATGATGCTGCAGATGAAGTATGGATGGTTCAGTCAAACTTCTTTACTTACTTTGATGAAGATACTTTTTTCAAGCGACACACTCAGCAGCAAACGTCACTAACAGGCGCTCTCACTTATTATTACAACTCATATGGCTTTCTATCTTCTATGGAAGATAGTATGAGTAGCACGGTGAGCGTTGAGCAGTTTAATTATCGGTTTTTATCACCGATGCACATTGTTGATATTAATCAAAATAGTAATGAAGTAGCGTTTGATAGCTTTGGCCGCGTTACTGTGAGTTCGTTTTACGGCACAGAAAAAGGTGAACAGGCTGGGTTTGAGCCTATCAATGGCTTTACGCCTCCTGCAACAGTAAACGATTTGATCATAATCAGTAATTCCACGGATGTGTTACCTGTTGCAATGACCTCCGCTTATGATGCTTTCAGCTGGATGGGACGCCTTCCAAAAAGTGAAGTGGATGCCATTGATATGAGCTGTTGGAGTGCTATGTTGAGCGAAGGGCTCTTATTGACCATTCCTTATACAAATGAATATGCATATATTACCGCTAAAGGTCATTACTGGGCTGTCAGTGAAAATGGTTTGTTAGATTATAATAGTACAGTGGTGAATGCATTAAAGTCGAGTATTCTAACCATTGTTAGAATACCCTCCCATGCTGCGACATTACAGCCAGACCGTTATCCTGATGACTTAGGTCAGCAAAAGAGAGTCAGTGTTGTTTATAACGATGGCTTTGGACGTGTAGTTCATACCTCCCGTAAAGACGAGCCTGGCTTAGCATATGTTAGAACGCCAGAGGGAGAGCTGGAAATAGCGGGTGATGGGAGTCTAGTAGAGGAGACATCAGACCCTCGCTGGTCTGTGTCTGGCCGTGTTGAATATAATAATAAAGGACTGACTGTACGACAGTATCAACCTTACTTCATTAATGATTGGCAGTATGTAGTTGATACAGCCATGCGTACTCAGGGCTATGCAGACACACACTTTTATGATGCTTTGGGTAGAGCGCACAGCGTAATTAATGCAAAAGGCTATATACGGCGACTGACCTACTATCCCTGGTTTGTGGTGTCTGAAGATGAAAATGATACATTAGTTGGATGGACTCCAAGGTATGAAGAGGTAGTAGAAAGTATTTCAATTGATTATAACTTGATCGATTATGATGGGCTGGATACAAGCTGTAATCGTACGAATATATTTTGCAACTCAATGGCTGAGGTAAGACTTAGCTCCCGCCTAGATCTGACCACGTATAGTTCTCGAAATGATGGTGGTGTGGAGATTCCAATGCAGTGGGAGCTAGCTGAAGATCCTATTGCTAAAGTAACAAACTACCAGTTAATGACTTACGCTACTGACCCCCCCTCTCAACCACTATGGCTTATCCAAACAAGAACCAAACTAGACACTTCTGGAGTTTTATCCCCTATACCAAGAAGCTTTGAAGCCCACCCTACCACCGCACAGATGAACTCTATTATTGGCTCAACTCCAAAGACCGTTCAGAGGGATCAAATCTCTATAAGTGTTACACCACTAGAAAACGATAATGAGGACAAAACTGAAGAGTTATTAATGGTTTACTATGAGGTAAAGCTAAAATGTGTCACTCAGGATGTGCCAGACTTACACTTCTTCGTCGCATCATCCATGAATTGTGCATACTCTGAAGAAGACAGCTCTATACTAGTCTCTGAATTACCCAATAAAACAATAGTAAAACGACTTGCTCCTGAATTGAGTATTCAGCAAACTGATCTTACCAGCATAACAAATGTACAGCATGAAATAGACGAAAGACTATGTTACGCCTATTGTGTAATAGATGCTAAAAACATCACTGATTATAATGTTATGGATGCCAAAAATCCTAATAAATGGGGATGGAGCCAAAGCAATAGCTCATTTGACGAAGATGAGTGGATTGAAGGTGGTCAGGTATATTGGCGAAGAACCTCTAAAGGAGGCATCAACGAGGTGAAAAAATGGGTAGCATGTTTTGAAAATGACCAGAATGCTGCCAATATAAGTAGCCACACAATTACAAATAATAATGACGGCAGTCCTTACTGGAGCATGCAAATAAGCTCTAATGAACCAAACTCGATAGCAATCTGTGCTTACCTTTACATAAGGGATGCCTCTGTTGATAATAACGATTGTGATCAAGGGGCTTATGATGGACAAGCTACTTGTGAGTTTGCTGATCGGTATGGTAATAGCTGCGAAGATTTAGTTGTTACAGGGTAGCAGATATTGTTGATAATTAAATTAGGTAAAACTGTTTAGTGACGATACCCTAATATGAATGAACTGAAAGCAAGTTGCATGTTTGCTTTGAGATAGATGATTACAACAATGATCAGCTGACTATAAGATAGGAAGTAACTACTAAAAATATTATTTTAACAGACTGATCTTCCAGCCAGAATCTGAGGACTCAAAGATGAGTTTAGAAACTATAGGTCAGATTTGCCGATGTACCCCGGCTATCAACGTATTAGGTCAAGCTGGGCAGGTTATTCGAGCACTCGCATACAATCGTCAAGCAGCAGAAGCAATGCTTGACGAAAGAATCACACGGCATGAGTTTAATGCCCTTGGTCACTTAGTGAGCAGTGTAGACCCTCGTTTCTTTGGCTCAGAGACGCATAACTTCATCAACAGCCATTCATTGAATGGTCAAACATTATGTACCATGAGTGCTGATGCAGGCACCACACACACATTATATGATGTGGCGGGTCGACCTGTATGGAGCCATGATGCGCGAGGTACAGAACAAAACTTTACCTATGATACTCTTGGCCGCCTCATCAAGCGTGAAGAAACCCTCAGTGGAGAAGACACTCGAGTAGCAGAGCAGTTTATTTACGGTGAGAGGTTGAGTTCTGAGTTAGAGTTAGCTAATTACAACTTACGAGGTCAACTGGCTAAACATTATGATACAGCAGGTGTCGTAGATGTAAGCACACAAGGCTATGCGTTAGTTGGAGGAAACTTTCAGCAAGGACGAAAGCTGCTCCCTACGGACACTCAAAGTGACTGGCAAGGCGATTATGAAAGTAATCATGTAACATGGGAAGATGCTCTGGAAGAGTACAGTTATACGACACAAGCTTCCTTTGATGCGACAGCGCAAACACTCACGCAAACAGATGCTGCAAACCACCAGCAGCGTTATGAATATGATATTGCCGGTCGATTAAAAGCAAGCTGGGTTACGCTAAATGGAACTATTGAGCAACCTATTCTTGACTCAATCACTTACAGTGCGGCCAATCAAAAACTTCGAGAAGAAGCGGCCAATGGGGTTGTGACTGAGTATGGTTATGAAGCAGAAACGCAACGCTTGCTGTCCATGACTACATCACGACCAACACAAGCAAAAACCGTTGATATACTCCAACAGCTAAACTACGAGTATGACCCTGTTGGTAATATTGTCAGTCTTCAAAATGGTGCGGAAGCGGTTACCTTTTTTCGTAATCAACGTACTGATGCGAATCAATATTATCAATATGATGCACTCTATCAGCTTATCCAAGTCAATGGCAGGGAAAATGCTACAATCAGCCAAAACCCTACTGATAACCCAGATGCGTTAATCCCTCCGCTTGATGCAAATCAGTTTACACCTTACACACGGAATTATACTTATGACCGATGTGGAAACTTAACACAACTCCAGCACATTGGAGAAACTGTCAGTTATAACCGTGAAATAGTGATTGCCAATTCAAGCAATCACGGGATGTTAAAAACGAATGGCCAAACACCTGATACTGTGGATGAGTATTTTGATGAATGTGGTAATCAGATTCAGCTTGATACAGGGCAACTACTCGCCTGGAATGGTCTTAACCAGTTATCACAGGTCAATACTGTGGTTCGTAGCCAGAGTAGCGATGATACTGAGTGTTATCAATATGCGGGTGATGGAATCCGTATCCGAAAGCTACAGCGTAGCCAAACAGCACGCACAACGAGACAGCAAGAAGTCATTTACTTGCCAGCATTAGAACTACACAAAACGAGTAATGGTGCTGTTGTGGACAGCGAGATGGAAGTGATTACGATAGGTCAAGCAGGTCGCTATCAGGTACGTGTATTGAACTGGAAGACAGGCAAGCCAGCTGAGATCAACAATCAGCAAATACGTTACAGTATGGATGATATGATTGGTTCAAGTCTGCTGGAGCTGGATAAGGATGCTAATATTCTCACAAAAGAAGAGTACTATCCTTACGGTGGTACAGCTGTTCGTGCAGCGAAATCAGCGATAGAGGCAAAATACAAAACTGTCCGTTATTCAGGCAAAGAGCGTGATGTGAGTGGTCTGTGCTACTATGGGTATCGTTACTATCAACCTTGGCTGGGACGGTGGTTGAATGTTGATCCATCAGGTACTGAAGATGGACTTAATTTGTATCAGATGGTATCCAGCAACCCTGTTTCTTTCTTTGATAATAACGGCTTAACTGGTTGTCGAGCATATACACATTACCATGAGCTTAATACTTTTCTTGAAGAACTTGATGACCTGTATGCTCATCTTCGTTCTTTTCATCGTACCCCTAGGGAGCATATTTTATCAACAGCAGGACATAACGTTACTAAAAGATTTACTCTACTCATGGCTGATGCTGCATTGTCAGTTTTTACTTCACTAACAGTAGCTGCACCTGTTGCTGCAGCTGCAGGCCCTATAGCAGGACCATTTTTAGGAGGAGTTGCTCAAACCACTGTTCAGGATTTTCTAGCAGTAGGTGCTGATGCATTAATTAGTTTGTTTATGAAAACTCATAATTTGACTCCAACAGGAGAAAATGAATTAAAAAGAATAAAAAATGCAACTCAACACGGCGTTGAAGCATTTAAAAGAAAACTAAAGGATAGTTACTCCTATGATGCAGTCTATGACAACATGACGACATTTTTGACTAACTACCTTACAGGAGTCGCTGCTTCAGCAGTGCTTCCTCCTGGAGCCGCTCAAGTGATCGGCTATGTGAATACCCCTATGAATCGTGAGCCTTATCAAGCAGCTCAAGCATTAAGGCATGCTTTCAACCAAAGCGAGCAGGAAATCACGCAGAGGCTATATACAAACTTAGCGGAAATTCGACAAGTTATATCTGCAACTCAGGAACACTTAATAGAAGACTTTGACTTTGAAACTCGTCATACCCATGGTCACCATATCCATCCAATACTATCGAGAAGACACACTGCAATGATCCGTCCGCGTACAGAGTATCATCACCATCACGAGAGAGCTAGAGGAAGATTTTTTCATACTATAGATAGAGACAAAATTAATCGTTTAATGACAAGGCTAGATAGGCGAATGGCTGATTTAACTTTGTATCCAATTAACGTCCACTCAAGTCATCCTCGAAGCCATAGGAGGTAATGGTTTGGTTCCGTCGCAAATAATTCAGTAATTGAAAAAGCACTTTTCCCTGGACACAGTTATTCTGCTAATGAATAAAATTGTTCAGCCGGTGATAAATTGCCACGGAATTGTTTTTTCATTTGCCCTTTTTTCAGCATATGCATCAGCTCAATACCCGTTAAGGTTTTCTGTGCCGCATGAAAATGCTGAAATCCCAGCATCGGTCGGGTAACCCGTTTTACACCTTGATGATCTTGTTCAACGATATTATTAAGATATTTAACCTGGCGAACTTCAATCTGCTGGTGGCTGGCTTTATTATAAGCGTTAACAGCCGCCTTATTCGCACCACTTTTATCCATATTAATTAAGCTGGGTTTGGTATTTCGCAGAATGGCTTTATTTAAAAATCGTAAGGCCGCCTTCTTATCACGCTTGGCGGTTAATAAAAAATCAATGGTGTGTCCGGTTTTATCAGCGGCTCGATAGAGATATTTCCACTTTCCTTTGACCTTGATGTAGGTCTCGTCAAGCCGCCACCGGCCGATCGGTTGCTGCTTTTTTTTATGAAACGCTTTTTCCAATTGTGGGCAGTAGTGAACCACCCAGCGCTGAATGGTGCTGTGATCTACATCGTAGCCACGCTCTTTCATCATCTCTTCAATTTGACGATAGCTCAAGGGATATGCCACATACCAACGAACAGACTGTAAAATCATTGATTGCTGAAAATGGCGACCTTTAAAGCTGATCATTATGTATTCACTTTGAGCCGATAAGATAAGCTGAGGTTAGCAGAATTCCAGGGCTAGGCATATTTGCGACGGAACCACCTATCGCTATTTTTGATGGTCATACGCACCATTTTGACTATAGTAATTTAATAAATGACCCTACATGGGGGACAGTGCCTGTTTTCACTACAGAAGCAGCTTTTTATGGGGGGTATCATATTGTG
>NZ_JBOIUB010000028.1:0-16840 GCF_050749885.1 Zooshikella sp. RANM57 | reverse complement strand
GCCAACCGCCTAAAGGCCTTGTATTTCACAGTGATCGTGGCTCACAGTATACCAGCAAGCGATATCGTAAGCTGTTATCGAGCTATAGTATCCGAGCCAGTATGGGCGATGTGGGTGCTTGTTGGGAAAATGCTGTTGTAGAACGCTTCTTTGGTAGCTTGAAACACGATTGGCTTTTTAAGGTGAGTCAGCCAACGAGGGAATTTATGAAACAAGATGTGGCGGCTTATATGAAGTATTACAAAATAGAGCGACTGCATTCTGCCAATGGTGATTTGTCACCCATAGAGCTTGAAAATTCTCAACTAAATATGTCCAATTTGGGTTGACCAGTACACATTGTTATCATTAAGAATAGGCGGTTAAACAAAATCTTTTACAGTCTCATGAGTTATTCCGCTCCGACGATGACCACGCCCATAGGACGTGGTTTTTATTTATTAAATAAATATACTGCCTGTAATAACAAACATTGACGTGATTTATTTTTTCTGAAAATCTTTCCAACCGGAAGTAGCAACTTCTTTCTGTAGTCCGTAAGGAGTATAAGTCATTTCATGAATACCATTAAATATTCCGCCAGAAACTTCTACCTGAATAGGTGATCCCATAATATCTGACAGATAGGTTTCCTGAGATGCTCCACTTAAGTCATTTTTTTGAGTAATCGCTGCTACCTGGTTACCAATGTAGTAATATGACTTGTTTATTTCTTCAACTGTACCTTCATACATCACTGCACTACCACAGTAATTATAGGTGCTCTTTTGACCATCTTGATATATTGTTTTGCTTAATCGTCCAATAGCATCATAGTAATAATTAGCAATCACCTCATTGTTTGCAGTTGAAACTAATTCCAAACGTCCATGATTATCATAACCATAAGTTAAACCATTCTCATCATTAAGCATATTTCCAAGTTGATCGTATTCAAAAATTATTTGTAAAGGATAAGCTGAATTGCTTCCTATAGCAGTGATTGAGGATAATTGATTAGGATCAGTATTTTCATAGTTATAGTTTAAGTGTATATTACTGCCGTCCTTAAACTCTATTTCAATAAGACGAATATTATCTATCGGGTCATAATTGTAAATTTGAGATGCTATTATATTGCCAAACTTATCAGCAGGAGAAAGTGGACCCTCAACGAAATAATTCTTAAGCCTTTGATGTTCATCATATTGGTAAGTATGAATAGTTGGACTGGCTTCATTAAGGGATATTTGTTTTTCTTCAAGGAGACCGTCAAGTGAGAAGGTGTACTCCTCTCGAAGGATGTGACTATTCACACTGTAAATTGAAGTTAATTTGTCTGGTAACAAACTCATATCAACCTCTCTATGAGCTTCAAACAAACCAGATACAGAAACTTCCTGGATCCTATCATACTCATCGTATGTATAAGCCGTAACTTGATCATCTAAAACAAGTTCACGCTCTAAGCGTCCGCGATCATCGTATAAAAAATACGTTATATTGCCAAATTTATCAGATCTGGCTGTTATTTTACCTGCAAGAGAATAGTAATTTTCTACAAACCAGTTATCATCACTACTTTCTTTTTTTGTGAGACCATCAAAGCGATACTCTGACAGTATTGACTTATTATCTTCCGTTGCAGAAGTCATTTCTGCAGAAACTGGATCATAGGTCATTGTCAAGTTACCAATAGTTGTATAGTCCTCGATAGTTGGATTATAACCTAATGAAACAGGGGTATTATTTGGTAATATTTGTTTATTAGGATTAAGTTGGCCTGGAGAATAGTTAAATATAGTTTGACTATCTCCATAAGTTTCAACTATTAGTCGACCAAAACCATCAAATTCACGATGCCCCACAGATATACCACAGCAAATTATTTCTGATAACCTAATTTCAGGAGAAAACTCAGAGTATATATAATCAATAATTTTATCTCCTTTAATAACACTTTTTGTTCGATCCTGTTGATCATAGGTATAGTGTGTATTTCCTCCGTGTCTATCTTGTATTAATAATGTACGACCCAGACCATCGGTCTTTACAACAAAGTCAGTACCATAAGTCTGACCATCAGAACGCATGCTCAAAGTTCGTTCTTCCCGTCCATAGTTTGAGTGTATAATTTTACTATAAGGAAGACCTTCAACTTTTTCAGTAATACTTTGTTCAATTGGATCATTAATAATGATATTAACAGGACCACCATTTGATTGAGTTTTAAAAAGGTAACCCCAATCATCATGCTCGAAAGTAGTTCTCATTTCCCAAGAAGTCGGAAAAACTTCATTTTCAAGGTTCCAACAAGGATCACCAGTCAGAATTATATCATATTCGATAATCTCCACTGTACGACCACCAAGGTCATATTTCGTTGTAACAACAAGATAGTCCTTTAGAATTTCTGATCCATTTTCATTTACTGTAATTACTTTTGCATACTCTCTGCCTAAACCATCGAGGTATTCAGTTGTAATAGTACCATTCTTATCTGTAGTTGAGACTGTATGCTCAATATCATTATAGAAATATTCCTTAAAAGCCTCATTAGCTCCTCCTTCATCTATAATCTCTTTATGTAATCGACCATCATTATAATAATGAGATGTTACAAGAGTTCCCTGATTATCATTAAATGTCTCATTTCCTGTGATAAGATCATAGTGGGTAATTTCGACAACATTATCTTGACATTGAGGCGCAGAGATAGTTTTCGTTTCTACATACTCACCAAGACTCACATCAAGTTCATAACTTATATTTGTTGATTCAATATACCCATTGAAACTTTTACTCTGTGTCTTTACTGTTCCAGCAAGCTCATCATTATAGTAATGAAATTCTTCAACAATATTAGCTTGAACATATTCAATTGTATTCTGTACAATTCCAGATCCGTTAAGTTTGTGAGTATGAATCTCTGTTCTTACAGTATCAGGCGAACTACCAACTAATTCTTGTTCATTTTTTGTCTTTAGATAGTGTATAAAAGAATACTCTGGGCAATCTGGAAGTGCTCCATTCCGGGTATCATAATATGTATAGTTAGATTTTCTATTTTCAACAAAGTCTCGCATTTCTACTAAATTACCCGCTTCATCATAGTCCATCTCTACAGTTTCAGCTCGTGATAAGCCACTTTTTTTATAGGTTGTGGTTAATCTTTTTGGCTGTTTAAGAGTCAGTATTTGCTGTTCTAGTGGTTTATCATAATCACTTTCATTTTCTAAAAAATCACGCTTAGTTTCAATGATACAATCACCGACAACTAACATAGTCATAACTTGATTGTGAAATTTATCGTACGTATTTACTGTTTTTGTTGTTTTATCAGGTTCGCCAACTACATTAATATATTCTATAATTTCAGTTAGATATTGATAATTACCAGTAATTTTATATGAATTATCACTCCATGGATCATAATCTTGTACTGAGGATCCGTATCCTAAATAATTATGATTATTAGTATTTCCCTCAGGATTATAATTGTATTCTTTTACCTGCAGTGTGATCTCTTTAACTTCTCTTGATGGTGTTCGATCAGTGCCAGTAATAATTATCTTTTCCACTCCAGGCATAAATTGTTGGCCACCAACGGGTGCAGGTAATTTAATTGCATACATATTATAGAAAAGTTGATCCTTGCGCCCAGATGGGTAATCAACTTGAGAAATAGCATAAGGTATAATCCCTTGTTTACCTGAATATAATTTATGCCACGCTGAAGCGGATTTATATTCTTGGTTTTCTCCATATGGTAAGCTTACCCACATTTCATATATATTCTTTTCTATAATGTCTATCGTATAACGCTCAAGGAAATGTAGTTTAGATTTTTGAGAATCCAACGGTTCCACATTCAAAATTTCAAGGCCATAATCATCTACAATATATTCAAGTAGATGTAAAGTTTCTTTTGTCTTTTCATCTCTTACACTCGTTCCCTGCCACTTAAAATTGACTCCCCTTCCAAATACATCTTCTCTACGAGTCACTGTAGCAAAATTTGATAATCGAGCATTGCTGGTCAAAACTTCTTTCAAACCATCCTTATATTCAATAGTGAAAAGAAATCGGTTACCCTCCTGAACATAGCTAATTTTAAGATTTTCAGGATGTGGATCAATCACACTATCGAGATTACGATTAAGTTTTAGTGCTTCACCACTAGATAAGTAGAGTATCTGATTGCTTATATCAATCTCAGTTAAATTCAAGGAAAAACCAGGACCTAAACCATAATTTTCTCTATCATTATCACTAAGAGAAAGTATGAGTTCTATTTCTGGTCCTAACTGATGATTGGTTGTACTACTTAATGCATTAATTGAAAAACTGTATCGTCCAGTCTGATCATTTACTTCTCCAGCAAAATTATTTTCAAAATTAGATGCATAAGAAAATGCTCCATTACCACTATTTTTATCAAAATAAATTTGTTGACGATGCAACATGAGGATTTCTCTCTATGTGGGATTAATAATAAATTTATGGGTAATTATCAAGCTAATGACCATATATGAATGCACTTTGTCTAATAAAAGCAGAACGATAGATTTGTGAAACCTGAGTAGATGATGTTTCTGCAGGAGCCGTTTCTGCAGGAGCCATTTCAGCTTGCGCAAATATTATACTTGAAACTACTCCTTGAAAGGTTGATGTAACCGAACCTGTGAGCTCTCCATAATTTAGGGTCCTGAACCTGGATAAAAAACCACCTTCTTTCATTGGAATACGTGTTTTTGTTAAATGTCCCTTCCAAGCATAAGTTTTTTCTCGAACACTAAAGAAGCCAGGTTTTCTTCCAAGAGTTCCTTTGCTAACAGAAGCAAAGAATTCTTGAAATGTGGGAGTATTAATAGCGCTAAGTCGTTCACCTCCGGTTAGAGATGTACCATTTGGTAATGGAGTTCCACCATGAGAACTTGCGTAACTTTCCAAACGAGTGGTCTGATTGTTTTTACGTAAGGCTTTTGCATTTTTAGTAAATTTTTGAAATGCAAGATGATAAGATGTATCCTTATTTGGTTTGAATTTATCTGCATTCACACTAACCATCTTTGAGTTTGTATTTTTTTTAGCCCTTAATCTAAGTTTGCGCTCTATCCTATAGGGCTTTTTACCAGCTCGACTTACTGAAGATATTTGTTTTCCTATAGAAACAACACCAAAAGCAGCCGATGCAGCTCCAAGCCAAAAACTAGCTGCACGAGCCACTTGACTTTCATGCCCCGCTGCATCTTGTGCTCCTGCTACCGTTCGTGCAATCCCTGCGCCAGCTAAGGTCAAACCTGAGGCCATACCTGCCGCAATCACAACAGAACTTCCACCAGTGAAAGGAGCTGCTATTATACCAGCAACTCCAATAATAATATTTGTAATTCCTACTAAAAAATCCATGAAGCTGTGGCCTGTAGGATCTACTGAAGTTATTGGATTACCAGCACAATAAGAATAACTACTTAGTCCTCCTGATCCAAATGGACTTTCTGAATCTTTGCTATTAAATCGTCCTAAAGAAGGATCATATCGACGATATCCACAACCTAATAGATATCCCTTTGAAGCATTATCAATTAGTTCACCATTAAAACCAACAGCAGGTATAAAATTATCTAACTGATTTTGTTTTGTTCTTTTTTTCATAAGAAGCTCCTTTTATTTATATGGGTATTTTTAACTATAATATTCATCCAGCATAAAAACAATAAAAAATAATTAATAATAGACAACTATTATTAATTTAAAAGCTATCTCTATAGGTTATTCTTTGCAAAATATTCATTAATTTTAGACTACACGTAAACTAATAAATAAATTAATAAGTTTTCCACCATTCATCACCATAATGTTCAGACATAAAATAACAGTATGGTGACGAAAAACCTTGAATAGGTTCTTCTAAAGTATAGTGATCACATGATGACAAGTCATAATCTATCATTTCAATTCTCTGGTTATTATCATCTCCTCGGGAAGAAAATTTTACTGAAAGTATCGAAAGGTTACCATAATTATCCTGCACAATATGAGTAACAACAGTAGGTGGCCGAGCAATGAAAAAAGTCGAACCATCTTCAGGATAGGTATTAAAGTTATCCACTGATGTTAAATTATGGGCATTAGCATATCCATCTATATGGTAAAGCCCAAAAGAAAACCCATTGTTTGGTGCTGATATTCCGCGTATAAACCTAAATTTACCAGAGCTCTTAATACCAATAGAAGTAATAATATCCACTTCAAGATGCTGATATACATTATGCTCATCAGCTGTATCTTTTACATCTATTCCATTATATAGAGCAAGAACTGCTGCTGAAAAATCATCACCATTCCATGAAGAACCACAATCATTGTTTATCTCATTATATCGCCGCTGAATACATAGTGTCGCAATCTTGATACCTGAATCGAAATAGCTATTTGTCCAATACATCCAAGCACCACTTTCATTCCAATCAGTGTGAGCCGCCACTCGTAATTTAGTTGCATGTGGAATTCCCACTCCATCTAAACTTATTTGGTAATAAACACGTTCTACCGCTAATGGTACAGGGTCTATGATTAATGAATAGTCAGGACCTTCATCATAAGTAAAATATTGTTCACAGTTGTCTCTACATTGAAGACTATCACTGATGGAATTTACAGTAATATCATCTTTGCTAAAATTATGTGTTGTTATTTGGAGTGTTGATTCCTGTGATATAGGTCTATTAGTGCAGTCTTTGTATTTTAAAAATGGAGAGTCCTCTACCAATGGACCTTCAGCAAATGCACATAGTGAAAGAGCACCACTATGATCATCAGAAACAGAAAGAAAAATGGTTTTATCATCGTTAAAAACAATTTTACTATTTTTATTTCTTTGGGAAATTGGTAATTCATAGCCATCAATAAAACTATTTTCTAGGTAGGGATCAGAAGAAATAAAGTAACCATCTTCAGCAGAGAGAATATCATTAGGTATTTCACTTGTATTCATGTTATCTCGGTGATAAACAAGCTTAAAATTTTCTTCCAACTGTTTAGCATCAAAACGTACAGTGCAGTCAGAATTGTCATTAACATAAGCTGTGTAACGGATAGTCAGTGGTTTTTTCATTCTACTATTATTATATAGTTTGTTTCCATAATCCGTTGCCGTGATACCATATATTTCAACAGTCGCTTTATTATCTTCAGATAGAACTCCACATTCTGTTCTATGCTTTAAAGGTTCTACATTGGATTTTACAATTCCTGTAATAGCTAGAGCAATTGTAATTAATAATACCTTAGTATAGTCAGTCATAGTATTGCCTATTATTTTATATTTGATTATCATGAAAATAATGCAAATAAAATAAAATATATTTCCATACCTGATTGCTTTTATACATCTTTAAGCTTATCCATTACCACTTTTATAGCTTAATATATTTATCATCCCTCCCTTCAATATAATTTGATACCAATGAAATTTTAAAGCCCTACATTTCATCTAAACCAACTAATTTATACAAATAAGTAAGTATTCATATTTTTTTTAATCATATCTAATTAGCTTACCATAAATAGTATGCCATTATAAATAATGGCTGGTTATAAATTTGGATTTTTTAATCCATCAAAATAAAAACTATTTAAGTATGTTTTTTGTTGTAAATTCATATAAAAATCATAAAATACAAATATATTATATTACCACTATTATTTTTAAATTTACCAATTTTAACGTGATGCTAGACTTTTTAGCCTATTAATTGAGCCAACTGAAGTGGAGCGTTGCCTTCGTTTCTATTGAGTAACACACATAAACTGTGTGATAACAATTTACGACTTATTCGATTCGTCAGACTCCATAAGGTCCTCCCTTTTGTTCGTTGGATATTAAACGTTTTTACAAGCTGACCAATCGTTGTCTCAACCCGTCGTCGGACCCGGTTTAACTGTCCCCTCCATTTCTCTGGGAGTTGATCCACCATTTTTTCTCTGACCGGTGTTTCTAATTGTACTGCTTTTAGCTCAAATAATTCAGCCTTAAAATCTACACCTAAATAACCTTTATCACCTAGCAAAATACCACTCTTCATCAATTTCGTTAACTCCCAGACGGCTTCTCGCTCACTGTCATTAGCGGGTGTTAACGTAAACCCTGCAATTGCACCATGAAAATCAATGAGTAAGTGCCCTTTAAACCCATAATAAGTTTCACTTTTTGAAGCACAATAACCGTAGTCTGCCTCTCCTTTAAAACGGCTACAGCTTTTTGCCCGTTTAAAGTGGCTCACGGGTAAAGGAAAAGCATCGACAATATGGAGTGGGTCAGTGATTGTTCCCAGTGCCATAGTGACTCGTTTTTGCAACTGCTGTTTTACCGCCCAAAAGTTTGCTGCTTGCTTTGAAAATTGGCTTCTTGAGCCGATACCTGGAAAATAATTTCGCCAATGTTCACGAAAATACCGCCAGATATGAGTATCTTCATCTAACCCAAAAAACTCGCCGATGAGCTCCATTGCAATCACTTCAAGATCAGAAAGAGAGGGCATAGTCCCTCGTTTACGTAATCGCGGGCCTTTAAGTAACTCATTGAAGGTATCATAAACCCAACAATAAACTGCTATGATAAACTCTTCTACTGACATCCCCTGTCCCTTTGAATTTGTTTCGGCAAAACAAAGGTTGGGGTCAGGGGTTGTCATTTCAAACCAATAAAAGTCGAGCATCGCGTAATTTTATATTGTAAATACACAAGGTACTTCGTAGATAGCTAATTTTTTGTATGTCATATTTGTATCAGCATTTTCATCTCCATAATGACTTCTTTTGACCATTATCATATTATATGAAGTACTGTCAAAATTACTTGAGCTTTGGGTCTGACTATCATAATGTTCAATTATTGGTTTAATTCTTTTTCCATCTTTGGTATAGGGGTATGCACATTTCATATAACTATCACCATTTTCATCACCACGATGATTTCTTCCAACCATTATTGAAAATCCTTCACAAGTAAAAGAAGAACTAGATTCTTCATCACTCCCTAGCGAGTATGGATTTTTTAAAATAATTTCTCCGTTGGATACATTCTTAATATACAATGAACTACAAGTGTACACAGTTTCTCCATTTTCATCACCACTATGACGAATACCAGTCAATGCTTTATTTACTGGACACTCAAAGTTATGTGAATCTTCGTCCACTGTTGTAGATGTAGCATTAGAAAACCCTAAATCAATGGGATCGTTTGTGTCGCCAAACTCTCTTTCAAATCGTTTACTTATATTATTTTTAATATTCTTCATACATATCTTTCTACGTTCATTATTTAGTGCATCAAGTATTATTGATGCTTTATTTCTTGGGTTAGTTATTTTTTTAATTCGTTTACTAAAATCAATTAATTTTACGTTCCAATAAGGGTATTTAACTAGAGCAATAGTATTGCTAACTATTGTTAATCCAGATAATTCTTTAGTTATTTTAGCTACATTATTTTTATGCCCATAAA
The DNA here is from genome assembly GCF_050749885.1 of Zooshikella sp. RANM57. NCBI lineage: Bacteria > Pseudomonadati > Pseudomonadota > Gammaproteobacteria > Oceanospirillales > Zooshikellaceae > Zooshikella > Zooshikella sp. RANM57. The sequence continues at coordinate 7,347 of NZ_JBOIUB010000028.1, read as the reverse complement.
TAATAATGGCATTAGCATTAATTATCTCGGCTTTAATTGACTCTTTAATTTTGTAATTTGCATCTATTAACAATATTTTATATGGCGCATTTGATTTTGTTTTATCACACACTCTATCTAATTTATATTTTTTAATCTGTTCAAATAATTCTTCTGATAGCATGCTATTTTTTATAGGGCCACCTAATAACTTAAAGTAGCTTTTTGAGTTTGATTCAGCCATTAACACTTGACCAAAACAAATAAATAATATAAACATAGATATTTTTATATATTTCATTTTACCACCTAAAATAAGTAAATTTTCTTTATCTTTATCTAAAACTTATTACTATTGATATTGCATTATTTTGGGGAAATTCTTAATCATACATGCACATAGTCTACCATTAAATATCCTACCTACTTGCTAACTAGTGAAATAATGATAATGATATTTAAAGTATAAATGATTATGGTTCAAACTTTTTTGTTCTTGCATAAATTCATTCTTCCTACTTTTAATTAAGCTAATGCACAGCAAAGGTAAAATCTATTTTTGTCTCCCAGCCAAGTTTGAAGTTTACCTATGTTAATTAAATTAATATCTGTATTTGACAGTTATTTAAATTTAAAAACTCATATATTACAGTATAAGCCAAACATAGTAATTATTTCTGGAAACTTAAGTTTCTAAGAATGTTGTCTAGGGTCTGTTAACACTAAATAGTTTATTTATGATGAGCGCATAGTGAATAAAAAATTGTATCTAATTATTCCTATTTCACACGCAAAATCTTGCACTCAATCTCACTAAATTCTTACTGCTCTTAGCTTAGATATACAATCTTTATAATTGCTATTAATTTATCTTGGCAGAAATTGCGAGACAATCATGACCATTAATGCTTCGTAATCAATTTAATTTTACTCTGTAACCAAACTGATATTTTAAAAAAATAAAAATAGAGTAAAAGTGAACCTGCTTTTACTTATAGAGCATTTGTTTGATTGTTTTAAGTCTCTTTATCAGTGCTAATAAGGTATCCATAATTAGTATTTCACTACATATCGTTCAGCATTTATAATGAACACCACCAATCACCATGAATTTGGTAATAATTGGATTGATATAGTTTTACTCAGATAAAGCTTTATCATAAAAACAACCTTCGGAAATAACTCCAAGTATTTTTAATACATCATTAATAGCATCCATCATACCAATCTCGTATAAGGATGCTTGATATTGATTGTTACATTTTGATTGCAAAATTGATTGAAGTGATATGTAAAATGAAATTTCGCCAAGTGATAGTAAATCGTAATCTACTGAATTATTTATAATATTGCTAGCATATTTATTTATTTTATTTTCCATGAATAGATTAAAATCATCATTAATGATCATCTTATAGCCTTTTTATCAATGGTAAGTATATTGCTGCATTAAAAGAAAATTACAGTATATCGTTATTAATAGTTTAATTATAGATATTATTCTTATGGATGATCTGGAAACAAAAGTTCACTAAATAATTATAGTAGAATAGTAGTTGGGAGATGGGTAAATCAATAATTGTTTCATAATAAGAATCCTCACTATGGAAAGTTCAGTCATAGTAAAACACCTTAGTAAACCTAGTTAGACTCAAAAGATGAACAGTTAGCTCTTACTAATAAGTCGGAAATAATGGATACTTTCTAGAATTATGCCATACTGATCTTTACCCCATGTAACGGACACCCCACTTTAGGATAAAACTCACCTAAACTATGGTGTACATTTAATGGGGGGAAGATCAGTAAGTTCATTAATCGATTAACTAAAGTTTATAAAAAAATATTCATTATGTGTCTATATTAAATATGAACGCAAATAAATGTAGGAGAAATCATGAGTAGAATATTAGTCAGTGAATATAAATACCGTTCATATGATCAGTTTGAATGGATTGTTGGAAATAATGCTATAGACAAAGTATGTGCTAATTATTCAGCTTTTAAAAGATTATCTACACAAAAGTATACTGATGTAGACAGTGAGACCAAAGAGGTAGAGATTCCTTTAGAAGATATAGTGGAAAACATATCTGGTTTGTTAAATGGTGTTGTTACCAGTGTTGTTAATCTAGGATTCACCTATAATCCAGTTGAGGATGAAATATCTCATAATATCAAGCTTTATAATCATACACAAGCTCATATCATGTTAGGTGTTGTTAGTGCTGAGCAGCACAATAATGGGCCAATCACAGAAGGCGAGTTAGCAGTAAGTAATTATTGCAACTATATTCCACCAGGGACATCTAGTGATATAATTATTTCAGGCTTACAAACTAATTTTACATATCCTGCATGGAGATTACGGTTATCATTAGTAGGAATTTTAAATAGTAGTACATCATTTCAACATGAATTGACCTTATCATCTAAGGAAAGTGACGGAACCATTGTCTACCAATTAGAAAGTATAAAAAACTGGACTGAAGATCCTATCTATAATCCAAAAATATGGATGTTTGGATCTGAAAATGAATTTATAAACCCTAACAATACTGATTACAACACACGATATACGCTATTTTCAAGCAACAATTTAATTTATTTTATATCCAGCTCTTATTCAAAAGACAAGTATAACTCTAGCAATTCAATTCAAATTTTTTCAAAAATTAAATAGGATTAATTACATGAAAAGTGCAAGATTTAACTGGGAAATAGGACACTCTTATAATGCATGCTTAGAAGTTCTTAATAATATTAGCATTATTTCACCAATAATGCAATTATCTTCCAGTAGTGGGAGGATGTATTGGTTAAGCACAATATCAAATAGTATGTGTATACTGAGTGGTGGTTTTAATCTGCTCAAGGGGTTATTTTTAGACTCTGAAAGTTCGCAAAAGGAGAGAAAGCTATCTGTTAACAGCAGTTTTATTGGTAATATATGTGGATTAGTTACATCAGAGCCAAAATATACTGGCTTTACCGCATATGAGGGTAACTCAATGCTTATAGAACCTTATAGTACTAAAACTCATAATATTTACCAAATAAATAAAAGCTTGTATGATCTAGAACAGCTTGGAAGTTTGGATTATTTTGACTTAAATATATCCTGGTCAGACCTTGATGACAATGATAATGTCACTAGAGTATTAGTTCGTCTTATCCCTACAAAAGTTTTAAATTCTACAGTCGTACCTACCAAATGTTTTGGAATAAGCTACTTATTTGTCTATGAACCTAACCAGGATGAACCTGTAACAGTACCTAAACCTTATTTTCCTGAACTCAACAACTTAGTAAATGCTGGGCCTATTACGAATATTATTTCTTGGAGATCTTTAAAAGATAATAGAAAAAATACAATTATTTTAAGCCTACCAAGCTTATTATGTGGAGAAATACAGCTTTTAGTCTTAGTAACACCTTAATTATATTGATTGCCTTATTAATTAATAACAGTAATGCAACGCTGTTTAGAATAATAAGTGAAATTTGTATTAGATATACTGGTTGATAACGTTTATACTTCTCACGACTAAGAAGTGAAGCTTGGTTTCAACTAATAAGTGCAATTCTTAATTAGCGAGTAAATCGACTCGCCTCCCTAAAAACATTTCATTCGGTGATTTGAAATTCCTTGTTGCCCTCGGGCGTTCATTCAAACGATCCATTACAAACTGAATATCTTCATCACTCACTTTATTAAAATCCGTGTCCTTTGGAAAATACTGTCGTATCAAGCCATTCGTATTTTCATTCGTGCCACGTTCCCAGGATGCGTACGGATTAGCAAAGTAAATATCTGCTTCCAAACCCTCTCCAATCAACTCGTGGGCTGAAAACTCAAGACCATTATCAAACGTAATCGTCTTTACCTTCTCTTTCATTTCAGCCATCGCTTTCACAGCCTCTTCGGCCAAAAGATCTGCACGCTTGCCTGTTAAGCGCCTTATCACTGTATACAGCGTTTTGCGTTCAACCAATGTTAATAATGCGCCCTTGTGACCTTTGCCAATGATCGTATCTCCTTCCCAATCACCAATCCTATTGCGCCTATTAACGACATCAGGACGATCGTTAATACTCACGCGATTCTTTATCTTACCTCGCTTGTCATAATGGCCATAGCGCTTACGATAGGGCTTTGGAACGATTCTAAGGTGCGTATATAGATCACCACCTTCTTGTTTATCTTCATACACTCGTTGATAAACCGTCTCGTGGTGTAACGAGGTGTTTTCATGTTTTTTTAAATAGCCTACAACTTGCTGTGGACTTAGCTCCTGGCGAATCAGTTTTACAATTTTGACGTGTATTTCATCGGATACTTTCCGTGCTTTATAAGCTGATGATCGTCTGTCATCTGACAGCTGCTGTGCCTGTTTGGGACGATATCCTCGTACGCATCAACTCACGAGAGATGGTTGATGGATTTCGTTCCAAGTTCTTAGCAATTTCTTTTTGATTTAATCCTGCTTTTAAAAGCGAATAAATCTGGTATCGTTCATGCTCAGTCAGCTGATTGTAGTTCACAGTGCTTCATCTCTTGGTCGGGAGAAGCGCAAACTCTATCAGCTGGCTTCTCTAATGCCAATTGCACTTATTATCCGAAACTGCGAAGCACTTTAAACTACTACTCTGACAAAAAAGTTTTTTCAGCATGATAGCAATTTAGTATTTTAATTTGTTTTTGGCAGACACTTTTTTAAGTTTCCAGTTGATCTTCACTTTTCTTTGGGTAATGACTCTGCACCAAGCTTTATTTTTCTTTGCATTCATGGGATACACCATAGTTTAGGTGAATTTTATCCTAAAGTGGGGTGTCCGTTTAATGGGGGGAAGATCAGGTTGTTATGGTTCTCCTCGTATCACCAAAGCCCTAAAAGACAACAAGCAATGTGTTAATCACAAGCGAGTTGCCAAACGGATGGTAGCGCTAGGGCTTCGAGCTAAACAAGCAAGGAAGTTCAAGGCCACAACGAATAGCCAGCATGCTTTACCGATAGCTGAAAATCTTTTGCAACAGGATTTTAGTGCGAATAAACCAAATGAAAAGTGGGTGGGTGATATTACTTATGTTTGGACAACGCAAGGCTGGCTGTATCTCGCTATTTTTATTGATGTATTTAGCCGACAAGTCATCGGTTGGTCGATGTCTAAGCGGATCAATAAAGAGCTCGTTTATGATGCGTTATTAATGGCGTTATGGCGCCGTAATTTTCCGACAGATGTCATCGTTCACACCGACAGAGGTAGTCAATATTGTTCTAAAAAATACCAACAACTACTTAAGGACAATAAACTCATCTGTAGTATGAGTGGGAAAGGCTGTTGTTACGATAATGCTCTTGCTGAAAGCTTTTTCCATAGTCTTAAAGTAGAGTGTATCTATGATTACGCTTTTAGTGATCGAGCACAGGCAAAAAAGATCATTTTTGAGTACATTGAAGTTTATTATAATCAGCAAAGGTTGCACTCATCTATTGGCTATAAAACACCCGCTAGGTTTGAGCAGCTATACTCATAAACTCCTAATAATAGGTATCCGTTAAATGGGGTAAAGATCACAATGATAGAACATTAATTTCAATTATTTCATGGAAGCGTAAAAAATTTAATCAACATTTAATGAGAAAACTTTTTGACAAGTAAGGGTTAAGCTTAAGTATTCAAAAAGTCGCTCCAGTGTATGAAAAGCTGGGCGACTATGGGACTATGGCTGGGTAAAAGTGTCAACAGTATTGAAGTATGAATCTATAGTGTAAGTTATTTTATTGTATTGCTTAAGACCAAATAAATTTACATTATTTACATGTGACTCTTTTTACTTATTCATACATAAACAAAGATACGCTAACAACTTAGCCATACAAATAACTAAATAATATAATTTCTGTATTAAAACAGATGGTTAATACTGCTAGCTAATCAATTACCTCCATAGCATCATTAAAAATTCTCACATGAGTGATGTTTTTTTTAATATGGCCTGTTTGCATTTCATATTTAATCTACAATGATAAAAACAGGTTTAAGCATTCAAATATTAGGATGAAGCCACAGCGAGGTAACGAGTGATGGCGATATCCAATTTAATAGCCTCTGAGACAAGCGCGCATTCCAAAAACAGCTTTGATATTGTTGACTTCGATGTTTCTGCATTCATTTCTTATCGCAATAATTGGAAAGATATTATTACGGTACGTCTTCGTGAAGTTACGGCTAACGTTGATAGTGAATTTCATGAATGCATTTATTATCTTATAGAAAGTGAAGGAAAATATATTCGTCCACTTCTTACTATGATTGCATGTGAAATAGCAAGTGGTAAAGCACGTGACGCATTAGATTATGCTTGTGCCGTCGAGTTCATTCATCTAAGTTCGCTTATCCTTGACGATCTACCGTGTATGGATAATGCTTGCCTCCGTCGTGGCCGTGCCACTTTACATCTAAAGTTTGGAGAGTCAAAAGCACTTCTCACCGCAATTCTTCTTCTTTGCACAGCATTTCAGCTTGCTGCAAAGGTAGTGGGAAACTCAAGTAAAGCTGTGTCAATTCTGGCTCAGTCATTGAAAGATAGTGGTATGATCCTTGGGCAAATGAAAGATCTTCAGGGATACGGCAAAGATAACTCAGTTATCCACATGAAAACGGGCTCTCTGATTGAAGCTGCCGCTCTGCTTGGTGTACTTGCAGGTAGTGATAACCAATATGCCGCACAGCAACTGTCATCGTTATCTTGTGATATTGCGTACATATTTCAGGTTAGGGACGATGTTTTGGACGGTGATATGGGTCAAAAAGCACAAGAATCTGCAAAGAAGCGTGCCTACAGATTAGCGACGATAACACTCAACACATTTGGCTGTTCACCCGCTTCTCAAGCACTCGCCTCCTTGGCGGTATTTGCGGCTATACGGAAGCAATAATATGACAGCAACAGACTTACAACATACATAACATGAATTGTTTTATTTAAAAATAATATTTTTCATTTTTTTAGCCACAAGCTGTTGCGCCCTATCAATGTTAAATCTCGCAACTTTATACAAGGAAAGTAAGTGATGAACCTAATAATGGAAAAGGTACAGCCGAAGTTTGATCTTAAATCACAAAATTTTGTGTCAAATCCTTATCCTACTTATAAAGAAATGCAGAATAGAGCACCTGTTTATTGGGATGATGAAGTAAAATGCTGGGTGATCACCCGTTATGAGGATGTTAAGTCGCTTGCAACACCATCATTCACAATACCGCAAGAAAGCTTTTTACATCAAGCTGCTGAAATGTTCCCTTCATGTAAAGAACAAATATTAGAAATAGGCGCTCATCAATCACTAAGCTTTGTTTATA
>NZ_JBOIUB010000027.1:0-16852 GCF_050749885.1 Zooshikella sp. RANM57 | reverse complement strand
CCCAGTCTCGTGGATCAATTTGGTGGTAAATCCCCAGCTTCGTGGATCAATTTGGTGGCAAATCCCCAGTCTCATGGATCAGTTTGGTGGCAAATCCCCAGCTCGTGGATCAATTTGGTGGTAAAACCAGTAGTTCATGGAGCAATTTGGTAGGTAATTTTAAGTTTCGTGGATCAGTTTGGTGGCAAATCCCCAGTCTCATGGATCAATTTGGTAGGTAATTTTAAGTTTCGTGGATCAGTTTGGTGGCAAATCCCCAGCTCGTGGATCAATTTGGTGGTAAAACCAGTAGTTCATGGAGCAATTTGGTAGGTAATTTTAAGTTTCGTGGATCAGTTTGGTGGCAAATCCCCAGCCTCGTGGATCAATTTGGTGGTAAAACCAGTAGTTCATGGAGCAATTTGGTAGGTAATTTTAAGCTTCGTGGATCAGTTTGGTGGCAAATCCCCAGCCTCGTGGATCAGTTTGGTGTTAGGAGAGAAAAGCCTTGTTTCTCGATGATGCTTTAAGGGCCAACTCCAAAGATTTTGTCAGTTAAGGGCCAGATACCCCACAAATTTTCTCGGTTAAGGGGCAGGTACCCCACAAATTTTCTCGGCTAAGGGGTAGGTATCCCACAAATTTTCTCGGTTAAGGGCCAGGTACCCCACAAATTTTCTCGGTTAAGGGCCAGATACCCCACAAATTTTCTCGGTTAAGGGCCAGATACCCCACAGATTTTCTTGGTTAAGGGCCAGATACCCCACAGATTTTCTTGGTTAAAGGTAGCCCCTTATATCCCCGCCCGCATTGGGCGAGGGTTTACGGCGCGCTTGCTAAGAATACTTTTGACAGAGTGCCTCTGTTATATGAGTGACACTTTGTCACTGAGCTAGAGATGAAAGCCGTGATGACACCTACCAAAGTGCTCCATGAAACTGGGTAATACCTACCAAAGTACTCCATGAAACTGGGTGACACCTACCAAAGTGCTCCACGAAACTGGGTAATACCTACCAAAGTACTCCATGAAACTGGGTGGCACCTACCAAAGTACTCCATGAAACTGGGTGGCACCTACCAAAGTGCTCCACGAAACAGGGTGACACCTACCAAAGTGCTCCATGAAACAAGATGACACTAGAATAAGAATTAGTAAAACCAGTTGTTTTTTTACTAAACGTGTTGTATAAAAAAATGGTCAGTAACACGCACTTATAACTGACTGAAAGTGTGTCACTACCAATCAGAGAGATAGATACAGTCTCTCTGATTGAGAGCAACTGTATCCTATCTCACTTATCGTGAGTAAGGATGCCCACATGAATAACTCATTCACTCAATTTAATAACTTTGATTGTCTGAAAGATCTTAATTTAACTGCTGAAAAATTTGTTGAAAATGATGGCTCATTAGATAAATTTTTGTCTGACAGAAATTTATACGGGCTGATATTTGAAGCAAAGCAGTTACTTCTTCAACCAAGTGCATTTCAGGAATTCTGTTATGAGCTTTACACTGCAAGACGTGGTCAGTACTTGATTGTAAAGCACTTACACAGCAGAGATTTGATTGTACTTAGCTCTCTTAGTGGTGAATCATTAAGATTCACGCAAGTAATAGATGCTCTTTCTCGCTTAGGGATTGTGCACAACTCGCTGTCGTCTTTATAGGCTGACTGCAGATGAATGAGTAGCTTTAGCTGCTCATTCATCAATATTTACTTGGTGATTATAATGAGGGCGTTCTAGTGATAATAATTGGCAATCACTTCTCCATCAAAGATAAAAGTTCTTGTAGAGCATCTGTACAGTTTGGATGTACTGAAAGCCTTATACAGTCCAAGAAAAGAAGTATTTCCTGTCCTATTTTACTAATACAAAGCTCTGGGTGATATGACTGAGCATAAAAATCGCTGCCAGTAACTAACAAGCTTTGAGTATATTTATTATCAAATCGTTGTGTTTGTAATAACTGAACTTTTAACTTGATACCTGAAGTAGTTTTAATATTACACTCATCAACGACCAATGGTTTAGTTGCGTTTGATAATAAAAGCTGAAGCATTTTATTTTGTATTGTACCACCTGTTGTGCGTTTATATTGGGTTATAGAGTTCTGGTTAATATTAAGTGCTGATGCTAGTGCAGCGTCATTCTTTAACCCTAAGTAATCCTTTAGTCCATCAATAATTTGGGTTGGCTCTAGGTTGTTTTTCATAATCTAGTTGATTTTATCTTGATTTTGAATATATACTATATGATAAACGCAAACAGCTCAGGGAACTAGAGCTATGAGTCTAGATAAAATAACAGCAACCGACATTGGCGCATGGTCCTCACGCATAGCGTCATATCTTCTCTCCAGCTATTTTGCATATACCTTTGTACAAGACTTAGGCTATTTGGCTATTGTCCTGGCTTTGCTCTTCATTTTAGTTACAGATTTAGCATGTATTGAATCCTTAAAACGACTTATTTTGAGGCAAGAAAAGACGGCAGTTGATGTATTTGTTTTTGTATTATGCCTTGGGATTAGTGTGGTGACTATAAGTGGGGTTGTTACTTCTGTGTCACTGAATGATCACCAGCAACATACCATGGTTAATGAACGCCTCCAGGTCTTAAATGATAAGATTTCAGCGCGCACGGATGAAATTGAACAGCTCAAAAAAGAGCGGACTATATATACGGAGTCAGAGAAGATCCGTTTAGAAGTAAATGCTAGGAATGGCAAAATCAAAGTGCTTACTGCTGAAAAAGAAGCTCTACAAGAAGAACGACTGAAGTTATTGAGTGGTAGTACACCACAAATTGATGCTTATCAGGGGATTGCAATAACGTGGGCTGCTTTTTTACCTATAACAGTACAACAAATAAACTTACTGATGGGGCTGCTGGTAGGATTGGTATTTGATTTCTTAAAGCTAGTATTTATTGTTTGGCAAACTAAAGCAAGATGTACAGCATCAGTTATTGATGAGCCTAGAAGTAATACATCGGATAGTGATAAGACTAAGATCGTGGGGTACCCTGAACTAGCCTTGGCTTCAAGTCAGCCAGCTACTATGGTGGCTCAGCATATGAAACCTAAGACTAAAGGTATTCTAACTGCAAGAAATGGAGTGTCAGAAGAAACCATTGAAAAAGCAATTGATGTGATTCAACAAAAGGAAATTACCAGTGGTTTTCATTCTAAATTAAGGGACAGCTTAGCAATAGCTGATGCGAAAGCTCGTCAGTTATGTCAGGAGTTAACCAATCGCCAAATTTTAGAGCGCGAGGGTAAATATTATAGGTTAGGACCTGCTTTTCAATGCTTGGTGGCTGCATAATGAAAGGTAAACATAATATTTTGCTGTTTAATCGAAAAAGTGTGCCTACGTGCAAGCAAGGTGAAGTGGTGTGTGATCATACCCGTATTAAGTTAAGCCGTACGACACGTACATTGCAGTGTTTAAATTGTGGTAAAGAGATTGATCCCTTTGATCACTGTTGGCGGCTAGCTGAAAAAGGTGAGCAAATCATGGTTGATATTCGTCATCTGAAAGCTGAGCGAGATAAAATAGAGCGTGAACTTGAAGAATTACGCGTGAAAAAAAGTGAAATAGATAAGTCATAATTTATTGCAGAGTGTAGATAAAATTCGATAGAATACGGTGTTATTCGTATAAAAATAATCTATATCACCGTACTCTAATAAGTTGTAATAAGGAAGTTGACTAGATTATTGCATGCTCTCTTGGAGTAAGTAGTGAGTTTGGTAATAAGATTTTATACCGCGTGCTAGCTCACTGTACAACGAATAGGAGTCATAAACTGCGTCCAAATTAAGGTGCTCCAGGGAATCCAGCGACAGCCGTATTAGCTCGCGAATGAGCATTGAACGGTTGATCACTTTGGGGTCACAGTCTTCGTTAACGACATCAATAATGTATTTTTGCAAGTCGTTAATCATTTCTTGTGGCAGGTGAAACGTAATGAGTTTTGCCATGGTTCATTCCCTGAATGGTTAAAAAAGGACGTGAAAAAATAACCTATATAACTCCTTATATAATATAGGTTTGACGAAATCATACTGAATATTATTTCTGGTGACAAATGGATACGTCTTTTCAGGAAGAAGCAGACGAACTAAAAAATTTACGTTTTTTTAATCAAAAAACCGTACTTGGTGTGCCAATACCTCATGTGATTAAAGCCTTTATATTTTGTTTATTGCTAAGTTTTCAAGTGTACTGGTGGTTTGGAGTATCACTATTTGCGGTTTTGTTTTTAACGGCTTATGTCATCTATCGTGATGATTACGAAGCATTAACGTCATGGTGGGCTGCATGGTCTGTTAGGCGTTTGTCTGTAGATAAACCAACATTAAAAAAACAATTAATTATTCTTAATCGACAAGGAGAGAGTATCAGTGAAAAAAGGACTACCGAAAAATTTAGTTAAATATTACACAACATACTGTGTATTGTTTTATTCGTCCCTGGCTTCAGCTGCTTACAACCTTAATGCACCTACTACAGGTTTATTTGCTGGTCCTAACAAATTTTTTCAGGATCTAATAAATAATATGACGGGACCTTGGGCGGTAGGTTTTACCATTGTATCTGCGGGGGTAGGCCTGATGATATGGGCATTTGCCGCACAGCAGGGTAAAGCCATTCAAACATTGGCTCGTGCTGTGATTGCAGGCATTGTCTTTTTGAATATCACTGCTTATGTAATTGCTATTCAAAACTATTCAGGGAGTTCCACCTAATGAAGTCCCTTAGCCAGCTGATTAGTGCATATGGCCAATACCAAAAACAAATGATTACCACTAATGCTCATGTTCTATGTGGTTTAAACATTGAACATGGTATTGAGCTACAACCTTATGAAGAGGCGACCTTGCGTCGTCTCAGTCGGTTGTATCAATCTTTGTATGAGCAATACAGTGATACTATTTATTGGCAATTTTATCTGCATCTTGAAGGCTACCAGTATGTTCCCATACATCGTGATCATTCACGTAGTCAGCTGGTCTCGGAGCGTCGTGCACAGTTCTTGAATGAAAAAGGACTTAGTCTTACCAGACTATTCCACTGTTATGAAATTAAGCGGCCCCATCGGTTAGAGTTAAATTTGTTAAGGTTGCGTAAACTGGTCAAAGCCATGACTAGCTTACGTGAAATAAAAAAAATTAAACCGTTATTTTCATTGCAAGATAATCTTTATTTAAATAATGAGTTATTAAAAGATCAGTTAGAACAAGCCGAAGATATGCTGCATGTACTCAGTGACAGGCTAGATGCTTACAGTTTTAACGTCCAATCGATGAGTACTACTGATCTGTGGCGGCTGTATCACTTTCTGGTGAATTTTGATAAAAACGTGTTTTTACAGTCGACATTCAATCAAGCACCATCGACTCATTGGCATGAACTGCTCGGCCAAGGTGATCAGGAAGTGGTAGAAATTGAAGGCCTGGGTACAGCACTCAAACTCCACGGTGCAGTACCAGTTTACATTAAAGTGTTGTCGATCACGGGGTCAGGGGACTCTCATGTCCGTTCTGCTGCATGGCTACGGGGTAAAATACCATTATTACAGCGAGGTAATTATGTAGTTATTACCCGATATGAACCGTACTCGCGGTTGCAAAAATCTTTATTTGTAAAAAATAAAAAAAATGAGGTGGCGCAACAAACGTTAAAAGTGAGTGATATTTTACTGGGTAATGTTAAGAATGCGGATGAACGATTGCGTGATGATGCTGCATATAACGAAGATGCAAAGCGTGCTATTCAGGATCTAAACAGGATTCAAAATGACCGTATTTTCGGACACTATCATGCATCAATTTTGGTATTTGATGATGATTTAAATGCTTTAAGAAAAAGGGTAAAAGATTTTAATCAAGCACTTAACACCGCTGATTTTAACTTTATTTGGGAAAGTGCAGGGATACAAAAGGCTTATGCTGCCTGTTTACCAGGTAGTAAAGAGTCTAAATACCGTAACTTACAATACAATGCTGCCCAGGCATCAGCCTTAAGCTTAAACTATAAGGCACATGCCGGATTACCACATTGGCAAACTACCAATGTCAGCGAAGAGAGTTTGGTCATACTGGAATCTGCTGATGGTACACCTTTCCACTTTTCACCATTTGTGGGTGATAAATGCTTACTCTTATGTACAGGACCCATTCGTAGCGGCAAAAGCTTTTTACGCATGTTATTAGCCATGCACATGCTGAAGTTTGGTACCTTATACTCAGCAATTGATATTGATGAAGGGGCTATTCCTCTTGCCCGCTTTTACGGTGACGATGCGGCGATGATCAATATTGGTGGCGAGGGTTTTGGATTTAACCCATTTCGTTTACTGGGTGATCCGGTGGTGAAGGATACGCTCTATAGCCATTTGGTAACACAAGTGCGATTGATGTTGCTAAACAACAAAACTATCCGTGAAGAAGAGCGTCTGCTACGTCCTGAAGAGCTGGAAGATCTGATTCACTGTATTGGCCATGTGATGAATTTAGGTATCGAAGGTCGTTTGTCGGGTGTGTTTGAGATGCTGATGAACACCACCAAACAACGACTCACCGCATTTTTACCTGGTGGCCACTATGGGGATCTCTATGGTGTTGCTGAAGATGCTATTGGTGAATTAAAAAAACGAATTTCCGTATTTAATTTAAAACAATATAAAGATAACGATGAATTACTGCCAATTTTAATGAATGAGATGTTCTATCGAGTGTATATGCAGTATGAAAATGAACATTTACGCACTATTCCAAAATACACCGATATTGATGAAGCCCACCACTTGCTCAGCATCGAAGCGGCCAGAGATGCCTTATTAAAATGCGTGCGGACCAGTGGTAAATACTTCGGTGGATTTGGGCTGTGGACCCAAGGCCCTCGGGAATATATGTCGATACCGGACTGGCATGTCGTACGAGGGGCTGCAACAGCCTATATTTTTATGCCGGACTCTGAGGGCGATGCCTCACTGTATCAACAAGCCTTTGATTTAAGTGTTGATGAATGTGCCCTGATTAAAAAAATGAAACCTAAAAAACAAGCTTTGATTGTGCAGCGAGAAGTGGGTATTTCTAAAGTGGTGAATATCAATGCAGACCCTGCACAGTACGTCATTGGTACCAGTAGGCCCCAGGAAGCACCTATTCGCAACGAACTGTTTAAACGTTATCAACATAACCCTGACCTTGCCATTGAGGAAACCATCAAACAACTGAGACAGCAAGGATGTCGCTTATGAAACTAAAAAAGCTCGCAAAAAAACTAGGTTATACACTTGCCTTATCAACCCTAATGAGTAGTCCGATTGTATTTGGTTCCGGTGGCACTGGAGTGCCCACCTCGGATGTGACTCTTTACCCCTTGCTAGAAAAGATAGCTGAGGGAAACAAAAAGGTGCTGGAGCAGCTATCAGATAATGAAATCGCTAAATTGATCCAGCTATATAGTAAGCTTGATGATCAATATAAGAAGCTCAGTGCAGAGTATGAGCATTTACAACGTGTTGCGCATGGACTGAAAACCATCGTTAAAGACCCAGAGCAGTTAAAACGCTTAGCGTATGAGCGTTTAGTAACAAATCGATCTGTGTATGATGATATACAGCTGTATGATAAAAATGGAGTTTATAACGCTGATGAAGGCGTTAAGCGTATTTATCAAAGAGTGTTGGGAACCAGTGAAGTTGGCCGCCAACTGATTCCTGATAGGTATAGAGATAAAGGTTTTACCAGTGCAATGCGTGAAAAAGAATTAGCTAATTATGATCGTTCTTTCCATCGTTCTAGACTTGCTGATATGCATGCAGAAGATGTTGACGACTTAAAAACCAAGTTCATGAATACATTGGAAAAGTCTAACAGGCTTGATAAATTACGTGACACTGTTGCTATGCAGGATAACAATGAGCTAGCAACTTTGCAGCTTATAGCTATGCAAAATCAACATGTCTTTGAGAATTTACAAGTTATACAGCAAATCCAACAAAAGCAGTTTGAACATTCTAATAAATTCTCAGATTTTGTTTTTGCTAAGCAAGCCCAGGGTAGTTTAGAGCGTATAGAGCGAATCCAAAGAGCATTAAATCAACCTCCTACAAAAATTGATAACACTGGACGTTGGTAGAATAAAAGTAATTATAGGTTGTAGCTATGTGTATTTAGCTACAACCAAAATTGTTAAGGATGTATAAAGTGAAAAAAATAGTTATATCTGCATTTACTATATTCTTTATTGGCAATGCTCATGCTGTTAAAAAACCAATAATTGATGATCATCACCTTAAAAGGTCAAAGTTAGAAAAGCAGCTAGGTGAAGAATGCAAGTACTCTAAAAGAACAAATATTGAAGAACTATATAAATGTAACATGCGAGTACTTAAGGTTGTTAATGAAAAAATGCCTAGGAGAGGCACTGATAACTATTGCAACAGGCAATATAGTAGCTTGTCAAAAGAGGCTGCTAAGCGGTTAATTGTTAATCTGCGTAAACAACGTGAGCAAGCAAGGTCCATGATATATATGAGTGACAAAATAAATGGTGAAATATTTGAAGAAGAATTGAATATGGAGGTTCGTTGGCTTCGAAAAAATATCCTTAAGGAGGAACTAATGATGTACGATGATCGTGGCTTTTAACCTGTTTTTTTAAGTTGTAATACCCTTAACTTTATAGCTCCTATAAATTATATATATAGGATTCTATATATATTTATATTTTTTATCCTATTTTATTATTCTGCAAGGATGCGTAACGAATGAGAAATTCTGTAAAACCGCTGTTGCCGTTTGCGCTCCTGTTGCTGGTGCCTGGGGTTACACTTGCTGCAGATGCAACAACCACAGCTAATAGTGATGTACTTTTTAAAACGACACTGAATGTGATCAATGATTTTGTGAATCATGTGTTGGGCAACCAGGGGAGCACAAACGTCTTGGGCAGCTTTGTTTGGCGGTTGATGGTCGTTATGGGCATTGTAGCGGTTGCTGATGCATTGATTCAGTGGGTGTTTTTTCGAGGTGGGATTGAAATCGCTGTATTGACAGTAATACGTATCATATTGTGTGTCACTGGATTACTCTTCTATAACTATCTAACAGATTTACTTTGGTCTAGCGTTAATGACTTGGGATTTGCTATCCAAAAAGTAGCGATTGGCAATACCGATCAATTTTTTGTTTACACTCATATTAAAAAAATCCTGAGTCGCTTGATTGGGATGGAATGGGATTTATTTGATAAAGGTTCACGTATTCTCGCCTCTTTATCATTTTTACTATTTAGTGGCTTGCTTAATCTAAGTGTGACGGTTGCAGCAGGTTGGTCAGTTATTGGTTTTGCATTTTGTAAATTAGTGGGTTTTATTTTTATTCCTCTTGCGGCATGGCGTCAAACTTCCGATTTTCTAAAAAAAATGTTTGGCATTATGCTTGGTTTTTTACTTTTTGCATTTTTTGTACGTGTAGCCTGTGTCCTCGTTTTGATGCTGTATGAAGCCTTCTTGTTTGGCGGTTTTACTATCGGTGGTGTTAAAGAGCCGCAGGTGTTGCAAATTACTGCCGCGAATGTCACTGAAATTACATTAATTACGGGGTTAGGAATTGTTTTTGTAGCAAGTGCAGGTCCTTTGGCGTACATCTTAGCATCTGCAAGTGTGGGTAAACCCCCAAGCATGACAGGTGTGGTCTTTAAATTGCTCAGGATGAGGAAATAAACAATGCAGCAGGATGAAGCACAACAGGCCAATGCAGGCCAAGTGGGTTTGCTTGTGGCAAAAGAGCTTAAAAAGATACACAACAACTGGTTGTATCTTATTATAACTGTCAGTATTGCGTTGAATTTTTACGGTTATCTCAAAGTTACAGAGTTATCTGCACTGGCTGTTGCGAATACCGAAGTTGCCTGGGTAAAAATGTACCCAAACGGTACTTGGGATATTGATTTCTCAATACCGGATGATCCAGAGCGTTTTTTTCAATCTAACATCGATAAATCAATCAGTGATTTTATTCATTATCGCTATGGTCGTAATCCATATTCTATTAATACGGATTTTCCCAAAGCAACCATGTTTATGACATCAGAAATGCTCAACTGGTTTTATGATGACAGGGAAGGTTTTAATGCTATCAAGAAAGCAGCTGATATTGTTGCAGCTAAAAAATATGTCAATGTTAGTGTTGGTCGCCTTAGACACTATGACGCTCAAGGGTCGGATCTGGTCGAAGGTACTATCTATCGCACCAGAGTGCATGTTCGTCGAGAGCAGACAGATGCTAACCATACGTCCATTGGTAAACCTACATTCGATATAGTGGAGCTGCAATGGAGGTTGCTATCACGACAAGAAATTATGCAAAAAACCGCTGGGAGTCGAGAGAAAGCTAAAGACTTATTACTGGTTAATCCTGCGGGTATCGAAATTATTCAAGCACAAATCTTTCAGGACTTTAAGGAAGAGGCCTCAGCATCATGAAAAAATTAATAACAACTACATTATTAGCTAGCTCGCTGGTAACAGGTAATGTGTTAGCAAACAGCTGTAAAAAAATTAACTGGGAACCAGGAAAAATCTACACTATTTATGCCCAATTTAATGGTTGGACGCATATAGAATTGCCTGATAATGTGTTAACTAGTCAAAAAGGCCCATTAATGCTTCTTGGTAATGAAGCTCTTTGGGAAAAGACGGGGGGAGCAAATCACCTATATATTCAACCAAATTCTAAAGAGCCAGAAGGTGAAACTACGACACTGCATGTGATTAGTGAGCAAGGTTTAAGCTTTAATTTTAATGTACGGCGTACTTATCAACGTAATACGCCCTGCTATACGATTATTAATAAAGTTGAAAACCTCAATAATGTAACCGCTGTACTGACTAATTATATTCATCCAGCGGCTTATCAAGCACAACAGCAGATGACATTTTGGAAAGCCAAGTACGAGGAAGCTAGTGCTCAGCAACAGGAAAAAGTGGATGATGCGGTAAAAGCTGCGTTACGTCGCTATCGCCATTTTATTTATACTCGTTACCAATGGGACAGCAATAGTGGTTTTATTGGTAAAGATATTGTGTCAGATGTTTATGATGATGGTCGTTTTACTTATATACGTTTACTTAATGATAATAAAGGTATTTTAGCCATTGAGGCTACCGTTGCGGATAAACCTGAAATTATTCAAGCCAAATATGATGATGTAACTAATTTATATCGTGTTGTTGGGATTTATCCTGCATTTCGTTTGAAATATGACGATATTGAAATCGCTATTGAAAGGCGGGATGGCATTACAAAGGGAGCATTCTAACATGTTAGGAGAAAGCCAACCTAGCACGCCTGTTCGCCCTTCAACGCACCGTAGCAAGCTGCAAATGTATTTGCTCATGGTATTTGGTGGAGTGGTGATTATTAGTGGTATCTGGGTGATGACATATCAGCCAGTTAAAAAGGACAATACACCAGCTTCACCCTATCAGTCAGCTAAAAGCGAAGAAACTAACACAGATACCGCTCGCTCGTCATATGAGGTGGCATTAGAGCGTTTTCAAAAAGGACAGGAAGAGTTTCAAGCGCAGCAACCCGTCGGACTACTTGAAGCACAACAACAAGCGTATGCAGAAGATGAAGCTAGTACACAGCACAGCGCACAAAATACCGCATTGTTACAGCGCTATCGAGACTTGGAAAACCGCTATAACTTGATGATGTCAGAGGTGGAAAAGCTGAAACAGGCTAACCAAAAACCGGACCCCATTCGTGAAGTTGAAAAAGAGTTCAAAAAAAGTGAGCGGATGCGTGCGCTTTCTTCCTACCAGAAACGGGAAACCATAGCATTTCCAGTAGAAAAACAGAGAGGAAATACATTAACAGAAAATACACCCAATATAGTCAAAACTGTGCAGCAAAAGGCACAGCAAGTGATTGATAAGCAGTCAGTTATAAATCAGCTTAAGTCACAACTTGGTGTACAACCTGCGGTATTTAATCCTGACACAGGTATTGATTCATTAGCTAAAGCCTTGGCGAACCCTCAAACTCAGCCACGAGGACAGACAGTTGCTTCGCAACCGGTTACCCAGGCTATAGACCCTAAATTTGATGCAACGGTACAACTGCCGGGTAAAAAGCCACTACCCCCAGGTACAGTGATTACGGCTATTTTGAATGAGTACACCAATAGTGATTATTTAGGTTCTTATCACGGAATTGTCTCGCATGATGTTTATGACATTGCTTATGAAAATGTCCTTATTCCCAAGGGCACAGAAGTTATAGGGCGCTCCATTGCTTCTAGTGGGCCGAATGCAGTGCTACATAATCGTTTGGGTTTACCTGCAACCCAATTTATTTTACCTGATGGCTCACCCATTAATTTAAAAAGTAAAGTGACAGTAAAAGACCGTGGAGGAATTGCAGCAATTAAAGGCTCTGTTGATTACCACTTATGGGAGCAATTTTTAGGTGTCACTGCTTATGCGATTGTTTCCAGCTCTGCAGACAGTGATCGATCCAGTGCGATATCCGGTTCTACAGAGATCCGTGGCGACTGGGAAGAAGGTTTAAGAGAACAAACTTCACCTTTGGTGCAAAAGTACCTAAATATTGTGCCCACCAAAGAGCTAGATTTAGGCACTCCTATCAAAATTGTCTTGGATGATTATTTGTATTTAACGCCATGGAGCAGCATTTTCGATGAATATATTACTCAACATTAAAATAAATAAATTAATTCGTTATGCATTAAGTAGTGTGCTATTGAGTTGGAGTACACACAGTTTAGCTTTAGAACCACTAAATTTATATGTAAGAATGGTACTTCCTACAGAAGCTAAAACTGTGCAAGATGCTGCAGAATATCTGATTAGCCATACTGGCTACCAACTAAAGCTTGATGAGCCTGCACCAACGGATGCCCAACAGATTGCCTCAAACACGATCAAGCCTATTGCTCGCATGTCTAGGACGATGAGTGTCATGGATTCGTTATTAGTGTTAATTGGCCCTGAAAATTATTTAATTGTAGATCGTGAACATAAATTACTAAGTTTTACAGCTAAGCCTTAAGGAATGAGGATATGAAAAAAACAGTATTTTTAATCAGTGGATTGGCTTTGGTTGGATGTAATACTCAACATTTAAATTTGCAAGATGCAAGTATCTTTAAATTACAGCAACGCAATGTGATTGAGCGTGATTTAACCCGCCCTACCCCGACGTTTACGACCACGCCTATTGAGGAGCCTGCCCCTGTAGAGCAGATTGAAATGCCTGCGCCCAAGGTAACAGCCGTTAAGCAACAGGCGCGGTATTTTATTGATTTTGCGAATGACAGTGTGGCAGTGACAAATTATAAGCAAACCATGGAATCCTTGCTTCCTGCATTAAAAGGCAAACAGGTATTTATTATTGGCCACTCTCATGGCCATAGTCGCGTTGGGACTTCCACCCTTGCCGTAAAACGCGCCAAAGCGGTTAAGTACCTTTTG
Organism: Zooshikella sp. RANM57; assembly: GCF_050749885.1. Lineage (NCBI taxonomy): Bacteria > Pseudomonadati > Pseudomonadota > Gammaproteobacteria > Oceanospirillales > Zooshikellaceae > Zooshikella > Zooshikella sp. RANM57. The sequence continues at coordinate 3,347 of NZ_JBOIUB010000027.1, read as the reverse complement.
GAAGGCCATGGTATCCCCGCACAAACATTGCATACTTTGGCATTTTGGTCAGAAACAGGGCGGGACTTTGCACCTGCGAAAGGCGTGCAAGTAGTGGCGTTAGACAGCCAGCAAGGTACGTTAGACGAGGTTCTTCTGTCGTTTAATGCAGAGCACAACAGTAGGCCTCAAGGATGAAACCATTAATCACTTATGGATTCTGTGTGTGGTTGGTGGTGGGCGTATCTACGAGCCACGCGTTATCGGATGAAGCGGTACTGGCTTGTGGCGCTGTGCTGTGTTTGGCATCGCCTGCTGCGCCACCTCAATGCAACCCGTATTTAGCAGCTTTCTATGCCATAACGGATAAAAAGTGGGCGGAACAAATCCAGAAACGTACTGATTTCTTAAAGCTTTGCCCAAATCCAACCATACAATCAGTGGCATCTATTTATGCGGTAGGTATCCGAGATTATTGTGATGCTACTGGATTAAACCATCGCAATCGTAGGAATCGTGATGGAGACCCTTATATCTTAGCTAACATGCCAGCTGATTGTGAGCAATTTTATAATTACAGCTGGAACCAGTTACATAAGCGGCCCGTTTACAGAAATAACAGGTGGTATGATTAATAGCGTAATGCAATCTTTCACAGGATCGTGAACCCAAAAATAAGGATAAAACAATGATGCAAAATAACCTGATCAGTGCCCAACACTATTCGTGTAGTCAGCATATTTTACTGGCGGAGAACTTGGATTTTAAAATTACACCGCTCTGTACGTATAAGAAAAAAGCCAACATTACTTACCGTAGCCCCATAAAAATGGGAAATATCACTGTAGATGTGGTGGCAACAACCACATTGGATATGGAAGCCCTGGTAAATTTACGTGTGGAAAAGAATGATGAACATTACTGTGTGGTGAATGATTCCGATTCACGGCTAACGGACCCCATCAAGCTAATCGTGAAAAGTGAAGCTGTTGGTTATCGGCTCATTCAAGCTATCATTGATACGTATGAGAAAAAAGCAGAACAGCCAGGTGATTTTATAACCATGGTCGATAAAAGCCAGATAGAGTTATTAGCCCCTTTTATTTTTATTGGCTGTGGTGTGTTGCTTACGATATCAATATCGTTTTGGTTACTGTTTAAGTAAAAATTTATACTCATTTGGCTTATTTATTGTTTATTACTTGTTGTTGTGTAAGTGTTGGCATTCAAAGTGTGTGAATATTTTGTTATAGGGGTTGAGGGTGTATTTAAAGGGTGCTAGTATCACACTATACATTATATAGGGGGCGATACAGTGGCATTTAAAATTGACGAAAGAATCACGCTACTATTCCGAAAAATAGCAGAAGTTGAAAAACAAGATATCACGCGATCTGCAAAAACCCAAAAATTACAACGGCTTGCAAAAGCGTTTATGAAGCAGTTACATGAAAGTGGTTTGTCTGAAAAAACCATCGTTAAATATATCTCAAAAACACGTAAAGAGATTTATGATGCAAATTTACGTCATCATAATTTAGACCAACAATTAGAAGTAATTTATAAATATCACCCTGAATTGAAAGATGAGCTAAATAAACTATTAAAACTACCAATGTCTCATGCGATTCAAGGTTTAGTGCAGTTACAAGAAAAGTATAACGGTCAACCAGTGCATAAACGACTACAACAGTTACAGCTAGGACATGAAGTATTGCGGTTTATACGTATGGGAGACTTATGTAAGAAGCTTGAAAAAGAGTACAACCAGTTAGTACAAGACAGGCATAGGAACCCTATCACGGTTAATTATCAATGGTTACTGAACACTATTGAATCTCTTCTCACTGAAAAAACCAAAAACGGCACTTACAGTTATTCTCGGCTAGCGCTTGGTTTGGCTCTTGCTACGGGTCGCCGTGCTATCGAAATTCTATATCAAGGTAAATTCAGTAAGCATGGTGAAAGCCAATATCAAATTGAGTTTAAAGGTGCGGCTAAAAAGCGAATGTCTGTAGGAGAAGGTGTGTTGTATACAATTGTACCTGCCGAGCTTGTGATGAAGGGGATTTGGCATTTACGTCGTTTACCAGAAATTAAAGCTTTACAATCGTTTAAGCATTTACCTGAAGGTGAACGGAATGCATTGATTAATCAACGCTGTGCTCGTACATTGAACGATACTACGAAGCTAGTTTTTGGCGATAACGATGCGTTGTTTAAGGATTCTCGAAATCTCTACGGCCAGTGTGTTAAGCATATGCACTATGATACGTGGCGAAAAGAGCATAAGGGAACAGAAACAGCGTTTTTGCAAGACATGTTTTTACATGAAAATATTTCTACTCATACTATCTATACCGCATGGCAGCTTGATTTTACTGAATATGAGATCGTTGAAATACCTCGCAAGGAGCTAAAGAAAACGCGGTTGGCAATAGTTGATAAGTTTAGAGAACATGAAGATGCAAAAGCAGCATCTATACAACGGCTGTTGGATGTCACTGAGGAATTGATCAAAGAAGATCCGCAAATAGTGATTAGTCAGACTATGTTACGGAAAAAGTCGGGTTCAGGGGTACCAGTGATTAAACGGTATTTATCATTGGTTGGTGATGAGATTAATCAAGATATTGGTTAGGGGGCATGCAAAACAAACCTTTCTAACCCAGGTTTTATGCTTGGGTTTTTTGTTATCTGTACTGGTCTAATGCCATCGGACACTTAATTTTGAGACAATACTGTCAATGAGTTAAGAGGTCTATATGAGTCTGAAAAAATCCCATAAAAGCTATCCTCAGTCATTTAAAGATGAAGCTGTTTTGATGGTGCTAGAGCAAGGCTACAGTGTTGCTGATGCAGCAAAGTCACTCGGAGTCGCTACTAGCCTGCTTTACAAGTGGAAAGAGAAATACGAAGCTCAGCAGAAAGGCATTGCCTTAGAAGAGTCTGAGCGCGATGAACTGAAACGATTGCGTAAAGAAAACAAAGCATTACGCATGGAGAAAGAAATTTTAAAAAAGGCCAGTGCCTTCTTTGCGAAAGAAATGAAGTGAAATTTCGCTTCATTAAAAAACAATCTAACCATTTCCCTGTAGCATTGTTATGCCGCGTGATGGGTGTAAGTAAATCAGGCTATTACGATTGGCTCAAACGTCCTGTAGCGGTGATTAGCCTTGATACTTTGAAGCTTTATCACCTTATTCGAAAATTATTTAGAAAAAGCCGGGGCAGTTTAGGGAATCGTGAAATGGTGAAGAAATTGCGTAAAGAAGGCTATCAAATGGGTCGCTACCAAGTTCGCAACATCATGCATCGGTTACACCTAAAAGTTACACAACATCAGGCTTACAGGGTCACAACGATGC
>NZ_JBOIUB010000026.1:0-19986 GCF_050749885.1 Zooshikella sp. RANM57 | reverse complement strand
CACGAGACTGGGGATTTGCCACCAAATTGATCCACGAAGCTGGGGATTTACCACCAAATTGATCCACGAGACTGGGGATTTGCCACCAAATTGATCCACGAAGCTGGGGATTTACCACCAAATTGATCCACGAGACTGGGGATTTGCCACCAAATTGATCCACGAGACTGGGGATTTGCCACCAAATTGATCCACGAAGCTGGGGATTTACCACTAAATTGATCCACGAGACTGGGGATTTGCCACCAAATTGATCCACGAAGCTGGGGATTTACCACCAAATTGATCCACGAGACTGGGGATTTGCCACCAAACTGATCCACGAAACTTAAAATTACCTACCAAATTGCTCCATGAACTACTGGTTTTACCACCAAATAGATCGACAGTATTAATATACAACATCAGATAATTCACCTTGCTTGATGAAACCCATGAATCAAGCAGACTTTAAATCCCTCGTGAGGCTCACAAATAAACTTTTTTATTCAAGCCACACCTCCCCCAAAGGGTAATAGTTAAAATTCTATATACAGACTTATATGCTTAATTGGAGCTATACAACATTACACGCATACTTGATCAATGTTTTGGAGAGCCTATAGGGTATTAAATTACAACCTAAACGTCCTATATCGTAGGGATTAAGCCATGTCAAGAGTTATAAGGGATTTGAAACTTCAAAAATATCAAAGCAACTTAAAGTTTCAGTGGTTTGGTTTGTTTAAATTTGTAGAATGCTCCTAATAAACAAAAATAAATAAAGAAACAAAATAAATAAATATATTTATATATATATATTAGGTCCAAAATTTTTTGTATAAAATTTAAACAACACATGGATTGACATTAGTCACGTCATGACGTATAGTATACTAATTACACACAGCTAGTATATTTGTATAATGTCGAATAAAGATAAACACTATAACAACCACCGAAAAGACAAAGTAACATTTCAAGCTCTACTGCTTACTAATGAAGCTCAGCTCATTAGTAAAGTTAAGTCTTTAAGAAAGTTTAAAACAGGTAGAGAACTGCTGGTTACACTATGTCAAGAAGAGTTAAACCGTAAAGGTTAATTTATGAGCAATGACATATCAGCGTCACGTAAGTATATCTTACTACCTGCATCACCTACTTTATTAAAAAGTCTACAAGAGGTTACTGACCCTGATTTAATAGAGTCTTGTCGTCGAGCGTGGGAAAAGTTTACTAGTAATGAAATAAGAACTTGGTTAGGCATTGAAAGTAAAATAGCTGAACTAGTACAAAAGTTTATATATAAAGTAGAAGCTGGGGATGACTTATATAACTATTTTTATAACTTTACTCAGTCTGGAGAGTTCTTTGTAAATTTAGATAATTTGGAAATTGAAAAAAGCCCTGAGTTTCTAGTGAATGACTTTCAAAAGAAAGTTGTTTTCCAATGGAGTTCTCAAAAAATTTGTGATTTCTTGGAGATAAAAGAGTCTCTTGTAAGAAAGCATAAGTTTATACCTGAGAAGGTGTTACTTAATATCCATCAAAGTCCAATGTTTAGGTTTACTGACTTTGGAAAAACAGCAACACCTTCTTCCATAACCTATGTAATTAGAGAGCTATGGAACTCTCATGTTAATAAAGATCTGTACAAAGGGTGTAATTTTTTTGAGTTAAGCATAGCTGCATTAACTCCCCTGATAAAAAGTAAAAATATTTTTATTTATGACAAAAATATTTTGAAAAATCTAAGGGGAAAGCAATTATTATTATCTCAGATAATATATAACAATCTTTATGAAGGAAAAACTCCTGAGTGGCCTGTAAAAGGCTGGTATGATTTATTTCATTTAGGTGATAGTGAAGTAAAATGGGCGCATTTCAAAAGAAATAATCTCACTAGATATCTACCTAGAATCTCTGATGAATTTGCAATTGATCTTAAAGTTATAGAGCATAAAGAGAATAGGAATGTTGTCTCAGCTTATATTCAAATAGATGAAAAAGAAAGTGTAGATAAACCGTATAGGCTTGTTGAGCTTGAATCTCATTCTAAACAAGATGAACAACAAGTTTCTAGAAAAGAAAGCTCTCAATATTATAACCAAACAGCCAAGTCCGTTGGACAATTTGAAGCGGAGTATGATACATATCAAGCACAAGGTAACTATAAGTCTCAAGAGAAACTTAACGAAAAAGTAATTTTTTCTGAGAACTTATTATCTCCAACTATTAGAAGTAACCTCGTTAAGAAGTACAGTGAACATTTTTTAGATTATAAATTGCCACAATTTACTGAAGTCAATTCAGGTAAAAAACACTCTCGTGACATGTGGATTCGAAGGTTAAAAGCATATCTTCAAAAGGGCTGGAATTGGTGGACGACAGTCAATGAAGATGAGTGGACCTCAGATAAGCTTAAAGAAGCAGTGTTTGAGAAACTTGCGCAAAACCCACATTATGACGAAGAGTATGATCGAAATCTGGCGGACTGTTTAATTGATGATTTTGTTCGTAGTAGAGGCTTAACTACAGAAGTAAGTCGTGTATTGTCATATGTTTGTGGTTCATTAGAGGTGTTTCGTGCTAAAAAAGTGAACCAACTTAAACTTAATCAAGCTTATGCTGACAATACAGATAAACATGTTGATGAGCTAAAACTAAAAAATAGATCTACGGCTGAAGAACTAAATGACTTTGGCTGGGCGGGCAAATTTAAGTTTGAATCTGGGACTGAAGACGCTTAAAAAAGGCCAATGTACTGATACACTGGCCTTTTGGGTTTGCGAAACATTTTGCTTTGCGACGCATCAAACAAACCAATTGTACTGTATAAGTAGTGAACTCACTACTATTTTCAAAAAATTCATTTGTAACTAGATCTGCTCTATCGTAGTAAGAACTTCTGTTTTAAGGCTGTCAGTTGCTCTTTTTCAAGGGCTTTTCCGTCATACCATTGAATTAACTCAGCGTACAGCTTGTACTTAGTATTGAGTACTTTCATAAAGCCTTTTGGATCATGGACATGCATGCAGTGTAAAAAGAAAGCTGTGCTATAGTCATGTTGCTCCATGCACTGGTCGTATAGTTGTTGTATTTGTTGGTGGTATTTTTTCTGTTGAACCGCTTTCATCACCCAAGCGTTATATTCTTCAGCCCCTTGCTTGGGGTCTTCTGTCCATACACCAGGTATCATGCGATCATCAAAAGATAGGACATACCCTCCTAATGTTGAGGGTATGTAATCATCAGCAGTGGCAAGCCGCTCAAGCGGCGGCCTCGATGGTGGCGAGCCTTTTTTTCTTGTTGTCATGGTAGCGTCTAGCCAGTGTTAGAATGTCCAAAATAAAACGACGAGGTATTTTCATGATGGCTTTACGCTCACGGTAAAACACTTTGGAAGAAAATACCCCTGTGGCCTGTAAGTACAATAGCTGGTCAATGATTTGGTCAAACACTAACATAGCGCGTATGACTTGGTTATTAACTGGGTAATTATATTTACCTTGAAGCACATATTCATGCGGCTCAGTGCTGTTTACTAGCTCAATAGCAAGGCTGGTATCTGCCAAGCTTTTTAACTCGTTGAGTTTATCAGTGAGAGGTGTTAGCAAGTCATAATGAATCTTATTATCAATAATATCTTGCGCTTTGAGAGTTACTTGCTTGATCAGTGGATCTGCATTGTTCAAGTTATACAAAATTGAAGCGATTGCCTCAACAGCTGTCTTGACCGACAGCTGTTCAGAATTGTTGAAAATGCTCGGATCGTAGATACTACAACTAACGTCGTTTGCTAGTCGGAACTTTAGATGTTTCCTCATCTTTAAGCACTACCTGTAGCTTTCTCTGATAAATAGGCATTTAGTGTAGCTTCGCACTGCTGTAAATCCATCTCAGCAATGCTTTCGGCAGCATACCGCAGATCTTTCAAGAGTTCACGTGCAGTGTGTAAGTTCAATTGTAAGGCAATGTGAGCTTTAGCCTTTTTGGACGTTTTTGATGGAATGCGCTCTTCTAAAAATTCTGATAAATGTTCGCTAGAATTATCTTTTTGGGCACTTTTTATAAAATCATCTAGTTCGTCATCATCTAATTTAGATGCTTTTTTTAGCAATTTTAAATCTTGAATGGCACTGTCAGCATATGCGTCTTGTAAGGGTTCAGGGTATTTTGCAATATTTTCTGAAACCTTTAAAACTTCTGTAGCGTTTTCCCCTTCACGTATCTTTTTTAATGCAATATTTAGGGTTTTTTCTGGTAATTTTGCTAGTCGTTGTAATTTACTAATATCAGTAATGATTTTTTCTTTATATAGCGCTTGAATACGCTCATTTAATTTAAAGATAGATGTGTATTTCGAGACCCATGGTTTGCTTTTGCCTAAATGTTTCGCTAGATCACTCGTAGTCCAACCCTCATTTAAGCGCTTTTGTAGAGCGTATGAAAGTTCATACCCAGATAGGTCCTCTCGTAACAAGTTATCAATCAGCATTTCTAAGCTATTAGCTTTGGCATCGTTGTTACGAACGATCACTGGCACTTGTTGCATACCTGCCAGCTTTGCTGCACGCCAACGACGTTCTCCACCAATAAGGATGAACTTGTTTGCTTCAGATGGATGAGGCTTCACACTCAATGGGCTGAAGACTTGCTGTGATGTACGAATACTGCTTGCAAGTTCTTCGAGTTTTTTTTGATCAATGTTTTGGCGATCTTGTTGAGTATCTGGATATATGTTTTCAACAGGAATTGAATGTAGTTTGTCCATATCTTTCATATAATTTCCATATAGTATTTATGTTAAATATATCTAATATTTTGTTGGTATTTATAGTTATTTCAACAAGTAGTATATAAAAACATCAATATTCATACAATAGTTTTAGATTAAACTAATTAAAATATAGTGAAAAACATATGAAAGTTGTAGTATAGTTATACTAAATATTTAGCCTGTTATGAGTGACCGTGAATGCGGTTTAGTCATCAAGGTTTCATTAATAAAGACTATAGAATAGCTAGGTAAACTACAGGTAATGTATATGACTGATACCCTGATCCCTATTGGACTTGATGTTGGCAACTCTTACACTAAGCTGGCGCTGTGGGGCCGTGATGAGAACGGTCAACGACAAATAGTGTGCTATAAACTTGCCAGCCATGTGCGCAGTGGCGGCCCCAATATGCGTATGGGATTACCGGCTGCTGAATCGCAGGAATATTCTTTTTTGGTGCGTGGCAAAGAGTATTACACGGTAGAGAAGGGGTGTAGTGATAGTATTGATTTATTTTCGCGTGGGGCTACGTCGGATGCCATTGCAGTATTAGGTCATGCGATGTTGATGTTGGCTGGACTAGGTGGCCGCTCTTTAGCCCTAGCTACCAATTTACCGTTGGTGCATGAACGAGGAATTTCCTACTTTAAGCTGAATCAGCAAACAGGCTTATTCGAGCAAAATCATGAGTTAATTGCCAAACGAGCTGGATTATTCCAGCAGGTACCTATACAACCTCATAATCCAAATCATCAATTAGCTAATGTCACTCATGCTTCTTGTTTTGCTGAAATGTTTTCAGCCTACGTGAATGCGGTATGTGATAACGAAGGCCAAGTGGACGAAAAGCATAATGCTGTAGGGTATTTGGATATTGGTGGTGGTACTACTGAAATTGGCATTATTAAAAAACATTTTCAGCTTGATCCAAGCACTGCTAAAACGATTCCCTTGGGTGTGTTAAATGTTAATGATGAACTCTATCGATTATTAGTTCGCCAATACCCAACTTATGTGGACTACTTTGACCCTAAACGGCATCGTTCAGTATTAAGTGATATTGTCGAAACCAAGCGCTTTTGGAATGGTGCAGAGCAAGTGGATGTCAGTGATTTAGTCGCAGAAGCAGTGGCACGAGTTGCACGGGATATCGTGGATGAGGCTACTAAGCGCCTGAAACACAATTTTGGTCAGCTGAATGAAATTAAAATTGTGGGTGGTGGTGCTTATGTATTTAAAGATCATCTTGAAGCATTACCTTACGTCAATCAAGATACGTCACAAGTCGAATTTGAAAATGCCTGTGGCTTACTGAAAATAATGACATTCATGTCAGACCAAGCGCAACATATTAACATTGATCAAGCGATTGATGCGGTGTTTGGGCCAGTAACAACGGATGTAACTGATGTCGCTGAACCTGCGACAGTATAAGAGGTGATCTGTGGCGAATACGAAGAAAGTCCAAAAAGTCCAGTGTCCAATGGACCTCTATTTGGATGATGAAAAACAAAAACTGGTGTATGAAAAGCGTGAGCAGGCTAAAAATAAAATGGCTTGTTTGCGCCAACTCAGTGCAGCAGGTGCGATCCTTGATCAGTGGGGTATCCTCAACGATGTGCTGTATATGTATGATCGAGGCTTACCTGTTGAGCGGGCGTTAGCGACGATTCTGACCATGTTAAATGCAGATCAAGCAAACCCATCAGGTGTCGTTGAAAGCGCCAAAGAAAGTCCTCAGAAGCCAGTAGAATCTAATCCTACACCACCCAAGCCTTCTTCCTCAGCTCCTTTGTTGATGCAGACTATTAAGAAACCCTAGACGATACGGCTTCTGCAAGAGGGGAGGGGTAAACCTTCCCTATGCTTTACAAATCATCGAAACAGCCTTATTTCACGCTTTACAAAGTGTTTAATTAGCCCCATTTCTTTTTTTGATCCATTGCCTGTTTATGATTCATATAAATGTTAATTTATATGAATCATAAACAGGCAGTTGAGTTAAATTGATAGGAAAGGAGTGTTTTCAGTAAATGAATGTTAATTCTGTGGAGTCTTTATTTAGGATTGTAAGGCATATTAATAATAGAGAAAGATTTAGAAGAAATTCTCAAGAAAAAATAGAGCAAAATAGACATGTAAATCGATTGTTTTTATTCATGGTTATTATACCTTTTTCAATAGCTATTTTGATCACGATAGTAAGGAGATCTTTTAACTTAGATGATTGGTTAATTATTCCTGCTCTGGCAATGTTAGCTATAAGCTACTTAGGGCTGTTTATACATCCCTGCTTAGAAGTTTTTATCCGGCGAAGGTCGTTATGCAGGGTAATAAAAAACCCTATGAACATTATTCTTGATAATGCTAAAAGTTGTGCTGATGTAGATGTAAAACTCCTACGTTACTTAAGAGCAAAACCTATTGAGCATTTGAATTTTTTAAAGATAGAAATTAATGAAGAAAAACTAGGAATTCAGAAACGAGTTTCTTTGCTTGTTGGAGCAGTCGAAAAAATGGGTCTCTTACCTGGAATTTTAGCTATGTTGGTGACTATATCGAGACTAGGTGAAGATCAGCCTGAGTGGGTTTATGCAATAGCTTATGCAACACCTTTGCTACATATTTTTTGTGTATTAGTCCATCAATTGATATCAAGATTAGACAGAATATCTAGCCTTATTGAACATGTTGTTGAAGTTAAAGAAAAATCATTGGTATCTATTACTAAACCAGCTTGCAAATAGGTATGTCTCCCTCTCTTACTAAACAATCAGTTATTGATGGGACCACTTTAGGAGTAGAGAGGTAGAAGTAATCTTTATACTTAATTCTAATAACAGGTTTTCTTGAAGTTTATACGATAATTTAGTTATATTCGTAGTGCTAGCAACAGCACTTAAAAGCTAGCTGTAATGTGCTTAATGTCTATTGGCGATAATTTCATCGTCAATAGACGGTGAAATTGTCGCTACACAACACAGGTGTAGTGATGAAAACTCAAGAATTTGTGAGTCGTTTTTTAGCACTAAATTTAAGGCATGGATACACGATTGATCAGTGGTTTGATTGGTTACTTGATGATTGTTTAGCATCCCTGGGGCGTCGCATCCCTGAAAAGGATATTCCCCCTGAACTATGTCGTGAAGCACTGTATGCGGTTTCTGGTGATTATGCCAATGCAGTGATTGCTCATCCATTCAACGACATTTTAGGTGTGCTTTATCAAGAAATCAGTAACAACTACAACCGAAAAGGCATGGGGCAGTATTTCACTCCTTTTCCGCTGGCTGAAATGATGGCGAGAATGCAATTTTCGCTGGATGAGGTGAAAGCGGCGGCTCTGCAAAAAGGGGAGGTGTCTATCCTAGAGCCCACGTGTGGTTCGGGTGTGATGTTATTAGCTTGGATGTCTATTATCCACGCGGAAGCACCTGAGCTTATGCGTTATCTTTCGTTTACGGCTATCGACTTAGATCGTATCTGCGCGAAGATGTGTGCAGTGCAAGTCATGGCGCATGTTCTGATTCATCAGTGCGATATAAAAGGTTTGCAAGTGATTCATGGTGACTCGCTGAGGTATGAGGTTAAGCAAGTCATTGTGAACTATGAAAATCCGCTACTGACCTCAAATGTGCGGGTATTGGATACATCGGAATCACTTGACGATAAGCCTAGCGTTGTAGTGGCCTATCAGTGTGAGGAAGAATCTCCAATAACTGTTGCAGATGATGGTCAATTTGGCTTTGATTTTTAAGTCTTTATCCCCCTGGGTTATCTAGGGGGATGTAATATGTACCACCATATTTTGTGATACAGGATGTAGTTAATTGCTGCTAATTGGTATTTAATTACCTTATAAAAAGGCAGAAGGACTGTTAAGTGAATAAAGCAAATTTTTATAATTGTAGTGTTTTAGAAGCTTATTATAATGCTTGCGACAAAATATCGTTCTCACAAATAAATGAGAAGTATCCAAAACAATATAAGATTGGTATAAGCCTTACCATTTTAATGGCGATTGCAGCTTTATTGATTTTTGTTTTATATAAATATTTTGGTTTAGATGAAGAGTTGACAAATAATATACTACTTAGATTGACTGCAATCACCATTTTAAATTTTAGTTATTTTGGTGCTTTTATACACTATTTAAATAACTGTAATTATAAAAGACTATCTAATGTTAGTACACTTAGGTTTGTACCAATTTCAGAGAGAGAACTTTATTTAAAATTTTATTATTTTTTTCATGAGTTGAAGGAAAAAAATGCAAGTAATGATCTTATATTAAGTGCATTAGCTGATGTAACAGATTTAAATGATAAGTCAAATACTCTTTTAGAGTTATCTATTAAACTATACTTACCCTGCTTAGTAGCATCTGTTGGATTGTTTGCAACATTAAGTTTTAATATGTTCAAAAACAACTATAGCGTAATGATTTCCATTTTTGTGATGATTATATCGGTAGGTTGTTCATTCTATTTTGTGTTTAATCCAAAACTAAACGTTAAAAGAAGGTTGGAAATAAAAATATTGTTACAGCGCTATTGTAGAGAGCTTGGAATCGTGAATAAGTGATTGTGAGCTAGCAAGGTAAACTTTTGATTAAAGTTTGATCAACTCTTGTATATCCCAGTTAATTCAGCGTTTATAAAGATATCAACAAACCTATCCACAAAAGGTAGTGAGTAACTTGATACGTACACGGTGTCCCCTCGGCTAGTGTGCGTGAGCGACGCCCCTTAGCCCTAGTTGTTAGTCTCTTCTTGGACCATTAACGATGCAGGAAAAGGTTAACAGCTAGAGTTAGGGTGTAGTGGTATATCTTTTTTACCAAAACCATAGTATCACTCTTGGTGAAGGTGTGTAAGAGCAAATTTTTTAACTCGCACGCTTGCCGAGGGAACACGTAATATCTTCAAGGGGCGCGCTAAATTCCCTTAGTTCAAATCAAAGTTGTCCCCTTGGTGAGTATACAGAGCTATGAAAATTAAACTATGCAAGGCTGCCGAGGGGACACGTTCCTTCGGTAGCCTTGTGTGTAGCTATTTTTTTCTAGTTTCACATACTCACTGAGAGATTACGGTATAAGAATGGGGGTGCCTGTGTTTCAGATACAAGATGAAATACAATAGGATGGGATTGTTGGATTTTCCTTGAACTGCAGATATGTCTAGCTGTGTGATGCAAACACTTGAAGAGCTTGCACCAGGGGTTGAAGTGTATTCTATTGATGAAGCTTTCCTCCCTTTTTAATCGTTATGGATATCAAAGACCATTTCAACTTGAGAAGTGGAGTGCACACTAATATTTATGTTTTTAAATATTGGGTTATCTGTATTTTTTGGTAGCCATGGTATCCCAACTACAATATGGGATTTTTCTGGTGTAATTTTCTTTAGAGTATCTTTATTGGAAATATAGATTCTTGGAATGTAGGCTTTATTTTCAGTATCAGGCTGTTTGTAGCATTGAAAATTCCACTTATATAGAGAGGCATTTGGAGATTCTTTAAACTGGCCTTTTGGCGTTACTTCTAAAGCTATAGGATGTTTTATTTTTTTGTTTATCAATAATTGATATAGTTCATTATATCTAGAGTCATCGTAGTAAAACTCATTCCACTTCATTATTTTACTATCGTGCTCAATCTTTATGATTTTCTCAAGATACTTTCTATTATCTTCTTCGTTATCAAGTATAGATCGTATTCTTGCTATCCCTGTTGCTGATCTAAAGTAAGGCGCTATCTTATGTTCTGATTGAATATATTCGGTTCGGTGTTGATTTCCTTGGTTATTTTTAATTTTTGCTTGACTTAGGTCAAGCATATTTTGATGAGCTTTAACCAATATGTTCATTCTAAATATATGTTCATGTTTTGAAAGCCTATCAAATATTGGCTCAATATCTTCTACTGCTTCTGATTTAGCTACTATACGCCTAACAGCGTTATCTACATCATTGGGGCAGTCATGGCTGTGTGAAATTTTAGGTAATAATCTAAGATAAGCTGAAATGACACTTCCGTTTTTTTTGGGGTATTCTGGTACATAGGTAATATTTGCTACACAATGTTCACAGCGTAGATTTCCCCTGTCTTTGGTACTAAGTTCATAAATTTTGTATACTTTATCATTGGGATCATCTTTTTTTCTAGCGAACAACATTCTAATGCCTTTTCCCATGCACTTATCTCCTTATATTTACCTGCTTAGAGTTCTTCATATCGTACTACATTTGTTGAATTTTGGAGGCTACTTTCTGAATTTTGAGAAGCGATATTATTTCTGCTTGGTTGGTTATTATCAATATTTGTGAGAGAGTTAAGCCATTCGTTTAACTCCTCTTCATTAATAGGTGGTGGCTGTACAGGTTCTTGGGCGGTGTTATTCTGTGTTGTAGTAACTTCAGGTTCTGTAGTATGTGGTATGCCTGTCGATTCCTGGCCATCGCTTTCATTTTCGTCAGTTATGTTGGTAGGAGCCTGTGAAGCTGGGTTTACAATTGGTTGCATAGGTTGTGAGGAGGGTCTTAATGGCATGCCTCTTAGTTCTTGGACTGGTACCCATGCGGTATATAGAATACGAGACAGTTTCCCTGGTATGAATAACCCTGCAACTTGGGGTTCAAATGACTGAATATCGTTTTCAGTGATAAGGTTTTCTTCTATACTTCCCAAGCTAGACTCGCCTTCCCACACTTCGGCCCCAGCTGAATTAGTTTTAGTTCGTTCTGATTTTTTAATAGTTTTAATAAGTGTTCCAGACATATTAGCGGCCCACTCTTTTGTCTCTTTTTCGTTATTTTGATAAACCATGGTAATTTTAGCGTTTGTTTCTACGGCATACTTAATCGCTTCAGCGTTGAGTGTCTTGTCTGGTAAATTTAATAGATCTTTGATTGATTGGTAAGCAATCGAAATATTTACACCTTTTGATAGTACAGTGGCAAGTCCATCTGCTAAAACATCACTGATTACAAACTTTGCTTCATCAATACATAAGTAAGTGTGTTTTTCTTGCTTACCAATTCGCATTGCTGTTTGTATAAAGTCCATCATCATAATAGTTGCAATACGCTGCACCAGTCGGTTATTCATACTAGCTCGGATATATACAACACGGTTTTCACGGATACTGCGCTCGATACTAAACCCACGATCTTGTCTAGCACCAAGCGAAGGCAGGAACTCCAACTCATCTAATAAATTAATTGAGTTTTGTACTTTGCTAGGGTCAATTGAGTATTCTGCATGAGGGTCAATGCTAAGGAAAATTTGCTTAAGTGAGCGGATACGTTTATCCCATAAACCACGTTTAATAAGTTGGATTATCTCCTTACGTTCAGCACCTTTATAGAAATCGGCATTGGTGCCTGTAGGATTGAGGTTAAATAGATAATTCACTCGGCTTAAGGCTTCAAGATCTGAGCCTGATAAAAAAGGTTCATATTTACCTGGACCGTATCCATTTAAGTCCATGATAATTGGTGACGCCCGACCGTTGGCAACACAGGATTCGCGCATTATATCGATAATAAAGTCGTCTGGCTTATTATCAATAAAAAAGACGGTATAGCCTTTACGAATCGCTTGATCGATCAAGCAGCCTTGTATTACCCCTTTACCTGTTTGAGTTGGGCCTAAAATTTTTAATTGATTCTTTTTAAACTCTTCATCTGTTAGGTAGATAGGTTGGTTATCTTGGTCAACTCCAAAGAAAAAATATCCTTCTTTGTAGTATTGCCGTGGGTCAAATTGTTTTGTTTTGTAGCGGTTCTCTAAAGTTCTAATATCAGATTGTTTATCTGCACTTTGTTTTACTCCAAGATCACGTTTTAGCTTGGATAAGTATGGGTGTATAAATCGTACAAATAGTAGCCGTATAAACAATGGGCAAACGATTGAAAATAAAATTAATGGTACATGATTTAAGAGACTTTCTTTGATTAAAAACCATATTTTAAAAACAACTTGAGTATTTTGATTGAATGCATAGCTGACACCATGTAGTACTAGTGGAAAGGCAAAAGCAAGTGAAAGTACGCCTCCATACAGCACTCTACGTATATAGGTTAAACCTATTGTTAAGAGCGTGTCATCTTGACTAATTTGAACTTTGCTCCAGCCAAAAATAATCATGAAACTTAAAAAGCCAGCTACAAAGAAGTGGCTATAGTAAAAGTATGCTTGTAAAAGCGAATCCATGATCAAGTCCATGTTCGAAAATTCCTTGTTTACTCGAGTAAACGGTTAAAAAGTATACAGTTGTTTTATATGGATTTTTATTAGTAGGTTATATAGAATACTATATGAAAAGCTTTATAAAATAAATACAAAATATTATTATTAACTTACTATATTATAAGAATAATTAGTATTATCTTATTTTTATATCTAGCTAAAAGGATTTGCTGACTAAATGGAAAAATTAATGACGCGTGCACGCCATACTGAAAAAAATCACTTGGTGTTGTGGTGGCTCTGTCAGTTTGGCTTCAGTGATCGATTTACACTTTCAAAGGCGCTTAAAGTAAACCACTTAGGACAAGGTTACTATTTCAGTAAACTAGAGAAAGAGCTAATTATTGAAGCTATTGATCAAAAAATATTACCACGTAAGTTATATAGGTTGGGTAGTAATGGTGCAAAATTAGCAGAGTACTTATTTCCACCTACCGATACAAAAAGAATTTACAATGTGGCGTACTCAACTTACTTGCATGAATCGCGAGTACAAGGGGTTGCTGCGGCCTTTGATGAGCCTCTACAAGTTAAAAATGCTAAAAAATATCTTCATGGTAAAAATATCAAAATACCAGATTTGCTGGTGGGTAAGAATGCTTATGAAATTGAGGTAACACGCAAATCATCAAAATGGATTTTTAACGCTTATTTATCTCATTTACAAAATATTAAAAAGGGGCATTATCAGCGAGTAATCTATCTCTTTCAGCATGCTGTGATGCGTGATACCTATGAGAAACTTTTTCACCGAGCACGTTGGCCGTACTACCAGAGTAAGGGTAATAGTTTGGTAAAAACAGATGCGACATTTGAAGCTAGTGCTATTCATGGTCGTAATTTCTTCCAGTTTGGACTCATTGAGGACTACTTATGACAGGGATGCGAGATTCTATTATTGGGCTATTACCTGAAGGGGATCAACTTTGGTCGGTGGTGATGAATAACATGGCCCCACTCCTTGATCTATATGCAGATAGTCGCAATGAAGAGATTATGGTTGTACGTTACAACTTAATATTTGTGAGGCAAAGCGGGAAAAATATCAAAACAAATGCACGGTTTGACTCAGAAGAGCATCTATTTAGGTTGATACATTCGCTAACTAAAACTTTAGGTAACGATATCAAGTTTGGTGAAGCTCAACCTGTAGTTGACATAGCCTTTCCTGATCATAGTAGGGCTAACTGTACGCATAAATCTATCTCTCCGCGTGGACATGCAATGACCATTCGATTGACTTCTAAGACTCCTTTGACAAGTGCTGGCCTGCTTGAAAGAAGTATGTTCAATCAAGAAATGCTTGATTATTTAAAAGCGCATATGGAAAAAAAGTCAATTTTTCTTATTGGGGGAGAGATGGGAAGTGGTAAAACATCATTGCTACGTATGCTCTCTGAATTTATAGATGTTCATGAACGAGTGATTTCTGTTGAAGATACGCATGAGCTATTTATTAAGCAGGAGAACTATGAGCCTTTGGTTTGTCCTCGTGCAAGTAAAGCAATTACTTTTGCTGGATTGATGGAGATAGTGTTAAGGAAAATGCCGGATAGGTTATTGTGTGGTGAGATTCGTAACCCTCAAGTGGCTAAAGTGTTTTATGAGATGTTGAGCATTGGACATAGAGGAATAGCGACTACTATGCATGCAGAAACGGCTCAGGGAGCTTTAGAGCGTTTAACTGATCTTGTCTCTGATGCGGTATCAGTTTCTCGTTGGGAGACAATTTACAGAGACCTGAAACGTAGTTTGGATATTATTATTATTACTGCATATCACCCAATGTATGGTCGTCGTATTATGCAAATTGCTGAAATGTGTGATGGAGAGTTGATAGATAAATTTCGTTTTGATCCAAAAATAAGTGGTTTTGTTAAGTGTTAGTGTAATTATTTAATTTGAAGTACTTTAATATTTTTTAAATTGATTTTTTGGCTATAAAAACATACTATTACTTTTGTCAGTAATGGGTGTTTATAGCTGGCTGAAAGCATCCTCACATCAATCGCTATGGGCTACAGTGGTAGCCTATAGCTGGCTTCTACTGTATTCCGTTAAGCAGGATTTATATAAGGGAATACAATGTCTAATTTCTTAGATAACAGCATCTATTATGTAGAGTTAAAAGGCTGGATTCATTGCTCGGTTAATAAGTTATCAAGACGACAATTGAAATTGTTAAAAGCAGCTCAGGCAATGCTTAAATCGAGTGGTGCTAAGGGAAGTACGATTGATTTAACAATTAATAAAGAGATTGTTGTGGTTTTGGGTAAGATTGTTATTAAAGGGCAAGAAATGAATGTGGTTGATGTATTAATCTCAGTGTTGAATATGATAAAAAATACTCAATCGTGCATTTATGATGTTGTTGATGAGAAAAATTTTACACGTTCAATTCAATTAGCATGTGGCCCTTTAGAGCGCGTGCACTAATTGAGGACATGATTCTAGCTAAATAGCTTAGCTACTTTGTGAGAGATACGTTTGTATCTCTCATTTCAATTTTATCTGGCCTTACAATATACCCCCCATCTAGGTTGCACCTATTGCACTTATGGAGATTTCTTGGTTGGCCAGCTTACCTTAGTATGGAAGCCCAAATAGGTCGCCAGATGAGCTGTTAGGCTCACAGAGTATAATTTGAGGCTGTGAGGTGTTAGGAGTGGATATCATGTAATGATGACTTAGAAAGGCTTAGGAGAGCTGGAAATGGAAGGTAGGTAAATGGTAATTGGTTTTGTTGATCTTGGTATGAATTGGCAATGAAAAACAAGGTATTGGTACATGCTCATAGGTAAAATGGGAGGATTAGCCATACCCATCTCCCCAATGTAATGCAAAGGCTTGCACCCCCATAGTGGCGAGTTTATGAGTATTGCCTTGATAGATAGGAATTTCAAAGAGCTGTGGTGTTAAATAATCGTCAACCTAATCACGTAGTCTCCCGTTAAAAATAAAATAATTCCTTTCGCTGAGTCTAATGTGCTCATTAAATGTTCGTTTTAATGGATAATTTTGATTATTTATTATCCATTTCTGAATGGCAGACGGACTTTCCCTACGTTACGCAGGAATAGGCTTCATCAGGGCTAGGTGATAATGATAACGGCGCAACGCGTTAATGGTTTTGCCCACGGTGCGTTTGACGAGGACAAGTCTGGACTGGCAAAGAATGCAGACTAAAGGATCTACCCCAAAGGAGGCTTTAAGCAGTTCAGGCCAATGTAACGGTTGAGCATTTTTCTCAGGTTGATCCAGCAGGCGATATACCTTCGGCAGTAATTTCCCTCGGACACGATTGGCTAAAAAGCCATAATAACGAATTAAACGAAAGCCTTTTTCAGGCATATGTTGCGTGAGGCGAGTCATAAACTCTTCTGCTGCGCATTCAAAACGGCGATGGGTTTTCGTGTTGTGATCTAAATAATTAAAAATGACACAATGGCCATCATAATGTGCCAGACGTGAAAGTGCTAAGGGGGGACGCTTAATATAACGGCCTAAATAA
The DNA here is from genome assembly GCF_050749885.1 of Zooshikella sp. RANM57. Lineage (NCBI taxonomy): Bacteria > Pseudomonadati > Pseudomonadota > Gammaproteobacteria > Oceanospirillales > Zooshikellaceae > Zooshikella > Zooshikella sp. RANM57. The sequence goes on along the minus strand of NZ_JBOIUB010000026.1, from coordinate 3,464 downwards.
TTCACATTTTTTTGATGATGTTTAGAGGCTTTCGCTAAATGGACAATCCAGGGTTTTTCATAATGCCGATCTAACCATCGATTCCACAAGGTATAGGTTGAAAACGCCTGAGGCAATGTGAGGCTCTCATAGGCGTTACGCAGCAGGTTGATGATTTCATAACGCCACATAGGCACCAGTGAGTGTTTAGCAAAGTACAGCGACTGCCATGTGCTTTGATCAGCACAGAGTCCACCACGGGTAGTAGACAGATGGACATGGACATTCCACTTCAGATCACGACCAAAGGTATGCAATGCGGTAAAGATACCCGGTGTCACGCCTTTCTTTTTAGCCACCTTCAAAATAACCTGAGCCGCTAAGCGACTGAGATCCCCTAACAGGTGGCGGTTATCCTGAAGAATAAGGCAAAGCTCCCGAGGTAAGGTAAAGGTGATGTGTTGCCACTCCGTTTGGGGCAAGACACTGTTTTGTTGAGCGATCCACTGCTGCGTGGCTTTATAACCACAGGTATTACAAAACCGGCTCTTACAGCTAAAGCACACGATTTTAGTGTGGCTGCAGTGAGGATGGCTGCAAGCAAATGTGGCATAGCCGAGGGTTTGCAGGCCACAGCTAAGTATTTTGATGATGTTATCGACCACCACGGGCCGTATCTGGTCTTTGTGCTTTAGATAATAGCGCCACCAGAGCTGCTTGGTATGCAGTAGGTGTTTGAGCTTAGAGGGAATACGAATAGGACATCACCTGTTTTACCGCGCAAGGTATTCAACGAGGCGAGGAGGATAGTCGAAACATGTCGTATAAAAGGATTTAAATGTTGCGAAGTGAACACTGAGCTTGATGATTGGTAATGGCTAAAAGTCGCCGACAACGTCGGCCTAACTTGAAAGTAGTCACTTGTAGTTTAGAGTTGGCAGTTACCAAAAAAAGCCACATCACATATTATCTGGATGATGGATTGATATAAGATCACCCCCACAGATAACTCCTCAAAGAAAGACATCATTAAATCAACATCAAGCTATTTAATTAAAACAATAAATCAGATCTTAATTAATGGATTTGTTTTTTTGTTAAGTATTTTTCTATGCATTATTTTAATTTAAAAAATAATAAAACACTACAAATAAAGATTAAAAATAAAATCAGGAAAATAAATAAATTAATTAATTAAAAAATAAATAGAAAATAAATTAAATTAAATAAAAAATAATTAATTAAAAATAAAATAAATAAATTAAATGCTGTCTGTTATAGGGGGTAGGGATACACGCATGGTTGATGCATACACCCATAGGCTCATGGAATGTACATTCCATGAGCCTATGGGTGTATGCATCAACCATGCGTGTATCCCTACCCCCTATAACAGACAGCATTTAATTTATTTATTTTATTTTTAATTAATTATCTTTTATTTAATTTAATTTATTTTCTATTTATTTTTTAATTAATTAATTTATTTATTTTCCTGATTTTATTTTTAACCTTTATTTGTAGTGTTTTATTATTTTTTAAATTAAAATAATGCATAGAAAAATACTTAACAAAAAAAACAAATCCATTAATTAAGATCTGATTTATTGTTTTAATTAAATAGCTTGATGTTGATTTAATGATGTCTTTCTTTGAGGAGTTATCTGTGGGGGTGATCTTATATCAATCCATCATCCAGATAATATGTGATGTGGCTTTTTTTGGTAACTGCCAACTCTAAACTACAAGTGACTACTTTCAAGGCAATACTCATAAACTCGCCACTATGGGGGTGCAAGCCTTTGCATTACTCTGGAGGGTGTATGGCTAATCCTTCCATTTTACCTATGTGCATGTACCAATCCTCGCTTTCTTATTACCACTTTGGGCTATTTGAACCATATCCATGTACCAATACCTTGTTTTTCATTGCCAATTCATACCAAGATCAACAAAACCAATTACCATTTACCTACCTTCCATTTCCAGCTCTCCTAAGCCTTTCTAAGTCATCATTACATGATATCCACTCCCTTAACACCTCACAGCCTCAAATTATACTCTGTGAGCCTAACAGCTCCTCTGATAACCTATTTGGGCTTCCATTCTAAGGTAAGCTGGCCAACCAAGAAATCTCCATAAGTGCAATAGGTGCAACCTAGATGAGGGAAGTATTGTAAAGCCTGATATAACTGGAAAACGTATCTCGTCTCTCATGTCCATCAGCACTAAGGAAAGGCATGCCAACTAATCAAGTGTCAGATATGGTATTTTGTATCCTCTTGGTTAACATGTAGACACCAAAATATTGTTAACATCTAGACATATCAGCTGAGAGGACACGTTTAAGTAAATGCCTCTAATGGAATTGATGCCTATGAAACACCAGAGTTTTATGACTGATTTGATGGAGTTAATATAAAGTGATTAGTCATCGAGCAGAAATTACAATCTTTCCACCTGAAAATGGTGGTCGTGCATCTATGCCTGTAAGTTCTGGCTATTCACCATACGCATGCTCCCCCACTGGTCAAGAGTATTTACCCATCATTTTTCATGATGTTCCACCATCAGCAGCTTTTGATATAAAGTTTGAAGCAATCATTGAGCTTCGCTATCCAAATAATCTGGACTATAAGTTTCTGACTTCAGGGGAAGGGTTCGATTTGGTTGAGGGGATGAATAAAATTGGTTACGCTAAACTAATAGTATAGCTAAGGAACTTGGTGTTTCCTCGGCAAACAAGTGTAGCTATTTTTTATGGCTCTGAATACTCACTGAGGAGTTACGGTATTTTTCAAAAAACAGCTGTTTTATTCAAAATATTGCTATTATTTTCATTTCCACCCATTTTTTTTCACTGATAGCAATCCAAGGAAAAACCAGTCAAACGATTTGATGCCGTTATCTTAACCAATAAAGGCTGGGTACATTCAAAGCTATTTAAACAATAACTATCTAAATACGACTAAGGGCAGCTTTGCAGCTGACCTTAGACTCCAATAACAACAAAATATACTGTAACTCCATACATTAAGTACTTATTGAGAAGTTTATAATACATTAGAATTTGTTAATCAGCTTTCTAACATCCGCTGAGCTAAACCTACTACCTTCAGTCGTCCACGCAACGGTCATGCCAGCACTTTTTAAACACTTGATTAGGTTTGTAATTTCAGTGGGTGTTTTTCAAAATATAAGAAATATGGTTCTGTCGCAAAAATTATTTAGCGTAAAAACAATCTTATTTTGGACACACTTAGCCTGCTAATGAGCAGAATTGTTCAAAAAGTGTTTTGTCTCTTGTCTCAGGGTTTGCCTGCGACGTTTTTCTTAACTGATAAACCAGCTCAATACCGATCAGCGTAGACCGAGCACTACGGAATGATTTAAAACCTAACATAGATCGAGTGATCCGCTTAATACCCCGATGATCTTGCTCAACCCGGTTATTAAGATACTTGGTTTGACGTATCTCAATGGTC
>NZ_JBOIUB010000025.1:0-36360 GCF_050749885.1 Zooshikella sp. RANM57 | reverse complement strand
GTAACTGTCTAGTGAAGAGTTTTTAGACAGAATATTGCTCTTTGTTTTGCTTAATAATTTCAAGTTTATGAATACCTACATTCACCAAAAGGAAACCAATGACAAACAAATATCACCTGGACTACTTCGAGAAAGCGGTACTTAGTAATCAATACAAAATCCTTCAATTACTCGCCCCTGCATTTAATAAAGACGGTGGCATTTACGAAGCCAATAAATACAAGAATTACATTGAAATTTTAGAGAGTAATTTGGTTGAGCTTTTCCCTGAAATCTTTGAAGGCAACTTTGAGCTACCCCACGATATACAGCGTGATGTGCTTGCTATTACTGAGCTGTATGAACTCATGGAAACAAGCTACAGTTATTTGTCACTTGAGGAGCAAAGGGAAATAAACGGCGATAAAATTGTATTTAATGGCTTTGGTAGAGAGGATAAATACTATACGGAAATAAGGGATTTTCTGACCGCATTAAATAATAGTGAGGTATTCGAAGATAGACCAGGTGTAAGGGTTGTCACTGAGGATATGCTTGAGTTTCCACCCGTAGGCCCAATGATGCCGCTGTATAAGCAACAACTGGGAAGGCTTGAAGTATTGAAAGCAAGACCTGGTTATGTAGGGAATATGCTGACCGTTGAGGAGTTGAGGTATCTGACAGAAGGGTATGACGATGCGCCACCGCTCCAATAGGTACTTAAGGTTTACTAGATAACCTGAACGTTGATAGCACAAGGTCCTTTCTGGCTTTGGCCTACCTCAAACTCTACTTTGTCATTATCACGAGGCTCTTGACCTTGCGTTTCATTTTTGTGGAAAAACAAGTCTTTACCGCCATCGTCTGGAGTGATGAAGCCAAAACCTTTAGTTGAATCAAAAAATTTAACTGTACCTGTGCTCATTCTATTCTCGCGTTTTATGAATTCAGCGAGTCTTATAGAGGTTTATGATCAGTAAAGCAAACGGTTTTTACTAAAACAAAGTACCTAAAAGTGATGATATGAGAAAGCACCTTCTGTCGATATAACTAACAGGTGGTATTGAGCATGCTAGTCCTGTAGGTCTATCATAAGCTTATGTTCCTTAAAGGAAAAACCTAAATTGACGCTTGAAAACTTAGAATTCCTTATAGAGCAAAAACTAGATCAGCCAACAGTCGTTGTGAACAGCCAGCTTTATATTGTTTGTTACAATCAGGCCGCAGAAAACTGCTTCCAATACAAGCGTGATGAGGTGATTGGAGAACATCTAAACATACTCATTCCTGGTAACTTCCATCACTCTCATAATCGGCTTGCTGAGCAGTTTATACAAAAATATGAGCCACCCAGACTTATGAATCAAAGGAAAACCATTATTTATGGCAAGCGAAAAGATGGCCGTGAATTTGCGATAAAAGTTGCCATTTCTAACACACATATATGTGGTCAGCGTTATGCCATTGCTTGCATTAACCATTATAGAAGGATAGATATCAAGTAATTCAATGTTATCGACGATAATCACCGCAATTACTAGCCTTTTCCAAACATATCTCACCAATAAGCAACACAAAGCTGAACTAAAACAAGCCATCCATAAAAAACAATTAGACGAAATTCAGCAAGGCAATATCTCTGCTTCAGAGCTTGATTCGCTAAGTATTCAGTCGAGAGGTTGGAAGGATGATTTTCTATTAATCATCACCGTTACCCCGCTTGTGCTGTGCTTTGTACCTGAGATGTCTGACCATATTAAGAACGGCTTTCAAGCCCTAAATGCGAGTGTCCCTGAATGGTATATGCTCGCCTTAGCCTTGGTGTATATCGATACGTTTGGATTTAGGCGCATTTTACGCAATGTTTTTTCAAATTATTTAAGCACAAAAATAAATAAGAGTTAGGAGAATGACAGTACACCATCAAGAACCATGGATCTTTAAAAAAGAAATTAATATCACACACATCATAGCCACCCTTTCCTTAGTGATTTCTGCCATCGTGTTCGGCTCTTCCGTTGATAAGCGCATCGAGGTCAATGCCATGAACATACAACATGTGATCGCTACACAAGCCAAGGCGGACCAGCGTTATAAAGAGTTTAGGGATGAGATGAAAAACGACATTAATGGTATAAGTGACAAGCTCGATAGGCTGCTTGAGAGGCGTTCTGAGCAACGTTGATCTTGGGGGATGCGCTGGGGACCCTGAGCGCCTGAAAACGCCCCACACGCAGCGCACGCTCGTGTTTTGGAAGAATTTCGGCCTTTTATGGGGCAGCAGCGCTACTTAAAATGTATGAAGGAGACCTTAATGGAAGAGCAGAAACTGCTCAACATCACGCAAATCGCCGAGTTCTATGACATTCATCGAAATACGGTGATGCGCAAAATACGACAGGAGGGGATTGAGCCGGTTGATAAAGTGGGTAATGCAAACCGCTATAACCTTGAAGATGTAGAGCACCTATTTTACGAGTCAAGCGCACGCAACCTGCCGCCTGACTACGATCCTAATGACCTACCCCCTAAAGACCGCAAAGACTGGTATCAATCCGAGAATGAGCGGCTTAAGTTTGAATTGGCGTGCAGTGAATTAATCCCCGCCAAGGAAGTACGGCAAGAGTCGATTAAATTAATGAAGACCCTGGTGGCTTTTTTTGAGGTGTTGCCCGACAAGTGCGTTATTACCTGCAGGACTCGTGATCGAGTTACCCGAAATGCACACCGAAGCAGTAAAAGACCAGCGTATGACATTATGGGATTAAATTTTAAAATTTTAGCCAACCAAAAAAATATTACCCAATTAATTGCTGACCGGCTGATTAAATTAACGCTACAAGATGAGGCGGGTACCAAATCGGATGCGGTAACGATTGAGTTAGACAATCGAAATCAAGCCATACATTTTCCGAAAACGGGGGCAGAGCTGGAAATCTGGCTCGGTGATATTTACAAAGGCTTGTATGTGGTGGATGAGTTAGAAGAATCGCTAGACGACGACAGCCTTACACTCCATGGCAAAGCAGCCAACATGAAAGGCAGCATCAAAGCCCCTCATGACGCGTCCTACGACACGATTACACTACAAGCGCTGGCTCATCAGGTTGCCAGTAAACATGGCTACCAGCTGGCGATAAATCCCAAACTCGCCGCCATTCAGTTTGAGCACATTGACCAACGTGGAGAGAGTGATTTAAACCTACTGACCCGTTTAGCAGGTCAACATAATGCCATTGCCAAAGCGATGGCCAATAAGCTGTATATTGTACCCAAGGGCGAAAGCCGCAATGTGCGAGACCAGAAGCTACCCACTCTTACAATTAGCGATGCTCACAACAGTAGTGGCCGCGTTGTTATCAACGAACGTAACGACTACCAGGCCGTACAAGCGTATTGGTTTGCTGAAGAAAAGCAGCAAAAAATAGCGGTATTAGCGGGGCAAGGTGAACCTAAATACATTTTGAGAGAAAATTATAAAACTGCCAGCGATGCAAAAAATGCAGCAAGTGCAAAATTAAATAATCTAACGCGTGGAAAAAAATCTCTATCATTAACCAGACCGTTATCACCCGAAATTACACCTGAACAACGCATAACGATAATAAATCATAAGACCAGTGCAAATGGTGAGTGGGTAGTGAAATCAGTGGAGCACAGCATAGGATCTGGGTTTGCGGAGACGAGAGTGGAGTTGGTGGTGCCGAAAAGTGCCAATGGATAATTCGTAAGTAAGCCTATTTTTTAAGTGCTTGTAAAATACTTAAAAAAGTAGAATTTTAAAAATTTGTAAATTACTTAAAAAATTGAAATTTTAAAAATTCACAAAATACTTAAAAAATTGAAATTTTAAAAATTCACAAAATACTTAAAAATTTAAAATACAATAACGAAATAACGAAATAACGAAAAACACCCTATTTTAAAGATCAAAATACTATATATTGATTTTCAAAATAGGGTGTTTTGGTAACCAAGTTTAATATTTAAATACACTCTTTCAGATTTAAATTTAAAAAAAATCAAAATTTTATTTGACATGTGTCTCATAAAAAATAGAATGCATGAACGATCACTTCAGATCATTATATTAGTAAATTTAAAAGAATTGCTCTTTTTGTTAGCAAAGGGTTTTTATTTGCCCATTGAAATGTACAAGAAACTCTAACAAACAGAATCTAGCAGGAAGGTGAAATGATACAACAACAAAAAGTTACCTTTAACTGTATCAAAGCAGCTATAAAACTACTAGCTGAATACTCAAAGTCACTTGATGATGATAAAAAAAATGATGAGAAAATAATTTACATACTGAAAACAAGAGCCAATCTTGATTCATTGTATAAAAAATATACTTTACATAGAATATTGTACTACTCATAACATAAGCATTTAACACAACCTTGCCTGTTGTGTGAATATGCTAGGATAAAGGGATCGGTACCTAATCATGTAAGTCACTTATGGGAATACAGTCAGACACTATTGGAAACCATTACAGCTCACTGATTCAGATTATTTTTCGATCAGAAAAAGAAAAGCCCAGCCTCAAAGAGACTGGGCTACAAATGAAACAATTTTCGCTTGATTTTTATGGTAGGTAAAGAGTACAAATTTTAACCAAAAAATTAAGAGACGAGAGTCTCAAAATTTATAGACCTTTAGACTTAAAACTCATCAAAATCCGCTCTGTTAGCCCAACTCATGTCATCCATATCTGGATTATGACTACTTTTAGCTTGCTGCTCCTGATGTTTTAGTATGCCTAAAAAGTAGGCGGCTGGATCTTTAACTTTTCCAGCTTGTTTGGCTTTGGTGTAACTTAAAAAAGCTTGGCTAGCAGCAACAGCATCAAGACGTGATGCTAAAAGGGTTACAATGTCATTTGGTAGTTCAGGAACTGCACTTGCAAGCATAGCAGCTACAGCTTCGTCATAGTCTTGTGGCAATACTTCTGATGTTAGCGTTTCACCTTCTTCAACTGCTTCAAAATGAACATTATGGGAAACTGAAAACTGAATTTCTCCAATTTTTCGCCCCTTTCTTATACTTTTAAATGAAAATTTAAGGTCTGTTTTTTGTTCTAGCTCAGACTGTGCAGCCTCTAAAACTCTAACCCGAAAATCCTTGAATAATTTATACTGCTTAGGTTCAAGACCTAACATATTCCTTAACTCTTCAAGGCTTATATTGTGATTACTTACTTGTCTGGCTGTTTTTAATGGATGACACTTTCTTAATATCTCGTACAACCTGATAGAGTATTTAGAATCTAATTGCTGTATTTGCTTAATTTGGTAACGAGTAAAGTTACCTGCAAAATCTCTTAAGTGTTTATCTAGCCTCGAATCAAACTCAAACTCAACTGTTTTATCTTCTTCGTCATACACACATGCTGAGAACAAGCCTACTTTTACAAAAGACCGGCTTTCAGGCTTCCTCAACCTGATAACAACTTGTTTCAGCTCCGTTGTTGTTTTATCGATTGTTTTATAAATAGCTTGTTTAGATATACCTAATAAAGAGGCGTATTCAGATACACTTAGTTTAAAAGTAGGCAGATGCTCTCCATTCGGGTCAACCTTACTAATAAGTGTTGCAGCGACCTTTTGAGAAAAAGCTGATAGCTTATAATGCCCTTCTATAAACTCGTTAGACTTGTATACAAGCGGGTTAAAGCTCGCTTTGGGGGTTTTCTCAACCATTGAGTAGCCTTATCTTAGTGACAAAAGGTCGCCTCAGTTATGAGGACATCAAATACTATATGTCCTCATTAATGCTAGAATTATTCAACCAAATGTCCCTAGTTGTCAACCAAACGTCCCTATCAATTAACTATCCGCCCTCTTTTAGTCAACCATCTGTCCTCATTTAGGTAGATAAACGTCCTCATTTTGTAACCATCCGTCCCTTTTTCTGTAACCATCTGTCCCCCATAAATCGCTAGAAGGTGCAAAAGTGTTGGCCTAGGGAGGAGGACAAAAGGTAAAACAAGATATAAAAACAAGTATTAAAACAAGACAAACTAGAAAGAAGTTTGTGAGCTGGAATATTGATGTTAAAATATTCAAAGTTTTAAAAAACGGTAAGCATACCTAAAACGACGTATGAAGCGATCTAAGAAACTTTAAGTTATACCCGCTACCCTTGCCTATGTGTACATCACCAAAACCCGTCATAAGCATTACAAAGCGATATACGACGTAATTTGTATGACCTTTTGCTATATACTCTAGTTGACTTATAACTTATTAACTTTGAAGAGGGTAGGTCGCTTTGCTCGCTGCCCCCTACCACAAGCGTATATCACTCCAAACCTATCAACCCCTTTCGCGGCATATCCTCAGTCGCGGTGCTCCTGCTGGTATTTCATAGTGGGTTGACAACTTTTCCGTTTAATCATTTCAAGATAAGAAAGTGACTAATAAGGCATATTACAGACTATTTTGCTGTATATCTTTCCAATAAAATATCAGCTCATTTTTATAAAGAATCATTACATAAAACATTATGTTGCACAAAAGCCTAATCATTTATTTGTTTTATAAGTATAAAACTCAGTAATTTTACTCTTAGCCAGCTGTTAATGGATGTAACACGCGCTTATGTATCAGTTAAGAAATAGTTTATTAGTTCTTTCTTTTATTCTTGTTTTTTCGTCTTCTCTTTTTGTTAATGCTTCACCTGTAGGCTCTATCCCTGGTGCTTTTTCCATAGGTACCGATGGTGCGGCTAATTACCGTATTCCCTTAGAATTACCGCCAGGAATTAATGGCTTAACACCGGATTTAGCCCTTGAATACGACAGCCAAAAAGGCAATGGATTATTAGGTATTGGTTGGCGTTTAACAGGTTTTCCATCGATCACACGTTGTCCAACAACGCTAGAACAAGACGGTTTTATTGATGGCGTTGATTTTGATAATAACGATAAATATTGTCTGAATGGCCAGCGCTTAGTGGCCGTTAATGGTACTTATGGGGCCAGCGGCACGGAATATCGCACTGAACAAGATAGTTTTAAAAAAATTATTTCCTATGGTACCGCTGGCCATGGTCCCGCCTACTTTCAGGTGTGGTATAAAGACGGTAATTTTATTGAGTTAGGCAGTACTGAAGATGCGCAAGTAGAAGCGCAAAGTAAACCCAATGAAGTCTTTCGTTGGGATATCAGTAAAATTCAAGATCGGTTTGGCAATACGGTTACTTTTCATTATTCAGAGCAAACCGATTCCGGTGAACATTATCCGGTCGCTATTCGTTATGCCAATACCGCAATTAATTTTACGTTAGAAGAGCGTCCCGATCCTATTTTAACGTATATTTCGGGCGTTAAGCACCTGATTAAACAGCGCATAAAAACCATTACGATCGCGCAGGATAATAATCAGCGTCGTTATGTGTTAAATTATGGCACGGCAGGACGTCCCCTAAAAAGTTTATTGGCATCGATTCAGTACTGTACCGATCAGTGTTTTCCTGCCACACACTTTTCTTGGCAACGCAATGAAAATACTGCCTCGAGTTTTAATTCGGCCAGCTTGTTACGCCCAAGTGGTAAACCTTATGAAAAAGATAACGCGAAAAAAACAGGCGATTTTAATGGGGATGGTTTAATTGATTTAGCGTGGGCATATTCAGGTCCGCAAGGATTAGATATTTCAATCGCCTTAGCGAAAGGGGATGGTACTTTTTTATCCGGACAGTTACAGCGTGTCAGTGGTACTCCTTATGAAAAAGATAATACCGCACAGACTGGGGATTTTAATGGTGATGGCTTAACCGATCTGGCTTGGATGTATTCCAGTCAACACGGCCTCGATGTCTCGGTCGCGTTAAGCAACGGCGATGGTTCATTTCAACAGGCTCACTTACGTAAGCTTACCAGTGCTCCCTATGAAAAAGAGAATACCAAATTAACAGGCGATTTTAATGGCGATGGCCGGACGGATTTCGCTTGGATGTATTCCGGTCCCCAAGGATTAGATGTCACGGTTGCGTTGAGTAACGGCGATGGGACTTTTGGTGCTCCCCGCCTGAAACGTGTCAGTGCTCAAGGGTATGAAAAAGATAATACTGCATTGGCCGGGGATTTTAATGGGGATGGCATAACGGATATTGCCTGGATGTATTCCAGCGCCCATGGACTGGATATTACGACGGCCACCGCCTTAGGTGACGGTGATTTTGCCCCTGCGATTTTTAAACGGGTCAGCACAGTAGGTTATGAAAAAGATAGTACCAAGTTAACGGGGGATTTTAACGGTGATGGTCTGACGGACCTGGCCTGGGCTTATGCAGGACCATTAGGGCTAGATGTATCAGTGGCCTTAGCCAAAGGGGATGGTTCTTTTACCCAGGCAGTGGTGAAGCGACTCAATAGCAGTCCTTATGAGCATGATAATACAGCCTTAACCGGGGACTTTAATGGCGATCGCATGACCGACCTGGCCTGGGTTTATTCCAGTCAGGCGGGGCTCGATGTCACCGTTGCACTGGGCGTGGGGGATGGTACTTTTTTACCCGCGACCTTAAAACGGCTCAGCGGCTTAGCCTATGAAAAAGATAATGCCAAGCTGACGGGCGACTTCAATGGCGATGGCTTAATCGATCTGGCCTGGCTTTATTCTGGTCCCTCTGGACTCGATGAAACCGTCGCGCTGTCTCTGGAGAAAAAGTCCCTGGTCAGCCAAATCACCAATGGCCTCGGCCACACTACCAAACTGACGTATAAACCTCTCACTGACAAAACCACTTTCACCAAAAGCACAATTAGCCAATACCCCGTCAAAGATGTACAACCTGCAGTGCATGTCGTCAGTGAAGTTAAGAAAGTTAATGGTATTGGTGGCGAGTTAACCACCCAGTATCACTATAAAGGCTTAAAACGACATCAACGTGGTCTTGGGGCTTTGGGCTTTGCCAAAATTACCAGCACACAACTGGAAACCGGCATCAAAACCACTGACCATTACCTGCAGGATGTGGCCAACCGTAAAATCGGTTTACTCAGTCGTTCGCAAACCTGGTCAGCGACCGGTGTTTTATTAAAAGATACGCAGCAGACCTGGCAGGTGAATACGCTGGATGATGGCGATATTAAGCGTTTTCAAACCCACTTAGTATCACGGAAAACCCAGCAAAAATCCCTGCAGGATGAATGGCTGTCGACCCTGACGGAAACCTTTAGCTATGATGACTGGGGTAATACCACAGAAGCCAAACAGATCATTAAGGATGCCTTAGGTCAGCAGACCAGTACCACCGCTAGTACCTACCAAAATGATGAAAGTAACTGGCTGATTGGCTTAGCCACACAAACGCAAGCCACCAATGTGGGTGTATCCGGTGACAGCCAAACCCGCACTACGCAGTTTAATTATGATTCCATGACAGGCGCCTTAACCCAGCGCATTCAAGCGCCTGGCCAAGGTGATTATGTCCTGACCACGGATTTTAAATACGACCGCGTTGGTAACTTAATCGAAGAGCAAACCCAAGGCGCCAACGTTGCTGCACGCAAACAGACGTATACCTATGATGCCCAAGGCTTGCTGTTAATCTCAACGACTAATGCCTTAGGCCATACCACTCAACAAACCAGTGATGCGTTCTGGGGTGTACCTTTCACCACAACCGATAGCAACGGATTGATGACATCCTATGGCTACGATGCCTTTGGTCGACTCACCACACAAAAAGCACCCGATAACAGCCAAACCTTTGTGACCCGTGGTTGGTGTCATGCCTCCACAGCATGTCCCGCAGGCGCCGTGTATTGGGTGACAACGAAGACGGAAGGCAGTGCCCCCAGCACGGTTTATATGGATCAACTGGAGCGTACGATTCGCACCGAAACCTTGGCCTTAACCGGTGAAACCCAATACCAGGACACCGTGTATAACACACTGGGCCAGATGGAGAAAACCTCGTTGCCTTACTTCAAAGGCCATGAGGTGTATTGGATACAGTATGAATATGATCCTCTGCAACGGGTGATTAAAACCACGCAACCGAATGGCAGCACAACAGAAGTTGCCTATCAGGGCTTAAATAAAGTCCTCACCAATGCTAAAGGCCAGACCAAAACCGAACACTATAACGGTGCCGGTCAGTTGGTGAAGGTGATTGATGCGCAAGACAGTACCCTCAGCTACACCTACGACAGTTTTGGTAATCTGACCCAAACCACGGACCCCGACAATAATACCGTCGACCTGACGTATGATGTATTGGGCCGCAAAATCGCGATGAATGATCCCGACAAAGGCGCATGGACCTATGAATATGATGCCTTGGGTCGGCTGATTCGTCAGCAGGATGCCAAAGGCCAGGTCACCAAGCTGAGTTACGACCAGCTCGATCGCTTAGTGAAACAAACGGAAAATGCCCAAGCCAGCAGTAAATTACTGTGGCGGGTCTCTGAATGGCAATACGACCAACAGCGTAAAGGTCAGCTAGACCACGTCACCGTCGATGGCATTACCCAACAGTATCAGTACGACAACTTAGGGCGTGTAACCTCAGAAACGCAAACCCTGTTTGGTGAAAGCTTTACCCTCAGTTATAGCTACGACCAATACAGTCGTCCTTTACAAACCACCTTCCCTACCGGACTCACCGCGAAACAAGTCTACAACGAACGGGGTTACCTGACTGCTATTCTCGATGGTAATGCTAACACCTACTGGCAAGCGCAAGCGGTCGATGCACTGGGCAATATTACCCAACAACAGTACGGTAATGGTGCCACCACCCTGCGGGTATTTGATAAGCAAACGGGTCGCCTGCAAGACAGTGGTACCTACATGGGTAGTACCCGTCAGATTGAAGACCTGCACTTTGCCTACGATGAGTTAGGTAACCTCACTCAGCGGGAAGATAAACGACAGAAGATCCAAGAGACCTTTGCCTATGATCAACTCAATCGCTTAACGGAAGTGACCGCACTACTCAGTGGCAACACTCAAACTACCACCGTGCAGTACGATAGGTTAGGCAATATCATCCATAAATTGGATGTCGGTAATTATAGTTACGCAGGTAAGTGTGGTAACCAGCAAGCCGGTCCCCATGCGTTAACCCAAACCACGGGCAGCCAAAACGCGACCTACTGCTATGATGCCAACGGCAACATGACCAGCGGTAATGGCCGTACCGTGCGCTATACCGCCTTTGATAAACCCGATCAGATTATCCGCGGTGATTACCAAATTGACTTAGTGTATGGTCCTGACCAAAAACGGGTACGCCGGATTGATCATGGACCCACTGGCACCAGCACAACCTACTACCAATCGGGTATTTATGAAAAGGTGGTCAGTGATACCGGCAAAATACAACACAAGCATTACATTGCGGATGTCGCCATTATCACCAAAACCGAAAATGCCGGCACCGACAATGGCCTTAACGTCAATTATTTTCACCGGGATCACTTAAATTCGCTGACTGCTATTACCGACCAAAACGGCCAAGTGGTAGAGCGGTTTAGTTATGATCCCTGGGGTAAGCGCCGTCAGACGGACTGGCAAGCCGCGATTGATTTTACAAAAATCACCAGCACCATTACCAAACGTGGCTTCACCAACCACGAGCACTTGGATGGTGTGGGCTTAGTCCACATGAATGGCCGCGTATATGACCCAAATATGGGACGGTTTTTAAGTGCTGATCCGTTTATCCCTTATCCTAATTATATGCAGAGTTATAACCGTTACACCTATGCAAGCAATAACCCATTGGCTTTTGTGGACTCAAATGGTTATTGGGAAACTCGCGGAGCAGTCAATACAGGAACTGAAAATGCGGGCAGAAATCATAGAGATTCCAGGGAGTCTGTAGAGCGGGCAGCTGAAAGGGAAAGAGAGATTGAACGTGCTAGAAGAGAAGGAAGGAATGTTTATTTTGAACCCACAGTTTATGAACAGGAAGTAGACTCTAGTACAGGCATTGTTGATAACAGGCTAGTTGGTGGTGGTGGCGTAGTTATTGAAGGTGCTTCTCATAATATTGAGCCTAATTTAGAAAGGCTTGTTCGTGAAGCACTGGAAAATCGCGGGCTTGGGGACTTTGAGGTGTCTTTACCTTATGTGGTTACAACCATACCTGGTGATGGAATAGCTGCGCCTGTTTATACTCATCCTGAAACTTTAGTGGTAGTTAACTCTGACTGGGAAGGACTTGGCCTTATTGAAAACTCTTTATGGGGAGCATTTAAAGGGTTATTTGTAACTAGAATTGGGCAATTTATGAAGATAAGCCATATATTATCTGGGGGACTAGGAACAGCATTTTCAAGTGCAACTACAGAAAACTTATTTGTTCAAGCTCGTACAATTAGATATGAAGCTCAAGTATCTGATTGGAATGGCAAGCTTTATCATGGTATCAATGGAGCACTAAAAGCAATAGACTTTCAGGGGCTTACAAACACAAGAACAGGAGTCTTAGAAACGGCTAAACAGTATAGAGTTATTGCTGGTTCAAAAGTTATATATACTTCAAAACCAGAAAGAACATCCATTGGTAGTGTTTCTGATCATATTCCTAATAAAAATGGATATCCAATTCATGACTATCCCTGATAAGTTAATAAAGTTGCGTCTGGTTCTTGTATGTATACTGTTGTGTCCAGCTTTATTTTTTTCCGCTATTTATATAGCTATTGACATCAAGAGGATGTTTCCTGATCAAGCTATGACATCCCCTTATGATATAACTTATTTAGTGTATAAAATATTTTTAATTGAAGGAATTAGTATAGTTTCTGGAATAATATTTGGTGTTTGGTACTATATAAAAGATAAAATGAGTTGTAAGATTATGATTTTTGAGCAGTTTTTGTTTAATTATTTTAGTCTAATATTAGTTTCAATTATTATTATTTTTCTCATAAGCCATTTTTTTGATGTCAATTTTAAGTTTGGATGGGAGGTCATTGGCTTTGCTATTGCTATGATAATAGTCATGTACCAAAGTGCATATAAAACTGTTATGAAAGGATATAAGTTATAAATAAAGTCGATGAAATTAATATTTCAAGGTTACGGCTCATACTAACAAGCATATTATTGTGTCCAATACTAGTCTTTTTAGCTGTGTATTTAGCTATAGATATTAATAATATGCTTCCTGGCAACATTATGATTTCACCAAACGAAATTACTGATATTACTCATAATGTACTTTTCTTTGGGATATCATTATTTTTCGGTATGGCTTCCTTTGGTGTATGGTTTTCTCGAAGAAAAGAGATAACGTTTCTTGTTCAAGTTGTAGAAAGGTTTTTATTTCATATAAGCCTATACTTTCTTGTATCAGGGGGAATTATGCTTGTTAGGGCCTATTATTTAGATAATAGATTTCATTTGGGTTGGGATGGCGTAGGATTTACTGTAGTGGGCATTATATTTATATACCAATGGGCATATAGTTCTGTAGCAAAAGAACGAAGGATTTGTAGTTAGCCATGAAGGTGATTAGTTTAGATAACCAAGAGATTAGGCTCCCAGAGAAAAAAGACTGGTACTCTGATGAGTTTGTTACATTATTCAAGTCATGGAAAAACTATGACTTTGAAAGTCTTTACAATCGGCTAGAAAAATATTCGAACTATAAAGGTATAACTATTGGTGTGATTGGCTATCCTGGGCGATGTATAACAATAGCATTAATTAAAATTGCGGGTGAGTATCATAGGATTCATATTGAGAATGTAATTTGTAATCATTGTAACAAACAAAGTGGAGTTTCTGGAACACCTGGAGTTTGGGAGCTTTATTATGGATGTAACAATACAAGTCAAGCCATGAAGCGCTCAATGGCTCTGCCAGTGAAATCTTGTATTCATTGTGGAAAACCTTTAAAACATCGTCATACTATTTGGTTTGAAAATGAATAATCTAGGGTAACAGTCAAACTAAGCCCTTTCAGTATTTCCACAAGCTATGCACTTGTTGTACAGTCCATAGCGTCCATCAACTAGCTTTGTAATACCTGAGCATTTGTGACAACATTGCGTTCTTCCTTTGCCCCATGAAATGAGTTGAATGGTACTCTGTATCATTGATAATGTGGCAAAAGCACAAACCACCATCCCTGCCCAAGGTGCTACACTTTTAGCCTTCTCTGCAAGTGGAATCAATAACTGGTGATTACTGAATGAACTTGGTATCAAATAGTACAAGAAGCTAAAAACAGCTAGTGAGAGGACTAAAAACAAAAATGAGGGTAAAAAAAGCTTAAAAAGCATCCTATTCAAGTACAAAATTTATTCCTTATTTACAACTTAAACTTCCAGTATGAATTATACATTAAGTGTTAGATAAAACACATGGATGTTGGTCAACAGGCTTTTTTTTGCTTTTTGATCACTAATGAATAACAATAAGTCCTCAAAAGCTACAAATAGCTTTTCAGATATACTTTTTAAAAAACAGATATTTATAGGCGATTCTGGCCAATTTGGTCAGAATCCCGGCCGCCCCTCAAGTAGTACAATTTTTTTAAACTTAATCATCAAGAAACCTTTTTATTTTTGTCATTTTCACATGAAGAAATGGGTACTAAAAACTTAATTTAGGCTCTTGTAAAGGTCTAATAGTATATTATCTATAAAAAATCAATATAATACTGTAAATACAGAATACAATTGGAAGCATTGATTGAAAAATAAACCAGTATATCCAGTCAAAATAACTCCAGTATCTAAACCCCTTATCATATTTAATGATTAAGTCTCGATCCTCCTTAAAAGTGTTTTTAATCAAGTTAAAATAATTATTTATTGGTTCTAGATCAGGCTCTCGGTCAGAATTATATTTATCAGAAAGATCATCTAATTGTCTAAATATTTCCTGAAAAATTCTATTTATATCATCAGTGTCATAAACTTTAAATTTTGCATTACTTGGAGTTGAGTTATTAACTTTTTCTAAAGCAGTGGAGTAAGTTTTATGTTGTAATTCATGGGCAACTTGCCCAGCTCCTACTGATCCAGTTTTAGGAAGACTGTTTTTTATAACCAGCTTTATTCTCCACCTTAGCCCATCGTTTAATGCAGAAATGATAAACATTATTAAAAAATATATTGTTACAAGTACTAGCCCATTTTCAAAGAAAATATGGTCTAAGGTAGCATTTTTAAAAGGAAATACAGTGATATTTGTTTCATCTTTAAATGTTAGAGCAGATGAACCATAGGCCCAACAAATTACGCTACATAAAATTAAATTTCTGTGATATTTAAGCGTTACCTCTTCAAAGGAAAAAATTGGTTTTTCTTGTCGTTTATCTGATTGCTTTTCTTCTTTC
This sequence comes from Zooshikella sp. RANM57, assembly GCF_050749885.1. NCBI lineage: Bacteria > Pseudomonadati > Pseudomonadota > Gammaproteobacteria > Oceanospirillales > Zooshikellaceae > Zooshikella > Zooshikella sp. RANM57. Next base: position 21,066 of record NZ_JBOIUB010000025.1, on the reverse strand, counting down.
ATAACCTGCTCCTTGTCTTTTTAAGAATACTTATGAAAGTATGGCTTAATTTCTTGTTACAAGACCCTTAGTGCTCCTCCCCCTCCCCAGAATACCGAACCCCCCTCGAAAAAACTTCCGATAACCTTTGTTATCGGCTATTTTTGGGTGACATTAGTAGTATACTATCAAAAACGGTAATACGTATTACTAAGTTAGATTAATCTAATGTAATGAAAAGTGACGCCCAACCCCGCCATAGCTCAAAAGCACTCAACAGATACAAAATGAAACGGTTTTCGCGTGACGAGTTACCACAACAGGTTGGTTATTCTGACTAAACTGACTGAATAGCCATTATTTGGAGTACAACAGGTGTTCCGTTTAGCGCGTGTTGGTGATAAAGACAATAAAGGCAATACCATCGTTGAAGGTAGCCCTAATATGAAAGATCAAGGCTTCCCTATCGCTCGTGTGGGTGACAAGCTCAGCGATGGTAGTGTGATTACCACGGGCAACCCAACCATTATGGTCGATGGCAAACCCGCTGCGATAGTGGGTAGTCAGGTCAGCAACGGGAACTCAATTGTTGGCCCCTGTAGTGGCAAGGTAACAACTGGTTTTGATTGTGGAGGCTTTTCCGCTTCTAGTCTGACTAATGAAAGACTCACTGCTGCAGGGTTGCAAAATGCGTTTGGTGATGGCCTTTTAACACCAGAAGAAATAGTAAAACTCTTTACTAAGGATGAGGCCAAGGAAAAAAATAAGGTTATCTTAATTTTTTACCATGGTGGCCCTTTTGGTGAAGGACAAATTAAGAAATCAAACGAGGATGTAGGACATACTGGTAAAATATATGACCAGGTTTATAAATATGCGATCTCCAAGGGACGTGAGGTTGTAGGAGCAATAATAGCCCCTGCTTTTACTCAGGGGGCTGGAGTTTCACGCGGCGCAGATTTTTTACTCAGTAACTATAAACTAGGGAATGAGGTTATCATCTATGGCTATAGTTATGGCGGTGATAATGCTGTAAACCTGGCCGAGTTTGCAGAAGATGAAAGTATTCCAATAGATACGATGGTGATAGTCGATAGCTCTGATGGGCCTGCTAGGAGTCTTACAGTAGATAGCTCTGTGCCTAGCAATGTAGCGTACACACTCAACTTATACCAAACAAAAAGTTCTGGAACCTCTAGTCGTAGCGGTAAGGATAGCGACGACCCAAAATCAAGCGAAAAAAGCTCAACTGATGGTAGCTCTAATTTGCCAGGATCAAGAGGGTATCGACACTCAGCAGAAGGAACTAATAGAGTCGATAATATTGATGGAACTGCGCCTGATGTTACTCATGGAAATATTCAACAGAAAAAAGAGTCTTTTATTTTATCAACGATAAAAAGTAGGATCGATGCGTATAAATCTAGTCAGTAAAAGATCGATTATTGCAATTTCAGCCATAACCATACTACTGTTTTCTTGTTACTTGCTTCCTTCAGTGCTCAAGAATTTGTGGGAAAGCGCACACTCAGATGTTCAAAATGTCACTGTTAGTGGTTATGTGTACGATAAAGACAAAAAAGCCATGAGTGATTATACACTGTATATAACTAACTATTACTATGAAGGCGGTGACTATGATGGGTTTGGCGGCAGTAAAGTACACCAGGTTGTGAGTGATGAAAACGGGTACTATGAGTTAAAGCTAGATAAGAGTGCTTTCATACAAATAGACTCAGTAAAAGAAGGATATACAAAGTCTTTAAAAGACAAATATATTTATGATCAAAGTGTAAAAATAGATTTTTACATTAAATAGTTTTAACAAGATAGCGGCTCCTAACCTAATTAGGTGGGAGCCATATCATTAAGCAGCAATATCAAAATGTACATGTAAACCAAGCTTATGAGCAAAATCGATAAGCATATCGATACGAAACTGGTCTAATTTTCCATTTAATAATGCACTAACTCTAGGTTGTGATACGCCTAAAACTTGGGCCGCATCTTCTTGAGTTAATTTTTTCTGCTTAATTTGTGCCACAACGGCCATCATTATTTCTGAGCGTAATTTTAAATTTTGTGCTTTGATTGGATCATCTTCTAGCGCATCCCAAACGCTTTCAAATTCTTCTATCATGTCATAAACCCTCTATAAATATTTGGTAAATCCCGCTTAGCGCAGGATTTCTTTTAATGCATTTCTAGCTATTTCAATGTCGTGTTGACTTGTTTTCTGAGTTTTCTTTTTAAAGGCGTGTAGGACATAGACAGCATCTTCAAGCTTAGCAATGTAAATAATCCTGTATTGCTCGCCTTCTTTAATCCTGATCTCTTTAACTCCTTTGCCAACAGTTGTCATTGGTTTCCAGTCGTATGGCTCTTCGCCTTTTTGTACTAGGTGTAGCTGATAGCCAGCTTGTTGCCTGGCAGCTTCTGGAAACCACTTGAGCGCATCTTTAGATTTACCTACAAACTTGAGCCGCTTCATGTTGTGTTTCTTACCTATCATTATACAAGTACCTATATAATATACAAGTACTTATATAATGCAATAGGTATTTTGAAAAAATTTCATTAATATATGACTTGGAAGCCTTGTATATTGAAAAAAATTCAGTAAGATGCATTTAAACGCTACAGGAGATCCCCATTGATGACTGGGCCAGAGTTTAAAAAGCTGTTTCAGAAGCATGGTTATGATGAAAAAACACTAGCTAATGCTCTTGAAGTGACAGAAAGGACTATTTTTAATTTGTGCAATCAAGATAGTGTAAAAGCGCATTATGTATACGCTTTGAAGTACTTGTTACTTGAGTCATGCATCAATGAAGCTATTTTAGGGATGGAAAGCACTAAAGATATTCTATCTCTGTGAATTTGATATTAAGTAACATGTTCCGCGTGGAACATTTTGTGGAACATACATTAGCTTGAAGGCTGCGCTTAACTCATATAAACAATGATGGACTATTCCGCCTCTCTAGCCACTTTCTTAGCCATCTCGCGCATCGCTAACTGCTTATTTTTGTTTAACGCTGAAAACTGCTTTTTCTTCAAAAGCTGTGTGACTGCCAGCTGGGCCTTAGCATATTTGGCTTCTTTCTGAGAGACTTCCCCACTTGGCTGACCATTGATATCAATTCGCTGGGAGCCAGCAACACAACTCTTGAGGTATTTCTCACTTGTTACCCACTCAGCAACCCCCCTCTTCCACTCTCGCTGGGTTAGCTTGGTCGATGGGTAGTCTTGAGTAAAACCTGCTTTTAATGGCTTAGGCTCTGCAGCAAAAACGGTGGGAAATTCCTCAGCAAGAATAGCGAGGATCTGCTTTGCTGTTTTCCTGCTTTTATAATTGGTAGGTTTAGCCTTTTTAATTTTAAGCTCGGTCTTAGCTACTTCAGCGGCTGGCGGTGCCTCTATCTCAGTCGGTGGAGGTACAACAACACGCCGCCGCTTTTTAACTGTTACTGTCACTGTTGGCTTTTTAGCCATATTTTTTTGCATGTTGTTCTATCGTCTTACCTTGGGCAGCTCGATAAAATAACTTAGTTTCGTTGTGCTGTACAATGAGACTTTCATTAAGCAACAGCTGGTAATAGCGGTCTGCTGTTCGGGTTCCTAATTTAAATCGTTTCATCATTTGTCGTTTACTAACGCCCTCTCCCTCATTCATTTCCAGCACAAGTTTTTTTAATGCTTCATATTTATCATTGATGCTGACAACATTTTGTTGTTTCATCGCTTTTGGATTATGACTATGGCCACCCTGCTCCTGCTCACAATGATCACCGCAACCCACCTGTAAGCTTGGGGTAGCAGTGGGTGGCACTTTTTCAGATTCAGGAGTGGCACTTTCTAAAAGTGCAACTGTTGGCTTTTCTTCCACATTAGAAGTAGTGTCACCCTCTTCTACTTTCTGCTTACTTTTATAGTCACGACGGAAGTCGTTTTCTTCACGTAGTAAACAAATAAAGAAGCTAGCAACCAGGTCAAGCAATACCGCTAACAAGATGAAAACGTAAACCTGCACTACATCTTTATCTTTACCCACCGCCGTAGCAATAGCACCCAACAATGCAGTCATTGGCGTTTCTTGTACAACACTTAGCGTACTGATCTTGTCTTGTATCGTTGCCGCTTTTGTTCTCAGCGCTTCATTACGCTGTTGTAATGGCTGCGCATAATTCTTTATTCTGTTGAGTGCAATGTACTTATCTATAGCTTTCTGATTTTCTGCGATCTCATCAAGCAACAACTGTCTTTGTTCTGTGAGTGCCACTCTTTGCTGCTCTGACTTTGTGATACTGGCTTGAACACGTTGGGTGTCACTCTGCAACCCACCAATTGAACCTAAGATGCTTGCAGCAGCAAGTACACCAAACAACACAGATGCACTTATGCATCCAGACCAGTCACCACGCGACTTTCGTCGTGCAATCTCTGGTAGCGCAACAAACTTGGCTAATTCAAATGATAATGCAAGCCCAGCGAACATAAGACTGTAGTAGTAATTTTCTGAGATTGATGCAAAGAGCAATACAGATAGTGCCACTGATAGGGTGACACTCAGAGTGGCACCCATGTAACTTGGGGTTAACTGTAGTGCGCTCTTGGGGTGGCGTTCTGGCAGATGATTAAAAGAGTGGCACTTTTGAGTCATGAAGCTACCTTTTAATATGATATGATATCAGATCATCTAATTTTTAATCAGATAACATGATATCTTCATTAAGCTACTGTTGTACATCTCTTACCGTCAAAGTTGCATAAATAATACTAAATGCAATAATATGATATGATATCACTTTAATTTGGTAAGCAGGCCTATGATTATTTTAGTGGGGGAAGAAAAAGGGGGCGTCGGCAAGACGACAGCTGCCGTTAACTTAGCTGTTTGGAGAGCTAAGCAGGGGAGGGATGTTTTATTAATTGACGCAGATCCTCAACCATCCGCTTCTAAATGGGCGCTAAGAAGATCAAGAGCCGAAGTCGAACCTAAAATTCACTGTGTTCAAAAGACAGGTGATATTTATGATTCTATGTTTGACTTAAAAGAGAGATATCAAGACCTAGTTATTGATACTGGCGGTCGTGATTCGGAAGAGCTTAGGTCTGCTTTGTTGGCTGCAGATATACTATTGATGCCGCTTAAGCCGTCTACATTCAATTTAGAAACTACCCCCCACATGTTGAAGCTTTGTAACCAAGCTTCAAAGATGAATCGTAAGCTCAAGTGCATTCTATTTTTCAACGAAGTATCTACACATCACTTGTCAGGTGAGAAGCGTGAGAGTATTGGTTTAATTCAAGAGTTACCAGGGATTGAGTTAGTCGAGATACTTGATGAGTGCTTATATTCTAGGAAAGCATTTCGAGAGTGTGAAGACAGCGGGTTAAGTGTAATTGAGTATAAAGACGAAAAAGCTTCGTTCGAAATGAACAGGCTTGCTAAGAAAATATTTTCAGATGTTGAGTAACAACAATGCCTAAAAATGCTTTAGTAACTGACGACGAACTGAATACATTTACTGAAGAAGAACGAAAAGCTTTTATCTCTGGTAAGAAAATTAAAAAAGATCCTGAGTCAGCTAAAAAGGTTGAGCCTGTCGCTGAGCCTGAAAAACCAAAAAATGAGCATGACCCAGATGAGAAGCCAACAGAACAGTTCTTACTTCGACTGAACAAATATCAATTACAGCTACTTGAAGATGCATTTGATAACAGCAAGCATCGAAGTAAACAGAAGCTAATACAATCTATCTTGTTACCTGAATTGCATAAGCTGGCTGATTATTAAATGATATGATATCAGGTGATATCATGTTATCTAATTATAGATGAAAGCAGGTGATATCCTGCTTTTTGATCTAATTTGATAGCATTTGAAACGATATGATATCAAGTATTTATATATGATTTGATATCATATCATTTTATAAGATATGAGCTTATATAATTTACTTACACAAGCTCTCACAAGGCACGCCATCTTTGTCTCTGTCTAGTCTGGTCAGCCCACATTGCTGTAAGTAAAACATTGCCTCATCACAATTACTCATCTCTTTGCAGTAGCGTTTAGTACCACATTTACCACTTGATGAGTTTTGAGCTTTAGCCTGGGTTTGCGTTTTTTTGCCAGATCGCTGTTGCTTTCTCCATTCCCATGGTGGCATTTGCTGAGCTTCAGACAACGCCCATAAACCTCTTTTAGCGGCCTTGGCTTCTTGTTCTAGAGCTAACAGGTTTTTGTTTTTACTATATGCTCGATAAACCCAGGCATGGCCTTGCTTGACCATTTCGGCGTTGATCCATGTCCCGCCCAAATAAACATGGCCAACAATACGACCATAGCGGTCAACATCGTGCTCACGCACTTCAACTGTCTTACTAAAGATTAAGTCAGATAACGCTTTCTTGGCTTTACTGCCATATGGCTGAGCTTTCTCCGGCGTGTCTATCTCAGCAAAGCGTATTTTGTGCTGTTTCTTTGAGTCATCTAAGACAGTAATCGTATCCCCGTCTGCCACTGATACGACTTTGCCCACGATATCAGCAAGTGCGAAGGAGGGGAGGGCGGCTATAAGTAAGGCTACAAGTGTTTTATACATAGTTTGCTTCCTAAGTACACTAGTCCTAGTTATTTTGAGAGTGTGATACTATTCACAAAAATTTTAACAAAGGAGATTGGTTAATGGCAGCAATATTAGGACTGTTGTGCTTTATTATTATCATTGCGTTTGTCATTGGAATGATAAAACCTGATTTAGTTTTAAAGAAAAAACAAGCTACAAGGAGAAAAGTAGTAGGCATTTATGGTGGTGCTTTTGTAGTGGTTTTTATTGTTGGATGTATTATTGATCCAGTGGTTAAGAGTGAACCAATTGTCATCAGTAATATGTTAAGCGTTTCTGATTTCCCTTATACAATGGGTGATAAGCAAGCAGTTTCGTTTCATGCCGGGCCTAATAAGGATAACTACCTTGATATAACGATCCTTAGAGAAAATGTAAAAGAAGGTAAAAGCTTTAACTCAATAAAAAGAAATAATAACTCCTTATTTTCTACAACATTACACTGGGATGGAAAAACTTATTATCAGTCAGCTAATGCTGATACATGGGCAACAATGAGTATTGAAAAATTAACTAATGATAGCGCTATAATAAGTTTTTCTGGGCAATATGCTGATGGTGACAATGATAAGCTCATAAAAGTAGGACCATCCAGGATAGAGCTAAAAGAACAGAATTTACATAATTTTGTGACCATGCCAGAAGATCAAGACAACTAAAATGCTGCCCAGCCCTGCAGCTAGCAGGGCACCTATCACCACCGATTAGCCATCCTTTCAATATTGCATAGCTCTTGGGCTAAGTCGAAAATATCATTTTCTATTTGAACTTCTTTTTCTATTTCTTTTTTAACATCCAGCTTCCGAAGCCTTTCAAGCCTAGCGATTTCTTTGTTTACCCTGGCAAGTTCTGCTTGGGTGTCTGCGAGCTGGTTCTTAGTAAGTTTTTTCAAGCCAGCGCTTGAAAGCTCAATAGCACATTGAAGTCTTCCTTGAGTTGTAGCTAGCTCAAGCCTCTTGTTACGTAAGTTTAAAAAGTCGCTTGAGGCATTTATATTTGAATGAATTAGAATTCTTTTTTTATTCAGCCTTTCAATTTCTTTTTTTATTGCATTTATAGGAATTTCGTAAGCCATTTTAATCTCTCCCTTGATTTAACTTTTTATTTTTAATGATGTCCTGAAAGACTCTCTAACTCTTGTCCGTCCCCGCCTGTAGCCGTCATCCATGCCAACAACCATCGATGCACAGAGCAAAACTACCAGCGCTCTAGGAATCAAAACTTGAAGTAAAAAGGCACGGCTAATCATGTGTATTTTTGTACTTGCACCAAGCTTTGCTCTAATTGGGAGGCTTGCGAGAGTGATGTCTGTGCCTAGCTCTTGCTCTATTTCATCTTCGGTTTTGCCATCGGCTAGAGCTACAAGAATATGCAGCTCTTCAGCGGTTAATGCCTGGCTCTGGATGCCAATAACTTCTTTTCCTTGAATCTCTTTGCTCATAGTTATTTATTATTTCTGTATGAGTGGTTCCAGCCCTTTTTTCAGCAATCCCGCAAGAACACAGATGTCGAGGACTGGCTGAATAGGAATATTTCTTTTTTCAAGCAACGACTTGCTAATAGTCTCTATTCCTGAAGCCATTGCATGACATTCGTTGTAAAACGTTGTTAGTTCGGCTCTGCTCAAAGTAACAATGTCCTGATTCTTCGTGGTTGTAAGGGATTGGGTCATGTTCGTTCTCGTCGGTATTGTTGTTATCAAAGCGGAATTTGTTAGCCCAGCTGTAGTCGGTTAGCTCTTCAGCTGTCGTACGTCCTCGTTGCGCAATTGCATCCATCTTGCGCTCAAGTTCTTGGGCAATTTTGAATTGGTAATCAGTGGTGGCCTTGGCTTTCTTGTCTAGGGCTGCGGTGATTTGAGCGGTACGCTTTTGGGTCTTCAGGTAGTTATCAATACCAGTCTGTACGTATTTCAGAGCCATACTGACTTTTGGGAAGTAGCCATTTTGTCGACAATAGGCTTCGTTATCCATCATCTTTGATTTAATCAAAGTCTCATGGTCTTGAATAAACTCAGTGCCGTATTGTTCTTCCAGTGACTCAAAGACAATGGCATTAACTTTTTGGAAGTCTTCAGTGGTGGGATTTTGCTTTTTGATTTGATCATTATTTAAACCCTGTTCATTTTCTGAGCAAGGCTCTTTAATAATAATATTATTATATTTTGTATTATATATATTGTGGTTCCCTGTTTGAGGAACCCTTTTTTCCGCGTTTTGGGAACCCCCGTTACTTGTTTTGGGAACTGAGGTATCTACTTTTTTAGCGTTGTGTTGAGATAGCTTAGACTGTTTGCCTATATCCAAAAGAGCGGGGTTGAATCCGATCAGATACCCGTTATCTGTCGTCTGTCTGATCAAAATTTTTTCAGCGACCAGTTTTTTAATAAGCTCTGAGACATGGTGCTTAGCTATGCCTGTGGCATCTACAAACTGGCTAAGAGCAATGCGGTCAACGGTTTTATGAAAACCAAATGTCTTGTTATAGATAAAAACAACGATTTTGAATTCACGCTTACTAAGCCCAATTTCAGCGAGGGCGCTAAAGAATGCGCTAGGTGCCATAACAAAGCCATCATTAAGCATGGCATGAAATGTAGGTGTGGTGCAGTTCGCTTGTGACATAGCCTGTACTTTCGTCTTAAATCATTTCCGTGCGCGAACTATCAGTCATTTGATGACGTTGGAATAGGTGAAATATTTCACTTTTTTAAATTCTGTAGATGTGCCAAGGCACTACGACAGTTCGCAGTTAAGAACAAAACAAAGGTAAGTAATTAGCTGGTTGAAAAACGAGCTAAAAACAGGCTACAAGAAAAATGCACAAAAGGTGAGGTATAAAAAACTCTGGAAGTTTTCATATATTTTTCTCTTTAATGGTATTTTTTAGATTAGTGCTGCCATTTTTGAATAAATGGCGGCGGGTGTCAACTACCGAGACCATTAAAGAGTAAAACCTCGGTGAAGCATATTTCCGCAAATGCGGTATTTTATTCCGCTTTCTCCACCCGCCATAAAGCAAAAACTAGTCCTGACAACAGAACTAGCCAGTATTGTAGATTTTTAAAGAGTTGCTTGAAAGAGAATAATGTCAGTCTCTACTGCTAACTATTAACTCAACACGCCCAATAATTTCAATTTGGGTTAATTCCATTGGCGTTACAGTACAGTTAGGCATGAAAAAAGGGTCATTTTGATTGCTTTCAATTTTATAATTACCTTCAACTGTAGGTTCAACCCAACGTACACAGTATTTATCTTCTACTTTTAAAACAAATAAATCACGCTCAATTATTCCAGTAGCTTCCATATTAGCTATAGCAAAGCTGCCCGCTTTTATGGTTGGCTCCATGGATTTACCAACGACTTCAACGCTTAAAATGCGATCACTTTTAAGCCCTTTTTTATCCAAAAAAGTGGACTTAAGAACAAAATCGTCAGTAATAAAGTCTGTTAGCTCATCAATAAACAGCCCTTCATCAGAATTTCTAAAGCCTGTAAGCCATGCTGGATCTACCTCTAGAATCTTGGAGAACTCAATCACTCTTATAAGTGAAAGATTAGTAGTTCCTGACTCTACATTAGCAATGTAGCCTCTTGATGAGCCTAGTTGACTAGCGACCTCTTCCATTGTGAGGTTTCTTTTTTGTCTTGCTAGCCGTATACGAAAGCCCATTGTCTGTTTTAGGCCGAGTTCATCAATACCAATACTCATATCATCTATTTAGTGTACCTAAGTGAACCTAGATAAGAGTATACGTTGGAGCTATAAGACCGGTCAAAAATAATTGATGTTCATCTGTATAGTGTACCTTGATATTTGTTGGTGATTATAATAGGATAATCACGCACAGAGGTACTACAAGAAAGAACATGTATTTGATGAGACCAATAACAATGGAACAAAAAGAACTAACAAGGGAAGCTCTGGACTACTATGCATCACTGTTAGAGCAGGCAAAGCTAAGAGAAGCAGAAGCCAGAGAGCACCGAATTTCAATTGAAGAGCGAATTGTTGATTTAATGGGCTGTGAGCTGGAAGGCTCACGAAGTGAAACAACGCCACGCTTTAAAGTACGCACAACATCTAAATTTGATCGCAAAGTTGACCAAACTAAAGTAAGTCACGTTAAGCGTCTGGTGGGCGAAGAAACCTTTAACAAGATATTTCGTACAAAATATGAAGTTGATGTAAAAGCCCTGCGCAGCCTACGCGATGAGAATCAGCGTAAATATGCGATGGTGACTAATGTCATTACGACCACGCCAAGTAAGACATCTGTTGTCATTGAGAGCGTTCACTAATGGCTATCTCACTCAGCAGTATATCAAAAACCACTGGACTAAAATCACCCCGAATATTGTTGTACGGGGTGCCAGGCATAGGAAAGACGACATTTGCAGCGGGTGCACCTAGTCCTATTTTTCTATTTACAGAAGATGGGGCGGGGCTGTTAGAGCTGGACTCGTTTCCTGTCCTTAAGTCATATGAAGACACAATAAGTGCACTGAATGCTTTGTTATGCGAAGAGCACGAGTTCAAGACAGTTGTATTAGATTCATTGGACCACCTTGAGCCTTTGGTCTGGGATAATGTCGCTAAGAAAGCAGGCAAAAATAGTATTGAGGATATTGGTTTTGCGAAGGGTTACATCGCGGCACTAGCTTATTGGCGGGATGTTTTAGATTTACTTGATAGGCTTCGAGTTGAGAAAAAAATGGCGATTATTTTAATTAGCCATTCAAATATAAAACGTTTTGACTCGCCTGAAACTGAACCTTACGACCGTTATCAATTAAAGCTACACGATAAAGCCAGTGCGTTAATGCAGGAATGGTCTGACTGTGTGCTTTTCTGTAATTACCAGACGACTATCCAGCGTGACAAGCTGAGTAATAAAGCCAGAGGCGTGGGCACTGGACAACGTAATATCTACACTGTCGAGAAACCCGCTTACAAGGCAAAAAACCGTTTTAATTTACCGGAAAAAATGCCCCTTTCCTGGGAAGCATTTATGACGGCATTACAAACAAGTTCGCAAAGAGGAACAACTACAAACAATGGCTAGTTTTGGATTTTCTGCAAATCAATATCCAGCTGACGAAGGTTTTACCCCAATTCCTGCAGGCAATTATCCAGCAATAATTACTGAAGCAAGTATTAATTCAAACAGCGCAAATACGGGCGCGTTGATGAAGGTGAAGTTTGTTATTACTGAGGGGCAATATCAAAACCGCAGTATTTACGAAAATTTCAATATTTCTCACCCAAACCCACAAGCCGAGGAAATAGGCCGTAAGCGGTTATCTGCGCTGTGTACAGCGATTGGCTATCCTGATGCTAATGACAGTGACCAGCTGCTAAATCAGGCGTGTGTTATCTCTGTTGGTATCAGAAATAACCCTCAATATGGGCCACAAAATGATATTAAAAAGTTTGCGCCCTTGGCTCAACAGCAAGTGATGCAACAGCCTCAGCAAGCACAACCAATGCAACAACAGGCTCCACAGCAACAGAATATTGTTGCTAATACACCACCATTTTATAGTCAGCAACAACCCAATAACGGGCAGGGCTGGGGTTAATACTCCAATTTTACAAACAATTTAAATAATTAAGGAAAAACATGGACGCAGCACAACAAAAACTGATTGATGACATGAACGAAGCTTATCAAGCTAGATATGAGGCATGTAAAAAATACAAAGAGCTTTGCCAGGCGTTTGTAGATAGCACCAAAGATAAACCAGAAAAAATTGGGAATTGGGAGTGGCTTAATATAAAACGTTGTGCAGATGCAGCTGAAGATAAAAATATTAATTTTTCAGTTAAACATGTGGTATTTGAAGAATATTCACCCTTAAGAGAACAGCCATTACTTAATATTAATAATATAAAGCAAGGTGATTATGTAGCAGTTAAGCCATGCAGTGATGAAAAGACGTACCTGGGTGTTATGTTAGGTGATCTTTGTGAACCTGTATTAGGTTATAACACTAGCATTGAAACACTTTATTTGAAGCGTGGTATGGGTAATCCAGCAATGTGGGTTTTTGATTTAAATAAGGTTGTTATGGGATATGAAAGCTGGTGGAACAAGATAGAGAAACCTGAAGATTTAAAACAAATTACTGATACTGATATTGATAATGTTTGGTACGTCAAAGCCCTTAAAGACCTTAGCAAGGAAGAATAATGAGAAAATTAATGACTGATGGTGTTGATAAGCTTTTTACAACTACTTTAACTGATGTAATAAGTGAAATGGCTGAGTCTAACGGCGGTCAATGTCAAATTAAAGTATTTGATGATGATGGAAAACCAGCGTTTGCTTTTGTGTTATTAGCAGAAAATGTTTCCGAATATTTAGAGGCTATTGAGCAAAAAAGCGTAGAGCTAAAACAAAAAAATAATGGCAATTAATTTAGCTAGCGACACAATAAATAAGATTTACCAGCATTATAAAAATACTTCTGATAACGGTTTTCGTGGCCATTTAGGCGCTTCAATTATTGGCAAACCTTGCGAAAGAGCTATCTGGTATGACTTCCGGTGGTGTACGCCTAGTGATCTTGAAGGGCGGATGTACCGGCTTTTTCAGACAGGCCATTTAGCTGAAGACCGCTTCACTTCTGACTTGAAGGCGATTGGTGTCAAAATCAGTACAGTTAATCCTCGTACGGGAAAGCAGTATCAAATCAATGCTTGTGATGGTTTTTTTGGTGGTAGCTTAGACGGCATCGGCTTGGGGTTTCCTGAAAACCCCAATCAAAAACATGTCGTTGAAATGAAAACCCATAGCGATAAATCATTTAAAGAATTAAAGAAAAAAGGTGTTAAGAAAGCCAAGCCTCAACACTACACGCAAATGCAAGTGTATATGTCTGCGAGCAAGATTAAGCACGCTTTTTATATTGCGGTAAATAAAGATAACGAAGAATTATACGGCGAGTTTGTTGATTTTGATGAAGACCATGCAAATGAACAGTACGAAAAAGCGGCGCGGATTATTGCCAGCGATCGGCCATTAGCACGCATTAATGACGAACCCAGTTGGTACGAGTGCAAACTCTGTGATCACCAGGCCATTTGTCACGGTGAAAAAGCCCCAGCGGTTAATTGCCGAACCTGCCTACACATCAGTGCGGAGGAGGGTGGCAACTGGGTTTGCAAGCGCTACAACGTAACACTGACCGAGCAACAACAGCAGTGTGGTTGTCGCTCACATTTGTACATACCTGATTTGTTGCTGAACTTCGCTGAGGCCCTGGACGCGGGTGAATACTGGATTGAGTACAAGCTCAAAGATACGGGTGAGGTATTTATTTCGGGTGAAGATCCTGGCCAGTTTAAGAGCACAGAAATTCGAGCTGTAGAAGACAAAAATCTGTTAGTTGATAAAGACGTGAATATGCTACGTGATGCGTTTAGTGCGGAATTAACTGAGTCAGAAAAATAATCAACTCAAAAATGCTTAAAGGTTCAATTAATGCCTGACGTAATAATAAATGGTATCCGCTACGTTCCAAGCGTGGAAATACCCAAATTAACTGATGAGCGTTTACTTAGTTGCTTAGAGTCGTTAATAGAAATTCAGTATTTCAAAGAATCTCATAAGAGTATAGCAATCGCTTGGAATGCCTTGTATGCACTAGCGCCAGAGTTAGCAAAGCTTGCGAGTAAAGATGCAAAAGCGGCTTATTTTTTTGTCGAAAAAATGAGGGAGGAACAAGAACAGTGACATGGAAAAAAACAATTTGTCAGTGTGGGTTAGGAGATCCCCATTACATGTATACCCGCTCTGACCAGGCGAGCGTAACGCTTTGTCATGGCATGAAAGGGGATAAATTATCAAAAACGTTTATTGGTTTTGGCCCCTATGGAGTGGATGAAATAAGGGGTTTTCGATCTGCAGAAAGAGCAATGCATAAAGTTGATGAAATGTTTCCAATCGAGTCAGTTTAACCATTAAAAAAGGATAATTTTAATGAATACTACAATCGCTAAAACAGAAAATCAGGAAATTATAGCCTGGCGTGTTTCAGATTATGACTGTACTGATGGATTTTTTGAAATCGTTTTTGACCCCACAAGTGAAGGTGCAAAACAAAAAGCTGCTGGAATTTTGGGGTATGAAGTAGATGAGCTTGAAGCATATAGAATGCCTGAGTTTGACCACTATGCTGATCTTGGATATGTGCCTGCAGCAGACACATTAATTAAGGGTTATTGGGAGGCTTGTCTTTGTTGTGGTAAAGAGATCGGGTTAAATGTTCAAAAGAAAAAAGAGTTTAAACGTGTGGTAACAAAGGGGGCTGATGTTTGGTGTAGTCAAACGTGTAAATCATTCTATGAAACTCAAAATTTTGAGTTACCAGGGAGTGATTGATGCAGCTCCGGTGGTATCAACGCGAAGCCCTGGACGCAACAAACAAGTATTTAGCAGAAGAACAAGGTAACCCATTAGTTTGTGTGTCCACGGGCGGCGGTAAGTCAGTCATCATTGCCAAGTTTATAGAAGAATATTTAAGTAAAAAACCTAACGCCCGCTTTATTGTTTTAAGCCATGTTAAAGAAATACTCGAACAGAATTATTCAAAATTAGCCCTGATCAATCCATTAGTCGACGTAGGCATTTATTCTGCCAGCTTGAAGCGCAAAGACACTGAATCAACAGTGTTATTTGCAGGTATTCAGTCAGTCCATAAAAAGGCATTCGACTTACCACCATACGATTTTATTCTTGTCGATGAATGCCATTTAATTAATGCTGACGCTGATAGCTCGATGTATATCAAGTTCTTAAACCATGCAAAGCTGATGAACCCAAACGTTAGAATGATAGGGTTCTCAGCGACGCCATACCGGACGAAAACAGGACTATTAACGGAAGGTAAAAACGCTTTATTTCATAAGATTGTTTATGAAACGGATATACAACAATTGATTGATGAGGGGTTTTTAAGTCCCTTAATCACCAAAGGTGGTCAGGAAAAAATAGATTTAACGGGCGTCAGAACGCGCCAGGGTGAATTTGCTACTCAAGACATGGAAAAGGCCGTTCACAAGAACAGTCTTACTGATAAAGCCTTAGACGAAATCTGTGAGCTAGGCGCTGACCGGCAAAGCTGGTTAATCTTTGGCGTCTCTGTAGCACACTGTCTTGAGATCGAAGAGAAGCTTAAAAAAAAGGGTGTCTCTGCGCTTACAGTCCATGGTAAGACACCCGAGAATGCTCGCAATGAAGCTATATCAGTCTTTAAACAAGGTAGGCTTCGTTGCTTAATCTCGCAAGGTGTTCTGACAACCGGTTTTGATGCGCCGCGTACTGATTTAATTGCATTATTGCGTTCAACAAAATCACCTGGCTTATACATGCAAATAATGGGGCGAGGGCTGCGGATCTCACCTGAGACAAATAAAACTAACTGTCTCGTTTTAGATTACGGTAGCAACGTTGAGCGTCATGGGCCGATTGATCAAGTGCATGTGACCAGTCCAGAGAAAAAGAAAAAAGGCGCAGCGCCTGTGCGTCAATGTCCTGAGTGCAATTTATTGCAGCTGGCAGCACGTCGAACATGTGAGAATTGCGGCCTTATTTTTGAGATTGAAGAAAAGCCAATACATGATCACAGCGCGTCAAAAGACGCAGTGCTCAGCTCGCAAATACAAGCCGAATGGGTGCCAGTCAGTGACGTTAATTATTTTATTCATACCAAAAAAGGCTCACCTAATTCTATTCGAGTGGCTTACCGCACTGGTTTTGAATTTATAAATGAGTGGGTTTGTCCTGAACACGAAGGGTATGCAAAAACCAAAGCGTTAACCTGGTGGGCGCAACGTGTCGGCTATGACAAGCCAATGCCTGAAAGCACAAATGAAGCAGTCAGAATGCTTAAAACAATTCAAGTTAAAACACCAAGGGCTATTCAAGTAAAGCCTGACGGAAAATTTAAAAAAATAATGAGCTACGAATTTAACTAAGAAGTATGCATGACAAATAAATCTACAGAGGAATTAGCATGGGAACTGGCTGAGCAGGGTTTTACCATTATTCCGCTCGGCTCACCATTTGAGAAAATAACCGAGTTTTTTATTAATGAGCGCTGTAACGGGGATCGCGATAAAGCCAAAAAACAATGGCCCAAAGCCCCGTTAATTAACTGGCGACAATATCAAGATAAAAACCCCACTGACGCTGAAATAGAAGCCTGGACACAACGCTGGCCACAGGCGAACTACGGAATTATCACGGGTAAAAGCGTTGTGGTGGTGGATGCGGATTCGCTGGAAGCAGTGACATTCATGGAGTCCGGCAAAGTAGGGCGCACGCCTTGGAAGGTTAAAACGTCCAAAGGTAAGCATTACTATTTTCAGTACGACGATAAAGTTGCTATTCGTAATTCATCCAACACAAAGACCAAGATTGATATTCGGGGCGAGGGTGGTTATGTCGTTGCACCTGGATCAGTCCACTATACGGGCGTTGTATATGAGTGGGAGTTAGACGCCAGCTGGCCAATCAATTCTATACATGATTTACCATTTCTTTCTCACGAAGACATAGCAGCGATCAAAGCGTTTAACGTCGAAGAAAAACCCGTTGGTAACTTTGGGTTTAGTGCCAGTGCTTACGCATCCACAAAACACGACGGTAGCCCTGTACTTGAAGGAGGGCGTAATAACGCTGCAGCAAGCTTAGCAGGCCAATACATTACAGCGGGTTATGACTTAAAAACGGTGACTCAGCTTGTCTCACAATGGAATTCAACAAATCAGGTGCCATTACCTGAAGCAGAGCTAAACACGACAGTTGCCAGCGTAGCGTTAACCCATTTAAACAATAATCCAGGCTCTGCTATTCCATTGGTGCACGAAAAGCCAGAACCACAAAATGAATATACGCCTCTTGTCGCCTCTGAGGGCTTACCAGATCATTTATACAAGGTGCCAGGGGTACTAGGTCAGTTAGTTGATTACGCGAACGAGACAGCCGTTAAGAAGCAACCAGCGCTATCCGTTCAGGCTGCCTTAGCGTTAGGTAGTTTGGTGTGTGGGCGTTATTACAAGACAGATCAGGAAAACTTTTCGTCGTTGTATTTCCTAAACATCGCAAAGAGCGGGGAAGGGAAAGAACATGGCAAGAAAGTGATTGAAACGGTCCTTGAGGCTGCAGGCTATGGCAATTTAATTGGCGGTAGTGGCTATACATCAACTGGCGCGGTTATGAGCCAGACAATAGATTACCCTAATCACATAACGGTAATTGATGAATTTGGTAAATATCTCGAAAGCTCACACCGCAAAGGCAACTCTCATCGAGAGGAAGCAATTACCCAGTTAATCGAGATCTGGAGCCGCTGCGATGGCATTTTACGGCCTCAGACATACTCAACAATGTCAGCTAAAAAAGATGACCAGGACAAGCCGCTAAAAGTCGTAAACCCTGCAATAACACTGTTTGGTATGACAACCCCTGGAACGTTTTATCAATGCCTTACACCGCAACTGGTGCGTGATGGTTTCCTGGGGCGCTTTCTGATTATGGAAAGTGATTTACCCATGCAATTGTCTGTTAAGCCTAATGCAATGCCTACGCCTGAGCCTGTTCTTGATTGGATACGACAGGTAAGGACTAACCTGGTGGGTAATTTAACGCCTTACAAAGCAAGTCATGAGACACCAAGCCAGCACGTTTTGATGTTTGATGAGAAAAGCCTGCAGCTGCTCACCGCGTTCGAGGAAGAACTAAACGACAAGAAACAACAACTAACAGATTCTGAGCTGTATGTATTGTTAACCCGAACCCGTGAAAAGGCCATGAGGCTTGCGCTTATTCTGGCGCTGTCAGAGGGATCAGATAACCGCGTTATACATCATAGCTTAACGCAATGGGCTATCGATTATGTACGGCACCTTGATTACAAGCTAGTCGATACGGTTATACGGCGTGTGGGTGGCTCGGAGTTTGAGACACAGCTAAAAGCTTGTGCTGAAGTGGTTCGAAAAGCTGGGCCTAAAGGGTTAACGGAAAGCCAGGCTAGACGTAAGAGTGAGTTTGCAAGGCTAACACCTAAAGATGAGCAAATCATTGTACAGGCTTTGATAAACAGAGGGTTGGCTATGCGGTGTGAAAACATCAACGCCAACAAAAGAGGTAGACCACGCAACGCGCTTATACATTGTTCATATATTGAGCAAGTTGACGCCGAAATAGTGAATTATTGATTTATTGCATATTTAGTGATGCAGAATATAACCCGCGTGGTTACTGGGCTAGAGTATTTATTGATTTTTTACATGGGGTTTTACATAAATAAATCTGGGAGGGCAAAAGAAGGGAGGGGTTAAGAAGTTATGTAATAAATAATAAAATATATAAATATATTATAAATATACTATTATTATAGACTCTTCCTCCCTTCTGATTTTCTGCAGAATTATTGCATGAGCCATGTAAAAAATACAATAAATCAAAAAATGATCAATTCGCTTGATCGACAAGAATAATGACTGAGACCGAACAAACATGAACACAAATAGATTGAATCTAATGTCAATGATGACCGCTAAAGGCTTGGACTATGAGAAGGCCGGAAACGGCTGCTTAGGCGGCACACCAACATTAACTATGCAAGACGTGGCTGGTGCGCTGGGCATGGCTGATATAAGCCGAGAGGCGTATCTGTACGGCTTGCTGAAGTATACGGGCGATAAAACCGTACTACATGAGCTAGACAAGCTGACTCAAAAGGCTGTTATCTTCTTTGCGCTTAAGCAGGGCTGGAAAGAGCCATTTCCTGATAACAAAAAGCGTTCCTTGTTTTTCTTCCTGCAGGTGGGACGACTTGTTATTAATGAGCTTGTTGAGGAAAACATTTGCGGTACTTGTGGTGGTACTGGGGTATATCGACATAAGAAGTTTGTTAGAGCTTGTACCTGTAATGATGGGAAAAGACCAATGAAAAAGTCTGAGCTAGCAAAGTTCTGTGGCGTTCATTACAACACCTGGTGCACTAAGTGGCATGAAAGATATACGGCAACTGTAGAAGAGTTTCAAAAATGGGAGCTTGAAATAATTGATGCGTTAGCAAAAAAATTAAGTAATTTTCAAAAGAATTAATTGACCGCATGTGAACCTTGGATATATAATATTCCCATACTCAGAGAAAAGTATCTTAAGGAAAGGCCTCGCTAACACAGCGGGGCTTTTTTGTTTCTGAGCAATTCGTTAAGTCTTCCAAATAGGCATATTTTGCCTATCCTTCAATTGTTTTAAATAAGCTCCATTCGTGGGGCTTTTTTTTTGCCTTCAATATGAAAACTTACCCAATAAAACCAAACACAAAGCCACGTATGACCCGTTCAGATAAGTGGAAACAACGACCCTGTGTTATGCAGTATCGAGATTATAAGGATGAGATACGCAAGGCGTGTGTTGACTTGCCTGAGAGTGGCTATCACGTAATTTTCGTTATGCCTATGCCTAAGTCTTGGACCGAGGAAGAGCGAGACAAGATGCGGGGCAAACCTCACCAACAAACACCCGATAAAGACAACCTAGAGAAAGGCTTGCTCGATGCAGTATTCAACGAAGACTCTCATATCTGGGATGGTCGCGTGAGTAAGTATTGGGGGGATGAGGGGAGGATTGTGGTTAAGCAAATACCCACGTTTGAGACGTTAGAGGAGGCGTTAAAACATTAACGGTAAATCGAATGAAAATTACTAGATTAGTCGTCCATTGCGCGGACACACCGAACGATAGGGACGTAACTGCCGAAGACATTCACCAATGGCACATACAGCGCAAGTGGGCAGGTATCGGCTATCACAAGGTTATACGACGAGACGGGACTGTTGAGAATGGTCGGCCCGAGTACTGGGAAGGTGCTCATGTAAAGGGCTACAACAGTAACAGCCTGGGTGTGTGCTTGATTGGTAGGGATGAGTTTACAGCTGACCAATTTGATAGTTTGGACCGTGTGTTAACCCGCTGGAAAGATAAATACCCGCTTGCTGAAATATGCGGGCATCGTGATTTAGACCCGCATAAGACCTGCCCTGGTTTTGATGTAGGGGAGTGGTGGAGAAAAAAGCGTGCTCTTTAATATGGCCCAATCAAAACTCATTCTATATGCGGAAGGAATATTTCATGAGTTAAGACTGTTAAAGAGCACTATTTCATAGGAGACCTTGCGGCTAATTTCTAGTTATATTCAGATACCAACATATACAAGTGTTTTGTACATTCACCATTGCGTAAGTGAATATACCTATAAAGAGGTATATTTGTATGATATTTTAGTTAATTATTTATTACGAGATCTACAAACTTAGCGGAAAATAGGCAGTGCTCATCAATGTAGTACATTTTAACTCACTTAAGGGGAGATAGCATGCAACAACTCATGAGTTAAAATCATTAAAGAGCACCAAAAAAGACCAAAAC
>NZ_JBOIUB010000024.1:0-40188 GCF_050749885.1 Zooshikella sp. RANM57 | reverse complement strand
CCTGGGTTGTCTTGAGTGATTTAGCTCGCTTGTTCAGATGATCATTTGTTGTTTACAACATTTGTACATATGTTGTTTTGTGTTTTGGTGGTGGTTGTTGCCTGGGTTGTCTTGAGTGATTTAGCTCGCTTGTTCAGATGATCATTTGTTGTTTACAACATTTGTACATATGTTGTTTTGTGTTTTGGTGGTGGTTGTTGCCTGGGTTGTCTTGAGTGATTTAGCTCATTTGTTCAAATGATCATTTGCTGTTTGCAACATTTGTACATATGTTGTTTTGTGTTTTGGTGGTGGTTGTTGCTTGGGTTGTCTTGAGTGATTTAGCTCATTTGTTCAGATGATCATTTGTTGTTTGCAACATTTGTACATTTGTTGTTGCTGCAAATGCTACTCACTAGACACCGCGTATTCATTGGGGTAGTGGCATTTGGGATGCACTTTGAGTTGCACTTGGGTGGCAGTTTGAGTTGCACTTGGGTGGCGTTTCGGGTTGCACTTTTTTTGAGTGGCACTCTAAATTTTTATGGGTCCTTTTGAGCTTTTTGTGTGGTTCGGGTACTAAGCCCGCACCGTTTCACTGTCTATAAAATTTTTTGAAATGGGTTTCCGGTTTCCGGTTTTCTGATGAGTGAGTTGTTTAATCCTGAAATAAAATTCACGCAAAAACAAATTGCGACATTGTTGGGTTTGGAATCTGATAGGCAAGTGAGGAACTTGATAACAAAAGGGGTTTTGCCAGCAGCTAAAGGGCGTAATGGCATGGATCCTCTTAAATGTATTCATGCATATGTTGCGTATAAGACTCAGACATTAAGTAAAGCGGAAACCGACGATGATTTTTGTGATAGTCAGCCGGAAATCGATTATGACACTGAGCGAGCATTGAATGTTCGTGAGCAGAGAAGGGCGCGAAGAATTCAAAATGAGCTAGCACTTAAAACGCTAATACCTACAGATGTTTGTATTCATATTTACAGCAGTTTGGTTGCTGCAGCACGCTCTAAAGTTTTAGCAATTGAAGGTAAGGCTGCAACAGAGTTGCCAGGTTTGACAATAAAAGACAAGCAAGTGCTTAGGGGTTTGTTGTATGAAGCATTAGCGGATTTAGCAGATGAGCCTATTCCATCCTGCCTTAAGGCATATTTGGACGAGTGTGAGTTCGACTTGGACGCCGCCGCAGAACCTGACGATTAGCCAGTGGGGTGATCAAAATTATATCTTGCCTGAACAGCATGGTGGGGGTAAGTGGAAAACAAAACCTTTCCAAATTGGCATTGCTGATGCCATGAGTGACCCTGAAGAAGAACGGGTTACAGTAATGAAGTCGATGCGGGTTGGATATACCAAGATTGTAGACTTGGTTATTGGTTACTATATGGATGCAGATCCTTGTTCAATGTTGGTTGTACAACCAACAATTGATGATGCTGAGGGTTTTTCTAAAGATGAAATTGCGCCAATGCTGCGCGATGTTCCAGTGTTGAAAAGTAAAGTAAGTCGTGAAGATGACACTTTACTGAAAAAAGTTTATCCAGGTGGAAGTCTAACGCTAGTTGGAGCTAACTCTCCAACAGGCTTTAGGCGTCTTACGGTGCGTATCGTTATTTTTGATGAAATGAGTGCGTACCCAATTAATACTGGTAAAGATGGAGATCCTGTTCGCCAAGGTGAAGGTCGAACTTTTTCTGCATTTAATCGCAAAATTATTGCGGGTTCTACGCCAACCATTGCTGGCTCTTGCCGTATTGAGAAAGAATTTCTTCGTTCTGATCAGCGTTATTATCATGTTCCTTGCCCCCACTGTGCTCATAAGCATGTTTTACAATGGTCAAATTTTCGCTGGCAAGAAGGCCATCCAGAGCTTGCTCATTTTGTTTGTCCTTCGTGTAAGAAAGATATTTATGAAGCTGACAAAAAAGAAATGGTCAGTGCAGGTGAGTGGCGATCCTTAAAAGCTTTTACTTGTTGTGACAGTAAGCAGGAGCCTGAGCGGTGGGATAGCAATGGCCGGCCAATATGCAAACACTGTTGTGAAGTCAAAATTTTTGGTCATGCGGGTTTTCATATTTGGGCTGCATATTCGGATCTTCCTAATGCTAAATGGTCAAAATTGGCGAAGTATTGGGATGAAGTGAAAGATGATCCCGATGAAAAAGTGGTCTACGTAAATACTATCCGCGGAGAGACTTATAAGGAAACTGAGGTTGAAGTTGACTGGAAGCCTTTATTTGATCGTCGAGAACCCTATGGAGATGGTCATGATTTATTAATTCCAGAGGGTGCCCGAATTATCTTAGGTTCAATTGATACTCAAGATGATCGGTTGGAAATGACTACAGTTGCTTATGGTGAGGGGGAGGAGTGCTGGCTTTTAAATCGTCAAGTGTTTTATGGCCAGCCTGATGACCCCAAGACTCAAAAGCAGTTAGAGAAAGCGTTGGAGCGTCAATATACGCATGCCTGTGGTTTTTTAATGGGTATAACTGCGGTTGCAGTTGATGTGCAAGGCCATTTCTATGACACGATGATGCAGTTTTGTGCATATCATGCAGATCAGTGTGTAGCTGTACGTGGTGGTAATGATTATTCGGCTCCTGCAATCAAGCCGCCAACTCGAAATAATATCTATAAAATTCCACTTTATACACTGGGAGTTAATGCAATAAAAAGTCGTTTAGCAAAGCGTTTGCGCTATAAATATCCTGGTCGATTTTTTATTCACTTTCCTAAAAGTCCTGAATTTGAAACGGATTATTTTGAACAATTAACAGCTGAAGTTGTAGAAACTGTTTATAAAAACGGAATTCCTTATCGAGTTTTTAAAAACCCATCTAAAGCACGAAATGAAGCGTGGGACCTGCTCGTTTATGCTTTTGCGTTGTTGTGGATATTAAATCCTGATTTAACTGAGATTATCACTGGTGAGCTTGATGATGATAGCGAAGAAGATTGGGATGAAGATGATGGTGTTGTTGAAAGTAGCTGGATGAGTATATGACGGTGAATTATGAGCGATTTTGCATTGTGGACTGTAGACGATTTAATTGCAGTAAAAAAAGCAATTAGAGAACTAGCTGTAGGAAAGCGTTTAGTTAAAGTAAGTTTTTCAGGTATTGGTGGCTCAAATCAAACAAATGAATATGCTGCAGCTGACTTGCCTCAACTGCGCAATTTATGTCGTGAAATTGAATCTGAAATCGCAGTATCACAAGGCATAGAGGCTTTTAGTGTCGTGGTTTCAGAAAAAGGTTTAATTTAATGAGTTTGAATATAGCGCATTACGACACGTTAAGCTCGGGGTTAGTTGTGCCGTCGGCATCTGTTGCGGCTTATGAAGGGGCTGGTAATGGTCATCGCTGGGCTGACAATGTTGGTCAGTTTGGTCCCGATGATGCGGTTAGTAGTGGTATTCGTAATTTACGTGATCGTTCACACCAGTTTTGGCGAAATAATCCGTGGGTAGCTAATGGTATTGCTGCATGGACGGCTGCAGCTGTAAGCAAAGGGTTAACCCCTCGCTGGCGTATACAAGAGGAGGGGTTGCGTAAAGAGTTACAACTTCTCTGGGGTGATTGGTCAGAGCAAGCTGATTATGATGAAGTTCTTGATCTCTACGGTTTGCAAACATTGGCTTTTCGAACGGTTGTGAGTTCGGGTGCGGCTTTTGTTATAAAAAAAATTATGCCTTTGAATTCTGGCTTGGTCGTTCCTCTCCAGGTACAGCTGGTAGAACCAGACATGTTGGCCACTGATATTCCAGAGGGGCCACTGGAAAATGGTGATTTTATTAAAGGTGGTATTCTTTTTAGTAAGCTTGGAAAGCGAAAAGCATATTGTTTTTACACTAGCCATCCTGCTGAAGTTTATTCTGTCACAAATTTTGGTGAAACAGTTTGGATTAACGCGGCGGATGTCCTGCATGTTTATCGACTGGATAGGCCAGGGCAGAAACAATCTGCTCCATGGATTTCAAACTGTTTATCTCGCTTGAATGAGCTTGATCAATATGAAGATGCTGAATTAGTTCGTAAGAAAACAGCTGCGCTTTTTGCTGCGTTTGTTTATGAGGCGGGCGGTGGTAATAGTGCAAGTAATCCTCCGTTTGGTAAGCAAAAAACAAAAGGTTCAAAACGTGTTACGACAATGAATCCTGGCACTATTAATTATTTGCCAATTGGTAATGAAGTTAAATTTTCATCACCAGCGGATGTTGGAACAACGTATGAGCCTTGGCTTCGCAATCAGTTACTTGGCATCGCGAAAGGGTTAGGTATTACTTATGAGATGTTGACGGGTGATTTGAAAAACGTCAATTACAGTTCTATTCGTGCAGGATTGTTAGAGTTTAAGCGGCTTTGTCAGCAAATTCAGCACAACATGATAATACATCAGTTGTGTCGGCCAATAGGTCGTTGGTTTATGGATTGCAGTGTTGCTAGTGGTGCTATTCATATAAGTGATTATTTAGAGCGTCAACGTTATTACAATCGCATCAACTGGCAAAAACCACGATGGGAGGAGGTTGATCCTCTAAAAACATACCTTACTGACCTTGGTGAAGTGCGTTCAGGGTTTGCGCCTTTATCTGATAAGCAGGCGGAACGAGGTTATGACATGGAGGATCTGTTGGAATTTATTGCTGATACTAACAAGATTGTTGATAAGCATAAGTTACGTTTTGATTCTGATCCTCGTTATATGGATGGATCAGGAGAAGATCAACGCTCGGCGTGGGAGGCAGTGTTAAATAATGAGTAGAAATCTATTGCCAATTTTGGCTCAGCGGATTTTTAACACGCCAATGTTGATGAGAGCTGGTGAGCTTTCTGCGATAGCAGTTGCTTTGCAGGATCGTTTTTTTATTGATGCGTCAACTGTGCAAATGTTAGCAAACACGGGGCAGTATAAGTCTGATAGACCTTATCATGTGACACAAGAAGGGTGGGCTGTTGTGCCTGTAATTGGTGGTTTAGCTCATCGCGCTGGGCAGATTGACGCAGATTGTATGACTATACGTAGTTACGAGTTAATTCGGCGTGACTTTGATGCAGCGTTAAATGATGAAGATGTGAGTTTAATTATTTTTGAGTTTGATTCTGGTGGTGGTGAAGCGTCAGGGTGTTTTGATCTAGCTCGTCATATTTTAAGTATGCGAGGTAAAAAGCCTATTTTAGGCTTTATAAATGAAAGTTGTTTTTCTGCAGCATATGCTTTGGCTTGTTGTTGTGATCAATTATTTTTAACAAGTACGGCAAGCGCTGGGAGTATAGGTGTTATTTGTGGTCGGTTAGATCAGACTGAATATAATAAAAAACTTGGGTTAAATATTGAGTTGTTCGTTTCTGGTGATTTTAAGTCTGACTTTTCCCCGCATAAACAGTTAAAAAATGATGAGCGTGAACGCTTAAATCTGCTAATTGAAAAATTAAGTCGTGAGTTTTTTGAATTAGTTGCAGAAGCTAGAAGTATCTCAGTCAATCAAGTTAAGTCTTTTAATGCAGGCATATTTCATGGTCAAGATGCGGTTGACCGTGGTTTGGTTGATCGGGTTATGTCGCAGGATGAGTTTTTTGATTATTTGATTGGTGGTGATTGGGAGTCAAGCATGTTTTTTGGTAAAAACAAAGAATCAGAAGTTAGTGCTAGTTATACGCAAGCACAGTTGGATGCTGCAGTGTCAGAAGCTAAGTCTGTCATTACTGAAAAGTTTAGTGCTGATTTGGAAAAAGCAAAACAGGAGGCTGTAGCGGAGTTCAGTGCTGATTTTGAAAAGAAAAAGCAATTAGCTGTTGGTGAAGCTGTTAGCGAATATAAGACTGATACGGAGACTCGTCTGACAGGTATTTTTCAGTCATGTAAGGCTATGGGTCGGGCTGATCTGGCTGGAGAGCTTATGTTATCTGATTTGTCGCTTGATGCAGCAAAAGAAAAATTGTTTTCCATACTCTCAGTGGGAGCTGAAAGCAGTAATCTGCAGAATCATATTACTAACCCGCTAGCTTCGAGCAGTGAGCGTAATTATCTGCTTGAAATGTGTCAGGCTGATCAGTAAAGAGGTGATTTATGGCTATGCATACAGAGCCTAAAAATATTCGAGATGTTTTGCTCTATGAAGCGCCAAACGGCTATAGCCGTTCAACTATGACTTTAAAGGCTGTTGAGCTGGGTGCTGTAGTTAATGCGGCTGGTGATTTGATTAATCCAGCTGGTGCAGCCGGTGAAAAGAAACCTGTTGGTGTTGTTGTGGCAAAAAACACAATAGTAGACGTACATGCGCTGGTTCTGAAGAGAGGGTTGGTGTTTTCTCCAGAGGCTACAGATGAGCATAAGCAAGCAGCAATTGCTGAGCTGAAGAAATTAGGTATTAAAATTCGTTAGTAATTTTTAATTATTTATTTTTAGGGAGCCTGCTTTTGCGGGTTTTTTTGTTTTTGAGGGTTTATATATGTCTGTTGAAACGGCTGATCCATTTGATCATCCTTCATTCAAGGTCGCTTCATTGACTCAGTCTATTAATGCTTTGCCAACCGCTTATGGTGATAGCCGAAAGCTGTTCTCTCGCGAAAAGAAGGTAAGTACGAGAACCATTCTTGTTGAAGAGCGGAATGGTGTTCTTACTTTGATTCAATCGCGAGAGCCTGGGTCTGATGAGAATTATGCGGAACGTGGCAAGCGCAAGGTTCAGTCATTTGTTGTTCCTCATTTGCCTTTGGATGATGTAATTTTGCCTTCTGAGTACGCTGATTTGCGGGGGTTCGGTACTACAACGTTAGTTGCGCGATCTCAGCTTGTTAAAGAGCGTTTAGAGACTTTAAAGGCTAGTCATGACATAACGCATGAGCATTTAAGAATGGGTGCGAAGAAAGGTAAGATTTTAGATGCAGACGGCTCTGTGTTGCATGACTTATTTGCGGCTTTTGGTATTGCTAAGCCCGTAGTTTATTTTGATTTAGATAATGAAAAGTCTGATGTATCTGGAGCGTGCAGGCAAGTGTTGCGTATTACTGAAGATCATTTGCGCGGTGATGTTATGACGGGGGTTAGCGTGGATGTCTCTCCGGAGTTTTTTGATAAGCTGATTGCGCATGAGTCGGTGAGGGAGGTGTTTATAGGTCACGAGGCGGCCGTAAATAGACTAGGTGGCGATTCGCGTAAAGGTTTTAAGTTTGGTGGGCTGACTTTTAGTGAGCATCGTGGAAAGCATGTCAATATTGATGGCAAAGAGCGGAGGTTCGTAAACGCTGGTGAAGGCCATGCTTACCCTGATGGCACTCTAAATACGTTTTTCACCGCGATTGCTCCCGCAGATTTCAATGAAACTGCAGGTACTTTAGGTCAACGCTATTACGCTAAGCTTGAGCAAAGACGAATGGGTCGTGGTTATGATCTTCACTCTCAATCAAATATTTTACCGCTATGCGCGCAGCCTGGGGTTCTGGTTGAATGCAAAATGGGTAAAAGGCCTACTAATGCGTAAGAGTATTCAGCTTAGGGCTTTTCGTGAGTTGCTAGATGAGTTTGGTATTGATGCTTTATGGCTTTTTAATGATGGGCGGGAGGTTAAAGTAAGAGCGTTGTTTGTTGAAAATAATGCTGTTATTTCTGCAAGTGCTAAACGACGAGATACTTTTTCTCAAGTTGATGTTTCAGCTGTGCAACCCGTATTGGTGCTTGAGACTGCATTGATTCCTGGCGCGGCTGGAGATGCTGTTATTGTTGATAGTGAGCGTTATACAGTACTGCCTTTCAAGTCAAAATATCAGAACAATGTCCAGACTCATATACCTCTTAAGTCATATCAGCCTAACGAAGATAATAGTAGTTGGCGTTCTGGTGCTCATGGTGTTTAGTGATGAGGGTATCCAACTCAAGTAGTATTGATTTTTCGGTTGAAGCTGACACCACGCTTATAAAAATGACGCTGAATAAATTTGAGATTAGTGAAGCAGCATTTAATCGGGCGGCAAATCGAGCTGTTAATAAAACAGCTAGGTGGTTTCGTTATCATGTTTTGAAGGAAGTCAGTGCCAATATAGGTATATCTCAAAAAATATTAAAAGAACGGTTTAAATTAAGCCTTATTTCTCCAAAGTCGAATAAAAAATATGCTTCTTTTTGGTCTGGTTTGTTGGGTGTTGATCCCATAAAAATAGGTAAGGGACGAAAAACCAAAAAAGGTTATAAGGTTGGAAAGTATTCGTTTGATGGTGTTTTTAAAGCTTATCAGGCTGGGCGGTGGGAAGATTGGAAAACTGGAGTCTATGAGCGTGTAAGTGATAATAGGCTACCCATTAAGCGCTATTTTATGCCGATTGAAGATCGAGTAAAACCGATTATTGAGCGAATATATGGTCGTGCTCAAGCTCAAATTTTTAAGAAGCTTCGGCAGGAATTGAACTATGAAAGCATAAAAAGTAAAGGTAAGTAGCTTATGGTTTCAAC
This sequence comes from Zooshikella sp. RANM57, assembly GCF_050749885.1. Classification (NCBI taxonomy): domain Bacteria; kingdom Pseudomonadati; phylum Pseudomonadota; class Gammaproteobacteria; order Oceanospirillales; family Zooshikellaceae; genus Zooshikella; species Zooshikella sp. RANM57. The sequence goes on along the minus strand of NZ_JBOIUB010000024.1, from coordinate 31,746 downwards.
CTCGTTAACTGCTATTAATGATGCAGTATTAGCTAGTGTTAAAAAGGCTTTTCCTGCCATAAATGTATATTCGTACGATGAAGCCTGCTTTGATGACTCTTCTGTTTCTACGCCCGCTTGTTTATTTGAGTTAAGTGAAATTAATTTTGGTAGTGATCGTGGTGATGGTCGCTATCCTGCTGAGTGTGAATTTTTTATTCATTGTGTAATTGGTTATAAAAATAGCTCTCAAGAAAACTCTATATCAAAAGAGGTGAGGGAGTTTGCCGCAGCCATTGCACAGCATGTCTGGAATAGTGGTATTTGGGTTGAGGGTGGTGTTTTAGATCGTCCGGCGCGCATACAAATTTCTCCAGGTAATTTTCGCCACTTAAGTGAGCATGGTTATGAGTCGTGGATCGTTGAGTGGGATCAAACAGTTTATCTTGGTCGGTCATTTTGGAATGCAGATGGTATAAGGCCTGTCGAAGTTGCTTTTTCTGCTCGGGGAGATGGATATGCAGAGCTTTCAGGTATCTGAAATCGATCGTTTATTGCACAACTTGTTTCGTGTTTGTACGGTGGTGGAGCAGCGAACTGATGGTCGTGTGAAAGTGACAGATGGTGAGCTTGTCAGCGCGTGGCTTGATCGCGGGGTGTTGAGGGCGGGTGGAAATGTTGATTGGTCTCCGTTGGATGAGGGAGAGCAGGTTTTAGTCGCTTGCCCTTCAGGTGATTTCGCGCAAGGTGTTGTAGTTTGTAGTCTCTATCAGCTCAGTTGTCGTCCGAGTATTAATGATTTGAATATTGAGTGTAAGCGATTTTTGGATGGCTCTGTTGTTAGCTATGATCGTCAAAAACATCATTTTTCACTTAATTTAGCGGCTGGCGCTACAGTGGCGATGGTGGCAAGTGGTGGTTTTTCATTAGTAGGTGATGTTGATATTGCTGGAAGTGTTCGTGTTGGAGGAAAAATAACGAGCATTGGTGATCAAGTCGCAGGCTCTATTTCGCAAATTAATCATGTACACAAAGGTGTGCAATCTGGTCCATCAAAAACGGATAAGCCTGAGTAGTCATATGGAAGGGATGAATGTAAAAACTGGTTATACCACTTCTGGTATTGATCATCTTCGTCAGTCAGTACTTAATATCTTAACTACGCCCATTGGAAGTCGAGTATATCGGCGTGATTACGGTTCTAATATTTTTAGCTTAATTGATCAGCCGACAAATGAGGCATGGGCAGTTGATGTTTATGCTGCAACAGCAGAAGCGTTGGCGCGTTGGGAGCCTCGAATTAAGGTTAGAAAAGTGTATGTCTATAGGTCTGGTGCTGGTGTTTTATTGATTGATATTGAGGGTGAATATCTGATTGATGGTGAGTCAATTTTGCTTGATGGATTGGAAATAAAATAGTGTTATGGCTGCATTTAAACTATTAGATTTATCGAAAATACCTGTGCCTGATGTTATTAACTCCCCTGATTTTGAGCAAAAATATAGTGAATTAAAAGATATTTTATTAGGTATTAATGATAAGTATGCTGATGTTTTAGCATTAGAGTCAGAGCCTTTGGCCGTAGCTTTGCAGGCATTTGCTTATCGTGAGTTGATTTTAGAAGCCAAAATTAATGATGCTACACGCGCTAATATGTTGGCATCAGCGCAAGGTAATGACTTAGATGCTATCGGTGCTCGTTATAATGTTGGTCGTTTGGTGCTCCAAGATGAAAATCTGCTTTCAAATCCGCCTGTGCCGCATATAGCTGAAGAAGATGATCGTTACCGGCGTCGAATTCAGATGGCATTTGACGGATTAAATACAGCTGGTAGTACTGATGCTTATATTTTTCATGCATTGTCAGCAAGCGCAGAGGTTCTTGATGCAGATGCTACGAGTCCAAGTCCTTGCGAGATGGTCGTTACAATATTAAGTAGAGAAGGTAATGGTGGGGCTGGTGCTGAGCTTGTTAGAGTCGTGCGTAATTATTTTGGTTTGACTGATGACGGCTCTAAAACATTGGGTTCATCAAAAGTTAGGCCATTGGGTGACAAGTTAACAGTCTCTAGTGCTCATATTCTTGAGTATTCAGTTGTTGCTGAATTGAGTATTTTGCCTGGGCCATCAGCAAGGGTAGTACTTGCTGATGCTAAAAATGCATTATCACAATACACAAAGGATACCCATAGGCTTGGTTATGACGTGACATTATCAGGGCTGTATGCAGCTTTGCACCGTCCAGGTGTTCATAACGTCAAATTAATTAGTCCTACAGCTAATCTCACAGTTGATTATCATCAAGCAGCATATTGTGTTGGTATTAATATAAAAATAGGTGGCGTAGATGAATAGTTTAATGCCGCCAAATGCTTCATCTTTAGAGCGTGATCTTGAATTTATCGCTAATAAATCAACTGATTTACCCATCTTGATTAAAACGCTATGGAATCCTTTTAATTGTCCGGTGCAATTATTGCCATGGCTTGCTTGGGCTTTTTCTGTTGACGAGTGGAATGATGAGTGGCCAGAGGCGGTAAAACGTAAGGTTGTACAAAATTCATTTGATGTGCATCGTTTTAAAGCTACGCCTTACGCTGTTCAGAAGGTTTTAGATGGTTTAAATATTAAAGCTTTCTTGCGCGAGTGGTGGGAGCCTGGCGGTAGTCAGCAGCCAGGAACTGCGACAGTAGTTGCATTGCTTAATGAGAATGTGGTTGATGATGATGGCCTTTTTACAAAGTCCATGTTGCAACAGGTTTTCTCTGTTGTTGAAAGCGCTAAGCGAGGGGTTATACATCTTGATGTTGAGCTAGGTATTTCATTTGATGAGGGTTTTTCTTTTGCTGCATGTATGGGCAGTGAAATTAACTGTATTGACTGGACAGGCTTGTCTGACCCGTTGGTACCTGGAAACACTAAAGTAGGTGTATCTGTAGGTGGGGTTTTTGGTCAATTGTCAGTGGTGGATTTTGGTTTAAATGTTGTGCCTGTTGCTCCAAAGATATTTTGTATTTGTACAACAATTGCGGCAGGTGCTTTTCAATATTCTGCCAGCGATATCGAATTTGAAGGAGTTATTTAATGGCAGCGTTGAAATTACAGTTTACTGATGCAGGATTAGAAAAGCTTATTTCAGCTAAAAGTTTGGGGCTAAAAGGGGAAATTAGCCATATTGCATTTGGTGATGGAGCTTATACGCCAAGTCGTTCTCAGCTTACTTTGTTGAGAGAATGTGAGCGTGTTGCGATTAGTGATTATCAGGGTGATGGTAGAACTTTAAGGATGGCTGCAGTTTTTGATAATCCATTGGAGTATGCAATACGTGAAATAGGTGTTTTTTTGTCAGATGGTACGTTGCTAGGCGTTTACTCTAAAGAAAGTAAGACATTGGGTTATCGCTCTCCAAATGTGAAAGTTGTTCAGTGGTTTACTGTTAATATTGAGCCTTTGCCAACTGACAGTATAAATGTTGTTGTGGGTTATGAAAATGTAAACTTGGTTTTTGATCAGCCTTTAGCCATTCTTGCAAAATCTCATTTGACAATTATGCAGCGCCAAGTGCAGCAATCATTTTGTTTGTTAGAGTTGGTAAAAAAAATAAATGATTTAGGGAGGGATAATGTCATTAACTGAAAGTATTACAGATGTTGTTGATGCAGCAAACAAACTTACAAGTGTGGTTTCAAATAAAATTGGTGAAATTGATAGTCGGGTTGATGTGGCTGTTAATGAATTCCAGAAAATGATGGTTCAAGCTAGACTTGAAAATGCGATTTTTCGGCAAAGTAGAAATCAATTTGGAAATATAACAGGTACGGACTTAGATTTTTATACAAAAAACGACAAATATACTATTAATATTTCGCTGTACAGAGAAATTATTAGCGGTATTAAGTGGGAAGATAGAGACATTGAAGAAATTGACGTTTTAACTTCAATGGGGCTTTCGGGGCAGCAACATTTTCAACCAAGAATTCGTATTATAAAAATGGAATGGAGTGGATATCAGCCGAATTCTCATAGTGCTCATTCTATTTATCCATCTCCGATTTGTAATATGTCCGGGGCGGTAACGGTTGCATCATATGCAAAGTTGGTAGCTGGAAGTATTACTGGTTGGTGGTTGCAAGATGTGAATGAGAAGTGGGGTGTTTGTGGTACTAATATTTTGGGCGGTCCTGGTCGATACATACATGCTCACCCGTATGTCAATACATCATCTGGAGAGGTGTTGTTTATTTGGCCAGCCGTGGTGTCTGGGATTGTTCCTATTCGTAGAGATAATCCTAAGTGGGGGTATTGGCCATCTATGTACGGTGAAAATCCTTATGACGCAGCACCAGGATCTTGATGGAGGGTTAAATGCATAGTCAGAGTTATGATTATTCGTCAGATAAATTGAGTGCAGTTGATATTAATGATCGTTGTGAAGCTTATATATTAAGGTTTTACTCATATGGTAAACAGTTGACTTTTGATCGGACAGGGACTGATGATGAAAAAAATAAAATGTATGATTTTATTGATCGTTGTCGAAAGTGGTCTAATTCAGTAAAACCTTCTTTATTCGATTTGTATCAAATTAAGCCTTAATTCTCTTATTTTTTAATAAAAAAATGAAGCTTTGAGACTCAAAGCTTTTTTTTTGCTTGATTGTAGGTTCTGTATGACAGATCAATATTTACACGGTGCTCAGGTCATTGAAATAGATAGTGGCCCGCGACCGATTAGAACGGTTCAAAGTGGCATTATTGGTGTAGTTGGTACAGCACCAGGTGCTGATAGTGATAAGTTTCCACTAAATGTACCTGTCTTGATTGCTGGTAGTCGAAGAGAGTCGGCAAAGTTAGGTAATGACGGAACATTGCCACAAGCGCTTGATGGTATTTTTGATCAGGCGGGCGCTGTTGTGATTGTTATACGTGTTGAAGAGGATGTTGATCCTCAAAAAACGCAGAGTAATATTATTGGCGGTGTTGACGAAACGACAGAGCAGTTAAAAGGGATAGAGGCACTGCTTGGTGCAGAAAGTGAAGTAAAGTTTCCGCCTAAAATTCTTATTGCTCCTGCTTTTTCATCTCAAAAAGCTGTGGCTGATGCGTTGATATCTGTTGCAGATAAGTTGAGAGGTTATGCCATCCTTGATGGTCCAAATACTACTAATGCGGCTGCAATTGCGTATCGTGAAAAATTTGGTAGTCGTCGCTGTGAAGTTGTTGATCCTTGGTACAAAGTATTTGATGTAGTCAGCAGTAGCTATATAGTTCAGCCGCCTTCTGCTCGCCATGCTGGTGTGATGTCAAGAGTGCATAACACGTTAGGTTTCTGGTGGTCCAACTCGAATCAAATAATCTATGGCATTGACGCTTTGTGTCGTCCAATTGATTTTACTTTGGATGATACAACTTGTCGTGCAAACCTATTAAATTCTAAAGAGGTTACAACAACTATACGTCAAAACGGTTTTAGGGTATGGGGTGATCGTACTTGTTCGGCTGATAGCAAATGGGTATTTAAAAATGTTGTTATTACTAATGATATGATCGCGGATAGCCTAGTTAAAAATCACTTGTGGGCTGTGGATCGAAATATTACTAAAACCTATGTTGAAGATGTTACCGAAGGTGTTAACAATTATTTGGCTTATTTGACGAGTATTGGCGCTATTGCGGGTGGTCGTTGCTGGGTTGATAAAGAAATTAACTCTCCCAGTGAGATTCAACAAGGAAAAATTAAATTTGATTACGACTTCAGCGCTTTTGCGCCTGCAGAGCATTTAACTTTTCGTGCTCAGATGGTTAACGGCTATTTGAAGGAGGTGATTTGATGTTACCACAAACAATACGCTTTATGAACTTATTTGTTGATGGTAAAGGTTATGCTGGTGTTGTAGAAGAAGTTTCTCCTCCAAAATTAACGATAAAAACTGAAGAGTTTAAAGCTGGTGGAATGGATGCGCCGCTGGAGCTTGATCAAGGGATGGAGAAATTAGAGTGTAGTTTTACCATCGCAAGTTATGATTCTGAGCTGTTTAAAGCTTATGGGTTGGTTCCCGGTAAAATGCAAAGTGTTACGCTTCGGGGTGCTATTGAGCAGGATCAAGAGACAATTGAAGTAACGATGGCGCTGAGTGGTAGTTGGAAAGAATTCGATTTTGGTACATGGAAGTCTGGCGAAAAAGTTCAGTTAAAAGTCTCTGTTAGCCTTAAAAAATATGAGCTTCGGATAAAAGGCGAGGAAAAAATCTTTATTGATATTGTTAATATGGTGCGTCGGTTAAATGGTGTCGATGTGTTTGAAGCTGCAAGAAGCGCTATCGGGGTTTAATAAATGAATAAAAAAAATAATGTTGATAATGTTGTGTTATCAGCGGGTTCTCTTAATTTAGATAATAATATTGATGGCAAAAAGTCATCTGATGAAAGTAAAAAGGAAAATCTAAAAGTAAAGTATGATGCTTTAAAGCCTTTTCCTTTTGAGCGTCGAGTGGTTGAGGAAGGTGAGGTTATAGAGTTGACGCGCCGTGAAGCTTCTAATTTGCTGGGTGGAATGCTTATAAAAGAATCCAAAAAAGTAAAACCATAAAGGCTTAATTTGGTGAATAAAGTGAGGCGTTTTTCTTCTTTTTGTGAAGCGTCAAATTATATTTTTATATATTTATTTTTTGTGGTTAATTATATTATGAAAGATGACAATAAACCAAAAAACAATGATAGCGATGTGGTACAAAATAATAATAAATTGGAAAATAGCGGTGTAGATTTTAATTTATCATTAAAAAGTGCAGACAAAGTTATTTATTTGGATTCACCTGTTGGTAAGGATAACCTAGAAGTTATTGCGCTTCGTAAGCCGAAGCCAGGTGATTTACGTGGGATAAAGTTGTTAGATGTAATACAGATGGATTCTGCTGCGGCTGCTACTTTAATTCAGCGCATATCAGTTAATGGTTTTACTACTCAGCATTTTTATGAGTTAGAGCCTGCTGACCTTCTTGAGTTGACGACAGAGATTGCTACTTTTTTTACAAAACAGAAGCACCTGACAGCGTAGATGAGCTTTATGCAGATATAGCTTTGGTGTTTCATTGGTCTATAGACAAGATGCTGGAATGGGATTTTGAAGAGCTTATTCGTTGGCATACGTTGGCAGTTGAGCGGTTTAAAGCAATGAATCAGGTAAGAATGCAGATGTAGTGTGGTTTAGTATTTATGTCTTCTAATAATCAACTGAGTTTGTCAGTTAGGCTTCAAGCAATCAATAGGATGAGCGGCCAACTCCAAAATATTGCTGGAGCTTCGGGTCAAGTTGTTGATTCGCTCAGGAGAACTCAAGAGCGTTTGAGATCTGTGGATGCTCAAGCTAGCCAGTTTAATGCTTTTCGTCAGTTAAAAAGACAGACTGCGAGTACATCAGCAGCATTGACTAGCGCTCAACGTAACGTTGCCAGTTTAGCTCTGAAAATGAGAGATTCAGGGGAGTCTGTTAAGTCCTTGCGAAGGGATTTCTTGGCGGCAGAGCGTAAGGTTGCAACTTTAGCTCAAGAGCTTGAAGCTGCAGGTGAGCCCAGCGATATCTTGAGATATAAATTTAAACAAGCTCAGGAAGAGGCTAGTCGTTTAAGCTCTGAATTTCGTAAGGCCGAGCGGGAAGGCAGGTCTTTATCACGTCAATTTGAGTCTGCAAAATCTGATGTTACTCGTTTGCAGCAAGCTCAGGTTGGTGAGACACAGCAGTTACAAGAACTTCGTCAAGCGTTAAATCGAGCGGGCGTATCAACAAGAAATCTGGCTGCACATCAGTCCCAAGCTCGTCAGGAGTCGAATAGGCTTAATCAGCAATTAGACTCTCAAGCTAGAAGATTAGAAAGAATCGCACAAATAGAGAGCAGGGTTTCGCAGGCAAGAGAGCGCATGCAAAGAGGCATGCAGGTCTCAGCGAATATTACAGTTGCAGCGTTTGGTGCTCAGCAGGCTAGCCAATCAATAAATCGAGTGCTTGGTGGTCCGTTGCGGGTTGCTGCTGACTTTGAAGAGAAGATGTCAGGCGTTGCTGCTGTTGCTCGCGCATCTGATAGTGAGCTTGAAGTATTAACGAAAACAGCACGTAAGTTAGGTGCTGAAACTTCGTATAGTGCTTCAGAGTCGGCTGAGGGTATGAAGTTTTTAGCAATGGCTGGTTTTAAGACTAATCAGGTTATTGCTGCTATGCCTGGGCTCTTAAACTTGGCAAAGGCTGGTGCTACTGATTTGGGTGGTGCATCTGATATTGCTTCAGATATTTTGTCGGGCTTTGGTTTAAAGCCTGAGCAAATGTCGCGTGTATCTGATGTATTAACCGCCACTTTTACTACCGCTAATACAAATCTCAGTATGCTTGGCGAGACGATGAAATATGTTGCTCCTGTGGCTCGCCAAGCTGGAATGGGGTTGGAAGAAACAGCAGCTATGGCTGGGTTGCTGGGAAATGTTGGAATAAAAGGATCACAAGCAGGTACGACACTTCGCGCAATGATTACTCGCTTAGCTGCACCAGCTCGTAGCGGGGCAAAAACTCTTTCAAGACTTGGTGTTAGTGCGAAAGACTCCAGCGGAGACATGCGTAATCTTGTTGAAGTGATTGGTGATATTGCTGCTGCTACAGAAAATATGGGATCAGCAGAAAAACTTCAGGTTTTAAAAAGTGTTTTTGGTGAAGAGCCTGCAGCAGGCATGGCTGAGCTGCTATCACAAGAAGGCGCAAAAGGTATCACAAAATATTTAGAAGTTATTAATAGTGCTGATGGTCGTGCAGCTGAAGTAGCTAAAAAGATGGGTAATAACGCGAATGGAAGATTGAAAGAGTTTGCATCTGCTGTTGAGTCATTAAACATAACTATTGCTGATGCTCTATTGCCGACATTAAAAAATGCAATTGTATGGATAACCGCAATTATTCGAAGAATTGAGCAGTGGGCTGCAGAACATCCTGAGTTGGTTAGAGTTTTAACCATAACAGCTTCCGCTTTTGGTGCTATAGCTGCTGCATGCGTTCCTTTGCTTTTGGTCACAGCTAGTTTAAATAGTATTTTTGCTATTTTTGCATTTAGCATGGAGAAGATTAGTGCTATCAGTGAATTAATGAATTCGCGTTTTAGGTTATTAACAGTTTCTCAGTGGTCTTTGAATGCTGCTTTTTTAGCTAATCCAATCACTTGGATTGTGGCCGCTGTAGTTGCATTAATTGCTGTAATTGGTGTTTTAATTTATAAATATTTTGAGCCATTAAAAGCTTTTTTAACAGGTTTTTGGGAAGGTTTTCTTCAAGGTATTTATCCTGTTATTGAAAGTTTTTCTCCTTTATTTGCAGCCTTATCGCCTATTGGTGATGCTCTGGCTTGGGTTTGGCAAAATATTAAGGCTGTCTGGAATTGGTTTGTAAATTTATTGCAGCCAGTTCAATACAGTGCAGAATCACTTGAATCAGCTAAAAATTCTGGAGTGTCATTTGGGCAGTTTGTTGCTGAAGCTCTAAATGTTTTGCTTTTTCCAATCAAGTTATTGATGGCTGGCTTAGGTAATTTGGTTAAGTTGATTAGTTGGGCTGCAGATGTAGGTAGTGGTTGCTGGGATAGCGTAAAAGAGGGCGCTTTGTCATTATGGGAGTCATTAAAAAGTGTTTTTGAGTGGTCGCCAATAAAATTAATTGTTAAAGGGTGGGGTACTGCGTTTGATTGGATTAGGGGTAAACTTGATTGGTTGGATGGTGCTGTTAGTAAAGTTAAATCATTCTTTGGATTTTCTGATGATAATGAAGAGTCTGATAGTGCTGGTGAGGCTAACTTAGAGCAAATTGTTAAATCGAGTAAGTCGATAGAGCAAAGTGATTCAGTAAATAACTTGAAGAGGTCGAAAGCAGTGGCGGTTGCAGGTGCTGTATCAGCAGGCGTCATATCTGCACCTGTGCCTGCACTTGAGCCAGTTCCTTTGCCAGAGACTTATCAAAAAACATTAAATCAGTATCAAGTTCAAGGAAAGTCTACATCTTCAGTTCAGTTGCCAGTATCAATTCCTAGCGTTGTGTCAGGGTCAGGATCTCAGGCATCAAAAAGTGTAAGCATTTCTATTGGTCAGCTAGATATAAATATTGAAAGTAATCAGGGCTTAAATGCTCATGAAGTTGCAGATGAAGTACGTAAACAGTTTATGAAGCTTATGAGGGACGTTGAGGCAAAAGGTCGGGGAGAATTATATGACGGCTAGTTATCAAGAGCATGTTGAGTCTTTTGCTAAAAACTTTGCACAACAGATGGTGCCTACTGAGCGAAGTGCAAGTTATATGCTTGCCCTTGGTAATTATCGCTTTTCTGTTGATACAGCTGCATATCAGTCATTCACTAGAGAGTTGTCTTATAAATGGCCTACTCAGCAGCTCGCAGGTGGTCATACGTTGCCGCAATTTGTCGGTTTTGGTGAATTTAAGCGAAGTTTGGCTGGGGTTATTTATCCAGAATATAAGGGTGGGCTTAAGCAAATAGATGCTATGGCAGCGGAGGCAGGTAAAGGAGTGCCTCTGCAATTAGTTTCAGGCCTCGGCGATGTCTTGGGGTTCTGGTGCATTACAGGGATACGTGAAAGCGCTGTAGTCTTTTTAAAAAATGGTGTGCCAAGAAAATTGAATTTTAGTATTGATTTGATTTTCTATGGCGATCGTTATGATTTTGGCAGAAGATCAAATGAATTACAGGACGAAAGACGGTGATGTAGTTGATGCTATATGTTGTCAGTTGTATGGTCGTTCAGATGTGGCGCCAGATGTTTATGACTTAAACCCAGGATTGTCTAGTTATGGTCCTGTATTACCTGCAGGTATTATGTTGCGACTACCAGACGTTACTAAAACAAAAAAGCGGGTGTTATCTAAGGTTTCATTATTTGATTAGGTTGAGGTGCTTCGTGCAGCCGACATTTAATATTTTTGCTGACGATAAAGATATTACATATCACATTGAGAAATTTTTAACTGATTTAAGTGTAACTGATGAGGCGGGTTTTCAGTCTGACTCATTAACTTTAACCGTGGATGATCCTAATGGTATTTTGAGCGTGCCTAAAAAAGGCGTACATCTTCGGGTTTATTTGGGTTATCAGGAGACGGGTGTGGCGTATGTTGGTGAGTTCATTATTGATGAGCCTGAATTGAGTGGGCCGCCTGATCAAATTGTTATCAGGGGGCGGGGGGCTGATCTTCGAAACAATTTGAAATCGAGTAAAACTCGGTCTTGGGATAGGATTTTGTTGGGAGATATTGTCAAGAAAATTGCTGGAGAGCACCAATTGAAGCCAAAAGTTGCAATACAGTTGGCGCAGCAGTTTATTGAGCATATAGATCAAACTCATGAAAGTGATTTGCATTTTCTGACGAGATTAGCGAAAGAGTATGATGCTATATCTAAGCCAGCGGCTGGCGACCTATTATTTACTCATAGAAATCAAAGTAAGACAGTTAGTAATAAGGATTTGCCAGCACTTGTATTGAAAAGATCTGATGTAATTAGTTATAGGTTGGTTCTTGCAGATCGTTCTGATATAGGTCATGTCGTTGCTTATTGGCAAGATAAAAATAAGGCTCATAGAATAAGTGAAACTGTAGGTGATAAAAGTAAGCCTGGCAAAACTCTTCGCAAGACTTATATGAATGCTAATGAAGCTCGTTCTGCGGCTAAGTCTGAATTATCTGCGCTGCAGCGTGGTTGTAAGAAGCTTGATATTACTATTCCTGGAAACCCTCGTGTTATAGCTGAAAGCCCTATAGTGCTGTCAGATGGCTGGCGAGAGGGGTTTGTTGGTAATTATGTTGCTGTTCGTGTGGAGCATCGCATGGGTAATAGTGGATACACAACATCAGTTAGTGCTAATTAGTTGTTAGGGGATGTATATTTCTTCTCTTCTCTGTTTAAAAAAATGTACATTTGATCATTTATTGTTTTATTTATATGTGTATGTTTGCCTGTCATCTTGCGCCATGAGTTGACTGTTTGTACTCTTTTGTCAGTAATTATGGAAATGGGGTGAGATATGGAAGTTTTTGGTGGCCTTTTGATTCTTCTATTTTTTGTTGTATTGCTGGCTGGATTGATAAAGCCATCGCTTGTTTTTTTGTCTGGAGAACGAACGCGTAAGAGGGTTTTGAAAGTTTATGGTGGTAGCTATTTGTTGCTTTGTATCTTTGTTGCTTTGCTATTGCCAAAGACCAAGCATGCAGGATCTATTGCATCAAATAGAAGTGAATTTAATGTCCATAGTTTTGTTTACATGGATAAAACACTTAGTGAGTATAGGTCAGAGTCTAAGGCTAAGAGGCATGAGATTGTTGGGGATTACATTCAGTTTAGAAGTATCAGTGATTCTGCTTCAGATGTTTTTTACGCCTGTTTGAGTCATATGTCTTATACAAAAGATGGCTCGTTGGGTGTGCTTAAGGTTCTAGATTGGTGTCATGCTGATTATATCAAAAATCCTGAATTGCTTTTGGGTTATGTTAACTTTGACAATTTTGAGTCTCAGTTTAGTCCTTGGAGTGGGGCGCATAGAGGGTTAGAGCGTGTAATAAAGGAAAGTATGCATGATGATGATTCGTATGAGCATATTGAAACAAAGTATAGATTGATTTTAAGCGAACAGCCTAAAGCTATCGTTTCTACTACTTTTAGTGGGCGTAATGCTTTTAATGCTATTGTTAAGCAGACAGTTACTGCATCTGTTAGCCTTGATACTGGTCAGGTGTTAAAGGTAATTCGTTAGCATATGTGTGTTGAGGTTTATCTTTTCTTTGATGGTGTTGTTTCGCTTGTGGGGCTTTGCTATATTTTTATGGCACAAATAACCTCCATCTGTTTGTGTTCTTTAGCGCCCGAAGCGGTACCTTCGGGCTGCTAAGCCTTAACTTTTGTTTATTTCAGTTTAAGCTCCCTTCTTAATATGTTGGTAATGTTATCATCCATGGGATATTTGCCTTTGCCGTCAATATATTTATTAAAGATATCTTCAAGTGATTCAATTATTAGTAGTTTTATTGTTACATACTCATCTGCATTGCCTTTTAATTTCTTTAAGGCTTTATGGTAGGAGTATGGTATTTCTACTCGAAGAGGCATTTCTGGATCTTCGTTTGATGTTGCTATTTTTATAGCTTTATCTTTTCCTGTGTCCTCAATTTTGAAGTTTTGGCTTTTTTTAAGCATTTAGGTACTCCAGTATTTCTTTTGTGAGCATTCTTATTTCGTGGCGTGCAGGGTTTTCTTTGTCTAGTTCTACAACAGATCCGCCGTGTTTGGCTGTTTTTGCGTAGTCTACACGTTGAGTTGTGCAGCTATGTAGAATTGGTAGCTGGTAATACTCTAAGGCCTCTTTAACTTCACCTTCTAAGGTTGTGCGTTTGATGGCTCTGGATATAACAAATCCAGCTTTAGGAACTCCATCCGTTACGTCCTGCCTTGCTTTCACGACATCAACTACAGGTTGGCACGCCCAGCAATCATAGGGTGATGGTTGGCATGGTATTATTACTAAGTCTGCAACTCTTATGGCTACGCCTGAAAGCTCTGCTATTTGGGGTGCGCCATCAATGATTACGTGATCATATTTATCAGTTACTTCGTGTATATGTTTGTGTAGGCTCTTACCCATTCTTATAACTGGTACAGTTGCTTTGTCCTCATCAGCCTGTTCGGCCCAATCCGTAGCGCTTTGTTGTGGATCTAAGTCTATTAGTAAAACTTTATATCCTTCAGTTAATAATTGTGTTGCAACATTGGTTGCAATAGTTGTTTTTCCTGAACCACCTTTTTGATTGAGTATGGCTGTTATCTTTGGTTTGTTCACTTTTCACTCCATCTGTTTTATAGATGTCATTAAGTATAAATGTACATATGTACAAATGTAAATATGTTCATTATTAATATTCTGTGTCGCGTTACTTCTCTTCTCTTCCCTTTAGAACTCCTCGCTTAACACTGCTTTTTTGTTTGTTGGTTGAATGTTCTTTGTTGCTCGTTTTAACCTCTAGCTTCCATTCTTTTCTATCTTTTTAGTTTATTTATTTCATTATTTATTTTTGTGTTTCCTATGATTATTTGCGCGTTATTTTTTATTATTGGTTTAAGTGTTTTGTTTTTCTTGGCTTTAAGTATTATTTAATAATAAAAAGATAATATATTTATTTATTATATTATACATCATTTGAATTATTATTATCTGTACACATATATAATATATAACTGTACATATATATATATTTAAATAACTGTACACATATTAAATACGCATAACTGTACATATAGTCTAATTAGACTATATGTACAGTTATGCGTATTTAATATGTGTACAGTTAATATATATATGTGTACACTTGCTACATTATATATGTGTACAGATATAAAATATTTAATATATGTACACTTGACACAAAGGTAGTGTTGTATTATTTTTATATGTGTACATTTATAATTAATAAATTAAGGATTATTTATGATAATTACTGATGGTTTTGATAGAACAAAACATATAGTTAAAACAGTCCAACATATATACGAAGAGGGACAAAAGAAAGGGAATAAATACATTACTGATAGGTGTGGGAGAGTCGCTAAAGATGAACATAAAAAGCTGGGCTGGATAGTTGATCAAAAATCTGGAGAGCTAAAAGTAAAACCTAAAATTAGTCATAATCACTACATAAATTTGATGAACAACTATAGAAGATCAATAAAAGCACTAGGGTATAAGCATCATCTAATAGATAAAACATTGAAGACATTTGTTGACAAATATAAAGGATATAGGCCAGAAATTGCAGATATGTTGGATTACAGTCTGCCATTAAAAACACTAAGAGAAAACATTGTTATACTTAAATCTGAATCGAGGTCAAAAAGTGATTTTAGAAGTGACCTACTTGCTCTAAGAATTGAGTTTCATTTGTATTATTTGTTCGAGCCTAAAGGTATTGCTGTTGATAAGAGAAAATCTCAAGTTAAAGAAGCGCTAAATGAAAAACATGAAAATGTAATAAAAATAAATGGGGAAAATATAATAAAAATAGCTGAAAAATTATTACAAAATAAATCTAATTATACAGATATTGCCATAGGTTTGGCTTTGCTGACGGGCAGAAGAGCAAATGAGATTATGAAGACTGCGAAGTGTAGAGTAGCCAGTGATAAGACGCTTTTTTTTGATGGTCAGTTAAAGACTCACAATCGTTACTTGTTTGAGACATTGGGTGAGTACGAAATACCTTGTCTAACAAAACCTGAACTTGTTATTAAGGCATTGAAAAGACTAAGAAAAATGACAGGTGAGGAAATGCTTGTATATACTGATGTTGATGGTAGTACAGTTAGGAAGAAGGTCAAAGATAGCGATAAGAATGACTTGAAACATAATGATGCAGTAAATCGAAGATTCACTGCATCACTTAATCAGCGAACTAAAGCCATTTTAGGCCATGGACAATTCAGTTTTAGAACATGTAGATCGATATATGTTGAACTGGCATTTCATGAATTTAGAAAAGATAAAGAATCAAAAGCAGCTTTTCGAAGTAGAGTTCTAGGTCATTCAGGGGGTGATAAATCAACTCAAAACCACTATGAAGGCTGGGAGCTAGATAATACTATTGAGACAATTGACTTAATAAGTGCTGATCATGAAAGCAAAAAACAACAATTCGACAAGAAGTTGCTTGATCATCTAGAGCAGTATGACGATGTTATAGCAAACTATCGTCGAGCACCCAACTGGAAAAAAATTCACGAATGGTTGAAAAGTCAAGTAAAACAAGGAGTTGAGGTAGGACATATTACTGTGTCATACATAAGAAAAATGTGTATTATTGATAATAAAAATCTAAATGCGAATACTATACAGAAGTATATAGAAACAATTGAACTTAATGAATACAAAAAATAAAAGGGCCGCAAGGCCCCAAAAAAAAATGTAAGAAGCACTTACAAATTAATACTGGGTTCTAGTGCTTCTTTTGTGTTTGTTAACAATTCATGCAAAACAGCAAAACAGCCTTTTGCGGTACCAATTGTGATGTCGTCAGGTGTTGATTGCATTAATTCGACAATTGACTGCATTTTCATCAAATGCTCACTAACCTCATCAGCTGTTTCAATATCTATATGCATCTTGTGCATTTGGTTTCCCTCCCATGCCAATAGGCGCACATTATACTGTATACCTACACAGTATTTAAGGTGAAATATTTCTTTAATCTTTAGCTGTATAGATAAATACATATCAATAACAGTTAGTTACAAATACCTATGTTAAGTACGTCACAGTCAACTTTGCAATAGAGTCCCACAAAATACACCGTAGGACCAAGTATTCATGCTGTTTATAGGTACAAAAACTTGGTGAGATGGAGTTTTTTATAAGAAATAGCTCATATCACTTTAAGTTAATATTGATTAAAATATAAACATGAGAAGTAAAGAAGTAGATATTGATAGAGGACGTCGATTGTACAGTCAAATGAAAAAGCTAGGTTTGACTGAGCGAGCGTTAAGTAAAAAGACAGGTATTCCCGCAAGCACAATTGCAAACTACAAAAAAGGCGTAGGTATTAGTTTAGATAGACTTATAGCATTATCTTATGCACTAGAAGTATCAACAGATTATATTTTGCTTGGTGATAACGATATAGAAGTAATAAATAACTTAAAGAAAGCAATTAAATTATTACCTGACGATTTAAAAGCTATAGAGCTTAAGTCTCTAGAGTATCAAGTCTGCAGAATAAAAAATGTGGCTGAATTAATTAATGCTGGTAAATAGTTAAAAACAAATACAACTCAAGATACTTGTCTCGTCGAGTTAAACAGCCACTTAAAACTGTGCGGGCTTTCTCACACTACAAATCAAGCGCTAGTGCTAATATTAGTCATCACATAAGTAAAGGAGTTGTGATGAAGCGCTTAATATTGGGGTTGGCTCTAGTCTCGATGGCAGCTACGTCATGGGCTGGGGGGGATCTTCTTGTACACCCAGCTCAGTTTTGCAAGAAAAACGAATGTTATCTTGTGCCAAGCAAGAAAGATTGGAGCTTTAAAGCTCGACGAGGCGGCATTGTGTACGGCTCACTGTTCTATACATTTCGTGTTAGCGAAGTACCTAAGCAAATTAGAAGCTCGCAGGAAACTTATGGCGGCTTCACAATGATTAAGCTCAATAGTGGTTTCATCTCTTACGGAGAGTTACAAGCTAAAGATGTAGAAGATATACATAAGCCTTTTTTATACGCTTTTAAAACTCCAGCTAATGAACTACCTAAAAAGCTACCTTTTGATAATGACATACTTGGTTACTGCTATACATCAAAAGAAATGATGGAAAAAGGTACAGAGTTAGAATTATATGAGACTGAGCAAGGTACTATTATTGTGGGTAAACACCCAGATAGAACTAATATATTTGTTTTAAATAAAGATTATAAAAAGAAAGTTTTACACATAATTTTAGCTAAAAAAGCTATAAAACACATGCCGCAAGTACTTGCAACATTAAATCAGGATATTTAAATAGGAAGTAACAAATATGCCTGTAACACAATCTGAAAAAGAAAACATAGCGTACATTTTACAAAATGGGTTGGGCGTAAACATACCTGCTCGCATGGTCAATGATGCTGTTGTCAGGGCTACAGAAGAGGCTTTGGTTGCCCTTGATCGCTGCGCAAACAAATCGCATGCGCTTGGGACAATGTTAGAACTAGTTCCAAAAGGTCCAACAACCCCTGTCGGCTGGCTGCTTTCAGCAAATAAGACAATGGCAATGCGACACCAAATATCTACAAATCCAGAAGCGAAACAGTCTAGTTTGTTATGTATGGCTGGCATGTCAACTCATAAAAGAAATATAGAAGGTGCAGCCTTGTCGCCTATGTAACAAACCTGTTTACCCCTTCTTTTCTCAACTGCAACTACCACCTTGTGCGTACCATCTTGTCTTAGGCTCCAGTAATATGGCTGGAGTCTAATTTCTATTAGATTACAAACTTGTCTAAGTTTAATCCAGGTATTGGCTTAAAGTGCTTTATATTTGTAGTTGAGACTGTCTCATTATAGCGAATGGCAGTAGCAGCAATTAAAGCATCACCCATTTCAACACTATGACTTAATGCATATTGCTTTGTATAACCTCGAGCGGCTATTGAAATCTGATTATCTATCTCATAAATTGTAAAGTGTAAAGCCTCTAACATCTTCTCAAAATGCTGTAACTCCCTTTTGTTTCGGCAATGAGGAACGAACTCCATGTATGTTACTGCCGAGATAGCGCGCCTTTCTGTCTCAATTATCAAATCTTTGGCTTTCTCATAACCACGTGATGCATATATCAAGATGCTTGTATCAAATATCATCAAAGCGTTTCCTTCTGCCTGTCCGCATTTGACGTATTTCGTCTTCAATAGTGTTGCTATCAGCCATTAGGTCTTTATGCATACCAAAGAAGTTATCACCAGCTTTGCTTATATTTTGTTTTAGTTTCTTAGCAGGTTGCACTATTCCTAGAACCTCACCATGATATGTGATTTCAACAGGTTCACCGCGCTTAAGTGCATCAATTAAGGCTTTGTGTTGACTTTGTAGTTGTGATGCTGTTATCTGCATAAACCATCCCCTTTTAAAAATATATATTTCAAAATATATATTTTATTGTTAGGTAAGTCAACTGGCTAACAACAAGCAAAGAAGTACAGTTGTTCATCTTTATGCTCTTCTTGCTTCATTTGTAGGTATGTCTCAAGTAACTCAAACGTTAAATTGCCAAGAGATATGTCTCTTATATCATCTGAACTCAAGTTTTGATATGCAAACTCAATAGATACGCCGACCGATTCTGCTGCCATTACAACGAGATCATCAGCTGTAAGTGTGTCGTGATTTTTTGTTTCATCTTCAAATAAGTTAACTACCTTGCAAGCCTTGTTATTACTAACTTTCGTGTCATTATCATTTGTCACATTTGATGTGTTATTTGTATATAAAACAGTAGTTCTTTCTGTGACACTTTTTTGTTGCTGCTCCCTCTCTCCATAAACCTCGGGCTTGTCAGAGGTTAAGTAAGCTTCAATGCCTTTATTTCTTAATGAAACAAGCTCTCTCACGAGCTTAAGCTGTTCTTCATCAATGCTATATAGCCAAAGCCTGTCTTTACCTGAACGCTTTTGTTCAGAGTTAACTGTTAGACCTAACCCTCTGATGAAGTCATTAAACCAGCGGACTGGAGTTTTCAATGATTGAAATGACACGGCTATGCCGCTGTACTTGTAAAGTGATTCGCGGTTTCTGAGTAGCCATGAGCGTAGGGCTTTTGTCTCTTTATTTGTCCACGTTTTACCGTTGTAGTTTAATTTTTCATCTATACCTGCTGCAGCAAGTATTTTTACCAAGTGTTGTTTCTTTTTACTGTAGTGCTTCAGATCAACGCGAGATGTAGCAAATTTGCGGTTACGTATATCAAGTTTTTTGGTTACATCTGTAGTTAATGATGCAACTGATAATTTTTTGAGTTTTGATACTCTACGCTTTATCATCTCGTCAAATGTGAGTTCGTTTAATAACTCTGATCTGTCTTCTTTATCGTAGTCCTCTAAGTTGAGTGATTTGAAAATCTGAGCTTTTATAATTGCTGAATCTTTGTACTCACTTTCATCATATAGTGCATTTTTCAGCTGCTCTTCTGTCAGTAATGGCTGTTCTGCTATCTCTACTTTTAGCTCTTCATGTATTGTTTTGCGTACAGCATCAGCACAGTTCTTGCCAATTTCTGCCATAAGTTCATTTTTATTTACGAAAACTACTTTATAACCTTCAGCTTCTGCTTGCTCTAAGAATCGCTGCTTAAATTGATTTTTGTTTAAGTTCATGAAAGCTTTAACTTTGCAGTAGAGCCATTCAAATAGTTTGTGTTTTACGCATACTTGACCATTTTCAATACCTAGAAACTCGCATGTTTCAAGATCTGGTTCATCTAAAAGAAGTCTTTCAATTATACTTGGCTCAGTTGGAAGTTGGTGTCTAGCAGGATCTAAAAATACGTGGTATTCAGTGACGCCTCTTGCTCTGGCTAGCTGCTGATGGGCCTGTTCTGCTGTTCCTATGTGTCCACGAAAAATACCTATCGTTTTTGTGAAGTTATGCTTATCAATTGAAACGCCCGTGCCTATAGATGGGCTGCCAAGAATGGCTTGCAATTCTGGAGCTCGTTCATTGATGTTTTGTATCAATTGAAGAACGTCTTTATCTTGTGAGTTTTTTGAGCTGATATCTATGAACTGTTTATTAAATGACCAACCCATTTTTTTTAACTGGCCAGCTAAGTTATTCACTTTGTTTTTTGAGTTTGAGGATATAAACAAACTTTCTCCTTTTGATAGCCATGTAATAGCTTGTTGTTCAAGGTGAGAGGCACTGTCATAAACATACATAGTGGAGTCAGTGCGAGGCTTGTGAGTGTTGATATTAGCAACACCTGCTGTTATGCCTATTTTCTCTAGAAAGTCTTCTGTTTGCTCAGATAAGTCAGCATCCGCTAATATTTGTGTTTTAGATGAACGAAGAATGTCTTCTAAGCAATCAAGATTGAATGTTTTTCTTCTCATCTCCGATATTATGTAGTGTTGAGCTGTTTGCTCAAACTCATCAATAAATACAACATCCCACTTAGACCCTGCCAAGCGCCATAAGCTATCTGGTGTTATGACTAATCTTTGTGTTGATCTTAAAAACTCATTATTTGAGCCTGGGGCTATCAAATCCTGGTAAAACTGTGCTTTGAAATCGGCAGCGAGACTTGCTAATAATGGAACTCTATAGCTAATTATTAGTGTTTTCAGGTCTGGTCTAGACCTAACCCACTTCCCTGTGCTAAAGCTTTTCCCTGTACCTTTCGCTGACTTTATTAAATTGCATGTATTTTCAATGATTTTTATATTTAATTTTTCTTGTTGTACATAGTTCTTTTTAAAGCCATTTATTTTATTTAACTGTTTTTTTAGCTCTTCTGCTCCTTTTTTGCAGTAGACATCGTTCCAATCATCACCTTCTAGTTGTGGAACAGTCCAGCGGGTTTTTGATTGTTTAGCGACGTAAAGACCTGCTTTGTCGTGGTCAGGAGCAGATATGAATTCTTTCTCAGGGTATTTGCTTTGCAGTTGAGTGATAATGCCAGGAATATTTCCTTCACCAACAACAAATACAACGCATTCGTTCGTTGAGATATGTGCAGCAATACCATCTGCCAGACCACCAACAACAAAAACATGTTTAGCTTTACTTAAATCACCTAAGCAGCCGAATCCTTTTGAGCTTTTAGATTTTTTAGCGAGTAATTTTTTAGTTTTACCTGCGCTATCAATAGTGTCATATATGCGTTCGAAACCACAAAACTTGTTATCGCTGTCATATAAAGCCCATGCGGTATACTTGCCAAAGAAATCTTGGCCTTGCTTTAGCTCAATTAGATCAAGAGCAACTTCAATCTTTTTGCGCTTCAGGTAAGTTGAAGCCACTGTTAGGGGCTTCATTTTATTGAATTGAGCTTCGGATTTGGCTAACGTTTTCTCTCTAGCCTTACTCTCAGCCTTTTGTCTAGCTTTGGCTTCCTCTTCACGACGTATGCGCTCACGGTGTAGTTTTTCTCTATCAATATCTTTGCTTGCGTCATGAAGTGGATTAGGTATCCAGCCATTTTCTTTTGCCAGATAAATTAATGAGCCAAGCGTGACACCTGTAGTATTACGGTAAGATTTCCATTGTGATTGTATAGTTTTTTTATTGTAAGTTGAGCCGCTGGATGACCAGTCATCAAAGAGTTTGAATCCATCATCTCCAAACCCTATGTACAAGGATCTACCCACTAGAGTCCAGTTTTTATAGTCAAGCTCGGGAGATATGAAGCTCAGACATTCTTTTGCCTCATCATATGTGAGTGCTGGGTAACGCTCAGACTGCACGCCTTTCCTCCTGAATCGCATGAACAAATGTACATTTGTACTTTTGTAACAAAGTACATTTGTAACTTATTGCTTGCGTTCAACGAGCGATACCCCTAGAATACAAATACGAAAATTTGTTTTGTCGAGTGCCAAGAGCTTATAAGCTAAGCGGTTTATTCTTGGGGTATCACTCAAAAAATGGTCAGGTTGCCAGCCTGACTTTTTTTTTGCGTTCAATAAGTTAAATTAATATTTTCTAATGTACGCCCGCTTTTAAACGCTAGCGTCATTAACTTTAATGCTATTTTATCAAAAATACAAACTAGTTCACTATCAAATATTCAAATAGGATGTAGGTTGTTTACTGTGTAACCATAACCCCAAGCTGTCACGACTCCTAAAATTAAGGTTTCAGTAGTGACATCAATTGTCTTGTAGCTGTTGTTTAGTGACTTTAGATACCTGTATGGACCATCAATCACCAGCTGTTTAAAAACATAACTGTTATCTGTAACTTTAGCTATCACAAAAGAGTGATTATCAGCTTGTTTGTCAGGATCTACAACTATACTACAACCTTCGTGAAATGAATAACCAGTCATAGCCTGCATACTGTCGCCTGTCACTATTAAGCCATAAGCGTTTGATGTTGATCCCCTTGGAGCTTCAAGCCATAGCTCAAAGGCTTTGCTATCAATCTCCTTAGATTTTATTTCATTCCAATGATCAATTTGAGACCAGCTTAAAACAGGAATGTAAGTAATCTGTTGTGGTTTTGCTATTACTTGTTGACCACCTTCTGCTTCTTTTACAATTTCAGATGCAGTTGTGCCTAACGCTTTAGCAATCACCGTTAGAGTATCTAGTGTTGTTCCTGTTTTCTCATTTTCTATCCGACTGATGTTGGATGCTTCAATTTTATCATCCGTAAGCCTAGACAACACTTTTAGTGTTAGTCCTCGTTCAAGTCGGA
Source organism: Zooshikella sp. RANM57 (assembly GCF_050749885.1). Classification (NCBI taxonomy): domain Bacteria; kingdom Pseudomonadati; phylum Pseudomonadota; class Gammaproteobacteria; order Oceanospirillales; family Zooshikellaceae; genus Zooshikella; species Zooshikella sp. RANM57. The sequence continues at coordinate 8,800 of NZ_JBOIUB010000024.1, read as the reverse complement.
TGCGCTTCAGTGTAGGCCCAATAGATATTTCTTTCATTTATATATTTTCCCGCATTTTGAAACCTTTTGCAAAATCACATTTGCAAATTTTGTGTTGTTTTCTATTATCATTTTTGATAATAATAGAAACTTCAATGTTGCAACTGCTACATGTACTTATGTCATAAAGTCAATGGAGCTGACATGAAAACGGAAGATGCGATCATTATTGGGTATACAGCGTTATGGTTTTCGGAGTCATCGTGGAGTGTAGAGCGTTTTGCATCAGAGCTTTTTGTTCCAGCACTTGTTGAGCAAGGCTTAGTTGATGACCATCCTCCTGTTGATGCCAATGGTTATGAGCGTTGGAGGCGATCAAAAGGAATTCAAATTGGTAGGATTTTAGGAGGTAAGCAGAATTTTCCACTTAAGTGGAAGTGGTCATGGATTCAGTGTCTTCCTGAAAAATATCAAATTTTGTGTCGTAAAGATTTACTGGCGTTGGCTGGTGTCCTAGATATTCCATTACCTCCTGTTTCTACATCAGGCACATCATCTGCTAAAGCCAACCTTTCCGGATTAATTCGAGAATTTTCTGAAGTTATTGATTCGTCAGCCCCAGCATTGGACGGCTGTTATGATCATCTTGATGATAAAAATGTGTCTATTCAATTTGTTAATGAACTAACTGACTTGATTGAAATATGCATTAGCGAAATAAATGCCGTGTGCAGAGGCACAGGTGTTAGTGGTAGTCGTCATACTTATTCAGGTTTTTCGCGAAATTTATTAAAAATTACTAGGTAATTAGGGCTAAAAAAATAAAAAAAGGAGTGATTATGGCGGGAATCTCTATTGATTCAATGGATTATGCTGATCCTATGGATAGAGCTTCAGCAATTGCTGATTTTAATAATGAAATTGCTTTGTTAAATCGTAAAAGATTTGAGGGTGATTCATTAGAGATTTGTGAGGATTGCGGTAATGAAATCCCTGAAAAACGTAGGCTGCTATTGCCTGGTATTTCAACATGTGTTGAGTGTGCATCTATAAGAGAGCGTTGCAGTAACTGTTTTAATTAGCGTTCGTTTGTTGTTATAGCGTATGGCTGGTAGTCGCTGAATTGTAAGTGTGATCTGAGGATGGCACGGAAAGGCGTGCACTTTTTTTCATGGTAGGGGGCACAATGTATAACCAGAATTTTAATAATCATAATCCAGCTAATCAGGTTAATTCTAATCAGCAATCTGCTGGACCTACGCACACAGTTTCAGTGCGAATTGGTACACGTAAGAATGACAATCAACAACGAGGAATTTATAGAACGATAGGATCTGCGTTTGCTAATCAAAATGGGTCATTTGTTTTATGTATTGATGTGTGGCCTTTAGGTCATACCGAGTTTGATGGAAAGCTATATGTTAACCCGACTCAAGCGCAAGCTGTATCTGTTCAAGGTTCATTCGATGTTGGTTCTATGGGGCCAGGTATGGTTGTAGCCGGAAACTCTCAAAGTCAATATAACGTGCGGGGGTAATTATGCTTTTTAAGAATGCATATATTTTTAGTTATCCAGCCGCGTCTTCAGAGCTAAACCTTGAGAATTTAAGTGATAATTTAGCTCAAGAGAAGTTTAAGGAATGCACAAGTCAACAGCATAGTAGTTATGGGTTTGTGCCTCCTGTGCCTGGAAATGAATCATATATTCGGGTTGTTAATCGGTGTGTTTTATTTTGTTTGCAGACTCAAGAAAAGGTATTACCAGCAAAAGTTATTAAAAATGAAGTTAGTAAGGAAGTTGAAAGTATAAAGGCTAGAGAGGAAAGGAATGTTGGAAAAAAAGAAACAGCAAAGATAAAAGAGGATGTGCTTTGTCGTTTACTGCCTGATGCCTTTAGTCAGTATTCTAAGGTTTATGGTTATATTGATTTAGAAAATGGTTTTTTGATTATAAATGCATCTACCGCTCGTAAGGCGGAGTTAGTTTCGTCGTTGTTGCGAAACGCAATGGGTCGTTTGAAAGTTTTTATCTTTATTACTAAAAGTAATCCTTCAAGAATTTTTTCTGATTGGGTGTTTAAAGATGGTCCTCCTGAAGTTATTCAGTTAGATGATCAGATTGAGCTAAAAGATGATGTCGATAATAGTGTGGCTCGTATTCATGGTCAAAATATAGCAAGTATCCGTGGTGAAGCTTTAGTTCACTATAAGGCTGGTAAAAAAATAAGTAAGCTGGGAATCGTATATGATGGTTTGAGCTGTGTCTTACATAATGATTGCCAACTGAAGAGCCTTAAATTTGATGAGAATTTAAGTTTTAGTTGCGAAAGTGGATTTAATGCTTGTTTTTTGATTCAAAGTCGTCTGATTTCTGGTCTTTATTCGTACTTGATTAAATTATTTGGCGGGCTTGAATTTAAATAAAATAATGTACATTTATTGTTTTGTACATTTATTGTTTTCTATATTAATTACTGGTTAGGTGTCACATGATATTTAGATCAGTAGCTCAGGCGTGGCATGATGCTTATCAAGATGTCTTTATAACTAAGTCGAGGCTTGAGCCTCGCATTCGGTCAACTGCATCATGTGATTTTAAAGAGATTTATAGCGCTGAACTTGCAAAAGTTAAGTCAAAAATTGAGCGATTACATAAGCCGCTTTACGACATAGGTATGTATACGTTTGCACCATCTGATCAAATTGATAATTCAGCACGACGCAATATAGAGTCATTGATTTGGTCTCTCTTTGTTAAATCAGTTGGTAGTGACTTCTTTTATTCAATTACAGAAACACAACGTGCAATAACACTTTGTCAGTACGCGTTAGTTGAGGCTCGTTATCGATTACTTAGTGGTGGTAAGCATAAATATTCACAGCGTGAGCTGGGTCATGCTCTTGGTCTTGTTCATACAAGTTATGCAAGAAAGTGGAAGAAAATTTTTGAAAAAATGGTTGGTATTTATTTAGAACTTGCCAACGATGCATTAATTGAAGTTAGTTCAGTAGTAGAAAAAGTTAATGCAAGTTACAAGGAGGTAGCATGATTTTTGTTTCAATTAAGGTTCGCTGTATACATTGCAATTCGTACCCAGTGCTTCGTATTGACTCAAGCGGTCATAAGTATATGGTTATATGTAATGGTTGTGGAGTGCATGCTGGGTCTCATTCATCAGAAATGCTTGCGAGTATCTTTTGGGAGAAGGTAAATGATGCTCGTGAGTGCCTGGGTTGCAATGGTTTTCCTCGCGTTTGTTTTAATAAGCAAAAAAATATGTGGTTTATGGGGTGTAAAACTTGCGGTTATAAAACTGATTTAAATCATTCTCTTCAGGGGGCGCTTTGTCGGTGGCACTTAGATAATAAGCCAAATGATGCTCATTATTATCATTTGTGGAATGAAAAATACTCGAAACTGTTAACGCAAAGGAGTGCTATATGATTCGTATAGTGAATAAGATTGAAAAGTTATCACAAGAAACACTTGATAATATTGTTTTGAGCTTAAGCGGTCATGATGGCAATGTTATTAGTGTTGTTGGCCATAATGAGGATAGTAAACCTATTGTTGGTGTTGTTTTGATTAAAGGTGAAAAGGTGCAGCAATGTCTTGATGCTATTGAAAAAATAGATAGTGACATGAGGGAAGAAAATTATGGATAGTTTTGATTATAAAGTTTTGGCTGTATCAGTTTTAAATATACCTGAGAGCTATTTAGATAAGAGTGACTTTGATATTAATGATGCCATAAGTGAAAAATTTGGTGTTGATTTGGATAAATTTATTTTGATAGCTGAAGCCTTGCTAGACTTTACACCAGTAATTAACCCTCCTGAACTGGGTAATCCATGCCATGCATTTGTGAAGGTGAAAGGCCAATTAGGTCGGGTGCTTGTAAGTAAAACACTGTAGAGAGAATGTAATGGTAAAGGATGTAGTTATTTCATTGTTTGATTATACGGCTGTTATGGTTGAGCCTTGGTTAGATGCTGGATTTGAATGCTATGTTGTTGATCTTCAGCATTCGCCAGGCTGCATTCAAGATAAAGAGCGTCCCAATTTATTCAGAATAGGCGCTGATCTACGTAATAGCTTAACTTTACCAGTATCAATAACTAAGCGTATTGCTTTTGTTTCAGCGTTTCCTGAATGTACGAATGTTGCTGTTAGTGGTGCTAAATATTTCATAAAAAAAGGACCAAGGGCACTTAGTTTGTCGTTAGATTTGTTTGCAACGAGTCATGAGTTTGCTGAAGCCTCTGGCGCTCCATATTTAATTGAAAATCCAGTCAGCACTTTTAGTACATACTGCGGTAAACCTGATTATACGTTCCATCCATACGAATATGGTGGTTATCTTTCTGAGGATGACGAGCACCCACTTTGGCCGGAATATATTGTAAGTAGAGATGCGTACCCAAAGAAAACATGTTTATGGACTGGCGGCGGTTTTGTAATGCCAGAAAAGAAACCTGTTCATTTTCAGGGTGGCGATAGCGATCAGTATAAAAAACTTGGTGGTAAGAGCACAAAAACAAAGAATATTCGCAGTGCAACACCGCGTGGATTCGCTAAAGCAGTTTTCGAGTTTAATTCAAACTACGACAAGTTGCCGCAGAAAGATAAAAAGCATAATTCACAGTCTGAAGGGGCATACTTCACGCATAGAACACGGACAGAGAAAACTGAGCAGTTAGTTAAGTCTGCTATTGAAAAGCTTCGTTCAACAAACAAAAAGATAAGTAAGGCGGCGGTTTCTCGTGAGTGTGGTGTATCAAGAGAGCAGATATCAAAGCGTTACGCTTACTTGTTTGATGTTTTGGTTTTAAAAAAAAACACATTTATACATTTATGTATTTATTAGATTTTTTTATTTAAACATATGTACAAATGATCATTTGTACATATAGGTCATGATTGAGGTGGTTATGGATAGCAAGAACGGAGATGAAACTTTGTTAAGAGCAATGGATAAGGCTCTTGATGATTTGTCTACTATCTGTGTGATGCTTGGAGGTAACGGATCAGAGCATGCACCGACTTTGCTAAGAGAAGTTTTGGGTGGTTTTGATACCGAAATAAATGAGCTACCCCAAGAGCCTGGGCTTTACTGGCACTGGAGTGGTGATGAAAAAGACTCTTTTGTGCCTATTAATGTTGAAGAAATTTCAGGTAAGTGTTTTGTTTCTGTAAAACATGATGATACGGTCAAATCTGTAACGTGTGAAAGTTATGGCGGATTTTGGCGAAAAGCTATTCCTCCTTGTGCAACGCATTTTAATTTAGCTTTACCTTTTTGACTTAAGAAAAGTGTTGACTCTTTTGCACCACCATATTAGGCTTTATGTAAGAGTCAAAAATTTTAAGTCTAATGTATTTGTGTTAGGTGGAGTAAAGCAATTCTATAATACGATGAAACCTAAAAATACTTATAGTACTGTCTAATGACTCTTACATAAACCGGCATTTAGCCGGTTTAATTTTTTTGGAGGGCTGCAAATTTGTAGCCCTTTTTTTATGCGTCTTTCTTGGTGCATTAATTGGGGCTTATAAGTGGGCGACTGCCCCCGCGACGGGCAAGTCATCAACCTATCAACGAGGTTATAGGTCAATCATGGCCCACAAGCTTTATCGACAAAGCTTTGTGAGCATATCAGATAAGTTACTGATATTGAAGGATATATGACTAGTATTATAAGACCTTTTGAGGGTGTTACTTTATACAATGATGATTGCAGACGCGTTTTAGCTCAGTTACCAAGTAATTCTGTGGATTTAATTGCTACTGATCCGCCGTATTTTAAGGTAAAGAGGGAATCTTGGGATAACCAATGGTCTGACAAAGAAGAGTTTTTTGCGTGGCTTGATGATATTTTTTTTGAGTTTTATCGAGTGCTAAAGCCTTCAGGTAGTTTGTATGTGTTTTGTTCTGATAAGCTTGCGGCTAATACTGAAGTATTAGTAAGTCAAAGGTTTAATGTTTTAAATCATATTGTCTGGCGAAAAGAAAATGGCATACATAAAAAGAATAATAAGTCTACATTGCGTCGTTATTGTACTCAGACTGAGCGAATAATTTTTGCAGAGCATTATAACTCTGAGGGTTTTGCTAAAGGTAGAAGTGGTTATGATCGAAAGTGTTCTTCTTTAAAAGCTAATGTCTTTGAGCCTTTGATTAGTTACTTTCGTTATGCGAAGAAAAGTGCAGGTGTGTCAAGTAAGCAGGTTAATGATGCGACTGGTACACAGATGTGTTCGCATTGGTTTAGCTCGTCTCAATGGATGCTACCAAGTGAAGAGCAGTATTTAGCACTGCAAAAGTTGTTTAAAGATCATTTGAGTAGAAAATACTCTGAATTAATAGAAGAATGTGGTGATTTGAATCGTAATTATATGTGTTTACGTAAGGAATATGATTTCTTACGAAGCCAGTATGAAAGCTTGCGTCGTCCTTTTTCTGTTGATGTCAGTGTTCCGTACACTGACGTATGGGATTTTGATTCGGTTCAGTATTATCCAGGTAAACATCCTTGTGAAAAGCCTTTGCCTCTAATGAAGCATATTGTTAGTGCTAGCTCTAGGTCAGGAATGACAGTTTTAGATCCTTTTTTAGGGTCTGGATCAACAGCAAAAGCTTGTATCAATTTAAGTCGTAATTTTATTGGAATTGAGTTTGATGAGTTGATTTTTAGCTCAGCGTTGCAGTCGTTGAGAGATTTTTATGAGAAGTGTTGAAAATTTGTAAGCAATAGCCCAGCAGATGCTGGGTTTTTTTTGGATGGTGGGGCTATGGACATGGGAGTTTTTGTCAGCTTTTTAGGTGTACTGACTGTTATCTTAACTGCGCTCTTGGGTGGTTTTTGGAAGAAAGTTAATAGTGTAATTGATAAGCAGTCAGTGGAGATTGGAAAGCTATCAGATCGTTTGGTGGATGAGAGAATTAAGTCTGCTGAGCGCTTTGTAACTGTCGATGCCATGGAGAAAAGGCTGATGACAGCGATGGCACCAATTCAGGTTCAGTTAGAGCGAATTGAAAAGATTCTACATGATCATTGGCCTCGCTCACGATGTGACTAGAGGTGTTTATGGATATTTCTAAGCTTGTTGTTCATTGCTCTGATTCTCCTAATTACTCTGATATAGATGCTGAAGAGATTCATCGGTGGCATAAGAAACGTAAGTGGTCTGGAATCGGCTATCACAAAGTTATACGGCGAGACGGGACTGTTGAGAATGGTCGTCCTGAGTACTGGAAAGGTGCTCATGTAAAAGGTTATAACTCGACAAGCTTAGGCGTATGCCTAATTGGTCGTGACCAATTTACGGATGCGCAGATGCGAAGCTTAGAGCGGGTATTAATAGAGTGGAAAGCGAAGTACTCGAATGCTGACGTTTGTGGTCATCGGGATTTGGATTCACATAAAACCTGTCCGAACTTTGATGTAAAAGCCTGGTGGTCTGAAGTTTGGAGGAGTGTGCGGAGCTTGTACCAGTGAATGATATGGGTTGTATTCGTTGTGCAGTACTTTTATCAGAAGCTGCTAGTTTTGGCGATTTGCTTGATGAGTGGTTTGAAAGTTGTGGTGTTATTAGGACTTCAGAGCGCATTGTAAGTATTGCGAAAGAAGTATCGCATAAGTCTAGTGCTTATGATGCACATAAACATATTACTGAAAATAAACGATGTTTACTTGAGTTTGAGTCGGCGCTGTATAACGAGCGTTTTTAAATAATAGGAGGTTTTATGCGAGGATTTCTATTAATTGCATTTTTGTGCTTTGGTTTTTCATCTGGTGTTTATGCTGGTGATGTAGATGCTTCGAGCATAGAAGGGTATTTAGTTTCATTCTTTGGTGATAGTTCTGTTGTAGTAATTATTGGTTTTCTTGTTGGTCTTTGGACGCAGGTTCGTGCAAACATACCTGCAAAATTTTTGTCTAGACTCCCTATTTGGTTAATAAGCATACTGGACTTTGTGGCTGGAAATTATAAGCACTCTAGTAATGATATTTTTTCTGATCCGCGACGTCGTGAACGATGAGAGCACTGGAGCTTATCACTTTGTTGATTCGGTGGCTAAAATCTTATCTTGATCAGAATAGAGTTAAGCGATATGAAGAAGATCCTGCTGCTGCAATTGCTAATAATGATGACGGGCTGCAGTCTTCATCTTCAACATATTCCGAGCTGGCCAAAGCTAGACGTGATTCAGTTGAGTGATGGCGGTGTTTGTTTGAGTCCTGATTCTGCACGAAAGTTAGCTCGCTATCGAGCTGAGCTTGAAAGTTTGTAGTATCCCCTCCCCTTTTATTTATCTACATATGTGAACATGATCATTTGTTGTTTACAACATTTGTACATTTGTTGTTTTGTGCCTTGGTAGTCGCTGATGCTTAGGCTGTCTGAGTGATTTTGGTCATTTATTCATATGATTATTTATTGTTTACAACATTTATACATTTGTTGTTTTGTGCTTTGGTAGTCGCTGATGCTTAGGTTGTCTGAGTGATTTAGCTCGTTTGTTCAGATGATCATTTGTTGTTTACAACATTTGTACATATGTTGTTTTGTGTTTTGGTGGTGGTTGTTGCCTGGGTTGTCTTGAGTGATTTAGCTCGCTTGTTCAGATGATCATTTGTTGTTTACAACATTTGTACATATGTTGTTTTGTGTTTTGGTGGTGGTTGTTGCCTGGGTTGTCTTGAGTGATTTAGCTCGCTTGTTCAGATGATCATTTGTTGTTTACAACATTTGTACATATGTTGTTTTGTGTTTTGGTGGTGGTTGTTGCCTGGGTTGTCTTGAGTGATTTAGCTC
>NZ_JBOIUB010000023.1:0-43163 GCF_050749885.1 Zooshikella sp. RANM57 | reverse complement strand
GCGCCGCGCTGCATTGCGCGATGCACGGCGTTTTTTCTGAGCGGGTTTACTGTGATATTCTCGGTATTCTTTTTTATAATTCCGGTCGCGTTCCAAAGACCTCAGCCTCAATTAATGCTGTACGCTTATCCATTTTGTACATCAGTTGTGTTAGCGCTTTTACTGAGTCGTTTAAGCTTTCTTGGTGTTGTTGATTTGCTTCTATTCGACTTAGGCGTTGCTCGACAGTTATCGCATAACTACCAAAGCCAATTGCTAAAGCTATTAAAGCAGGGATTGAGTTTTTAATGCATTCCAGCACTATATCTGTAATTCTCCTGTTTCTGGTTGTTCAGGCCACGCTACAGCTTGCGGCTCTGTGTATGCTTGTGGAATATCTCTTAGTTTTTGACGATAGGAAGCCCAGTCTTTACGCTGGCCTTTTGTAAGCGTGTTGTCTTCAATTTGGGTCCAGTCACAGCCTCGTAGTAAGTTAGTCCTGTGGCCCCGTATGGTGTCCCATGTGCACGGCTCTGCGCATCCCTGCACATCAGTAGTGGTATACTCTTTGTTGAGCATAGAGGTGAGCACAGCCGCTTTAGGTATATGCCTTTCAAAGTAGGCTGGGTCAGGTAAAACAGTGGATAATGCTGTTAATAGTTCCTGTTCTGTGGGGTTGTCTTCAATGAATAATGAATCGAGTCCAACATTTACGATAAAACCATTTTCTAATTCAACATCAATTGTGCCTGTGGTTTCATCATGTTTAATTATTTTAAATTGCATTAATTAGTTTTAAATTCTCCTTCCAACGATTCGGCTTGTGTCTGTATAGCCTGTTAATTTAATAGTGCCTACATTGTGAATAGCAATGCCTGCAGCGCCTCCAGCTCCTCCGCCATGAAAGTTCCCACTTACACTTTGATTGTAGCCATATCCTGCGCCGCCATGTCCACCTGCAGTACCATAGTTACCGCCTGTACCTCCAGTCCCTCCAGTTGACCACAATGGGTAGTCGTGGTCTGTAGTTCCTCCACCACCTCCGGTCGCTCCGCCGCCACTGCCTGCGCCCCGCCCTCCGTGACCACCTTTAGACTCAACAGCTTTATGCGAGTCATCAATACGCTTGCGAATACGTACACCACCACCGCCTCCACCTCCACCGCCTCCAGCGTATACACGCGCTCCGGGGTTGTTATAAAATTCCAGAGAGCGGCATCCGTGGTGTGGGTCTATCCAAATGGCCGTACCTCCTGATGCCCCTGCGCTGCCTGTCTGCCACTGGCCGGGGCCTCCAACACCTTCTTTACCAATAATAAGGCCATTGTTGATGATACGGACCTTGCGGCCTGCGAGCGCATTACTAAGGCCCAGTGCAGCGTGTGTAGTTGCAGTAGCTTGGTATGTCCCATTAAGTGTTATTTCAATATTACCAGCGCTGCCTATAAGGGGTTTCACAGCACCAAAAAGGTCAAAATTGGCGCCACCACCAACAGCTACACGTTTAAGTGAGACAAGCTTCCATGTGCCATTTACGTTGACGTAGACATCCGTTTCTTTCCATGTCCCATTAACATTTACATATGCAGTATCAAGGCTTTTCCATGTCCCATTAACATTAAAAAAAGGTTCTGCCATTAACTATATTTAAACCAAATAAACCCATTACCACCGCCACTTGGGGCGTTGGGACTGATTGTTATGTTTCCTTTGTGATAAACCTCATTGCCTGCAACGTAAGAAACTCCAGCAACATATAAATCATCAAATAGTTTTACTGTTCTGATTCCATTAGGACCAGAAGCGTTACCAGCAATCATAAGTGCTTTATACGCACCATTATCATTATAAAAAGCAGCTCCCCCTGCCCCTACATCATCAGTTGCCCAATTGCGATAATCTGAAAAAACCCAAGAACCTTTAACACCTGGCTTGTATTTATCTACATAGTCTTTAGCGCGTTCAGCTTCTCCTTTAGCTCTGTTAGCTTCTGAGACAGCTCTGTTAGCCTCATTGTAAGCTCTATCTGCTTCTCCTTTAGCCTTGTCTTTATGTACACTTGCTTGGTCTTTCTCTGCCCTTGTACGTACCCACATATCATCGACAGCCACTTTAACAGCCACAGTTTCATCCTTAATCTGTTGCGTCATCTCTTTAATTTTCACAGTGCTGTAGTAAGTAGTTCCTGTACGGCTGCGGGCTTCCTCTGCCCTGTCTGCTTCAGCTTTGGCGGCTGGGATGTACTGAGCTTTCATAAACCCTAGATTCACAACGTCGTTGTCCTCTTGCGGGTCTGCAACCTGCCGTATACGCCTATTTAAAGCGTTGAAATGCCCATCATCGAACATGCGTAGTAGGCCCTCTGTGTAATCCTTAACTTCCTGAGCTACATAAAATAGCTGCTCGTTTGCTCGGTCTAAGACTTCTTCAGAGAGAATAGCGCCGTCATAAAAGTCTACAGCGCGCTCATGTAGCGGGGTCTCACGCTTTACACGGACCACAACATTAGTAGCTGGTGCTGCTGTTAAGTGGACAACTTTATTGTCGATTTGGCGGTCTGTTAGCTTGCCAGCGACATACACTTTAATGTCGTCAGCATGGAAAAAGGGAAAGGGAATTGCGAATGTTTTTGTTTGTCCATCGGCTAAATAATCTTTATAAGATAAAGCCATTAATTAATTTAATCCTCCATTTAATAACGCGGAAATTCCGCACCAATATTTTTTAATGCTTGTTGAATTATCAATGTGTTTTGAAAAGGAATAATACTGCGTGTGTTGTACCAGTCCTCTTGATTAAAGTTATAGTCATCGCGCAACATAGCTTTACTCATTGCAGAGAAGCTTGAGACAGACTTTTGTAAGAAGTCGTAGCTTGCGTTACCTGTCCATAAATTTGTAGCTAGTTCTGTTGTACGTGCGCCAAAATACGGATCTCCTGTAAATATCTCTGCAAAACTGTCAATGAGCATAGGGAAAATAGAAGCGTATGAGGACCGCTGAAAGCTTGCTTTTGCGATAGCTTCAGGACTCAATCGCCGCTCTAAAAATTCTTCTTTATTTTTGAGTCCTACAGCTTGTACGTGAGTCTGCATCGTGTACACGAGACCAGAAAAAGCAGTCGTGAACATGAAAAAGCTAAAGGTCTGCATGTCCCTGTGCTTCATGCTATGCAGTAACTGTTTTGAGTACGCAGTTATCATAAAAGTCCTGAATTGCAGCAAAGTTTTCCCTAACTCTTTGGTCATCAAGTAAGGTATACCATCTCCAAAATCCTGTTCTTGAATAATGCGGCTGCCCCATGAACGCATTGAATACGAGAATTTAGCGTATACATCAGGGTCCCACTCATGAAAGTTCATGCGGGTCAATTTACCGTTTACATGGTCTGCTTTCTCAAACTCTCGTGATATTTTTGTAAGTAATTCGTCATCAATACCCAACTCTCGCAGCCTCTTTTTAGACATAATCTTACGCCCTTTTTTAGCGTAATCTAGAAATCGTTGAGCCATTCCTTTCATTGCTAAGTTCTGTAAAAGACTGTTTACTGCGTGGAAACCAGATAAATCAGCAGTTAACTTATTCATTTGGTCCAGAGCATTCTCTACACTGTCCATCGTGCTCTTATTGCCGCCATACGCTGCATTAAATTCATCTGTGCGAACTGTGGATGTATGCAGAGAACGGCCATTACACCAGCCTCCTATGGCGTCTGAAAGCTCTTCTTGCAGTGCATCTCTAAATGCTCCGTCGTCCATACGTGAGAATGCATAACGTAGGCTAGGGACGTGCTGCAAAGTAGCTTTTAGACCAACATGGGATAATAGGTTGCCTATTTCCATTAATTGAGCGAAGCCTACTTGGTTCATAACGCGTGCAAACTGCATTTTCCGCATAACTCTATTTGCACGGCTCCAAGTACTTGAGGGGTCCACATCAATAGGACGACCTACGAGGTGGTCGTATGCATCCTGCAGGTTTTTAATTTCTAACTGATAGCGGGTCTGCTGTCTTTTATTTTTACCTGGGGAATAATCGCGTGCTTTCTTAATGTTGTCTAATGCTGCTTTAAAAGCTGACTCACTCTCAAAGCCTTGTCTAGCAAGGGCTGCATGGCCTACCATAGAGTTTAAGTAGTTATGTATAAGCAGCTCTGAATCATTTTCTAAATAGGCAGTTATCTTTGACTCGTCTAAATCAATACGACTTTTTAAATTACTTACTTTGCCTGAATCATTTCTTTTAATAGCCTTTTTCATTATTTTGGCTGTTTTCACAGCTTTATCTGCATCAAGTCCTAGCTCACGCATTAAATATTCTGCCATATTCTCATCGACTAACTTATTTAATGCTGGCAAGTGGACAACCTCTTTTTTAGATGAGATAACTATATCCATAACTGCCCCTGCAAGCTCCATAGCCGCGTCCCCATCTACATTATGGAATGAGCGGGCAATACTGGACTGTACATTAGAGTACCCCTCACGTTGTATAGCACCAACTAAGCGACCTGCACTCCAACGCCGATTAATATAAGTATCGCTATAATTGACCTCATCAGCGCCTTTTACAGCTACAGCATTCGGTAAGTTTTCGCGACCTGCAGGATTCTTTAGCAGTGTTAAAACATCGCTATAAATCTCGCGCGCAGTTGCTGCATGTGCTTGTACATAAGGATTATCAATGGCTTCTCCACGGACAGCACGAGTGACTAACTCATTAAATGCCAGACGCTCATTGTGCTTTAAACTTGAGGCAACCGTTGATTTACCTTGGTCACGTAAATAATTATTAAAATTCTTTTCTAAACTTTTATTGAAACGAACCATATATTTATCTACGGTCATACGTTTCCATAATGACGCGGTCTCTTCTACCTTCTGGCCTCCACCTCCCAGCGAGTCAGTAAAAAGCTTAGCGGATATCTCTCTGACTTCCTGCATATCAGAGTTGTAGTTAATTCCTGCGCGGTCTGCACGAATAGCACCAAACGTTGTACTTATCTCGTCGCCTTGTGCAAGCGTACGCGCCAAGCGTGAGTTAGTGTCGTCAGGTGAAGGCATGTTACCGTCTTCATCAAGAAAACGTGCGTAATACTTGCGGCCTTTCTCATCAAGTTCTCCGCCAGCCTGCCTAAATTGTTCCAGCTCTAAAGCACGCCTGTAGTCGTCTACCAAGCCATCAAAGCGTGTTCTATAAGTAGACACAGCGCTACCTAACACGAAGGCTCCAGCCATTGAGATAAGGACATCACTACTGTCAATTGTGGGGTCCATAGCGGCAAGCGAGCCTTCAACAACTGCAGCACTTGCAGAACTTGCAAGGCCAGCCGCAATAATACGACGTAAGCGGTTTGCCTTCATGCCAATTAGAGCAGGCGCTGCAAGCCCTTCAGTCGCCATGGTAAGGCCAATAGCTGCAGGGTCTGCTATAGACGCAGCAAGCGCTGCTCCTATGCCCACAACAGGCCCATGAGCCATTAAATCATCTTGCACTTTAAGAGCGTCTTGTATTTCACCTTTAATTTGAAAAGCGTGTTCTAAACTGTAGGCTTCGTTGAATTCGTCGTGCAGGTCTTCAGGGATGCCTTCAAGCAGCTGTTGGTACTGTTCTGGCGTCACTGTCCAGTTCGCGTCAGGTAGGACTTTGTCACGCTCAAATTGCTTATATACCTGAGCTTCAATCCAGTTCTGCTCAGCGGCAGCTTTGGCTACATCAACAAAACTAGTATTTTTGGCTTTTTCGTCTTCTAATTTTTCTACATAATCATTGTATTGCTGATACTGTAAATCACTGGTGACAGGTTGAATTATTGTTTCAGTATCTGTAGCGTTCCCAAGCTCTGCAGTAGTGTTTACAAGGTTTTCAATGTCATGATTTAATCCTTCATTATTATTGTTTATCTGCGTCTCCTGCTACTGGATATGTTCTATATTTACTGTATTTATTAGCGTTGGGGAAGCCTTTCGTGTAGCTGTAAATTGACTCACGTTTCTCTCTTTCACGCTCTTGGTTCCGCTTCATGTTAGCTCTAAACTCTTTTAATTTTTCATCATTAATAAGAGCTGAGGCTGTATTTTTACCTTCACCCATTAATTCATGATGTGTGAATTTATATTGTTTACCATGCTTGTCTGAGTACGGAACACCTAGCTCATCAACGACTACATACAAACCACCATCAAGTGGCATTAATGACAGGTCAGCATCTTCGTCCACATCTGCATAATTAGCTTTTATGTAATTTAAAAGCACATTAACATTTTTCTCGACTTTCTCTTTATCGAATGTTGGACCAAAATGTCGTTTATTGAATAAGGAGCCATTAATTACTGCATACGTGTTTTCAGCACGCTCTAAGACTTTCTCTTTTGCTTTATCTTGTGGAATTCCAATTGCCATTAAATCTTGTACACGCTTAGCATAACGCGGTATAACATCTTGATAATTCTTCGCATCACCTAGCTTTCTACGTATAGAATCTGACAAATTAGTACGGTCAAAAGCGTTAAGCCTTACCTGTGTGGCGTGAGGATTATTTTTAAATTGGGCATATGTGTTATAGGCTTCAGTTAATGTACTCCCAAACAGCTCCATGTGAGACTCTATAGCGCTATAGGCTAAAGCATCTTCATCACTGAGGTGTGCGTGAGACATCCCTAAGCCTTTTAAATCCTGATACAGCGCGTAGCCCTCTTGAAAGTTGCGCGGTAATTCATCCTCAGTATTTGCATGGGTGCCCACAGTAGTTAAACCAGCTTTTAGGACATTTCCATAAGCTTTATAAACAACGCCATTTTCTCTAAGCAGCACATTAAACTGCCGCTGGCCTTTCTCTGCACCTAACTCTTTTAATAAACGAGCGTGGTTATATTTAATTATTTCTTGCTGCTCTTTGCCTGAGTAATATTTTAAATCTTTTTGACCAAAGATTTTTAAGTACGAATATTGTTTTGCAATATCTTGCTGTACTTGTTTTTGTTTATTTAAATAGTGGGACACCTCATTAGCAGAGAATAGTCCCTTTTTAACATAAGGCTTGAACCAGCCACGGGTTAGCTTATTTTTCTCACTGAGACTTTCAATTGTTGGCTGCAAGTCTAACCGCATAAGCTCACGTTGAGCTGGCTTGAGGGCTTCTGCGCGGTCCTTGAGCTGCTTCAAGTCAGCCCGCATAGGGACGGGGACAAACTCACTGTTGGCAAAGGCTTCAGCTATAAGTGTATCGTTGTCTTCTCCAGCCATCTCCTGTAATTCGACGAGATACTTACCGACTGCTTCAGGAGACATAGCAATAGCTTCAGACTCCATCAAATACTTAGCGGTAGCCTGTAGCTTACTTACTGCCTGCGCTCTATCCATTTCCTCATTAGCAAGCAACTGTTGTGTATCTTCAAGCGCGGACAGTAATGTGGACTTCCCTAGCTTTTCCCGCTGTTGGCCTGCTGCGTACTCCTGCAGCGCTCCAAATTGACTTTTTAAATGGACATCAACTTCAGTATTAACTTGGGCTTTAATCTTCTCATTACTCAAGCTACTAAAGTACTTCTGGCGCAGCTCGTCGATGTCTTCTTGATAGCTTGAAGGGTCTCCAAGTCCTTTATCTGATGTATTTTCAAGATAGGCCCCAAGCTCTCGTTTAAACCCTCTCAGGTTCTCACGGGCGGCCAAAGCCTCACTTTCAAAGCTGGCCTGCTTCTGCTCTCTGTTCACTGACGCACCTACATTTGCAAGTGCAGAAATGCCTTGTAATAGGCTATTTGATTGAGGATCTATAAAACCCGTTGAGCGTCCTGCACCACGAAATGTAGGCGTGTAATTGGCCTTAACCTGTCGTCTATATTGTTCCTGTTCTTGTGTCTTCTGTCGTGCCATTAATTAGTGAACGTTCCTCCTGCGTTTCTATAAGCCTGAGCGCCACTCCCAGCGATTTGTAATGCTGAGCCTACAGACTTAGCTAGCTTGTTTGCTCTGTACTCTGTATGACGACCTAAGCCGTATTGTGTCCGTTTATAAAGCGCCTCTTTCTCACGGCCACGTTGCCACGAAGACGACTCAAAGTTACGTTGCACTGTGCTTACGTTGTTAGCGCCTTGACGAATAATGTCGTTTACCAAGCTATCTATAGAGAGGCCAGCCACTCCACCCTCAGAAGCACTTACGCGGGCCTCTGCGACACGCTTTTGGGTCTCTCGCTGTATCCGCATCTTTTCGTCTGTAACTGCGTCGGCTTCTTCAGCTTCTTGCATGTTTAGCTGTGTGTTTTGATATTTATTGTCAGCTTGGAGGGCTTCGTTTTGGCGGTTTGTGTTGTACTCTGCTAAATCGTTCTGGTATTTAGCCTGATTACTTTGTTCTTTAATACTGTAGGCTGTTACAGCCGCCTGTATTCCTGCGAATGCTAGTGTCGCATCACACATATTTATTTATCTCTTATAAACTCAAATGATACAAAATGTGTCTTGTTGTACTTAAAATGGGCTTTAAAATGTGCTCCTAAATGTTTTAAAAAGCGTATGGCCTGCTTATTTTCTGCATGGACAATGTTTGTCATATGTGGGTAATCCTTTAAATAACGACGTATAAAGATACGTCCCCACACATATAATTGTCTTTTATGCTTTTTAATTTCGGTACTTGATAAAAGCCATGGGACCACACACCTCCCATCTTGATTTATACCAAACATCGCAATTATTTTACCGTCTTTATCAAATGCTGAACGGCACAGTACCGTTGACTTTAAGGCAGTTTTAAGGGATACAAGAGGGTCAGATTTCAGTGCCTCCAATTCGCGCCTGTCTTGCTCACATAGAGTAGCTGCAAGCTTATAACAATCTTCTATTTTTGATTTTTGTGTAATTATCATATTCGTTGTGCTGTCCTGCGTAGTTTTGCTTTCCATTCGGCGGATTGAAAAGTTAAAGGTAAGTGGGAGGAGGACTCTAAACTGATGTCCACCGTTTTTGCTTCAGCAAGCACATTAAATTTAAAGATACCGCTTTCTATGGGAACTTCTGAAACGCGGTTATCAAGTGAGCCGATAATACGACCAGTAAATGTATAAACCCTTTCGGCTCTAGCATCTGGCTTTACGATGGCTTGGAAATAGCCTGTATTCACATATGCCACAGTGAACTGATGTAGCTGCAGACGACCGCTTAAAATAGCAACGTTATTGTTGTCTCGGGCCACCTGTTGTGAAAATTGGTATCTAAATTTATAAGGGACACCAACATAGCAGTCTGCTTTAGCGCCTTCATTGAAAAATGCATTTAGACTTTCTTCGTCATATACATTGCCGGACACATCAACAGCTATTAAATCGTCTGCTGTGAAAGGTTTAGCGCTGCCTTTAGCTACAAATACGCGTCTATCTAAAAGTATTTCGGTAGGAAACCCACGAGAGACTGGCTCATTATCACGGGTCAATGTGATGCGCTCTAAGCAGACGCCATCAGCTCGGTCTACAACAATGACAATATCAGACTCAATAAAGGTAGCTGCTAAAATAACACCGTCTAGCTGCCATTTTCCCCATGCGCTTTGTAGCTTCTCGTTGCCCTGCCAGTAATAGGAGTAGATGTATAAAGAGGTTGGGTCTTGGTCTGTGACCGTTAACAATACGTCCTCATTTGAAGACGCTGAGAGATGCCTAACGCTACCTTTAATATACGTTGGACAGTGTGAGGTGATATCTGCAGCGTCGTTTACTTCACTCTCAGGGTCAACATAATATTCCCTGATGCCTGCGTTATTACCGCGTCTCGTACTAAAATAGACGTTCTTTCCAGCACCTACAGGCTTAGCTTTAAGCTCACATTCAAAGCGCGTGGTGACGTCTACTGAGACCGTCTCAGGGCTTAGCCTGTCTTGTCCTCGTATAATAAATTGAGTGAGGTCCGAGAATAAAAGTAAGGTCTCGTTAAAGGGGACCGCATGACGTAATAAAGAGACTGTATCGTTTGTCACTGCGACATCTATAGGGTGTGTCTCTAAGCTCTGAACGACTGTTGTTGGGTAGAAATTATAATAAGAGCCTAACTCACTAAAAATAATATTTTCATCAGAGAGAAGTCCTAAGCGATTTTTAAAGAAGAAAACATCACTAATTGTTTTATTAATAAATGAGGGTTCAGGGGCTGTATCCTCGTCGCCTGCCTTACGTGCATCCCACTCGATGGACTCAAAGGTGAACGTGCCGTCGGCATTCGAGACCAGTCTATGCGGCATAGTGCTAGGCGCTGGACATCTATTAAGACCTGGTTTAGCTACTTCTACCCATGAGCCAGACGTACTCTCGTTGTCCGTGTTTTCTTGGTATTGGACATAATAATCATCTGCAGAGACGCCATTCTCACCTGCGACTTTTATAGTGAAGCCATGAAAGCAAGTTGCAGGCAAGTTTGTGAAAGCTTGGACACGTCCCTTACAAGCATACATCGCTTTATCGCCTAAGCTGTCACTACATGTCAGGACAAAATCATGGTCTACATTTTTGGCTGTTATTGCGATGACATTGTTACTTAGTGATATTGTGTATGTTGCTTGTAGCTTCATTAACTGTGTATGTAGCTGGGTTGCAATAGCTGTGGTCTGTACTGCTGTCCTGTCTTTGTCTGGTGTCGTGTAACTGGCAACAACTGAATTATTAATTAAGACTTTATAGGTTGTCCCATAATCGCCTTGACGAATGTGGACGATACCCATTTTATTTTTAGGTGTTGGTGCTGGTAAGACTTCACCATTAGGGCTTTTATAACCTATATTTCTTGTTGTTGTGCTTACTGTGGCAACACCACCGATTGTCTGTAGCACACATCGTGGGTTTATCCTTTTGACTTTCCTTGTGTTGCCGCGTGTACCGCCCCAGCTAACTTCCTCGTCCCACTTTAAGACACCCATAGCTGAGATGTCCTGTACGCTGTAGAGTGCTTGAGAAGTGCCTAGGGGTATCTCAACGTTAAGCCCATTGTTGACTACAAGCACGCCTAATTCGTCACTGAGACGCGCTGCAAGGTAGGTTGCAAACGCAGACGCACCAATGTTTTGTGCCGATAGAGAATAGAGGCGGCCATTGACGTATACACGGTACATAGACCAACACCTGAACCATTTCTTGTAACCTTTTCGGTTATCAAATAGTTCGTCTCTGTACCATGGGCTAATTGGTTTGATATTTATTACTTGGTAGCGCTGATTAATTGGCGTCAGATTTAAAGCTTTTGTTGGGTCGTAGGCTGCAGTTTTACGTGTTTTATTAACTATGAAGGTGTGGTCTGCAACTGTGATAGCTGAAAAGGCTGTCGTTGTGTCATGTGCTTTTAGGTAGTCAACTCCATTCGGCTTATGGACTGTTCGCTCTCTTCCGTCTAAATCAAATACACGGATATTTTCATTACCAACAACAACAACATACTTTTCGTATTTGTCACGGTTAATAGTGTGGACAAAGGCACCGCTTAAGCTTGTATCAAGTATTTTAGCGAGATGCTGAGAGCATGGTCTTTTCTGTAAGCCGTAAACTACACTGCTTACGGCGTTTATCTGTTCCTCGCATTGGGTTTTCAAACGTATATTTGGGGGCTGCTGTGAGACACCATTAATTAAGTTTGGTAAGGAATTTACAATGCTCAATAATTAAATATATCTCCATAATTCACGTTGTAAGGGACCATCAAATATGTTGTATTTTTTAGTGTCCACTTCTTGTAGAAAGTAATAGCGAGCCATTTCTTCATCATTTTGTTGATAGCCGTGAACATTTCCGTCGCCTATAAGCCTGTCTTGAAAGATACGTGCGGCTTTCAAAGTGATGTATGTCCGTCCACTTTCTGGCAGCTCATCAAAAAGCAGCTTTAAAATTAAATCTACATTTATTGTTGAGCTAAATAAGAAGCTTCTTTCTTTTGCGTTGTATAATCTATTACCACGTACTTTAATTTCACCATTAGCTATTGCCTTACTTTCAACACGTAAAGTATTTTCAGGAAGATAAATAATTCCCTCAATATCTCTAATTAATGGGAAATTTTCTTCAGTGTTAAATGGGTAGCCAATAGACTGTATTCGGGTGCTTTCTCGGTCCAATATTTGTAAAGCTGTTTTAGCTTCTAATAGGCCGCTATCTAGCGTCGTTACTGGACTCTCACCGATGGAGAGCAGCATTTCATTAACTGCATTTAAAACAAGTTCACTCATTTTTATTTAGGAAGAAAAAGGGAGCACGAGGCCCCCTGTAGTTAAATTAAATTAGCGTGTTGTTGCTGTGGTTTTCTTAAGAATGGAAATAGCGCAAGCAGGACGTAAGATGTTGTGTCCCATCGCGTACTTCGCCACAATAAAGTCGCCTTGATATTCCATCATGTACTTAGATTCAGTGGTGATGTCCATCGCTTTAAGCGTACAGACAGCATCTGGCATCATGATAAGACCAACCACTTTAGAGTAGTCCCCGCGATATGCATCGGCGCGGTCTGGAAACTCTGGTGTATCTATAAGACCTGCGCTTTCGTCCTCATCGGGCAAGTTAATGGACTCGTAAATATCAAAGCCTGCAAGACGGCCAATAGTGCCTTCTGCAACAGAGCCTTGGCCGCCTACGTCTTTATGCATAGTGACCAGCTTACCAACATCTGTATCAGTCAAGAGAGCTGCATACTGGTCTGGACGTAGGATAACGTAAGGACGGCCACGTACTTTTTTATTTTTAAATTCTGTACGAGCTTTGAGTAAAGCGTTATAAAGCTCAATGGCTTTAAATTCGTCGTCTTTCTTATTTAATTGAATATTATTTGTAAAAGTCTCACCTTTAACAGGTGTCAGGCCAACATCTTTACACTGGGCTTCATTGGTAATAAATGACGCTTTGCACGCCATGCGCAGTATATTTTTATCGACAGCATCTGATAGCGCTTCTGCACACTCTTTTGTGTAGGGGGCCAACACATCAAAGTGAGTCAAGGCACGGTGCAATCTATCGGTGAATACTGTGCTCACCATAAGACCATCAACAGTTGCAATACGCTTAGCGTGTGCAATTGGGTCAGGCTCAAGGCGTTGACCAGGTGTGTGGTATTTAGCACCAGTGGAGCCAACTAAAGGGAAACTCTCAGAGGAAGCGCCACGGATAAATTTCACGCGGTGCTTATTCATCATAATGTTTTCGCTGTGGAACATCGTTAATACTTCACCAGCGAATTTTGTTTCCAACAGTTTGCGGTCGTCTCCTGAAAGGTTCTCTTGACCAGCAAATGAAACGTTATAATTATTATTTGTGCTTATTGGGTTTTCTCCGTTGCGGATAGTGACAAAGCGCTGAAGGCTTTGCCGAAAGGATTTTTAAGAAGTGTTTTTATTAAAGGATGCTACGTCGTAACTTCTCAGTTACTTCTGCGTTATAGGTGGCATCTGTCCAGTAGCGTTCGTCACTCATAGCTTTCTGGACATCTTCCATAGAATTGAAAATGTCTGGAGCAGTTGCTGTTTGTGCTCCTGCATATGTAGTCGCATTCATAGTGCCCAAAGCCGCTTCATACTTGGCTTTAAGACCTGTCAAAGCGAGTGATACTTGCTTCATATCGCCGGTTTCAGTGATGGCGTTATAGGACTCTATCTCGTCTGCTGCGAGACTTTTAGCAGCCCATTCAAGTATCTTATTTAAATTATCACTACCTCCTGCTAGCTCGCTAAGCTCGTTCATTTGGAGTGTTTCAGAGGCTTTAAGGCCATCAATATGAGCGTCAACAATCGACTTTGGAAAGCCTGCTTTTTCTAGTTTTTGGTAGCTTTCTTCTGATAATTGGCCGCTGTTGATATATTCGTCTTGGAAACCATCAAAGTTAAGTCCAGCCTGTTCTACGAGGCTTTTAACTTCAGTTGTTCCTTTATTTTCTTCTGTGGTTTGCTGGGGGTTGGCCTGTGTTTCTTTTAGCTTGTTATAGGCTGCCACAAACTCATCATAAGAATTAAAGCCATCAGGTAAGGCAGGTGTAGTATTTTCTGGTTTAGAGACTTCAGGCTGGCTCTGTGGCTGTCCTGTGGGCTGTGTTGTAGTCCCTTGGTTTAACTGTTGTGTAGCTTGGGCGTGCTCTTGTGGATTGTACGCTTCAGCGGTTACGGTGGCTTCAGTCAGTTGTTATTCTCCTTTGGTTAAATTATTGGCTACTTGAGGCGCTGCTCTTGTCAGTGCTTCTTGCATTGCTTGTTGATTTGCTGCGTTCTCTTGTTGCTCTGCTTCTGCGTTCTTCTCCTTGTTAGTCTTTAAGTAATCTGCAGAGTTAATACTTAGAAAGGAGGCTGTGCGCTCAATAAAATTACGAGACTTTATTTCTTTCTGGAATTCTTCCGGTGATAAATTCCCCTTGAGGATTTCAAACCAACGCAATACTTTCTCTAAATCTTGACCGCGTCCCAAAGCCTCTAAGCCTGTGGTAATGTAGGGTTTAACTTTATTAAAGAGTGGTGGTATACGGCCTTTGCGTTGTAATCGCATTAAAAGGACACGGACCAAAGGCATTTGAAATTCTTGACTCAGAATTGAATAGACGCCACCTAAAGCTGTCTCTAGCTCCTGCGCCATATAACGTATTTCTTCAGCGGTCACACGCTCAGCGTCACGTTGTACGCTAGAGTGCATCAAGAATGCTGTAGCAAGGCGCTGTATGAGTTGGTCGAGAGTGCTACTAGCTGTCTTTAAATCAGCAAATTTATCGAGCTGTAAAAAGTTAACATCTTTGCGACTACCTTTAATTGCATCTCCATTTTCAGCTTCTTGTATGTCTTTGGCTCTGGTAATCCCGTTTGGCTCAATTAATAAGAGGATACGTGAAGCAGCGACAGATGCCTCTACGATGGCTTTAGAAAGGCGCTCAGTAGAATGAAGGTCTCCATAATATTGTTCAACATAGGACCGTCCATAGCTCTCACCGTCTACTTTAATAAAGCGTAGGGGTAGCCATGGTGAGCCTTCTAGCGGGTATATAGCGCGTGTCTTTGGTAGCTCTTTTCCATTAATTTCTTCATATGAGATCCACTGATTACGAACACGTTTTACATGTCGGTATAAGTTTAATGTCTTCTCTTTTGTTAATGCCTCTAGCTTGTCGTGGCTGCCATCTGCAAGAAATTTTAAGACATCTTGAGGCAGCGTTGAGGGACTTATTTTTTCGTGCGTGATTATCTCTAATAGAGCATCCATAGGGTCCCTAGAGACAACATAGGATGATAGGTGGAAGACACGCGCATTGTCCTTATCAGGGTCCAAATAAATTAAGGTGTTACCTGCAACAATTAAATGTTTCAGGGTCTCGTAGGCTGCTACACGTAAAGCTAGCTGCTCAATTTCGTTCATAACGAGCGCTTCAATAACCGTTAAGCCTTGCTCTACTTCAGCCTTTTGGCCTTCTGGTATTTCAACGTCTTCATCAACTTTAAGGCGATAAAACGGGGAATTAGGTGGTAAAAGGGTAAGCAAAAAGCGAGACGCTAAATAATTTACAGCGCGAGCACCAATTGATTGATAGGGAGTCGCAAAGTTTGTACTACTGTTAGCGCCTGAATGAGGTACTAAGGTAGGGATAGTTAGCTCAGCACACTTACGAGCACGAGACAGAAAAGACTCTCTTTCAGTCTTTAAGACTTGATAGCGTGCTTCTGCTGTATTTTTGTTTTTATTCTCCAATAATTAACTCGCATTAATATTTAGACCTGAACCTGTCCCACCTGCGACATTAGTTGCCCTATTGATACGCAGCGAGGACCGTCCTTTCTTTTTCTGAGCTTTTTTAGCGGCGGGACTGTCTACTTTGCCTTTATCTGTTTCGGCGGTCTGTACGGGCGTTGGTGAGGGTTCAGGGGATGGTGCAGGCTTAGCGGGTTCTGGTTGTTGTACTATTTTTGGTCTACTAGATTTGCACATTACTTATAAAAGCGTTTTCCTCCTGTTCTTTTAATTTTGCTTTTAAAAATTCAATTGTTCGTTGTGGTCCTGCGTCCCATATGATTTCAACATGAGATTGTGAAGGAGTAGGTAGCTGCCTTGGAAAGTAGTACTCTAAGTAAGGTATAACTTCACGGTGAAGTGTTAAATCAATTTCCATTAGTCAACCTTATGAACAATATAACGCTCTACATCTGCTGTATTGTTATCTAAGAAGCGCTTAAGCTCCATTGAGCCATTCCTTTTGACTTCAGAAGCAATAAGCTCGATTAAATCATTTGCTGTTATTTGGTGTATCTTTTTCTGCTTTTTCTTCTTTTTCGCCATTGGGCACCATTGGAAATTTATCTAATAATTTTTGAGCTGCTTGTTGTTCTTTCTCATGTGTGTCCATCCGTTTTCCTAGCTTTTCGATAACGCCAAGAATACGTGTGACCTTAGATGCACGGGTCTTCACAACATCTGCAAGCTTTCTTCGGAACTGTATTTCAATCTCTGAGACTTTACTGTTTAACATCTTTTTATTCTCCTTTATTTTCTTCTTGTTTTTGTTTGTCTAAGCAGTACATAGCGTGTATTGCGTAGTGAGC
Source organism: Zooshikella sp. RANM57 (assembly GCF_050749885.1). Taxonomy (NCBI): domain Bacteria; kingdom Pseudomonadati; phylum Pseudomonadota; class Gammaproteobacteria; order Oceanospirillales; family Zooshikellaceae; genus Zooshikella; species Zooshikella sp. RANM57. The sequence goes on along the minus strand of NZ_JBOIUB010000023.1, from coordinate 26,655 downwards.
TATTTTTTGTAAATCCGTTTTATTTTTACCGCACTTTTTACCAAAGCGGTCAGCGTATTTAATGATGTTGCCTAACGTGTAGGCTAGACCGCGTTCAGGGTCTGTATAGATAAGCTCAGCGGTCTGTAAGGGTTTGGAGGCTGCGTAATGCTGGCTGTATGTATTCTTGATGTAGTCTTCAAGGTCTAATAGGTACTTGGCTTCATCGAACTTAAGAGTGACTTCTTTTGACTTAGTAGGTGTGGGGTAGACCAGCTCAAAATAGGTACCTGACACAAACATACCAGACACACCATTTAACCTTATATGCGGTTCACTCCATATGGTTTTAACATGCGTTACAGTGTAAATTTTGTTGAGGTCTATTTTTAGTGGTCTATACCAAGTGTCATAAGGGGATGTGTATGCAGGTTTTACGGCTACTCTATCGCCAACTTTAAAATTCAAGTGTTTAATGTTTCCTTATGTATTTAAATAGAATGTTAGGGAAAGCGTGAGGAATATTAATTCGGGGGCCATTTGGATAGTCCTAGAAAGTCTTTATGTTTCATATATTTCTCATATTTTTTTGACATCTTTTTTATAGCTATATTGTAGGCTTCTATCTTACCTTTACCTATTTCTTTTTCTGAATCTACATGAGTATAAGCAACTAAACGCTTATCAGGTATGTCTACATAGCAAATAACTGTATAACAACATCTAGGAGCATTGCGTACATGATGAAAACTGACACTACGAATCAGTTTAAAAATTTCGTCTTTATATGCTAAATTTTCGGGGACCATAAAATTACCTCATATGTATCTAGTCCTAGAAACTCGACACTTCTCTTGTACTGCATATAGTAGTCTAAAAGTGTATTGAGTAAGCGGGTGTGTAGTTCTTCTTTTGCCTTTGTAGTGTTTTTTATGTTTATTACTGCATCTTCTGATTTAGGTATATACCTAGTTAGGCTGTGTCTTTTCTCACCCATTTTAATTGCAACTTCAACAAGCATATATTTAGAATTTACATCACTTGTCACTTTTTCTGTCTTGGTTATTAGCGACTCCATTTCTGTCATAAATGCGTCTCTAACCATCACAACCTCCATTTACGTTTAGGCTTGCTTGTGTTCTTTGGTTCTTCTTCTTTTTCTTCCTCTGCTAGCTGAACACAGGCTGCATACTCTGCATGGTTTTCACTAATTTTATATATCTGGAGCAAAGCATCGTGGTAAGCAAAGTCTTCAGATTTCCCCCTTGGAGCACGGACTGGCGCTTTCATCACACCATGACAGGGTGCATTACCTACAAAATATTTTTTATTTTTCAGGCGAATAAGACATATAACTATGTCCTCACGATAAATAAACTCTACGCTGTCAATTAAAGCCTTAATGTCATCAAGAAGTTCACTTCGAGATTTTAAGGAGTCCATAAAATTACCTCTTATTTATCTAGTCCAGTCCCAGTCTGTGTCTAGCATCATGGAACTTTTCATAAGTAGCAGCTAGATGGCCTAACGCTAAATTGTAAGCTTCATCTTTTGGTGTACCTGAGTTGAATCTAAGCTCATGGAAAGGGTGAATCACTACGCATCCACGTACTTGTGCAGCCTTGGGTGTGTCTAGTGTTATTGTACACATGATAGATTCAGTAGCTCTACAATGCCTAAATTCCACCCTCTTAATTAGCTCAAGTACTTTCTCTCTATTTTTTATATTTTCGGGGACCATAAAATTACCTCTTTTTTCTTAAAGTCATAATCACATGCTCTCAAAATGCGAGCACAACGAGCTTGTTCTATTGCATCGTCTTCAGCCAGACCAGCGCGTAAATAGCAGGACACAATTGAGGTCCATGGACTTTCAGACTTGCTCTTAGTCCACCGCTGCTGCGTTGTACCTTTGCGGGGTCCCTTCTTAAATTGGTAGGTGTATGCTTCGAACTTGAGCTTATCTTTCAGCAATTCAACAGCAACACTGTCACCAATACCTGGACAGCCAGGGTAACCGTCCGTTGTATCACCAGTGAGGGTCTGCAGGTAAAAGTGGTAATCTGCGACTTCTTTTGAATTAAATTCCGGCTCTAAGTCACGGTTTGGGTTGTAGATATAAACGTCTGGTATCGTCTTTAAATCTTTATCTTCAGACACAATTATCTTTGTGCAACCACGCTTAAATGCAGGCCATGTAGCCAAAATGCCCATGACATCATCAGCTTCAAGGGAGGGCCTGCGATATATCGTATAATTATCTTCAAGGTATGCGACTGCTGCAGGGTATCCGCACGGCTTAGGGACATCTTTTCGATGGCTTTTATACAGCGGGTAAACTTTCATGCGAAAATTTTCAGTATCAGAGAAACACATAATTACTTCATCCAGCGTGCACGTCTGGCTTATATTCTTTATTTTTACGTCAAGTATTTCTCTGATGCGGCGGGCGTCTGCGTGGTATGTCCACCAATCGTTGCCCCAGTCTATGGTGGTCTGTGCTGCAGCGGCTGCTTGATAAGCTAGTAAATCGGCGTCTAAAAGCCCTATTCGGCTAGACTTCAAATATTAAGGCTCCTTCTTCTTGTTGGTTGTAATAAATACGGCTTACACGGTGGCAGTCTCCTTGTAAATCACGGATATTTAAAACAATGTCTTCAGGAACTCCACAAGTGTGCATGAACTTAAGGCAGTCACTCATAGTAAGCTCGCCATAGCTAGTTAAATCAAAGCTACTGTCGTCTTTTGTTGTAATGAAGCCTGTGTCAGTTAATGTACATTCTTTCATAATTAATCAAAAAGTAAGCTATTAGTTGTTGGGTCATATAGAGCGCTGTCTGCTGGAGTGCCTGCAGGACTACCAAAGCCGTCTATTTCTATATAGCAGTCGTCAGGAATATCATTTTCAGCTAGAAACTGCTTTAAATCTTTTACTTTTATAAGGCCGTCTTCAAGTGCTAATTCAATCATGCAAAGGGGTCCTGTAAAATTGAGGTACGATTAGTTGAGAATGCGTTGATTCCAAGGAAGTGAGGCAGAGGTCTTTGATTATGCATTGCTTTTGAGAATTCATCCTTCACCCAAGCTGTCTTCATTTTCTCAGCTTCTGCTTTTATGAAGTCCTCATATGTCACCTTTTTAAAGGTGTACTTCATGTAGTCGTCTACTAGGATGTCTACAGGGACATGCTTAGGGTCTCCATAGAATGAAGGCGCGCGCACTCCAATAGGTATCAAGCGCTTATATGTTCGCATGTTGACCAAGTTATATGTAACTGGACTGGTCTGTGTAACTCTATAAAAGTCTTTTTCAAAGAGGATTGCGCGACCTTTGACTTCTAAAATATCACCTAACGCAAAAGTCTCAGGCTTCACTCGGTACTTATGGTGTGCATCAAATGATGGGTCTTTTATATCCTCCCATTCATTAGTAACGTTAATATAAAATTGAATAGTTTTACCGTCTTTAAAAGCCTTAATTACTTCCCAATTTTTTTGAATATCTTCACGCGTAGCCATAATTAATTTATTCCTTATTTTTTTATTTAAAAGAATTAATAATGAAGCCTTTTAGACTCAGCTCTCAGGAAATCACAGTATGGTATTTTCTTTAAGGAGACAGTAGAACAGTCACATAAGATGCTCTTAGGGATTTGTAAGCTGCCTCCAGTGAAGTGACCGCCAGCACTCCAACGGTCGCCATCGCGACAACTAATAAGACAGTAGCGTGAAGTATCTGTGCGCACTATTTTAAAGTAGCCCCAAGAACACACGTTGTTAAAGACCTCTACAATGTCACCCAGTGCGTAGGTTTCTTCAGGCTTCACACGGTACTTACAGTTTGCAGTAAATGATGGGTCTTCTATATCCTTCCATGCATAGCAAGTATCTAAACGAAATTGGATAGTTTCACCATTTTTAAATGCTTCAACCTCTTTCCAATGTTTCTTCAAACCTTCACGAGTAGGCATAATTATTTATTCTCCTTTCCATGCTTTAGTAGCTTTTTCATTGTGTTTACAGAGACAAGTCCAGCCTATAAAAAAGGCGAAAATACCTAGAAAAGCTTTAAAGGTTCCTATAGCAATACCTAGCGCTATTGAAACAAGAAAAAATCCTATACAAGCCCATTTATTCGCTAATATGACCTGTTTAATTTCGTCCATAATTATTTGCCTACTCTCTTCTTGTTGTCTTCATGTTGGGTCCAAGCTATACCACCAATGAAGCCAATTCCACATAGTAAAATGCATAAGATAGATATTAAAATTTTAAACGGACTAAATATAAGACCATAAAATACGAAGAATAAAATAATACTTAAAAGAGCTAAGCATAAAGGTTTACACCAGTTGTTTTTATCCATAATTATTTACTTATAGAAAATGTGATTTTTAATAATGACGGTCTGCTGCAGCTCACTGGCCCAGTAGGGCTTAATGTTTACTGTATGATAGTGAGTAGCACCTTTCGTATAATTCGTTTGGTGTCCGCTGAGTACTAGGTCTGCCAGAAGATAAGCCAGTTGACGGGCTTCAGGCTCCAGCATTTCATCAGTCAGAGAATCCGCTGTCCATGCAAATTGGTGTCTCTGATATACCACTGCACACAATGTCGTCGGCCACGAAGATGCTTGGACACGTGCCAGAGTAACCTCTGCTACTGCTAACTGTCCCATAATCCCCTCGCTCCTCGCTTCGTGGTACATGTTCAGAGCTAGACATTCGCGCTCGTCTTGCTGCTGTTCGGCTTTTACAGCTACGAAGACGGGCAATACTAGAAGAATTACGACCACGCATAATTTATCTATCCTTTTAATTATTTATTTTCTCGTTTAGTGAGTTTCTGCCCACGAGTTGCCAATTTTTACACCAGCGGCTAATGGGCACCTGAAATTAAATACTTCTTGTACTTTCTTCATTGCTTGCTTACAGATTTCACCTATTTGCTCTGCGACTTCTTGAGAGCGGCAAGCTATCTGGACCTCATCATGAACCCATGCGCATAAGGCAAAGTCACCATCCCAGCCATGCTTAAGGCCAGCTTCAGCGCACATGTCCTCGATTTCTAAAAGCCAGCGCTTACAGATAACAGCGCCAGCACTTTGTAATAAGTAATTAAGCGCGGTGTAGTCCCGAGCAATAGGAATATGGCGTCCGTCGAGGCTTACAATGTAGCCCTGCGTTTTGACTTTCTCTTTGACTACTTTAAGAAGGCGTTTTAGTGCTGGAAGGTTTTTAAGTAATTTATTTTTATATTTTCTTCCTAGCTTTTTACGCATTTCTGGAGGTGCATCTGGTTTAATTACTGTCCCTGCAAGCTCATCACCACCACCATAAACCAGTAAGTAAACAAAACGCTTTGATATAACATCTCGGGCATATTCATGTTCAGGATTATGTTTATCTCTAACAGTACCTTGGGGGACTAGCTCTAATGCCAGAGTGTTGGTCCAATGGATGTCGCCCGCTTCAATGGCTTTGATGTATTTACCTTTGTCATACCGCGCCATGTAGTGGCCCATGACACGTAGTTCTAGCTGTTCAGCGTCAGAGCCTAGAAGTACCCACCCATCAGGCACAGTGAACAGTGAGCGGCATTCTTTACCATACTCAGCTTTAGTACTTGGTATTTGTCCCATGTTAGGGTTTGAGTGTGCGGCGCGCCCTGTAACAGTACCATTTGGGTTCACATAGCCATGCAAGAAGCTGTCTCGTTCATGGCGTAACCAAGCCTTATCACCTTCTGCTAGCTGGCCTATGCGTTTGTCTATCGTTAAGTATTTGCAGAGAATTTTTGCATGGGGGTTGTTTAAGTGGCTTAAGACGTCCTCATCAATTTTTGGATTACCTTTCTTGGTAAACTTGAGAGGCACCCATCCATATAATTGTTTAAGCCTTAAAATAATTTGTTGGCGGCTTGCAGGATTAAAGACAATACGTGTGAAAGGTGTATATGGTGCACCTTCTACGGGACTAGCTCTTAGTGGGTCCTTATAGTTAATTGTTTTTTGTGGCTTCTTTACTTCTCCTTTTTTATTCCACCAGCCAAAAGTGAATATTAATTCTTTTTTAATATCAGCCCTTTTCTGTGCTAACTGCTGATAAAGTTTTACTGCCTCTTTTTTATTAAAATAGAAACCATTCTGCTCTTGTTTTGCCATGAGCTGAGACATTCGGTTTTCATGGTATAAAGCTTGTGGTGAGTAGTTTTTCTTTTCGAGAAGCTCAACTAAACGCCGCGTCACTACTACGTCTTGCTCACAGTAGGACAGCATCTCTTCAGTAAAATGTGTCCAATCTGTAGATTTACCAAAGGCACCTTTATATTCCTTTAAGCGACAACCCCACGCTTCTAAGCGATGCAGTCCATACCATTTTGGCGGTAGACTATAGTTACCTTTTTGCGCTCTTTTAAAGTCTAAATCTTTCAGGTTGGAATAAATAACACGGCTTTCTGCAATGGAGTCACGAAGGATTCCGCGAGGTTTCCATTTCGGGAAAAGCTTTTCGATAGCTAAAAAGTCGAACCAAAATCCATTATGTGCAATTAATTCATCTGCTTTTTCAAGATAAATAACTGCGTCCACAATATCTTTAGGACGGAATGATAGGCTTTCTTGTGTGTTTTTATCGTAGGTGCAGATGCAGTGTATTTTTGTGAGAGAGTCTAAGAGGCCGTTGGTTTCTATATCAAAAATTATTGAAGACAAGTTTCTCCTTATGGTTATAATGTGAGCAATGTATTAATTCGGTACAAAGGAGTTATCATGGCTAAGGAAGTAACACTAAATATGGCGTTGGACGAATTAAAAGCAGTAATAGAATCTATTGAACATGTAGATTCAGGGTTAGCTACTGCGACTGAAAAAGGAAACATAAGCGCAGAGGAAATCAGGATAATAAAAGAAGCTTTAGTAGAGATAATCGCACCTATACACAAAGCTGCAGAGGCTTTAAACACCTTTAGAAGTCGGACGGGGCCTGCTCTTCATTAGTTGGAAAGTTATAATCCTCTTTAGGCGCTTCAAGCTTCCGGCCAGTCTCTGGATTGTACTGTAGTTTAAAGGTGGTACCTGTAGACTGGCCTGTATATCTATCTTTAAGCACACGAAATGTTGTCAGGTTTTTAATGTCGTTATTTGATGATTGCTGGTCCCGCTCTAAAGCAAAGGTAAAGTTAGCGTATTGGACATTGGCCTTACCTCCTGCGAAGTCGTCAAGCGTTACACGACCACCCTCCTCATGGCTCTTTTTGCCGTCCTTTTTACGTAAATGGGACACGTAATAAAGCGTAAATGGCAGCTCTTTATTTAAATCATTAAGACCACGCATAAACGTTTTTAGAGTGTCTAGGGCGCTACTGTCGCCTACTGCGTCCATGATGTATGTAATGTGGTCCAGATAAACGTGTTTAGCTCCATAGCCCTCAACGCCAATCCTGATGTAGTCTAAGATGTCTTCAGGTTCTGTGTTGCCATCTACCTGATACATGAGCAGGTTTTTAGCGACTAGCTTTCGGGTGTCGTGAAAACGTTGCTTGTCGTACTCTGTGTTGGGGACATGATAAAGCGTTGAGTCTATCTTGCCTGCGATTGTGTTTAAGGTCAGCTCGACATTAGGCTCCTCAAGCAAGAAGGTCATACACTTTTCGCCGTGAACCGCTATGTTATGCGCTATGTCTTCCTTGAGCATGTCTGTTTTACCACAACCAGTCCCTGAGCCAATGGCATACATCTCGTGTACACGCTTACCATAAGTAGCGGCTGTGAGGGTCGGCCAAGGCCACGATAAGCCCATTAATGGGTCTTGGTAGCCGCGTTCTAGGACCTCCTCACCTGTTAGGATACATGAGGGTTTGTAAGGTTTAGCGTTCCAGACAGCGCCAATAATAAGCTTCCCCTCGCCTGCTGTATGAGCTTCGCTGGGGTCTTTATAAGGTAGGGATGCTATACGCGCTTTGGCGCCAAGCAGACGACAAGCGTCTTCAGTAGCTTTTTGCCCTGGCTCATCATTATCGAGCATGAAGATAATTTCTTCGAAGCCATCAAGATAAGCCTTGTTTTCTAATAGGGTCTTTTTGACAGAACCCGCGCCATTCGGGAGAGAGACGACAGGATATTTATTACCTTGAATTTCTGAGACTGTGAGCGCATCTATCTCACCTTCAGTGATTACGAGCTTACGGCCACCGTTGCGCCACGCCTGCCAACCAAAGAAAGGTAGTTGTCTAGCGTTGCCAAGGATAGTAAATGATTTATCGGGGAATCTGATTTTTTGAGCGACAACAGCCAAGGTTTTTGGACACACATAATCAGCTATATGTACTGTCTGGCCTTTGAATTTACCTATACGGTATTTTAATTTACGACAGGTTTCTTCAGATATTTGGCGTTTACGTAGAGCTTTAAATGAGCCTTCAATTAAAGTGCTGCTTTTTTCTATTTTATTTACTCTCCTTTTTTCTTGTCCTCCTACTTTTACATGATAGGTGCAACTTGGTGTGTAACATGTTTTATGGCCGTCGTCGTATACTGCTACGTTATCTCTAGAGCCGCACGCGGGACATTCTTCACGCGCAACTACGGTTGACGACAAGTCCAACGTTGTATTTATCTGCAAGGCTCCTTAACTGCTGCATATCTTTGAGACGTTCATGGGCATCTGGACGGAATCTGTAGGTGTAAATTCCCTCCTCATATCCTGCTATAAAAGGTATTTTGTAGACTTTCTTAAGTGTATCAATGACAGCCGCAAGCCGTAGTATTTTATACCGTGTAAAGGCTTCTACGCTGGAAATGCTGCCATACTTTGCAATGTGGGCAACTACATTCTGTTGTTGGGTCATAAGAAGTTATCTCAAAGGTTATAAACTCGCTACCCTTTTTAACAATGCATTTTCGTATATTAAGGTCAAATACATTGCGGTCGTTAAAACCATAGCGAGCTTGAAGAACATCAATAAAAGGTTTTAATGGGTTATCGACATCGGAAAGCTTACTACTGAAGCCGACAAGTATTTGAAGCTTTAAGGGGCCTTTGGGTATTTCTAAGTCTGGTAAAAGCGCTTTTAAAGCTACGCAATAAGTTCTGTATTTTGCCGTTTTAACTTTCTTAAAGTAGTAAGCTTCGTTAACTGAGAGGGGTTTTATTTGTACTGTAGGCACTTAGAAGTCTTCTGGTTCCTCGTCATCTCCTTCTTCTGGTGTATAGTTATTGTCTGGGGTGTCCTCTTCCCCGCCCTCGGACATCTCGTCTTCTACGCTGTAGCCGTCCTCGTCTTCATCAAAGTCATAAGCGTCTGCGTCAGGTTCGTATGAAGGCTCTTCACGGTGGAATACTTTGACAGCTTCAGGCTGCAATGTGAGTCCTACGCCTAGTGTTGGAGACTGCCAGAAGTAAAAGACAGATGCGAACTGGACCACACTACCCTGCCCGATAAGCACATCTTCCTTAATGATTTTTCCTTTGGAGTCAAAGAGAGCTGGACGCCGTTCAAAGGTGGTGCCGTCTTTCTTGGTTACAGTGGCCTTTAATTTAAATTTAAATGTTACTGTGTCGTCTTCAACTTCATAGGGCATGTCGGCTTTTTTAGGAGGCTTTTTGCCACGCTTAAGCTTGCTTACGACTGTCTGGTAGTTATCTTCATAAGCCTTTTCAATGTTGTCTATAAAACGCTGTGCTTTCTCAAGGGGGACCATGAGAGAGGCAGAGTAGACGCCATCTGCATCGAATTTAGTGTCTGGCTTATTTAATTTTGGATAGGGTCCGAGGATACCGCGAGGGGAGTAATGTTTTTCAAATGCCATTAATGCTTAATTGTTCTCCGTGATTGTCTTTTTGATTTATCGTTTGCTAGCTCTTTTTGTTCTAGCGCTTCTACGTTAATACCATCTTCAAGTAGACGCATAGCAAGGTCTACAGGTAATTGTTGTCCTTTGTCCCAGTAGTGAAGATAGGCAGAAGTTAGGAGCTTCATGCTTGTGTGTCCTTTTAATTATTTATTATTTTTAAAATGAGATTAATTTATGGCTGCTAGCGGTCTGTTGTATTTTTGGGATAGCCAAGTGAGGCCGCGCGCTGTTACCCGTGTACTTTGATAAAGCATTTCTCTGTTGCGTGTGTATGCTGTTTTAACAGTGAAGTAGCCTTTTTCTAGAAAGGGCTGATAGGGAACATTGCTACGTGTTTTGTTGTAAAAGAGTATGCGGGCATCATGAAGACCTTGTATAAAACTGTGTGGTGGTATGTTTAGGAGTTTTGCAGTGTCACGTAAATTCATTGTGCCTCTGGTGGTGACATAATTATCTACAAAGTCTGCTTTAGGCTGCATCTCTGAGACCTGTCCTTGAAGCTCTTTTATAGTCTTATCAGCGACAAGGACAGCTTTAGCCATGATAGTCTCGGGTGTATCTTCAGGGCCTGCTTGGATGTAGCCGCCAGTCTTCCTAATGCTGGGAAGTACTTCGCTAGTTACCCATTTTTTGAATTGTTTAGCTTCGGCTCTCCGGCTTTTAAGTATTGCTGAGTAAAGGCCAGATTCGTTGATGCTAGATAGAACTTGGACTCCACCAAGGGTCTCCACAATTAGGCGACCCTTTTCATCCCCATCTAAAAAGCGGGTCATTTTGGCAGCTTCAGGGTATCCCAAGGCTTTCGCAATATCAGTTGCGACAAACCAAGGTTCACCATTGCGTATGAGGACACGTACAGAGCCAAAGAGTCCATTAGTAAACGTTTGGGCTACAGCGTTCGCGTTAGCATTGTTATTAGTAGACATAATTTTAATCTCATCTATGAGGCTATTTAAAAGAAGGCCCAAGGGTTACTTGGGCTAGTTAAGAGGTTTTAAGCTGTCTTTAAGATGAAAAGTAAGGAGTTTAGGAGATGTCTTAAAGATGGCTTAAGGACTATCTTAGGGTAGGCGTTTTGGTGTATCTATGGTCGGCAGTATTGCTAGCCCACGGCTGGCGCGGGCTGTATTTATATTAGAAGAAAATATTTTACGTACACTTTTTAACCAGTTGTAAACCCTATACTATTCTCATTAATGAGACTTTTATCCGAAACAATATTGAGAATTAAGAATTAAATCAGGGTCCAAGTTTCCTTTTTCTGGTAGTGGAAACTTCTGTGTGTCTTTTATACGCGTAGATAACTGTGCTCTAAATTCTGCAAATACATCATGGTTCTTATATATGCTACTAAATGTATGTCGTATAGCTCTGTGTAAAAGCCCTGCTTTAGCTGCTGTTGTTCCGAAGGAGTCATGGACTAATGCCCAATTTTGTACTTCAGGCGTTGCTAGGACAGTACATAAAAGGTGCGTCGCATCTAAAGAATGAACAAAGTTAGGAGCTATTGCATTGGCTTGCTTTTCTTTATCTATAACTGTTGTCTGTTTCTTTATATAAAAACGCACGCGTTCTTTTCCCAAGAATGACGTATTAACGGCTTTTGACTTTGTTTTCCAATAACTCTGCTCAACAGGGAATCCTAAAAGTGTTTGCCACCTAATAGGCTCACCGTCTTTAGCAACTTCTTTTGCTATCCGTTGAAGCCAGTCCATACCCTGTGCTGCACGGTCTACTGTTGTACATACTGCAGAATATAAAAGATTAGCAAGATACCCTGCAGACACTGCTTGCAGCTTGGAGTCCTCCCATATTAGATAATAAATAGCTTTTTTATTTGAAGCTCCATTTAATGCCTTTTCAATAACACGACTTTTTAATTGCTCTGTAAATCCAAATTGCTTACTCCCATAGGGAAAAGTCATAACTGCATTTTTAGATAATTTTCTTGATGTTTGTTTTTTATCTTTGTCATAGCCAAAGTCAAGCCATGCAAAAGCGCACAGCATTTCAAAGTATAAATCACGTGCTTTCTGTTCTAATTCACTACGTTTTTTAGGCGTTCCATCAGCGTTTTTGCGTTCCTCTTTAACCTGTGTAAGCCACTGTTGGAATGGTGTTTTTATACGGTATTTAGCTTTATTTTCTGTATATAATTTCCTTATTTTATTTTCTATATAATTTGTAACTTCTTTATAATCTAGTGTTTCCCAATCACTTCCAACTATTTCTAAAAGATGTGGACCTACTTTATCAATAACACGCTGATAAATATCTTGTGGTTTATCTGCAGGAATTAAATTAACGGCTGCTGCTGTCTTCTCACAGCGCAAGGCCATACCTAAATGTTGCAAACCTGAACAAGAGCCGTCTAAGGCAACAGGGATATGTGTTATATGGCCTAAACCATCCTTAATGTACCCTGCCCATTCTATAGCGGCTGCCACAGCTTGGAATGGCTTATCTGCATCACACCATTGACGGTAATCATAGGGGTTCTCAGCGACAGCACAGAGCATACTTGAATTATCACTAACCCATTTAACACGGTCTTCAAAAGGTAATTTATCATGTCCCCATACGTTAGCCACATGTATTGCTAACCAATCAACAGCTTCTTGTGTACCTAGAGCTTCACCTTCTGCAAATTCAAGAAGAGCTTTTACATAGTCAGCACCTTGTGGTGATAGCGAGCCATTAGTGACTGGATAGATACGACATCTAAAATCAAACTGCCACGGAAAATAGATTGCTTCATATTTAGCGTACTTCTCAGCCGTGATTAAAATAGAGCATAAAGCCAATCTTTTTGATTTATTTCTTACATTCTGTTCGCAAATATCACGTTTTGCTATCTTCCACTGCTTAAGACTTTCTGTGTTATCTGCGATGTCTGTAGGTTTTTTAGGGTCTTCTATATCTTCTGCAGGAGGTAAACCGCCAAGCGCACTTGAAGTGAGCTGTAAATTCTTAAGTAATTCTAGGATTCTGTAATTAATACGCCATGGTGTAGCTTGTATTTTATTTATCGCTTTATAAATATCAGGCATTTCCGCACTACATAACTTATCTAAATATGCCTTATTTCTTGTTTTTACAAGAGTGATAGGTGGAATATCATTTGTTAAGTAGCCCCCAGTGTATGGGTCTTTCCAAGGAAAGGGAGGGACCACCATAGGTTGATAGACTGCTGATACCTCTAAACAACGTGCATTACATTTATTGATGATATCTAAGCAGTGCTGTGTAGCTTTCACTATGTATTGTGTTTTTCCTTGGCGCTCTCCTAGTAATTCCATAGTGAACATACCCAACTCATAGACACAAAGTTCTATAAGGGCCATGCCTACTTGTGTTGCGTCTTCTTCAGGCCAGAAGATACATTCATGCCCCTCGTTCCCTGCTAGAAAGCTCGCAGTGTATTTTTTTCTAAAATATTGGCCTTTTGTGTCTGTTACTTTCAATATTTTTCGGTGTAATACCTTGTCAGTCTCGCTTAGGTTTCGCATGTCCATTTCTAAAGCAAGTGCATCAGCTATTTTCTTGGCTGCAGGAACAGACCACTTGTGGGCTGTAACGCTGTCTAAAAGCATACGTAAGGTGATGTACGCAATTGTTGGGGAGTCTAAAAGCTCAAGATAAGGTAAAGCGGTATGCCTGCGCCCTGCCCCCTTTCGTGCTTTTTCTTTCCAGTTATCTATGGCTGCAGTCAGTAAAGCGCGTTTTTGAGCAAGAAGATAAGCGCCATAGCTTGTCCCAGTCTCTTCTCCGAACTGTTGTGCTTTCTGGACTAAATCGTTGTAACGCTTGATACCAGCGGCTTTCATTTCCCTTTCAAGGCGGGCTTGGTCTTCTTCAGTACCTTTTATACGTTCGTTCATTTATGCACCTTTCAATCTCATTTATGAGGCTATTAGGTTGTATTTGTTTGATGTATTGTTGTTGTTTCGATAATTGAGATGTGGGAAGCGGAAATTATAGCCTCATATGTGAGACTATAAAAGCTTTTTATTAGAATTGGTGTATATAGGTGGGATTTTCTCCAGTTCAGCACTGAGTTGCAGTTTAAAAAGTGCCACTCAACTGCACTTCAAATGCAACTCAGAGTGCCACCCAACTGCAACTCAAAGTGCAACTGAGCCAGACAGTACGCGGCCTTCAGATGAGTTGCAGTTTTGCATAACTGGAGCAACTTAATAATGACGTTAATACAGATTAAAAGTGAACTCAGAGTGACGTTATTTTTAATCTGTATTAACTCTTTTTTGAATATAAGATAACTTCTGTATGAGTTTGTATTAAGTCTATTCTAAAGTCTCTTTATCTACTTTTTCATAAATAGCCTCAAGTATCCATGCATGTCTGGATGGTTTAGGTCTTCTTGCTTCACGTGCCTTGTCTATCAGTTTTACTTCATCTTCAGTAAGTCTTAGTTGAGTGTATTGGATAGTTTGAGCTTTCTTCTTTTTAGCTTCTTGTGGAACGCTCCCACCTTGCTCAATAAATTCTTCAACATTAGTGGGTGTTTGGGATTGAACTGTTACTGGTTTTCTATTGATACCCATCTAAATTACTCGCCTACGATTTTTAAATTTGACTTTAAAGTAACGTTATAAAAACGTTGGAACAACGTTGTGAATTCATCTTGGGCTTTCTCTGTATTCTTGTTTCGAGAAAGCTCGATAACTCCAAGACCATCAGCACCAGCATTACTAAAGGGTTTTCTATTACCTAACATGATGCCGCTATACTTGAGGATTTCTGATTCAGCTAGGATTTTTGCTGTCTCTAAATTGTCAGTAATTTTTCTAATGTCTGGAGCATTAGTCCAAGCCATGTTGATATAACTGTATGCTTCAAGCTTTGGATTGTACTCTCTAGCACGGCTAATTAAGCCCTCTAACTGTTGTAGAGTCCAAATACCAAAAGACTTTGCCTCGCATGGGACAATAAATAGGTCAGCAATAGCAAGAGCTGCACGTTGGCTAGCTGTGTCACGTCCTCCAGCATCGATAATAATGTGGTCAAACTTCTTGGAGAGTTTTAAAGATTCAGTTCTGACAGCTTGGTCTGATAGTTGCGCAAAAGTAAATGCTGGTTTATCTGAGTGAAGTTCGTTTCTTAAGTTGTTGAAGTCTGTTGTTGTCCCTTGGTCATCCGCATCAACCAAGAAGACACTAGAACTATTTAAGTGTGCAAGCTGTACAGCTAAGTTAATAGCAGTTGTACTTTTGCCTACACCTCCTTTTATACCCCCGACTGCTGTAATCATTGTTAACTCTCTTTTAAGTTAAAAATAACGTTACTATTAAGTTAAGTATAAGTCACTTCAAGTTTAAAGTTACTATACTTTTAAGTTTAAAATAAGTGATTATAAGTTCAGAACAACTTCTTTCAGTTTAACTTAAAATAAGCATGAGTAAAGCAGGTGAAGTATTGAATTTCTTTGGAATGTGACTGGGGAGGGGAGGGCGGTATGGTGGTTTTTTGTGATGATAGGTAAGTCAGTCTTTAGGGCTGGCTATAAGACATTTGAAGTTTATAGCAAGAAGTTATACAGGATGTGCCTTATTTCGTCCTGAGCTTCCCTATGCTGCATTTTTTCTGCTTATGGTATCCAATGGTACTAATTGAACTTAAAATGTCTTATATCTAATCTGATGGCTTTCTAGAGTATTCCTTAATTTGTAATATAAGACAACATCAGTCCATCCCATCAAAATGTTATCAAATTTTTTCTTCCTTCACTATTACGCGTGCGCGTGCATGCGCGGTTTGACTTGTTTTTATTGTTTTTACTTGTTTATCTTGTTTTACCCTCCGCTACAGACCCTATAACTATTGGGCTGTAGCGATTTGATAGATACATATTGTCGCCAGATTTATACATATTGTCGTTAAATCTATACGAATTGTCGATGAATCTATACGAATTGTCGATAAATCTATACATATTGTCGGATGTGATGTACTCTATTTTGAAAGTAGATACATATTGTCGCTAAAAAGGGCTGATTTTGGGCCTAATCTATACATGAGCGACAATATGTATAGATTAAGAGGTAAATTTGGGCACATTTAAAATGGACAGAAAAACTAAAGAGCTTGTTATTAAGCGTAACGAGCTAATAGAAGGGCGCTATAAGTTATCCGCAATGTCTCAAAAGGTGGCTGCTGTTCTAATCAGTCGTGTAAACCCTCATGATAGTATTCTTCCGCAATTTGTCATAACCCGAGAAGAGGCTATTGCTGAATTAGGCATTGCAGAAAGTCAGTATCGTCGTTATATGAAAAAAATAACAACAGAGCTAGCGCATATTGTAATTATTCTTGATGAAGAAAAAGAAGAAACAACAATAAATATGTTTTTAAAAAGTGTCTATGATAAACCTACAGGAAAAGTAACATTTGAGTTTCACCCAGAAATTGAGCCATATATACGCGACTTCCAGCGCAACTTTACACAATACCAGCTCCAGCAAATACGCGAACTAAATTCTAAATACTCTATACGTTTATATGAAATTCTACGCCGTTACCACCCCTTAAGGTGTTCACGCCCAGTGAGTTATTATCAAGTAAGTATTGAAGAACTACGCGGAATGCTTGGAGTTGAAGAAGATAAATACACAACTATTTCTAATTTCAAAAGTAGAGTTATTACATACGCAAAGAAAGAGTTAGAAAAGAAAACAGACCTTAAATTTACTGATGAATATATACGCTGGGGGAGAAAAATAGGAGCTATAAAATTTTGTATTTCACATAATGAACATTTTGAAGCAGTTGAAGGTGATGAAACATTGATACCTGAAGTTTTGCCAGATAGTTATGATGAAGCCATTGCTTTAATTTTAAGTAGTACGGTTCCTGAGCTAGACGAAAACTTTGTTAAGCTGTTAGCTTCAAAGCTCGATGCTGTGGCAGCTTCCCAAGCTTGTCTAAGCTTCAAAAAAGCACAGAATAAAGGAGAAATTAAAGACCCAGCGGCTTACTTTTTGAAAATTTTGGAGAGTCAGAAGGCAGGACAAGAGGCGGGCCAAAGCTCATATGATGATATGGATACTGGTTGGGCTGATAAGCATAAATGGGGAACAGGGGAGGGCTAAAGGCCCGTCTTCCTGATAAACAAAAAACCCCACACAATTAAGTGCAGGGTGTTGGTTTTGGAGATAAATAAAAAGTAATGTTTGGATGGTCTAAGCTTTATTTGTTCAGTGGTTTAAGCCGATTTTCTAGCATTGTTTTTGCTTCATCTGGTACAACATGCTTAGCCATTATTTGATGTTTAAGCTTTGCCACAGCGTTATATAATAAATGTAAGTCGTTTTCTGTCAGGTTATCCACGCCATAATCATGTGTTTTCAGTACTGCACATGCTTCATCTTGTGTTAGTTTAATTTCGTATGTCCCGCCTTCAGTTAGTTCACTGTAGGCTTCAAGGTTCATTATGGGCTCCATAATTTACACTCCTGTAGGGGGGTGGCCAAAGCTCAATAAGACATCTAAGAGAATATTAAAATTAGAAAATAACTAGATGTAGAAGAGGGGAGAGTTAAGTTATACGTGGTGTGGCCATCGCATAAACAGCCTTATCATCACGTGGACCTATCGCTATAACAAGTACAGTTTTTTCTTCCTCATTAACTCTATACACCACTCTGTTAGAGCCTACTCTAATACGACGACAGTTAGTTAGAGGAGAGCGAAGCGGCTCTCCAACAGCGCTTGGTTGCCCATTTTTCAGCTTTTTATCTATCTCTTTTAAAACACGGACGGCTTGCGAATGTCCTATTGCTTTTAAATCATCTCGTATATTCTCATCATAACTAACTTGATATGTCATCCCTCAATCCCATATTCAGACAGTAATTGTTCATGAGATATAGATTTATCTTTATCAAAGTTTTCCAGACGTTTAAGCGCTTCAAGTTCCATCTTTAAGTCGTCAATTTCGTCACAGAGCTTTTCGTATACAGGGACTGAAAGCATTACAGCCGCTGGCTCATTGTTACGCATTAAGACGTACTTATCTTCCTTGTTACTAGCTAAGTCATTTAACAGCTCTTTTGCTGCTCTTGTTACCTTAGTAACAGACACAGCTTGATGTGCTCTTTCAATTAAAGCTGTCATCACCGTACTCTCCATTTCCACCATTCAAACATCACAAAGTATAATAATTATTTGTTTATTATTTGATAATTTAGCGCAATATTATCAGTAAGTACTAATAGTTTCAATGCTACTTAGTTATATAAAAAACGTTTTATATTCTTATGGCATATATAAAGCCTCTTATTGAGGGACAACTGGGATGCTGCCCCCCCCTCCTTCACTCCAGTGTGAAACATACAGTCACATATACCTATTGCACTCCTCTAAAATAAGAGATAACGTGTATTCCACTGCCGCATAGGCAGCTTAGAAAGTGTTTTACTAGATGTAATTTTATACTGCTGAATAAGCAGCTTAGAAAGAGTTTAGTTACGTATTTATGTCTAGATAAGACACTCAAAAGGCCCTCATTCGAGGGCTTTTTCACGTTCATATCTCAATAGATATTGTATGACTTCTGCATTCTCAGTCATGTCCGCAATAGCTGGACTTATCTCATTAAACTCATCATTAGAAATCACTCTAAAAGTTACTGAAAAAGGCTTAGTAGCAGAGACACATTCAGTTATAAGGAATTGGCCTTTTTCATCTTGATACAGCGTTGCTGTAGTATCCCCGTGTACAGCGGAAGATTCAACAATAGCTGTAGCATTATCTATGCGTTGTTGCTCTTCAAAAGTGAAACCACTGTGAATATTCCATTCAGAATCCCACCAACTAGTTATATTGAAAGCGTCTTCTAAGCGACTTATATAAACGCCTTCTTCTACTGGTTGATTAGATGTTGATTGGGCATAATAAAGTGCAGGTTTAAATTTATTATTTTGATTACCAATAATACCTAAAATGTGGTCGTTTTTTCCTGTTAAATTATAATCGTCGTCTTCATCATCGTTACCTTCTAAAATAGCGCTAATTACAATTAATTTGTATTCATCAGAATCTGGTGAATAAAAGTGTGGTTCAACGTCTATTTCTCTAGCTGCTACAGCTTTTCGTAATTCACCAAGAGTCTGAATATTTGTACTCAATACATCATTTAAAATTTCTTTTTGTTGTGTCATTTCTACTCTCCTGTAGTCTTTGTTTTATATTACACGTTGTTGTTCTAAGCCATCCACAAGCTTGTAGTAAGAATCTTCTTCAAGATGCGCGTAGACTGCTGTTTGCTGCATTTTTGAGTGGCCTAGCCACTGCTGGACCTCAATCAGACTAGCGCCTACAGATATAAGACGGGTTGCGCATGTATGGCGTGTACAATGAAAAACGAAGTCTTTATCATGCTCTAAGTTCATTTGAGTGCGGAGCTTTGCCCAGGCTATTGAGATTTTCTTAGCTGTCCAGTGAGCAGGCCATAAGCTAGCTTTTTGCTTTCTTTTTTCTAAGATACCTTGCACACGCTTGGTGATAGGTACAGCCCTATTCTTACCGCTTTTGGTTTCCCAGAAAATAACCTTTTTGTTGTCTATATCCTGCTTTTTCAGGTTGAGGATTTCTGAGAGACGGCCACCTGTATCAATAGCCACACTGATAAAATCTGCTAAATCTTGGCTAGCTAGCTCAAGTATTTGGGCTTCTTCATCAAATGATAGGTAACGCTTACGGCCATCTCTCTGAGCACGTTCACGCTTAAAGTGTGGCATCTCAGTTAGATAACCACGCTCAAATGCGTAGCGTAACATCTGATGTAGTACAGCAAGTTTCCTATTAATTGTAGTCGGTTTGTTTCCCTCTCTTTTACAGCTAGTTATAAAAGAGTCAATGGTAATGATGGTCACTTGAGATACTGGCAGAGCAGGTCCTAACTTTTTAATTATCTGTAGTCCTGTCCTAGTCTGTACTGTTTCTGACCTAGTACCCGCCCACAGACGGGCGGATGTAAGGTCTAAGAGTTCGCTAAGTGTTAGCGCATTATTACTTTTTGCAGGAAAAGGGACTACATTATTTCCTGCCTTTATCGCCAAAAGTCTCGCATGTTCTGCGAGTGCTTCTTTTTTAGATGCACAAGAAAGACGTGTACGGCCATCTTTTAAATACACGTCTACTTGCCACCTATTGCCACGTTGACGTATGGACATAAGTCACCTGTATTAAGTGTGATAGGTAAATTGTAAGAAGGAAAGGAGAAAAAGAGGTTAAGGGAATTGCGCACAACAGGGGAGAAGAAAGAACAGTGAGAGCAGTATATTACTAACTCCCACAAGACAAATATAATAATAATAAAGGCACTTACTAAAGGCGCTCTGTAAGCTGAGTTACAAAGGCTTTTCCTTTTTCTGATAACTGCAATATATTTCTACGCTTATCTGTAGGGTCAGGCATTGTTTCAACTAGTTTATAGCCTGGCTTACCATTTAGCCGGCGCTCGCCTAAGTCTTGAACCGCTCGCATCCCTGACGACCGCGCCCCACCAACACATTCCTGTACCTCTGTTGTGCCGATACCTGGATGCGCTGCCACCGCTAACAAAGATGTATAATGCAATAGAGTCATATCTGGGTATGTATCGAGTACATCTTTAGCTTGTTGAAATAAGCGTAAAGCTTTAAAACCCCTCATAGTGTGCCGCCTCTAAATAAATCCCGAATGCCTTTAATATATTTGCTTGCGCTTTTTCACTACAATTTAACCGTAGCTCTCCCCAAACGCAAATTATTTGTATCAAATATGAGACTATTATACAAAGGTGTTAACTACGTACAGCTTCACTTATAACGTTATCAATGTCAGTATTTTCGGGCCTTAGACCAATCCAAGCAGCATCAGTTAGTTTAAGCAACATGAAGGACTCAGCTCGTATGTTAGACAATTGGTTATATAGCTCTGTCGTAATTGAGTACCATTCTGTAAAGCCTTTATATTCCTCTTCAACCCCCAAGAAAGGCAACACAATACACTCAACAAGATACGTTTGGTGTTGCATGACTCCTTCCAATACGTTTGCACTCATTAATTTATTACTCCTTGTAAACCTCGGACGGCAAAAACTGACTGTTTTGTGCGCTATGTAACATAAATTAATTCAAACGCAAGTTCTAGGGGAAATTGTTCATAATATATAAATTTCTTTTAATATACGCGTATATAAAACACATTTCGTATATTAAATACTGTCGTGCACTTCTCTACACCAACCGTAGTGAGTGCTTTGTAGCTTTATACTGTACATCTATATAGTGCTCCATATTAATCATTAATTAAGTGTCCACCAATTGATAGTTGTTTTTTATCGATAGTTCCTATACATAGTCCTCCTATATAAATTTCACTGTCAGGTAGCTTGTGATAAGGCATGTAGACGCGAAAAAATCGTATCAAAAGTGCAAATGTCCAGCCGCCAAGTGGCGCATTAAGGATGCCATATGGCATAGTTGTGTCGTTTACATGGTAAACTTGTATCTGTGTTTCGCCGTAGGTTTGAAGGACATCATTAATTAAAGCAATATCCAAAATACCTAAAGATGAGACAGATTTAGAATCATTTTTAATTGTATTTAACATCCTTTTGTACTCCTTTACTTGCACGCAAAATAGTGACCGTGATGCTTATAGAACGTGCCATCTTGAAGTAAATCATAAGGTATAAATACATTCAAGGATGGTCCTAAATAACTCTGCTTTAGTCCCTTTAATGAGACTATATCCTGAAAAGAAAAGCCAGACTGTAGGCAGCCCTCTAAAATTGTCTGTGCTTGGTCACCGTGAATTTCTTCAAGATGTATTAAGGTCGTTTGCCACTTAAAGTATGTCTCGTTGACTCCCTCATTTGTCACTATGAACCTGTCAGGTATAGAGGACCACGATAAAGGTGCAGCGTTTCTAAGGAGCTTGTCGTCTTCCTCGTCGTATACCGCTGAGATGGCGTCTAGCCAGCACGTAACGGCTTTTAGATACTGTTCATGTGTCTTGTAGCTGTCTAAGTAAAATGTGTTGTGAATGAGTGTGTCGCGTTTAATGCTGTCTTGCACAGAGTAAAGTGTTATACTGCGCATATTGTCAGCTCCTTTGATAAGGATTTGATGATAGGTAAATTCGAGCGCTTTTAGTGATGTTTAAGCGCTCTTTTTTATAAACTGCGTAAGGTTTTTATCTTTAAAGTACTGACTACCAATACCCTAACTCTTTAGCCCGCTCTTGTATTGCTTCATAAAATAAGGTGGCTTTTTCTGGTGGTATTTCTGGTGAGCTTCCGCTTTTAGCTTCTATCAATTTTCTGCTTAGCTCAACTAGGCGATTGCAGTTAGCTGCTTCCGTAATCTGCACTGACAGAGCTTCAGCAGGTGTGAGCATGTTCATGGTGATAAATCCTTTTATAAAAATAAATGCTTATTAAATCGGTGGCCGTAGAAATAGTTATTTTTATAGACTGCGTAAGGTTTTTTCTCTTCAAAGCTACCAACGGCGTCACTAGATGAGCACGCTTGATAATTTAAGAACTCTTTAAGCGTCTCGAAGTATCCTATGTATGTGTGGCTGTTGTAGATACTATGCACTACTGTTTGTTGGGCTAACTCTCTTCTCACATTTTGCTCTATAAAAAAGCTCTTCTTTAGCTTTACAAATGGACAACTAGCAACAAAATGTTGTTCGGGAACGGCCTTACAGTCAGCTACAAGCCAGTCAGTACGCGTGATGCCGTCGTTAAGCTCATCTGTGAGACTAGATAACCAGTCTTTTATAGCTGCTTCGTGCTCCTCAAAGCTGGTGAAGAACGTTAAATCAAAGGTTTTCTCATGATACTTATATTGTAAGTAGTCAGTCAGTGAGTAATAAGTTACTGAAGCCATTTTATTGCTCCTTATTTATTCTTGATGATAGGTATTTATTTACTTCTGTTATTTATTTTGTAAAACGTCGAGGTCTTATCAGTTCGATTAAGACACGCGTTGTCTTACTAACCTAATTGTTAAGGAGCTACTAAGAGATAGGGTTAGGCATCTTGGCGCTAACTGTCGGCTATCTCCCGCCTTGTTTGTTGCAGCTCTTAAGGCTGAGCTTTTAAGAGTCTTTCGGACTCCTTTTGACCACACTTATCGAGAACCTTTTAGGTGACATTAAGTGTATTTAAGAAAGCATTTAGGGTTTATTTTATACTCTTTCGCTTTGCCCCTAAGAGTTATAGGAAATACTTTCTTGTTGTCGTTTATTCGTGTCCGTTGACTTGCTATTTAAGTTAGCAAAATTAATTTTAATCGTCAACAAAAAACAGGAATAAAAACATAAATAAATAAAAGAATTTAAACGGACCCAACATTAACTATTTAATGCAGCCAGTTATATAGAGAAGGATGTCATTGTGACGATGGAAGAAACCTATTGTGTTTTCCATCACCAGCAATCACGCGGCCTGCAGCCTTGTATGTGACTAAAGGTGTGACTATTAGCGTGTGCTAATGGTGACTTTCGCGGGACCCAAGGGGGGATTTTTGCGCGGCTGAATAATTAAAAGGCTACACGAATTTTTCCGCCAAAATTATTCTGGATTATTTATAATTAATTTCCTTTTTAATTTCTTCAAGAATTCTTTTTGCTTCGTCTGTCAAAAATAAACACCAAGCATTTGCATTAGAGGGACTAACTTCACGATAAATGTATCGCTTACCGGCAGCGCCATCAGCACCTTCGGCTAAACGGCGGACACCTTTGGATAGCGTGGAGAACATCGTGTGAAAGTCTTCAAGATGTCCACGGCCTACGATGTCTTGCAAGGTTGCGCCCTCGTTCAACTCGATAGCTAACAGGATTTCAAGCTGTAGCAATGTTAAGTTGTATTGGGACAATATTAAGCGTAGGTCTCTAAGGTCTCTTAAGCGCATCTCTAATGTATCTTAGGCAATAAATGTTGTGGCGTATTTTTATTTATTAACACAAGAAACACAATCAAAGAGTGTACTTAATGTAGTTTATGACTACTTCAAGTGTCTTATGTACATAAGGGTCTTGAAAGAAGCATAAAGCAGCATTAAGAACAGCTCTATGATTGATTGTGTCTGCTTACCTTGAGGTGGTGTATCTTAGAGATATCTTTAGGTATCTTAAAGACTATCTTATAGATATGTTAGAGACTGGCCTGGGGTATCTAAGGTCGGCAGTATTGTCAACCCCCGTCATTACTGGTCTAGACGTATATTAGCAAAAAATATTTTACGTTCACTTTTTAACCAATTTTGAACCTACGACACCCACGTTCTACGTTCATTTTTGAAACCAAATAAAAGCAAGTCGTCAGCCTTAGCAAACTCATCCTCTAGCAACTCCTGTCGTACGTTCTCAGCCTCTTTTTTAGAGTCCATGGACATCTGCTCTACCCAGTACCTAACAGCCCCTGAGACGGCCTCTAAGCGGTCGTCGTGCTTCAGTGCTCCACGGTCTTTAGTCAACCGTGTTAGCTGGTAAAAGAGCGAGTACTTTTCACGGCCTTGTGTCTCTTGATAATCCTTTTCAATAAGTTGCTGGGACACAACAAGTCGATGTTGATTTAAAACGGGTTCAAGCGAATCAATGATACGTAGCTCTTTCTGACCAGACGACCTTTCATTTTCAATTTGGCAATCATGTGTCTTACGTAAATACGGCTTCAGTAGCGCTGTGAACATGCCATCGCCGAAATTGTCCTCAACCTTGATGTAATTGACACGATGCTGCTTAGCGATGTCTGCGAGGCCTTGTAGCGTCTCCTCGTCGTATCCCTTTTGGAAGCCGCCAGCGTCCATGAGGTACAGAAAACCATGCAAGAATTTTACAACGGCATAGCCAGTCTCATCAGCTCCACGGCCTGAAGGGTCAATAAACATCATGGTCCCTGTGTACTCTGCGGTTTCCTCAGCCCTCCACATGGGGTGATAGAAGCGGTCGCCGTCTAACCCAATGGTAGGGACATCAACAGTCTCTGAAGTGCTCCATGATAGGTCTATAGGCGCTCTGCGGGGGTCTAGGGACATCACAATAAAGTCAGCAAGCTTCAGCGGGTATCTGTCCGCATCACCTAAGCGTGTGTCTAACATAAATTGCATAGCGAAAGTGTTTTCACCAGTGGACACACGGCGGACTCGCAGCTCTGCATCTGTAAAGCGTGTAGGCTCTGTTGAATGGCCGACAAGCTTATCATTGCGCAGTACTGCGTCTGTAATGAAAGGGGCAAGGGAGTCTTTCCAGTTATCAAAGTCTTCTGGAGCAGGGTATAAAGCAGGCCAAACACGTACATCATAACCGCTATCTTCACGCAACTTGTTGTACATTGACATTTCTGTCTGTGGTGTACCGAGGAATGTAATTTCAGAAGTTGGTAGAGGCTTTAAGATGGACTCAAAGTCTTTCACTGAATGGATGAGCTTATCGCGTCTGTCCTGTGTAATAACGTTGTTAGCAACCTCTACGTCGTCTGCAATGATGATGTCGGCACGTGAGCCTACAATCTGGCCTGTAATCCCTGCTGTGGTTACTGATGGCTGCTGGTCAGGGACAGCGGGACCAACATCAAAGGCTAAGTTACTGTCCCTCTGATTTCGCCCTGGCTTGAGTACATTTAAAAAAGGTATGTCATTAATTAAACGCTTCATGAAGACAGCAAAGTGATTTGCACGGGGCTTTGATGCAGACACTACAAGTATTTTTATTTGTGGATTTTGAAACAAACGCCATAAAACATAAGCTGATGTAATCCAGCTTTTAGCCACACCACGAAAGCCCATAATTATCTTACGATTTGGTCCTGCCTGCAGATAGGCTGCAATATCTTTTTGAATAGGTGTAGGCGTGGGTAATCTTAAATATTTCCAAAGAATCGCTAGGAAAAATACAAAATTCGTCTTTAATTTATGCTCTAGTTCTTTTTCTTTTTTTGTCATTAATTAATTGAGGTGGGAACAAAAAGGGAGCACAAAGCCCCCTAATTGCTTTTAATGGGTGGGAGTATAATTATCGAATTCGTCTTCGTCGTACTCGGCAGCTTTTGCGGCTAAGTCCCCGAATGATGAGCCTTGACGGGGTGTATCGGTGATGTGGTTGTCTTTAAGAAACTGACGGATAACGTTAAGCTCTGCGGCTGTAACTTCGTTACTATCTAATTTGTCTGTGAGTTTTTTAGCTAAGTCGTGATGTAAATCTGCGAGTAATTGTTCAATTGTTTTTTGTGTCAATATTTCCTCTTTAAATTAATGAGCCATCAGGACGAAATTCAATAATAATTTCTTCTCCAAGGGCTGATAAATAGATTAAATCGAGGTAGCCATTTTCGGCTTCATTTACTGTATATACTATATTTGCAGACTTTAGGCGGTCCTCAAAAGTACTTAAATCGTCTTTACGCACCGATAGTCTCCTTTTCAACCACCTTAATAATTTCATCATCAATTTTATTATCTGTTCTTTTTGCTAACTCTTTTAGTAAAGTTAATACTACTTTTTTAACTAATTTTGTTGCTATAAATCGTAGAAATAAACTAGTCATTTCTTCTCCATCCTCTATTTTCTTTTTGGGTTTTTATTCGTAGGTTTTTTAGTGAATTATTTTTGGGGTTACGGTCCTTGTGGTCCACATCTTTACCGTCCCCTTTAGCAGCTCGACCTGCCTTAATCATCAAGCGCCGCGCTGCATTGCGCGATGCACGGCGTTTTTTCTGAGCGGGTTTACTGTGATATTCTCGGTATTCTTTTTTATAATTCCGGTCGCGTTCCAAAGACCTCAGCCTCAATTAATGCTGTACGCTT
>NZ_JBOIUB010000022.1:0-46107 GCF_050749885.1 Zooshikella sp. RANM57 | reverse complement strand
GCCGGATTGATCATGGACCCACAGGCACCAGCACGACCTACTACCAATCGGGTATCTATGAGAAGGTGGTTAGTGATACCGGCAAAATACAGCATAAGCATTACATTGCTGACGTCGCCATTATCACAAAAACCGAAAATGCCGGCACAGACAATGGCATCAACGTTAATTATTTCCACCGTGATCATTTAAACTCACTGACCGCTATTACCGATCAAAATGGTCAAGTGGTTGAGCGCTTCAGCTATGATCCCTGGGGTAAGCGCCGTCAGACCGATTGGCAAGCCGCTATCGACTTTACCCAGATCACCAGCACCATTACCAAACGCGGCTTCACCAACCACGAGCATTTGGATGGTGTGGGCTTAATCCACATGAACGGGCGGGTGTATGATCCTAACGTCGGGAGATTCCTCAGTGCTGATCCCGTCATACAGTACCCCGACGATTTGCAGAGCTTTAATCGCTATAGCTATGTGCGTAACAATCCCCTGAATGCCTATGATCCCACAGGTTTCTCTGAGTGTAAGCCTGATAGCAATGGCAATGGCTGTGATGATTCAGGCGGAAACAAAGGTGGTGGAAGAAGTAGAGGTAGTGATCGAGGTAAAGGTTGGAATGAAGAAAAACAGTGCTATGACGATTATTATGATAATGACTTGGAAACAGTAGTTCATTATATGCGGAATTCTTGTGCTGACAAGGGCAGCGATGACTATAGTTCACCAGGAAATAACAGAAACGATGTAGCTTACAGCCCTGGAGGTAGTTCTTCCAACCAGTCGCCCACAAGCTCTCCATCCAACCGCCCTGGAGGCAGTGAAGGCCCTCGCTCTACCGGTGGTGTAACTTCAGGAAGAATGACTGGAGGCTCAAAGTCAAACACGATTGGGGGCGGTGCACTTTTTGGGAGTATGCTGATTGCAGGAGGCCTTTATAACCTAGGTGATCCCAATGCCTATGCCAATATAGCTCGTTCTCAAGGTGGCTCTGCATACAGCACCTATAGTGCTATAAACTCATCAAAGTATTTTGCTGCTGCTGCAACAGTTTTTATAGCTGTTAAGTCGGCAAAGGGTGCTCTAAAGGGCGGAAGATATGGAAAAGTTAGGTATGCAAATGTTGGTGGCGAAGTCCATCATATGCCTGCAAATTCTGTTAATGGATTACGCCATAGTCAAGGTCCAGCTATTCATATGCCAACCGTTGATCATAGACAAACAGCAAGCCACGGTCACCAAGGTTTGGCTGGAGCTGAGTACCGAGCAAAACAAAAAGAGCTTATTGATGCTGGAAGGTTTGATGATGCAATTCAAATGGACATAGATGATATCCAAACTAAGTTTGGTAATAAATACGATGATGCTATTTTGCAAATGATTGACTCCTTAGACTGAGGTGCGATTAATGAGTGAATTGAATTTAATCCCATATGTTGGAGTTGGACCCATATCGTTCGGTATGGCTCCAAAGGAGGTTGAAGCTGTTTTGGGGAGGCCTGATTCAATCTCCACTAGTGGGCGAAATGAGCTTGAAGAGCATCGTGGAGAAATTACCATACGATATGACTCTGAAACAAATGGTGTTGTAGAAATATCCTTTGGACCAGAAAGTGGTTTGATGTTGGATGGAGTCTATCTATATAGCTCTAGCGACTTAACAAAATATCTTTTATCTAAAGATCCGCACCCTGTTGAGTGCTTTGGATTTTTGCTTTATTTAAATCTTGGGATCGCTGCGACTGGATTTCATGATGGAGACGAGGACCAGAAAGCAATTTCGGTTTTCCAGAAAGGTCGATGGGACTCAATGAAGGACAACTTCACGCCATTTTAAATGCATTGATAATAGCGGTATATGTCGCTCATAGTAAAACCGAATGTGGGAGTTGGCTCTATAGATTTTGGAATGACTCCTGATGAAGTTAGAAATATTTTAGGAGTGCATTATAAGTCATTTAAGAGGACTCCTAGTGCTGCATTTCCATGTGATTACTTTGAATCTCTCGGAATTTTTGTATATTACAAACAGCCAGGAAAAGTTGAAGCATTGGAGTTTGCAGAGCCATCTACTCCTTTATTTGAAAACATCAGTTTACTGACGCTATCGTTTATAAATTTAAAGTCTCTGCTCTTAAAGCATGATAAAAACTTAGAAGTTGATGAGGATTCCCTGACCTCTTTTAAGTTAGGAGTTGGTGCATATGCTCCTGAAGCTGCTGAGCAGCCAGAGTCGAAAATAGAAAGCATTATTGTGTTTGAAAAGGGTTATTACGACTAGCAAAAATAAAGTTCCCAGCCCAAAAATCTGGGGCAGAGATAGATGATGATTAATACGCTAACTACGTTAAAAGAAGTTCTTTTAAATGCAAGTCAACTGCCTTGGGATTTTGCATTGTATATCCCTATAAAAGAGCGTAGCTGGCTTTCAGATATGCCCGTAATGATTTTAGATCCTGAAGACACTGATGATCCTGATGAAGCTAAGAAAAACGGGCTGCAATATGCTTTAACGGTAAGTAGTGTTCAAGATGTGGTAGAGAATGCAATGGCTCAAGATAAAAGTGCCAGCGTGGAGCTGCTTATACAAGCATTGATTTACTACTACGAAAATGATGCATTTATTGCTTTGGGCTAGAAATAGCATTTTTACGACAAGTTATGGATAGCTAGTCAATAAGTCATATTTAAATAAATATTGATATTAAAGTGAGGTCGCTACTCACTACGCTCAAATTCAACCACCTTACTCACCGTATCTACTTGCGGTTGATGCTGAGGTGGTTGCGCCTCTATATACTCAAGTGCCAGTCGTTTCTCCTGATTAGTACTCATGCACTGGGCCAGGGTGGCTAAGCGTGTCTGTTCGTTGTGGGTGCCAGCCGGGTCACGGCTTAAGGCATCGATCTCTTCGTTATTAATAAACCAATGACACTGGTCTTTATGGCGTGAGCCGGCCACATAGGAGAGTTTTTTATTTATTGGAATAAATTTTAAAGGTGCAAGCTGTATATCATGAGTTACTGATATATATGCTGGTGCCCTTAGTGCTCCTACCCCTCCCCAGAATACTAAACCCCCCTGAAAAAACTTCCGGTAACCCTTGTTATCGGCTATTTTGGAGATTTTAGCGTAAAATGCTATCAATTTTGGTATAAAGTAATACCAAATACTGTATTTGTTTTGAGTTTGCTATCACTAAACATTCACAGTAGACGCTTCAGGCTCACCTCTCACCTGCCCAGGGCGAGTCGGTAAATAATGTCTCTGGCAGGAATTCGCACCAGGTCATCTTGATAACAATGGCCGTCCTCAGGGTGTTGGCTATGTACCCAATACGCCACACGGTGCGGCCGTTTCAGGGCACGCTAGAATCGCCGGTGTCAGTCGTTTTTTGGAAAACTCCCGCGCTTTTTCTTCACTGATTTGTACAATCAACATATCAGCGGGGTCATTAGCAATGGTATCTACTGCCCAACCATCGACCAGGGAGACCGTTTTAGAGGTCCGCGCGGGACCAACATAAATCACCGCACTAAAAGACCGCAACTGTAGGCAATCCATGGGTTCCCACATATACGGGACAATATCGCCGTCCCATTTATCCATGGTGCCGCCTTGGCTAACATAAAGAATTTTACGAACCGCTTTGGACAGTTTTTCGCGCTTGGGGGCTTGGATTAAATCGGTATTTTCTATGAATTGGTCAGTTGTTGAGGCGTACACGATTCCGTTAATTGTCTTTGTAATGTTTGATGTAATTGGTTTCTAAATAAATCACACTGCTTTTCCAGCAAATCCAATTGTTCCGAATTAAACAGTCTTGAACGTTCCATTTTGTCAGGTAGCGATTCAAAAAAAGCCACCAGGGTCTTCATTAATTTAATCGACTCTTGTCGTACTTCCTTGGCGGGGATTAATTCACTGCAGGCCAACTCAAACTTAAGCCGCTCATTCTCAGATTGATACCAGTCTTTGCGGTCTTTAGGGGGTAGGTCATTAGGATCGTAGTCAGGCGGCAGGTTGCGTGCGCTTGACTCGTAAAATAGGTGCTCTACATCTTCAAGGTTATAGCGGTTTGCATTACCAATTTTATCAACTGGCTCAATCCCCTCCTGTCGTATTTTGCGCATCACCGTATTTCGATGAATGTCATAGAACTCGGCAATTTGCGTGATGTTGAGCAGTTTCTGCTCTTCCATTAAGGTCTCCTTCATACATTTTAAGTAGCGCTGCTGCCCCATAAAAGGCCAAAATTCTTCCAAAACACGAGCGTGCGCTGCGTGTGGGGCGTTTTCAGGCCCTCAGGGTCCCCAGCGCATTCCCCAGGATCAACGTTGCTCAGAACGCCTCTCAAGCAGCCTATCGAGCTTGTCACTTATACCATTAATGTCGCTTTTCATCTCATCCCTAAACTCTTTATAGCGCTGGTCCGCCTTAGCCTGTGTAGCGATCACATGTTGTATGTTCATGGCATTGACTTCTATGCGCTTATCAACGGAAGAGCCAAACACGATGGCAGAAATCACTAAGGAAAGGGTAGCTATGATGTGCGTGATATTAATTTCTTTTTTAAAGATCCATGGTTCTTGATGGTGTACTGTCATTCTCCTAACTCTTATTTATTTTTGTGCTTAAATAATTTGAAAAAACATTGCGTAAAATGCGCCTAAATCCAAACGTATCGATATACACCAAGGCTAAGGCGAGCATATACCATTCAGGGACACTCGCGTTTAGGGCTTGAAAGCCATTCTTAATATGGTCAGACATCTCAGGCACAAAGCACAGCACAAGCGGGGTAACGGTGATGATGAGTAAGAAGTCATCCTTCCAGCCACGGCTTTGAATACTTAGCGAATCAAGCTCTGAAGCAGAGATATTGCCTTGCTGAATCTCATCTAATTGCTTGTTATGGATGGCTTGTTTGAGTTCGGCTTTGTGTTGCTTATTAGTGAAATAGGCTTGGAAAAGGCTAGTAATTGCGGTGATTATGGTTGAATACATAAGCATTCCTAATTAAGCGGTGGCGCTTCCTCATACCCTTCTGTCAGATACCTGACCTCATATGGCAACAGTAAAAACCGTTTGCTTTACGAGCCATAAACCTCTATAAGACTCACTGAATTCATAAAACGCGAGAATAGAATGAGCACAGGTACAGTTAAGTTTTTTAACACAGCTAAAGGTTTTGGTTTTATCGCTCCTAATGATGGCAGTAAAGACTTGTTTTTCCATAAAAATGATATTCAAGGCTATGAGCCACGCGATGGTGACACAGTTGAGTTTGAGGTAGGCCAAAGCCAGAAAGGACCTTGTGCTATCAACGTTCAAGTGAACTAATAAAGCTTAAGTACCTATTGGAGCGGTGGCGCATCGTCATACCCTTCCGTTAGGTACTTCAACTCCTCAACGGTCAGCATATTCCCTATATAACCAGGTCTTGCTTTCAATACTTCAAGCCTTCCCAGTTGTTGCTTATACAGCGGCAACATTGGGCCTACGGGTGGAAACTCAAGCATATCCTCAGTGACAACCCTTACACCTGGTCTATCTTCGAATACCTCACTATTGTTTAATGCTGTGAGAAAATCCCTTATTTCCGTATAGTATTTGTCTTCTCTACCAAAGCCATTAAATACGATTTTATCGCCGTCTATTTCCCTTTGTTCATCAAGGGACAAATAGCTGTAGCTTGTTTCCATGAGTTCATATAGCTCAGTAATAGCAAGCACATCACGCTGTATATCGTGGGGTAGCTCATAGTTGCCTTCAAATATCTCGGGGAAAAGCTCAACCAAATTGCTATCTAAAATCTCGATGTAATTTTTATATTTATTGGCTTCGTAAATGCCACCGTCTTTATTAAATGCTGGGGCTAGTAATTGAAGGATTTTGTATTGATTACTCAGTACAGCTTTCTCAAAGTAGTCCAGGTGATATTTGTTTGTCATTGGTTTCCTTTTGGTGAATGTAGGTATTCATAAACTTGAAATTATTAAGCAAAACAAAGAGCAATATTCTGTCTAAAAACTCTTCACTAGACAGTTACACGAAAAAAATACTACTTTAGTGGTAGATGAGAGTGAGGTGCAAGTATGACAAGGAAAAAAGCTTTTAAAGAGTCGTTTCAAGAACTCTTGACCAGTAAAGCTTCTGGAGTTTTGGTCTCTTTCAGTGCTCTTTTAGTGGTTTTAATTCATGAATTATTGTATGCAATCTCCCCCCTAAGTGAGTTAAAACGCTTTTCTACAAAGAGCGCTATTTTTTTCCAGTTAAGTCTATGCAAATGCAGTAATAAAAGTTTAACTCAAATGCCATCCAAATATACCACTTTGTGGGTAAATTAACTTCTGCAAAGATGTGTACAAAAGTTGGTTTTATTCATGTTTATCCATAGAATAATTATAGATTAGTCGCAAGAGTCTCCTATAGGCGGTGTTCTTTAACAGTCTTAACTCATGATTTATCTCAAAATGCATTCCTGATATTAATTGAGTTTTGATTGCGCCATATTGAAGAGCACTGCTTTTTTTCATACTCAAACCGCTTAGTTAATATGGGTAGGTGTCACTAACTCTTAAAAATATTTACCTAGCAGGTATAAATTAAAAGTACTACTATGACGTATGTGTGGATCTCAGATGTATGGTATATAACGCATAGATCGCTCAATTAATCTATATGGTTAAATCTTTACTGGCATGAAGATATCCTTGTTAAGTACTGTTCTTTAATATTTTTTGTTCTTTACCCTTTCGCCTTCGCTCCGTAAGGCTTTGAATAAAATGTTGTTATTAAAGAGCGGCACCACTCCCCAACGTCAAAATTAGGGCAGGTCTTATGCGGGTCTAAGTCTCGATGCCCACATATTTCTGCAAGCGGGTATTTATCTTTCCAGCGGGTTAACACACGGTCCAAACTATCAAATTGGTCAGCTGTAAACTCATCCCTACCAATCAAGCACACACCCAGACTGTTACTGTTGTGGCCCTTTACGTGCGCGCCTTCCCAGTACTCTGGTCGACCGTTTTCAACCGTCCCATCTCGTCGTATAACTTTGTGATAGCCGATTCCAGCCCACTTGCGCTGTATGTGCCATCGGTGAATGTCTGCAGCAGTTACGTTCCTATCATTCGGTGTGTCCGAACAATGGACGACTAATCTAGTAATTTTCATTCGATAACTTAATGCTTCAAAGCTTCTTCTAACGTCTCAAACGTGGGTATTTGCTTAACCACAATCCTCCCCTCATCCCCCCAATACTTACTCACGCGACCATCCCATATATGAGAATCTTCATTAAATATTGCATCGAGCAAGCCTTTCTCTAGGTTGTCTTTATCAGGTGTTTGCTGGTGAGGTTTGCCCCGCATCTCGTCTCGCTTTTTCTTGGTCCAAGATTCAGGCATAGGCATAACGAAAATTAAGTGATAACCACCTTCAGGCAAATCAACACACGCCTTGCGTATTTCATCCTTATAATCGCGATATTGCATAACACAGGGTCGTTGTTTCCATTTATCTGAACGCGTCATGCGTGGCTTTGTGTTTGGTTTTATTGGGTAGGATTTGGTCATATTAGATATGAAGTGAGAGTTGTTCGAATAGGTTCGCCGTGTGATAATCCGCCTTTTTCCGGGAGTAGAAGTATGAAAAAGGTGGCTTGCCTTGGCCTATTTGTGGTTTCTTTGTCAGGGTGTGTTTCTCACTACAGCCCTCCAAAGTCGGGACCTACAGCAAAAGCCACTTTTGACTTTGGGGTTACTACATTTTATAAAGAACCAAAGTTATGCCAGGGACTTAGCAATTTTCAAGCAGGAATGGATATTGGTGACTCTGCAACTACAACAATTGAGGCAGAAAAAGAGGTATCGCTAGTTTTTTCAAAAATTAATGATACAGAAGTGGTCTTTAACCAACTAAAAGTTAATTTCTGTAAAAGCCCTGCATTAACCTTTATTCCAATCGCTAATGAATCGTATAAGTTTGTTGCAAAACATGATAAAGAGGCTGGTGAATGCTATTTTCACATTCTTGATTCGAAAGAAAATCGAGTGCCTTTTAGAGAAAGAAAAAGTCGCCTCTGGGGTTCTAACTCATCACCTCAGTGTTTTCCTGAAGAAGAAGTTAAATATGTAAAAGAGGTTAAATCTATTGATTTTGGGCCTAATATTAAGGAGTAACATTCTTAAAAGAAACAAAAAAGCCCCGCTGTGTTAGCGAGGCTTTAACCTTAAGATAAGGTTCTCTCAGTATGGAAAATATTATTCCATATCCATTCCAACCAATCAACATTATTTAATTTTATTAATGAAAAAGTTTACCAGAAACATGCTTAACCCCAACTTCAACCTCTTTATGAAGCGCCGCTACTGTATTCTGGTACACCTCCTTCCACTTACGGAAATACGTGGTTTGTGGGATACCCGTCAGGGTAGAAATCTCTTTAACGGTCGGTGGCTTGTGCCCTGAACCGTCACAGCTCTTGCACTTAGTACGTCGAGTAACGCCTGTTCCATTACAAAACTTACAGATATTATCTGACACCACTTCATAAACCGCAGCTCTCATTAGGTGTCTGGCTTGCGTACTTTGGTAATCATTTCTTCTACAGATCAGTTCTGCTAACTCATTAATTACGCTAAAATCGCCAGAATACTTAATTCGAACCAATAGATATGGAATACGGTCTAGCCCAGCACATGCACCAGCGACCATGTCTGAGGTGATTTCGGGTATTCCCTTGTCACCTCCTTCCATTGCTTTGTAATTAATTCCTTTCGCAGCCAATAAGGCTAATAAATTTTCACTCATGTTCGTTAGGTCTTTAATTATTTTAAGATTACGCTGCCTTAGGTAGCAGCTGTTTTATATTTTAAGATAGGAAATGATGAAAATCATGACTAGAAAAGGTAACTGCATGATTATGCTTTTCCTAGTACAACAACAGTAAGCCAAGGCTGAATGTTTGTAAACAGCCTGTCCGCTGCTCTTGTTGACTCCTGAACCCAAATGGCCTCGAAGTCCCTTGGTTTTCTTTCTGTAAGTTCTTCAGCTATGCTTTTTAAGTATTTACAATGCGTGCATTAGTTAAATGTTATGAGTATATGCTTTCAGAGGCTTTTTATAAGCATATTTTTAACTTCTTGGATATCGATATCTTTTTCTGCTGAATCTGATCAGCAGGTAGAAATCTATACCTATGATATCCTTCCTCCTTATGCTTACCGTGATGACAAAGGGGAATTAACTGGTATTTATATTGAAATTACTAGAACTGCTATTTCAAGGATGAAGGATTACAGTTTAGTTTTTCGAGTTGTTCCCTGGAGTAGAGCAAAATTTCTGGCTCAACAAGGAAAAGCATTTGCTATACTCCCTCCTTATTTTCATGCTCATGATTGGCTTACCGATACTGAACCAAAGCGCCCATATATTTGGCCTTATTCACAGCCGCTTTATACCCAACACGATGTTGTCATATGTAATAAACGTGTACTCAACAAAAGCAGAAGCAAATGGCCTGATGACTTCCAGGGCTTAGGTTTTGTAATGTTCAGAGGGGATGGCCGAGCTGGAGATAAGTTTCTTGAGCAAGTTAAAGAGCATAAAATTAATTTGAAGTTGTTAAACACTGTTGAGGATACTGTTAAAGCCTTGCTACTTGAGCGAACAGACTGCACTGTTACCTCTAGACTTCCTTTTGCTTGGTATCTAGCTAAAATTTTAGAACAGCCTGATTTCCATCAAGAGAAATACAAACAAAATAGCCTAAAACTGAAAGAAGTGTTGTACATATCTAAAAATACTGGGCATCTAGGTTATACGGATATTAATGCTGAAAAGAATTTTCCCTATAAAAAAGATTTCACCATAAAATTTGATATTGAGCTTTACAAAATGAAAATGAATGGAGAGCTAGATGATATAGTGGCTCAATTCATAGATACTGACTATGTAAAACAACTAATGAAACATAGCTTATAAATTAATATCTTCTCTTGTAGCTTGGGTTTCTGGCTCCATCTCGTAAGACTGCAAATTTGGTGGCAAGCTATCAGTATCTAAGTTCATCACTAGCGATTTATCTATTTTATTGCTTGCACTTAGCAATCTGGCTAATCAATAACTAAAATGTACATAAATAAGCAACATACTTGTTATTGCTTAAACAAACTCTCAAAGGTTCTACTCTATGGCAAGAATTTTAATCGTAGATGACTCGATAACAATGATAGAAGGACATAAAGTAATTCTTGAGGGGCTTGGGCACACTATATATTCTGCCCAAAGCGGTGAAGAGGGTGTTGAAAAAGCAATTGAGATTTTGCCAGACTTGATCCTGATGGACATAGTTATGCCTAACATGAATGGATTTCAAGCCACGAGAAAGATCACCAAAGATGATCGCACTAAACATATTCCAGTAGTGATCCTATCAACAAAAGATCAGGAAACTGATATCATCTGGGGTAAGAAGCAAGGAGCCAAAGGGTATTTGGTCAAGCCTGTTGACAAAAAGGAGCTAGCGAGCACTATAGACCAGCTTCTAGAAGAATCTAACCAGTGAACTTGTTTCCCACCATCTCTCTTATACGACTCAACGCGTCTTTCCCCTTCAACCCTGTTAACCCCTGCTGCTCTACTTTCTCAGCCAGTGCCTTAGCATTATATTCCTCGCTTTTCTCGGCTAACGTCTTCTTCTTGGCTCCAGGTAAGGCTTTATGTATTACGATCTCCTCCCCGGCCATCACCTTACGGCAAGCTATCTCATAGTTACGCTTGAACAGTGGTAATACTTCTTTTTCTGTCCTGCTTCTTAGCTCAAACCACCCTGTCGCCCTTGCAGCGGCATATACGGCGTTATGGCTCCATACTGCATTGGCCGGACTGCTAGCGTTCTGGCAAGCCTCGTTGTAAGCCGTATGAACCATAGGCAATCCAAAGTCCTCCGGCCCAGGCTGGCACCATTTCATAAACTGGCCGACAGATGGGAAGTACCTGTCTTCATCCTGGCGAGCTTTAGCAAACCCGTGCCGTAGCTGCTCAAACGTGTTAATTCCGTTATCGATAAACGCCTTGGTCCACTCTCGCTTGGCTGTTACCTCCGACTTGTCGTCTGGTAGAGACAATTTCCAAGCGGGTTTAATACCCTTCATTTGCTCAAAAACTCGGTCAATAATCTTCGCGGTTTGACCTTTTGCTTCCTGTTGTAGCGTTGCCTGCGTCTGCTGAGCGCCCTGTGTAAGGTTTATTTGTGAAACCAATTGCTGAGCATTTTGCATGGCTAAAAATCTCCCAGATCGTCTATCCAGTTGCTCTGGCCTGAAGTTGCCTGCTGCTGCCCTCCCCTCTGAAGCGTGCAAAGTCTTCGTTGCAGCCAGCCAATTTTCACGCCTTTCCAGCCCGCTAGCATGGTCTCATCCAGCGCCTGCTCTGGTGTTATGCCAATTTCTGGCCCCTTCAAGGCTTCAGCGATTGCCAGCTCGAAGGCTCGTTGTGTCAGTGGGGCTTTCATGGCTTTGCGGTGCTCGATGAATGATTTTGCGGCCTCCTCGCTGATGCAGTCCGGCAAGTTGGACAGATCGATTGTGGTTGATTTTTCCCGTTTGGGTTTGGCTGGTTTTGATTTTTTGTTGGTTTGCCCCTTGGGGGGATTAAGGGGGGTAATATTATATTTTGGATTATTATATTTTATATTTTGTTGTTGGCGGTTTTCCGCTAGTTTTTGTGGCACTTTTTCGCTAGTTTTGTAGCAGGTTTCCGCTACTTTTTTATTAGTAGCAGTTTTCTGCTTATTTAGCGTTTTTCTGCTAGTTTCTCCTACCGATTTTTTATTATCCCACTCACTAAGATTTAAATTAATTCCAATCGCTTTGCCTTCATTAATTAAAATTTTACGTGCTTTTAGTGCACGCAAATCAGCGTATATGTGTGACAGATCCCCATCATAGTCAATTAACTGCGCTATTTGGTTAGCTGTGATTCGGTCAAATTGACGTTTAAAGCCAATAGTTTTCCGTATAACAGCATTAATGATGTTGTGCTGTCTACCGCTGATCTTAACTGCACTAGTCGCCTCTAACAGCTCTAAGGCCACCATTGCAAAACCATTCTTTATGTCAGCTATTTTGTCTTGTGATTCGTGTGTCACTGTTGATACTACCGGAAAGCTTACAATACTCATCGCGAGATCCTTTATTAAACCGTCGTTCTCCAGTTGTGGCGGCGGGTTTTTTTAAATGCATGAGGAAACGTATTTTCTAAAAACTCGATAGCACCTAGCGTTGTGCCTGCTGATTCCTTGAGTTCACGATACGTCGTTTTAATCTGTTCAGTCGTTGGATTTGGCCCAAGCTGAATTACAGCAATTTGTGCCTCTGCATTTTCTTTAGTCATCGAAGCGGCAACTTGTCGTATGCTCTTCTCTCCCTCAGACACATATGTCTCATCACCTTTTTTAGTCCCGATATACACGCCAGCCATAGCATAAACCTCATTGAGGTAAGCCAGTTTTAAATCATTGGGCATTGCGGCCACTATGACTGGCTCTAACGCTATGATTTTCGGCTCACTCTTGAACTGCTCATCGTAAAAACCCAGCCACCTAAAAAACTTCTGAGCGTTTACCCTCATTGCTTGATCACAATTTAAGCTGTGTGAGTCTTTAAACTTAATACCTTGATCGGTTAATATTTGGTCAAAACCAAAGTCTAAGAAGGCAGTTACTACTTTATCTGTTAGAATCGCCCGACTTAACTTAGGTAAACTTAGCCAGCGATTAATGTATTTTTGGATAAGGCTAAACCGTCCCTGTGATTGATAGTTCATCAGCTGTCAGTCCTTTGAGTGTAGGTTTTGCCATTGTTGGCTTCGGCTTTAAGTGCTCCATTTGTAATGACTTGGAGCTGGTAGGCTCTAGATGTAGGAACTCTGTTGCCCCATTTAGATACAGCTGATTGAGATATGCCAAGTAAATTGGCTAGAGCAACTTGGGTTCCAAAAAAGTTAATTGCTTCAGTTTTGAGCATGGTTTCACCTCCAAAATATGAGTTTTCTTATATTTTGGGTGTAAATCGCTTCATTGTCAATGTGAGAAAACTTATATATGTCTACACTTGGTAAGAGACTAAAAGAGAGACGTAAAAGCCTAGGTTTAACTCAAGGCCAAATAGCTGAAGCCATAGGTATTTCTGCGTCATCTGTTACCTTGTGGGAAAGAGGAAATACAGCGCCCAAGGGTGAAAACCTATTTGCTCTATGTAATATCTTAAACTGCGAGCAAAACTGGCTCTTATATGGCGATGAAGGTTCAGTAGAACTAGTTACCTCATTTATAAAAGAAGAAAAGGCACCTCTACTTAACTGGGTGGAAGCTGTTAATTGGCAAGAACATGCTTTAAGTAAAACTGATGAGGGTTATCTATGCCCAATCAAAGCTAGCGCAAATACCTTTGTACTTAAGGTGCACGGTTCAAGCATGGAGCCTTTACTTCGAGAAGGTGACTATATTTTTGTAGATCCTCAAGAACAAGCTTCTAGTAGTGATATCGTTGTTTTTCAAGATGAAGACAGTAATGAGGCAATTTGCCGTCAGCTTGTTATTGAGGGCGGGCAAAAGTTTATTAAAGCCATTAACCCAAACTGGCCTGAGCAAGTGAGGATAGCAACCAGCTCATCTAAGGTTATTGGCAAGGTAGTCTCTTCATTTACACTTTTATAAGTAACCCCCCATCCCCAAAAAAAAAGTGAGTTTCCTCATTTTTACCGTTGACTCAAGTATGAGTTTACTTATATTATTCCCACATCAACTAAATACTTCCTGGAGACGAA
Organism: Zooshikella sp. RANM57; assembly: GCF_050749885.1. Classification (NCBI taxonomy): domain Bacteria; kingdom Pseudomonadati; phylum Pseudomonadota; class Gammaproteobacteria; order Oceanospirillales; family Zooshikellaceae; genus Zooshikella; species Zooshikella sp. RANM57. The sequence continues at coordinate 32,272 of NZ_JBOIUB010000022.1, read as the reverse complement.
GTTATGTTATGTGGGAATACAGCAGCACCAGCTAGAAGAACAAAGTTACATCAAGGAACAGAAAACCCGTGAGCTAGCCGAAGACCTACTAAACGGTGAAGAATACGGCAGAGGTAGCCTTAAGTTTTCTATTAATGATGTTGTTGAGCATGTCGTAGAAGATGAGTCCTTTATGGACCTAATCAAAAAGCTAGCTCAAGCCCGCAATAACCAGTTTGAACAAGCGCAGATCCTTAAAGATTTTAACCACCTAGTGAATGAACAAGCCTTCTACGTTGCGGACATGATGGAGGCTTAACAATGAATAAGATCGCACAGCACAATGCGTATATAACAAAACTAAAAGCAAGCATCCCCAGTTTTGGGGAGCTTGAAGGCAAGGCAAAATTCCTTGCTCATCGTCGTCTAGGCATTGGCGGCAGCGATGTTGCAGCCATTATGGGCATAAATAAATATAAAACGTCCTATGCGGTATGGCTGGAAAAAACAGGCCGCGAAGATCCGCAAGAAGAAACCAAAAGTATGTACTTTGGTAAGGTGCTCGAAAATGTTGTTGCAGATGAGTATGCACGCGTTACAGGTAATGCAGTACACCGTGTTAATCAGCCAATAACGTGTAAATTAAAGCCCTGGCTCACCGCTAACTTAGACAGACGTGTAGTCGGTGAAAAAAAGGTTTTAGAGTGTAAGACAGCTAATCCTTTTGCCTTTAAAGCAGAACAATGGGGAAAAGGAAATCAGTATTTAAATATAGAGCCACAAACGGTTATTACCTGCGACGCTGTGCCTGATGCTTATCTATTACAATGCCAGCACTACTTAACCGTTACTGGCTATCTAGAAGCTGATTTAGCGGTGCTTATTGGCGGTAATGACTTTCGAATTTACACCATTAAACACAACACTATGCTGTCTGACATTGTGTGTGAACGGCTCACAGACTTTTGGTTTAACCATGTTATTGCTGATATCCCTCCTACCCCAGAGACGTTGTTAGAAGTAGATGAGTTCTACGGCGGTAACGATAACGGCCAAAGTATCACCGCGACACCAGCCGTAATGCAAGCAATCCATGAGCGGAAGAAAGCTATACATGTAAAGAAGCAGGCCGAAGCGCTCATTCATGAGCAAGAAACCACCATTAAACTGCATATGGGTGAAAATCAGCTGTTAATTGACGACAGTGGTAAGAAATTAGCTTCATGGAAAACTCAAGTTTCTAACCGATTTAATACGGCTGAATTTCGAAATATACACCCAGAATTAGCCAATCAATTTACTCGCTCGGTTGAGAGTCGAATTTTCCGTTAATTATTATTTGAATTAAGTAAGCATTTTTATGTCAAAAAATACGTCAGTTGCCGTTAAAAATAATATGTTTTCGTTGTCACCGCGCAACCTTCAAGAAGCGATGGAGTACGCTAATTTAATAGCACAAAGCTCAATGGTTCCAACGGCATTTAAGGGAAAACCAGGCGATGTGCTAATAGCCGTGCAAATGGGGGCAGAGCTTGGATTACCACCTACCCAAGCACTACAGAATATAGCCGTTATCAATGGTCGCCCTTCCCTTTGGGGTGACGCTGTGCTGGCTGTTTGTAAAAGCTCTCCCCTTTGCGAGTACGTTAGAGAATACTGGGACAGTGAAAAGAAAGTAGCGACCTGTATAGCCAAACGCCAAGGTGACGAGGAAGAAGTTGTCAGAAGCTTCAGCTTTGAAGATGCCAAGCATGCAGGACTGTATGGCAAGCAAGGACCATGGAAGCAGTACCCGCAACGCATGGCGCAGATGCGTGCAAGATCCTGGGCTGTTAGAGATGCCTTTCCCGACCTGCTAAGAGGTATCGCTATCAGAGAAGAACAAGCCGATGTTATGCAGCCTGCAGAGGAAAAAGATGTAACGCCCGCTGAGTCTCGCTCTGATGCCCTACTCCAGAAGTTGCAGCCCAATAAGGAAGAAGATGCTCAAGCCGCGCTGAATATGGTGCTTGATGCAATAGACAAAGCTGAGTCGCTAGAAGGTCTTAACGTGATAGGAGATGACGCCAAGCTGCTACCCGAAGCCGTGCGCGAGCCAGCAAGACAGGCGTATGCAGCCAAAATGAAGGCTTTCAAGGAGTTTCAAAATGTTTGACGCACAACACTGCAAGCAGCTAGGTAAACAGTGTATAAATAAGCCCAGTGCTGATTACAAGGAGGTAAGCGACATGAGGGAATATGCAGATACCAACAAAATGTGGCTAAAAATATCCGCTAAATATCAGCAGAAAAAAAGCGAAAATACTGCCATTAGGAAAAGGCTGAAAAAGGCTTTAGAAGAAGCTCGAAAGCGTATTAGTAAAACTCAGTAATTTAATATTTAGATCGTTTTTATTTTCATGTGCTGGCCGGCATAAAAACATTATTGTAACAGGGTAGATACCAGCTCTTATCCGATTAGACATTTTTTTATAACCCGGGAATATCACTTGGCTTGAAAAAATGGTTTGGGCCGCCGCAGTTCAAATAGTATGTGTTGGGTTTGCTTATACTTTTATCACCGTACTCGATTTCGTTACACTTCTTTGAATCAAGAAAATATTTTCCCGCAGCATAGAGAATTCTGACGTCTCGTTCAGTAGCGCCATATTGGCCTACCTTAGGAATTCCTTTGATTCTCGGATCGTGAGCAATATTGGGTTGAGCTTTATCATTAGGGCGACTATCTGAAAGGTAAGCAGCAGAAACCCACCGAGCGACATTACCTGATAGACCTTCAACTGCTCCATTGTAATATTTGGATATTCTCGCCCATCCACTCTTGACCTCAAAAACTTCTAATTTTTGTTGTCTATATAACTTGTTTGTGATTTTACCTTTCGGGTTGGGTGACAATCTCACGTTCAGTGAGTCTGCTGTAACGTAGTATGTTCCTGCTCTATCAGCATTGGCATGTGCGAACATGGGCAGAAATAGCAGTAATAGTGACAATACTCTGAGTTTCATGATTGGGTTTTCCTTTGGATTGCCTAACTATTAATGAACATCACTTTGACGCAATATATTACGTCGCATTGACGTATAACACTCTAATTAATTTTAACTGGCTTTCACTATTTGAGTGTTTTTTTTGAATAAGGCGGGGATGTCATAGTAGCTTAATATTTTACGTCATTTTAAGGAAAATTAACCGTTGTTATTTATGAGAGTGATTTTAGGCAACCCTATAATTTAATTTACTGAACTGGTTGATTAAACATAATTAACCAACCAACCCCCGCACTAACTCAGCGCTCTTGACGTATTCTTCTGGCCTACCCTACTTTACTGCCGAGGGGGCTAATAGTGGTAGCGACACTGCACAACAACAATAGCTGAGTCAGTAACCTTGTAAACTAATCGATGCTCTCTATCTATCCGCCTAGACCAGTAACCCGACCAGTTGTGCTTTAGCGGCTCAGGATCTCCAAGTCCATCAAAGGGTTCGCGAGTAATATCTTTGATCAACGTATTAATTCGCTTGAGCGTCTTTTTATCTGTCTTTTGCCAATACAAATAGTCTTCCCAAGCAAGTTCGGCCCACGATAAAATCATTCTTCAATAAGATCCTTATTTACCGTGTTGCCTGCCTCCACCTCTGCAATAGCTTGGTTTAGACGCTCTGCATTTCTTTGGCTAGCCATTAGGTAAGCAGTAGCCTCATAAGATTTAAAGTCCTCAAGAGACATCAAAACGGCAGGCTTGCCATTCTGCCGAGTGATTAGTACAGGTGTATGATCATCATTCACCTTATCTAAAGTCCCGGCTAGCTTGTTCCTAAAGGCTGAGTAGCTAATTGTGTCCATAGTAGAACCCTCTTTCATTGTACATATTATTGTACTTGTACTTGTTTTTGTACGCAATGTTTCCACGATATGATTGAGCTACATGACACTAGCCAATAAGACTGGAAGTTGTATCGATGTAGCCGTATCCAATACCAAATGCTACAAAAGTCGAGGAACAATTTGACGATGAGGATTGTGTAAGAGGGCAACTGCTCTTGACGTATTCCTCTGGCTTACTCTCTAGAATTTTGTGAAATATTTCACCTTATCTTTTGTGACTATATAGACGATAGTTCGCTTCTCAGCTAATCAAGACGGAAGTACTAAGGTGTTATATGTCCCAGGCGAACACAGAAACCGATTTCCAGACCATGCTTAATGATGGCTTTGTGATGGTCCCTACCCTTATTCTTATTGCCCTTTCTGAATGCAGACTCAGCAAGCGAGAGCTTAAACTCGTCAATTTTATTATCCTGAAAACGTTTGGCTTTCATAAGATGGTTGATCGAATCTCTCTGAGCCAATTTGAGGAAGCGACAGGTATTGCTAAACACCACACTTGTCAGCTATTGAAGAAACTGGTTGAAGACGAAGTACTCGTTAAAAAGAGGGCTAGAGATGGCTACCTATACGGTATCAACCCTGCCCTTATTTGGAGGTTTAGTAATTCAAAACTCCGCCAGAGTAATGTAAAAAAAAGCACTGAAAAAGTTACCAAAGAAGGGAGTACAGGGGTTACCGAAACAGGTACTAAAAGAGTTACCGAAACAGGGAAACACAATATATATAATACAAAATATAATAATATTATTATTAAAGAGCCTTGCTCAGAAAATGAACAGGGTTTAAATGTTGATCAAGAAAAAAATCAAAACCCTACCCCTGAAGATTTTCAAAAAGTTAATGCCATTGTTTTTGAGTCACTGGAAGAACAATACGGCTCTGAGTTTATTCAAAACCATAAGACTCTGATTAAATCCAAGCTCATGGATAACGAGGCCTACTGTCGACAAAATGGCTACTTCCCAAAAGTCAGCATGGCTCTGAAATACGTTCAGACTGGCATTGATAACTACCTGAAGACCCAAAAGCGCACGGCTCAAATCACCGCCGCTTTGGACAAGAAAGCCAGGGCTACCACTGATTACCAATTCAAAATTACCCAAGCACTTGAACGCAAGATGGATGCAATTGCGCAACGAGGACGTACGACAGCTGAAGAGCTTACGGATTACAGCTGGGCTAACAAGTTTAGCTTTGAGGACAGTAGGATTTAGAAGGCGTGGTTTAGAGTCTGTTTTGGTTGAGTTTGAGGATGAGAACATGAGAGCAAATCTTTACCATTGACTATAAAGTAAAGATCATATATTCTTTACCATATAACAATAAGTAAAGGAGATTAACATGCCAAAAGTCAGCTCAAAAAGACAGATTACCCTTCCTGTTGACCAGTGCCTTGAAGCCCACATAGAGCCTGGTGACGAGATAGAAACATTTATCTTTAATGGTCAAATCACCATAGTTAAAAAGACTGCTGGGGCTGCTAAGGGTATTCTCGGCCATCTGAAGGGTGATAAACGGATCAGCGATGAACAATCACTACAAAGCACTATCGACTCTCGACATTAAGGGCTTCTGTAGTGATTTCAATCGATACAAATGTTCTCTTGCGTTACCTACTTCAAGATGATGAAGTCCAGTCAAAAAAGGCAGCCAAACTAGTTAATGGCTCAGTTAAAGTACTAGTTACAGATATAGTCTTAACCGAGACGCTTTGGACGCTTAAAGGCAAAAAATACAAGGCAACTAAAGATGATATTTTGCTTGTATTAGATTCACTATTTAAAGAGCCAAATATAGTTTTTGAAGATGGCCATACAGTTTGGCGTGCAATGCATGAATATAGGCTATCTGAAAAGGTCAAAGTAGGTAGTAAGAAAAAGGATGCAGATTTTTCTGATGTATTAATTATTAATAAGTCTAAGCAAGTAATCAGACAAAAAAGTGAGGAGTTTGAAGGGGTCTATACCTTTGATATTGCTTCTCAACAAATTGATGGGGCAAAGGCACCTTAAAATAAGGCAGGGATTAAAATGGCATACGAAATTGCTATCAAGCTCATTATTCGGAAAGCCCAAATAGCGCCTTAATTAGCACCCAAATAACTTCTACAAGTTTTCCTCCTACTTCAGAAGCCTCAGAAAAAATGCTAATAATAAAAACAGTGAATACTATTACCAATAAGCATGCAACTCCTATGAATACTGTCAGTGGGATAATCCACCTCAAATGTTTCTTACCCATTAAGATCCACCATTACATAAGGTAATTGGATACTAGATACATTATGATGGAGTATAGCTTTATAGTTATTAATTAGAGCCGCTCAGCGGCTCTCAGGTCTCAGTAATTTATCTTGTGCAACTGCTGCTAGAAACCCTGAACGTGACTTATATTCAGGGTGTAAAGCCACAAACTCATCAATATGCTTAATAAGCAGTCCTGGCAGAGTCACGTTAATTCTCTCAGCCTTACCCAGGTAAGGAGTAATATCAACCTCTACCAAGGCCCAAATCCCACCCTCATAATCAGAGTTTGCCTGATGCTTATTGATGGCAGTAGCTACAGGCACTTGCTCGCCATCTTCGACCAAGATCTCTAGATGGCCTTCAATAGCCTCAACGGCTTCTTGAAGCGCCTCTTCTATACCCTCCCCTGCTGAAAAGCAGCCAGGTATATCTGGCACAGTCACACCATAGTTAATGCCGTCGTCGGTATGTAAAACAACTGGATATTTCATTTTGCCTCCCACTCAAGACTCACTAGCAAGGAAGGCCCAGCTTATAGCTGAGCCTGTTTCCGAATGCTTCTGATAGTTCCTACAGGTAGCTCCCTTTTCGGGTGAGGAACTGTCACAAGCCCCGGTTTTGTTGGATGCTTGAAGTGGTGATGGCTACCTCTAGTACGATGTAAATACCAACCATCAGCTTCAATCTCCTTGATTATTTCCTTGCTGGTCATTGAGTCTCCTCTGTAAATTTGATAAACATAATTATACACACTACACACACCTTTTCAATTTTTTATATGTATAGTGTGTATATAATTAGAGGAAGCAACTGAAGCTATTACATCCTGTTAAAAGAAATACGAAAAAAGCTGTATAGCTCCTATAACAAACATCAAACAACCCAGAAAAGCCCAATACTTAACTGCAGACTTGACCATGTCTGGGTTTTTTTTACGAGTATAGACTTTTACTTCATTTCTTCTGAAATGATTATGTTCATGCAGTGTTATTGAAACTTGACCAGTCAACTTTATAAAAACTGATATACCAAAGAATAACATCCCAAGTAAAAAAGCATTTCCACCATCCATCAAAACACCACTAATAAAAAACTAATAAAAAAGGAAAAGTTATCAATCCCCACACCGTTGATTTAATTTAGGAAAATACTCTTTTCCATCAACAAAAATTCGACTGTCATAGCTATATATGTCACCAGCAATACATGAAATAAAAATCTTATCTCCCTCGATTTCCACCTTCATATTCTCTATATCACTAACTTCCAAAAATGCTTGATCAGGATCTGGAGCCTTGGTTACTTCACTCGTATTAGCTAAAAAATAAAAGCGATAAACATAGTCAACGGTAGCACCATAATTGTATTCAAAGACTGCGACTTTATGAGATTCAATGGGAAACTCAGCCTTTTTTTCAACTGATGGATCACTACAACCAGATAGTAACAAACTACCTACCAGAATAATGGGGAAAGCAAAAGATGACATAATCCGTATGTAGCCCTTAACCAAATTAGGCTATTTTAGTAGGACTTGTATTAGCTATCTCAGAAATAGATCTCACAACTAGTGTTTTTATTTGTAAAACACTAAGGCTACAGACAGACAAAGCACTATTGAGAATCTTCCCCTCAATGCAAGTAAGAAGATTTCCAATCTATTGATATAGTTTGGTGTATTTTATTTACATGCAATCTACATTGACTCTACATGCACTTTATGTTGGATGTGATTTACATCTAAAGTGCATGTACTACAAATTTATTCTGCATGAAGGGTATTTTTAGAATGGCGCAGCTGTCTTTGCATGACCCGTAGATGCTTCACGACCACGGTTATATGCCACTAAGCGATACTCTCCAGCCCCACCATAATATGATTCGCTTGGAAGTCCACCTTCTACTTCAACCCACTTACCATCAATCTTTTTAAAGATGTAAGCAATCAGCCACCCTCGCCCACTCACACGATTATTGACACTAATGCTATGAGTGCCAGCAGCACAGGAAGTGCGATAAGCATTTACAATTTTAAAGTCCTCAGGGGCCAAATTGTAAATTGGAAACTCACTGTGAACAGTAATACATACTCGATTTGCTTCTGAGCTTACAGGCACATTTAGTGCCTCTTCAAGAGCATTTAGTTTGCTTGGCGTGAAATCACCCGTGTTCATTAGTTTTTCTGTTGTTTCTGAAGCAAGTGGGGCTTGTGTCGTTTCCGCTTGAGTGAATGAGGTAGCCCCCATCAAAACAACCAAAATACTCGTTGTTATACATTTAGGTAGGTATTTAAGCTTCATAAGTTGATCCTTAACTCATGTTGGAGGGTATAAAAAAACCACTTTAAGCTGCGTTAAAGTGGTTTCAGCGTATGAAAGCTACATATTGTTGTAAATACGTAGTTTTTAGCAAAAAACAAATGCAAACCAAATACATACTACATTTAATGTAAATGCATACTTTATTTACATTAAATTTGAAGTGCATGTACTATACATGCATATATCGCCCATTATCCTGTCGTATCAATAGGCCTTCACTTTCTAGACGTTCAAAATAGGCTTTTACTCTTGCAGAACCAATCTTGTGCTTCCGCATTGCTTCGCGCTGAGATGGTTTAGTAGCACCTGATGAGATGGCCTCTTTGAGCTCTTCATAAAGCTCTTCTTCTGAGTCAATACGTTCATCAGACGCATTTGGAAATGCCACTATATTGTTTGCTTTATGCTCAGTATTTTCTTGTTCCTCAACCTCAACTCTACTTTCCAGAAGCAGCGTACTATCTGGCTCAGTGGCATTTTCAGTAGCGTTTTGAGTGACACTCTCAGTAGCATTAAGTTGATTGTTATCCATGCATGAAGAAGATAACTTCAGTTGTCTTCTAAAGTCGTTTTCTTCTCTTACCAGGTTAATGCAAAAGCCTGCTACAACATCCAACAAAACACTAAGAACAATAAAGGACCAAGCCTGCACTTTTTCTACATCAACCTTAAAGGCTGTTGCTAGAGCATGGAGCATAGCCAACATTGAAGTTTCACGCTCTTCAGGAAGGGTATTTAACTCCTTTTGAAGCCCTGAAATTTCATCTCGTAGCTTTTGGTTTTCTGTTTGTAAGGGTTGAGCATAATTTTTGATCCGATTTAACTCTATATATCGCTCAATTGCCTTATTGTTTTGCTCAATTTGATTTTTCAGCGAATTAATTTGTAATTGCAGTCCAGATCGCTGTTGCTCAATCTCAGCCAGCCTCGCCTTTGCGGCTTCAGTATCACTATTTAAGCCACCAATTGAGCCCAAAATACTTGTACCTGCTAGCACTAAAAACAATAAGGTAGCAGTCAGAGAACCCAGTTTATTTTCACAGCGCCACCGATGACCTATCTCTGCCAACGCCATAAATTTGGCTAGCTCGAATGAGATTGCCAATGCAGCAAATAAACAGGAAAAATAAAAGCTTTCACTTATTGACCAGAACAGCAAAACTGACAATACGATGGAAATCGTACATGTCAGCGTTGTTCCAAGATAAGCAATAAAGTGATTTAAATTAGGTTTTGGGGTGCGCACATATTCAGAAGTATGCACTAAAACCTCCTAATATCTTACTTCTCAGATTTAGTAGCCTTATCCAAAGCAGGCTTCAGGATTTTTTCAAAAAACATAGAGCGGCCAAGTTTACGACCAGAGCGCTCATATTCATCGTTATCAACAATCCAGTTCCAAATAGCTAACTCATAGTCAGAAACGGGTATTTGAATATGCCTGTTAGCTTTCGCCTTTCTGCTTGGATCAAACTGCTCCCAAGGCTTATCTGTTGTTGGCTTTGGCGTTACAACCGGCTCTTTAACAGCTTTTACTTCATGAGTCCCATCAACAGCCTTACCAGCGAACTTTTCAATCTCAACATCATCAACTTGCTTAAGCTTCTGTTTGTTCTGCTGCTTGATCTTCAGTCCGATGTCTGTCAGTTTGGTCATGTTCTGCAATCTCTTGAATTAGTAACTGAATAGCGGCTTTAGCGTTAGTTTTCGGCAACTCAAGTACACTTCTACCTTCATTAAGTGCAGTTCGGTAATGCTTGAGTTCTTTGATAACAACATTCGATAGGAGCATGTATTCAGATAAATCACTGAGCAAAGTTTTAGCTTCTTTTAATTCATCATTACCTGGAATATTCGGAGCTCGTGAAATAATCGCTCTGCTAATAAGATCAGGATTAAAACTGTCTTTAGCATCAATGATCATTTCACACAATGCCGGTAGTGTTTCTAAATCAGCACGTGAAACCTGAAAAGGCATATAAAAGATATCAGCTGCCGTCAAAGCGGTACGAAATGCTCTACTGTCCCAACCGCCAGAGTCAACAATCACCATGTCATAACGGGATCTTCTATCTAGTAAATCTCGACGGATATTTCCTGTTTGCTGCTCACAGAAAACAGGCGGCAGTTGTTCACCATTATCAATAAGCTCGTTTCTTCTTTCTGCCCACTTCGCAGATGTTCCTTGAGGATCTGCATCAACCAGTAATACTGATAGCCCTTGTAACGCACAACCAACAGCTAGATTTTGGGCAATGGTACTTTTACCAGGACCACCTTTCAGCCCGCCAATCAGAATTATCATACATACATTCCCCCAACATTTGATGTACATAAAATATACATCAGATGTTTATTTAATGTGCAACTAAGTTAAAGTTATACCAAAACCAATGTATATTCAATGTACATAAACTTCGAATGCAATATGAATTAAATTCAAATCTATTTTACATGCACTTTACATGTATAATGAATGCAACTATCTGAATCCCTTATAAATAGTGGGCTAGTGGCGTTTTTGGTAGCATTATGGAGAGAAGGGGAGTAGCGTTTTCAGTAGCGTTTTTTTCAGTGACACTGGCTCTTAATAGCAATCAATTAGCCTGAAGGCGGACTGGCTAAGAAGGTTGCTAGAGAGGCGGGATAACCGCCTATTCAAACTCTCGCTCCTTTGGCTTCATATTTAACCAAGCCTGGTCTTCGCTAGTATTTGTAAAGTTCTCTTTGGGGCTTTTTTCGAGCAACTTCTTGAGCCTTTGCGACTTAATTATTTCATCAGCTTCTTTAACGCTAGCCAGAAGCTCATCAAAAAGCTTTTCATCCATATTCTCAACCCCTTAGAAGAACAAAACAGGGCTAATACCAAAGCGCTCGCTAAGTGCAATTATATGCTGCTTTGTAAGGTTTCGCTCACCTTTGAGGATTTTAGAAAGGAGGGTTTTGTCTCCAATTTCTGGCAAATCTGAAAGCTTTAATTGGTGCTGATCGATTAACAAACGAAGCATTGCAACGTCCGCAGGATCTTGATGCGCTTTCTTTTCAAACTTGTTTAAAGTTTCGTCTTTTTCTTCATACTCAGCAATTGATTTACTCAGTATTTCAATAAGCACATTTCGAGGATCATCATGACAGTCCTCAGCTTCTTCTAAAAGCTCTTCAATGAGGGCAAGTGCTTCTTCATAATGGGCTTGATCGACGATATGTAAATAAGGTGCTGCAACCTCAAAAAAGTGACTCCATGCCTTGTTAACGTCATCGGTACTCATAAACCTCCTTGAGTAAAACTAATCAGATGTGTATAATTTTGTCATTTCATACACATCAAGGCAAAATAGCTATGCGAACTAATATAAACATTGATGATAGCTTAATGGACGAGGCTCTTAAAATAACTGGACTCAAGACAAAGAAGGATGCTGTTGAAGCTGGCTTAAAAATGCTTATCAGGCTGAATAAGCAAGAAAAGATTAAGAATTTTCGTGGCAAGTTAGCTTGGGAAGGGGATCTAGATGATATGAGGACTAACTAGTGGTTCTTGTAGATACTAGTGTCTGGATTGATTACTTCAATGGCAAGGTTACAGTACATACAGATCGCTTGGATAGCCTCCTCTCAACTGAAATAGTGATAGTTGGAGATCTTATCCTTGCTGAGATTCTCCAAGGGTTTCGAGTCGATAAAGACTTTAAAAAAGCGAAAGAATTACTAACTGAGCTAGATGTTTACCCTTTATGTAATCAGCATCTAGCGATCAAAAGTGCTGAAAACTACCGAACATTACGAAAGAAAGGTATTACGGTTAGAAAAACCATTGACTGCATGATTGCCACGTTTTGTATTGAAAGAAAAATCCCTTTGCTATTTTCAGATAAAGACTTTGAGGGGTTTGTTACTCATTTAAAGCTCAAGTCAGCTCTGCAACAATCAAATTAACTCACATATATTTTTAGACTCGCATCAACATAATTTTGTGTATTTAATGTACAATAGGCTTGTCTGATCATGAAAAAGCAATTCTTTTTCATGTGCTTTTTTTAATACCCAGGTTGTGCTAATAGCCTGGGTTTTTCTTTAAAACAACATTTCTTGTGTTGGTGCTGTATCCTCAAGTATGTTGTGAATGCAGTATGTCACAACACCAATGGCCTCAAACTCTGACTCGTCATTAATCTCAAGTGGCCTACATCCCTTACAATCTGTTGTTAGAAATAGTTGTTGTCCTGAAGACTTAAAAATAAGCGACTAACCATGCATGAGATGGCTAAGAGCGTCGTTAAAAAGGCGGAGTAGCCCACCCTAATCAATCCCAGTTCATCTTTAACTTCTTATGGTGCTCAGCACAATCCTTTAGATAAAGATTGATAAGGTTTTGATAAGGAATACCATTTTCCTCAGACAACTCTTTGAAGTAATCAATAACATCCTCATCTAGCCGGATGGTTATTTGCTTCTTAAGCTGCTTGGCGTAAGGGTTTGGTACTGAGTTTGTAAAATCGTAATTATCACGCATAACGGAACCCATCATACTGTTTCTGCTCGTGTTTATTTGCTCTTCGCGCTGATATCAATCGTATTTCATGGTCATCAGCTCGGTAGCAGTGGCACACCACGAGAGTTTTGAAGTGATTGCTCATGCCTAGCAGAATAAAGCGCTCCTCATCTTCTGAATGGTCTGGATCGGCTATTAATCTCGCATAGTCATCAAAGAAAACTGTCTTGGCTTCATCAAAGGATACGCCATGTTTACTTTGATTGATGAGGTTTTTGCGCTCATCCCAAGTAAAGTTATATGCACTCATAATTATATTGTAGTTATAATATAATTATAGTCAAGCTTATAAATTATCTAGTAATAGATGTTCCACAATAATGTTCCACGCGGAACATAAGACAGTTACTGTACGAGATCGGCAAACAAATCCTTGATGGTTTTCATGGGAAGGAACAGAGATAACTCGTCATAGACCATAAACCCGCACTTCTCGTAAAATGACAAAAGCTCTTTAGTCTTGGCATCCACAATCACTGCAGCGCTACCCACCGATTTAGCGACCACCAGTGAGCGCATTAAAGCATCTATGATCAGCACTTTACCTAACCCCTTACCATGCTCAGAAAGATCCACGGCTAACCGATTGATACGAATACAGGGTACAGCAAGTAAGCCATTGTACTTTTTCATAAAGGCAGCTGGTAGTTTGCAGGTATCTACCTCACAAGGCCCAATACTGTAAAAGCCTCGAATGCGGTTACGTTGCTCTCGACGGGTGAGTACAAAGGTCTGCGATAAGTACTTGAGGCCATGCTGGTTTGCCGTTCGTTGCAGATAATGGTTAAGGTCTTCATTGCCGCAATCAAAAGCCTGCCGATCATGAATATGGGTGTCTAATGCAATTGTTTTGAAGGGTAAATCAGCCATTAAGCATCCGACCCCAAGTACTGCTTCAGCGCATCCTTTAAGAACTCAGAAGGTTCGGGTGGGTTTTCCAGCGCCTCAAAAAACCGCTTTGCTTGATCCTCATTGGGGTACAGTCGCTTTTCTGCTTCAATAAGCGCCCGTGCACGCTCAAGCGCGGCTTCAGCGACAAAGGAGTTGATCGAGGTAGCGCCAGATAAGGGTAGGGCAGAGTTAATCAGCTCGCGTTGGGCTTCGTCGAGTGTGGTTGTTATGCGTGACATGATCACCTCCAACAGTTAATGCGTGTCAATATAGCACGCAATAACACTACGTGTCATTTTAACACGCTATTAAGAATATACAATCTCGAATAGGTGTGTCCGCGACAAATTCAAACCTTTATTACCTGTAGCCTGTAGCTGATTGGGCGTCACTTTTCATTTTATTAGCTAAATCTAACTTAGTAATACGTATTACCATTTTTGATAATATACTACGGCTGTCGCCCAAAAATAGCCGATAACTGAAGTTATCGGAAGTTTTTTCGAGGGGGTTGAGTATTCTGGGGTGGGGTAGGAGCACTAAGGGCGCTGGCAACATTTTTCAAAATGAAAGAATAAAGGGGGATTGGTGGCTAAAATGAACTAAATGTATGGGGGATATGATCCCAGAAGAGAGAAAATAAGATGAATAATAGGGTAGAAAGTAGCCATCAAAATAATACTATAAAGTTTGTATTAATAGCAGTATTGTTTTTTTCATTAGGGGTTATGGCTAACAATTTCTACAACCAAAAAGTGGACTTAAAATCGATGTATAATGAAAAAATACAAGAAGATAAAAGGAGAATTTCTGAAACCATTATTTTGGCTAAATTGCTTCAAGATAAGAGATATGATGATGTTACTGAATCATTTGATCAAATAATGTATTTGCGATTTTCTACAGTTATTGGTTTGTCCATGCCTCTTAACAAAGCCACCCAAGAGTGCAATAGCGATAACATAAAAAAACTTCTCGATTACTATCAGAAATATAATAAAGAACTATATAAGAAATCATCGAGGGCTTGCTCAAAAGACTACACGTCAGTTAAAGAACCTAGTAGCAGCGATAACTGACAACCATTACGTTAGAATAATATTTATTAATAGTTATGTGTAAACGAAAGCTATGATCAAAAGACCAAAAATCACAACTACAATCGAAGCCAAAAGCCTAGTTAAGTTACATTGTGGTGAGTGTAATTGGGTTCAGGAAATCGTTTCACAATCAAATGAGGAAATAAAGTGTTGTCCATGGTGCGGTTGGTCCGACTTGGCAATAAGTAAAATATCGAAAGAAGGTATATTTCAAGAATATAGCTGTGAGAAACATGGTAAAATTGTTGTGGTGCTACCAAGCAAGGAGTTAGAACCCGAAGATATTTTGGACAATCTATGGTGCCCTTATTGCGAGTAACACATAACAGGGTAAGAGCCAGTATCTACTCACCACACTGGATACCACCAGCCATAGGACCTACAATGATGTTAGGCTTGTGTTAGAGTGGTGTTTATTAGTAGTTAGGCATACACATGGATATAGATCTCCATAAAAATGAAACGATGGACGAGTTCAAGGCGCGATGCCTTCAGGTGTTCATTAAATATGTAGAGTCGAAATTCCATTTGCGGCACACATTTAAGGCAGTTCATTCTGAGAAACCACTTAATGATACTCATATACCACCTAAAGGGAGCGTTTTATGTGTAACTGGTGGCAAAGTATTTTACTACTATATCCCGTATAGCCAACCCGGTTCGCCTGAATATAGTCGGTATCTCTTAAAGAGTATTTATGAATTTATTGCTGGCCCACTAAAGTCTCAAGTCGTCACTGATAGCGCACCATATGATTTGATAGAAATGGAGGGGTTGCCTGAAGAACTAAATAAGATTGTTGCACGATTGGTAGAATTAAAAAAGGAGCAGAAAAAAGCGGCAAAACAGAAGTTTGGTGAAGGTCCATGTGAATTGAATGCTTTTAATAAATTTATGAGCTTATGGGCGCGTGGAGATTTTCGTGCAATAAATGACTTATTTTCTGAAATGGAAAGGTTTTATGAATATGTGAGAGAAGTGGCTCCACAGGCAAGAGATTATTTTTCATCACTGCTGGATGAACTAGCTGAGACCGATTTATCAACGAAAATCGAAAAAATTGTATTTGGAGGTAACTCCAAAGCCTAATCAGCTAATAGCAGCTCCCTACCCACCTCCCTGGATACCCTGAGCCATAAGGCCTACAATGAGGTTGGGATTTACGTCAGGGTGACGTTCATTAGTAGTTATATTTTTTGGTGAGTCATGAAATTCATTGAAGAAGTCGAAGATGTCTTTGGTATAAGTGGTAGAGGCTGCGTTGTGGTTCCTGGCATCCCTTATGATTTCGAGCCTTCAGTACGTGTTGGTGCAAAGCTGCAGTTTAATAATCCCAACGGCAGTATTGTTACGGCTACCTTGCAAGGCTTGGAAATGATTAATCGCGGTAAGCTAATGAATCATGCACCATTCTCAGTAGATCCCTCAATTAAAAAAGGTGATATTGAAGTTGGTGCAAAAATGTACTTAGTAGAGTGCAATGAATAAAAATATAATTGTGTTCCTTCGGCAGTCTTGTGTGTAGCTATTTTTTTCTAGTTTCACATACTCACCGAGAGATCACCAATGAGTTTAGGCTTGTGTTAGAGTGGTGTTCGTTAGTAGTTAGGCATTTGTAAAAATGAGTGCGTACGCATACATTAACGGCGAGATAAGCTGCGATGAATATCTTGACAGTGATATTGAAGGCCTCTTTGATCAAGAATTTATATCAGGACTTAATCTATATGCCAAAGCTAATGAAGGATATTTATTTTCGTTTGGTGTAAAAGAATGCAGGTTAAAGTATTTGTTTGAGCTATTTGAAAAACTGGCAAAGGCTCAATCGCTTGAAAGCGAATACATCGAGGCTTACATATTAATCAGATACGAAAGCGAAAATGACAGGGTCGATTGTATTAAAATTTATAAAGGTACTATTTCACATAGAAAAACTAGTGACTAATCGGCTAATAAGCCACCTCGCTGGATACCACTAACCATAAGGCCTACAATGAGGTTAGGCTTGCGTCAGAGTGGCGTTCATTAGTAGTTATTTGTAATCCCTAGTTTGGTCTTCAGTATGTTAAATAAGCTTTTTAGAAAAGAGGAAAAAATGGTTTCCTTTCTGATCTGCGAAACCGAGAATGATTCCCCTGAGCTAGATAGAGTGATGAACTGGTTTAAAGAGAGGGGCTTTAAATCTAAAGAAAAAAGTTGGAATGTAGTGGGCTCTCAAGAGCTAACAACATATACTCTCACGAATGGTGATCAAGAAGCTGATTTACTATTTGAAACTTATGCAGGTGTAACCCTATTTACAACTAAAGCTCATGAAAGCTATTTTAGTGAGTTAAAGATAAACTCATAATCGGCTAAGACCTGCTCCCCACCCACCTCCCTGGATACCGCCAACCATAGGGCCTACAGTGACGTTAGGGTTGTGTAGGGGGAGCGCTCACTAATAGTTATGCGATAATGAGGGTCATGAAAATACTGCAATTTATGGGCTTTCTCACTGTTTTTCCCTATGCAGCACTAGTTTTAAGTGTGATATTCGGAGTTCTCTACTATTTTAGTCGTAGGAAAACGAGCTGCTGGGCGTCAATACTATGGTTGCTGTATTTTGTACATGAGCTTTTGATGTATTTTCGAGTAACCTGCACGGGTGAATGCAATATCAGAGTTGATCTGCTTGCTATTTATCCTTTGCTTCTGGTATCTACTTTAATTGCTATTTGCACTCTTTTTGTTCCAAGCAAAAAAAAAGCAAGTTTAAAAAATACAAATAACAAGTGAAAGCCTCATAATTAGCTAATAGCTGCTCCCTAGTGGGATACCCCTAACCATAAGACCTATAGTGAGGCTAGGGTTTCGTCAGGGTGACGTTAATTAGTAGTTATGCTTACTTAGGAATCAAAGAATATGACTGACTTACCTGCATTTACAAGACTCTATGGGTGGAGTCACTTTGAAGATTACTCCACTGCCACTTTATGGATTTCAGTCTTGTTTCTTCCAATAATACCTTTAAAAAAAATTAAACTTAGAGTTCGCACAAATTTTGAGGGTGAATTCATCACCAAGGAAGAAATGTTGCTAGCCGCTATAGGTAGTAGGCAAGTCGCTAAAGCAAGAGAAAACAATGCATATGAAATACTAGGACAGGAAAGCTTTGCTGGTGCAGAAGTATTGTCAACTCTACTGGCCGTTTATATTGGGTTTCCCTTACTCGTTCTTTGGCCATTTATTCTAATGGGCGGTCTGTACCTATCAGTGGTCTCGGCAGAAAATCTATCTAATGATTCTGCGGTAAAAGTCGTTGCCTTTGCTTTGTATTTCCCAACATTGCTTGCATGTATTGCTAACGTGTTTACAGTACCCATATGGGCTATACGTCGGACAAGGGGTAAAAAAGCTGTATATTGGGTTGACTGGCTTCTAAAAAAAGCGGGAGTTAAATATCAACTTTTCAAAGCATAATCAGCTAAGACCTACCACCTACCCACCTCACTGGATGCCACTAAACATAGTGGCCTACAATGAGGTAAAGCTTGCGTCAGGGTGATTTTCATACAGGGGACTTACACCCCATAAATTCAATGCCCTTGCCGGGCGTACACAAATTGCTGCACGTAGACCTGGGTGAGCAAAGCGTTTTCCATTATGAGCATGATTAAAGAGTTTCCACCAAAAGAATTAGGCTGCTGGCAGAATCTTTCTTCTAACGACAAAGAAGAATGGCTTCAGAAGGCTTGTGATAGGTTCTTTCATGATGAATCGTATGTAATTCAAAGTGAGGCGAATAGAACTATTGAGATTGATGGTAAGCTTATTCGTGATCCGCTTGATTTCTTTTGTCTATTTGGGGAGGCAGTAAATGGGCCAGGAGGGTATTTTGGTAAATGTCCTCATAGCTTTGACGATTGCCTATTTGAGAAATTTGGCCTTGAGTTTCCAAGCACCATCATATGGGAAAATTATTCTGCAACAAAAAAAATTCTTCCAAACTTCTGTAAAGATATAGTAGATGCTATGAGAACTGTTCATGACCGACAGTCGTGGTATGACGGTGATAAACAAGCAATACAGCTAGTAATTAAGGACAATGGCTAATCGGGTAAGAGCTGGCAACTAACCCACTTCTTGATCATTCACTCCACCAAAATAGCCGATAACCCTGCTTACCGGCTATTTTCAGGCTGGATTATTTTCACTAAGGGACGGATGGATCAAAATTCATTATCCTAACGGATAAGTTAAATGAACCGCCCTGTGCGGTCCCGCATGCAGGGCGGTGTGGGGAGAGCTGGGTAGATACCAGCTCTTACCCGATTAGCCCTTCAATCCTTGATAAAACTTCTTCAATTTTTAGCTCAAGTGCCTTTGCCGCAATCATAATCTCAGATCTTGAGCTTTCATCCTCTATGCTAATGTAATCCTTAGATTTTCCGCTCTCTTTTTTGAATGGAGTGGCGGTAAATCCAAAGAAAACAGGAAATACATCTAGCGACTCAAAAATCTTTTCATACACGCCAACGTCACTTTCAGTTGCGGCTCTATGAGCCTCATCTACCAAAATTATGCTATAGGAAGAGCTTGCATCATTGCTCTCTAGAGCTTTTTTTACCTCTATAAAGCTATCTAGATAGGTTTTGTTCAAAACGTTTTCAATATAGCGACTATCCTTCGAAATAAGGTCATACAAAAGTTCATAATTTACGGATTTACCTAACGTAATCCAGTTTATTTTAAGATCTCTGATTATCGCCCTTTGAGCTGCACTTGAATAGAATTCATCTATATTTTCTCTAATCTCTGGCCACCTCTGTCCTTCAATATTGCTTTTTATCTTTCTATACTCGTATTCTAGAATTCTTTTTGAAGGGGATGCTTTATGGAGCAATCCTTTAAAAAAGGAAAATCCTAACCACAAAGGGGAAAAGTAATTCATAAACGACTGCCTAATTAGGCTCGGAAGTGTATTTTTAATAATACTTATTGTTCCCATAGTGCCTTTCCCGCTTTCATGAAGCTGCGCAAGAGATGGATCGCAAAAAGACAAATGTCGATAATGAGAATAAAATATTCGACACCAATCAGCGCATAAACAATAGGACCATCGACCACACCCTCTAGGCTCTTTATCCAAAGATTAAAATAAATAGCAGGTAAAGCTATCAGCACGAATATTATAGTTCCTATTGTTATATGCACTACAAACTCATATAGAGGGAACCACCATTTATCCTTGTATCTTTCGGTCACTTTTCGTCCTTCCTCCTCTTCGGGCTAACTATTAATAAACGTCACTCTGACACAATATATTACGTCACTTTAGGATACTTAACCGTCGCTATTTTTTGGCTGCGATTTCAACTTATGTTTCTACTGATGTACATCTGGTAGGCTGAATATAGAAAAGGCAAGTACTGCATATACTCGCCTCAATGAAAACGATGCGTTATAGAGGTTTTTCGTGTGTACTATACAATTAGCATGTTAAGCTTTTTTTTACTTTTGCAATCGTTGTTCTTGAGCACTTAACCGTCCGTATGATTTGACTATAAGATAACCCCTTGGTTAAAAGTCGCTCAATGTTTTCTTGCAGCTCTTTATCTTGTGGCCGTCCCTTGTATTTACCCTCAAGCTTCGCTCTCTGTACCCCCTGTGATTGCCTCCGCTGCCTGTCTTCATAGTCCTTACGAGCTACTGCAGCTAACATATCAAGCATCATGCCGTTGAGCGCTGACAACATCCGCTCTGTAAACTCGTCGGAGCTATTCATAAATTGGTGGCTAGTGGGTAGATCAAGAGAAACTACTTTAATCCCCTTGCTTGTGATGGTCTGTTTCAACTGTTGCCAATCTTCAGAATTTAGGCGGCTGATACGGTCTACTTGCTCTACTAATAAAATATCTCCTGGCTGGGCAATCTCGATAAGCCTAAATAGCTCTGGCCTTTTGAGACTTGCCCCTGATTCATGCTCAATAAACCAGTAAGCGACAGCTAAGTTGTTTCTAGCAGCAAACTCTTCTAGCTCATTTTTTGCACGACTAGCGTCTTGCTCATTAGTTGATGCTCTTAAGTAGCCATAAACACGCATACAATCCTCAAATAGTCCATTATACATTGGTACACATATAGTGGTCCATTATACATAGTATTTTGCTATTTAGTGTACTGGCTTATGGGTAGTCCATTTTAGGTATACCCTAAGTGTACTGGCAATTTAATCAGAGTCGTCACTTTTATTTGATTATTTTTATTGGATATTTTTGCAGACACTTGCTCCAATTATTTTCTGTATTTATAGTTTGCACCTTATGATGAAACTTTGATCATAGTTTTAAAGAAATAGTTTATGAACACAAAAAAATACCTAGACTACGATAACGCAGTGTTTTGCGTTAAAGTTATGCTTATTGATAGTTAAAGAGACAAGATAAACGTGAAAATCGAAATTGAACAAATAGCTAGAAATGAAAGTATGAATTATTCCTATCTAGCACTAGCTATAACTGATTCGTTTTCTATTACTTGGTTATGTAGCCATTTTCGAATCGTTTCAATGAAACCATGTAAAGAAATTAATGCTCTGGATTTTCTCATCTGGGTTCTACTTCGAGATCCAACTAATCCGCAATTTGAGCTTAGGGATTGGTTGCCCAACTGTGAGCTTAAAGATGTGGAAGCTCAGGAAATTATTACATATATCGAGCACGCTAAAAGTGACTTAATTGAAGGGAAGTCAGAGCCAGGTAGTGAAATAGGTGATGTTGATTTTCCTCTTTCAGGTGTAGTAACGAACAATCTAAAATGGGCTTTTTCTTTGAAGGGTAAACAAAAACCATGTAACAAACATAGTGCTGGACCAACATATATTCATATTTGGAAAAATGGTGATAACTTATATTACCTAGAAATACATAATGAATCTTAATGATATGTGTCCATTCGGCAATCGTGCGTGACTCGACCCAGCCCTTGCTGTTAGACTTTTCCTGTATCGATAGGCGTCAGGTTGATACTTTTATTAAATGTTTGTACCACTTTAAACATGAGAACACTAATATAAGGTGAACTATTAATAAAGCTATACTAGAAGCTTGCCACCTTGATAAATATAAAAGTATTAACTGTTGAATAATAATTATTGATGTAGAACTAATGTATGCCCATTTCATATGTTTGAAAAACCCAAACATAGAAATAATCCAACCTGATAAAAGAAACACCATGACGTAGAAATACCAGACCCCGACCTGCTCGGTATACAACCCTCTACTTATGAATGCCATATATAGTACGCCAATAGCTATTAAACCTGTGGCAATGGAATATATGCTAGAAACAGCCTTAAGAATCATGATTTCCTTTTACATTTCACTATTATTAAGTGGATACGTCGCTACGATTATCAAATTCACTCCTCAGCTATTTGTATATATCAGATTCACTTTTGGAATCCAAATTTTCAAAGTTACCAGTCTTTTCGTGTCCCCTCGGTGAGTATGCATGACCAAAAATAAATAGCTACACACTGTTGCCGAGGAGACACAATGATATATGTTTTCCAACAAACAACTCCTCAAAAGCTGACAGTACTACTTTCTGGTTAAAAAACAATCATTTTATGACTAGTCCACTATAGGTGTACCCTAAATGAACTAGCTAAAGAAACTCGGTTGTGTTACAAATATTTAATTAATTCAAAAATAACTTTCATTAACTAGACCTTTTTCACCTGCCATCACACCTGAACAACGTATAACGATAATAAATCATAAGACCAGTGCAAATGGTGAGTGGGTAGTGAAATCAGTGGAGCACAGTATAGGGGCAGGCTTTGCAGAGACCAGGGTGGAGCTGGTTGTACCGAAAAAATAATAGTAAATAGAGGTTACACAGAATGAAAAGGTAAGGCGAGGTTTTATCATATATCCCCGCCTACATTTGACTAAGCGTTACCGCTAAATCCTTTGTTCTGTTAGCTGTTCAAGCTTTCTCAAATCTGCAAAGTCATTCGCTTGTGACGCTTGCCATAGACTATAACTCTGCTGCAGGTTCAACCAAAACTCAGGCGTTCCATTAAGCACTTTAGAAAGCCTAATAGCCATCTCAGGGCTTATGCTGCTTTTGCCATCTACTAGACGGCTAAGAGTGGATGGATTAACACCAAGTTGTTTTGCTAGGTTGTTAATGCTGATGTTTAACTCATCCAGATAGCTTTCTTTGATAATCTCACCAGGGTGCGGGGGATTATGCATCATTCATTGCAATCCTCGCTAAAAAGATCACTCATAATTATTAAGGTTCAGACTTAGATCTTAGGATCTCTAAAGCCTTGTTTGCATCACCTCGGCTGGCTCTGGCAGAGAACCGAATAAAAGCATCC
Source organism: Zooshikella sp. RANM57 (assembly GCF_050749885.1). Classification (NCBI taxonomy): domain Bacteria; kingdom Pseudomonadati; phylum Pseudomonadota; class Gammaproteobacteria; order Oceanospirillales; family Zooshikellaceae; genus Zooshikella; species Zooshikella sp. RANM57. Next base: position 8,916 of record NZ_JBOIUB010000022.1, on the reverse strand, counting down.
CGTTCTGTAAGAGCAATAGTAACAAGCTCATCAAGCATTTTGTTTACACTAACATCTTGCTCTTTTGCCATTTGGGCAAGCTTATCCCGTTTTTCGTCAGTGGTGCGATAAGTTATTGTCGCCATAATACACCTCTAAAAATTGGTCGGGCGTAACAGAACGAAAACCAAATCTTAAATCACCCGAGTTTAAATCTTTTATATTTTGGCTAACGATAAATTCAGCATTACTTGCAACAGCCAAATCGATTAGATGGTTATCTCCCTCATCTCTAAGATTAGGACGCCATAAGTAATTAATCCTAGTCCAATCACAAACACTAAGAAAACCATCAAGCATTTGCTCAATCTCATCAGGTGAGTACTTTGCACGCTCCAAAATAAAGGGACGTGACAAAACATCCTCATACTCACAAAACAAGGCGCAACCTATTTGAGGTTCTAGTTTGCTCATAAGGCAAAGCTCAAATATTCTGTAGCTGGCACTACTTCTACTAGGGCTTAGAAAGACATTAACCAAAATGTTCGTATCAATGATAACTTTCATAGCAAAAATGATAGCATATGAGACAGCATAATGCTATCTCATGTGATAGCACAAGATAGCAATAGACAAACCTTTTGAGGTCAAGGTACACCTTAGTTTCATAAGGTATACACCTCATCAATTGGTGCTACAAAAACAGTTATGGACGCACGAAGAAGAAAACAAAAAACTTTGTCTTAAAACTAATAACTAAGATTGTTTTTTGATCAGAAAAAGAAAAGCCCAGACTCAAAGAGACTGGGCTACAAATGAAACAATTTTCGCTTGATTTTTATGGTAGGTAAATCGTACAAACTTTAACCAAAAAATTAAGAGACAAAAGTCTCAAAATTTATAGGCCTTTAGACTCAAAACTCATCAAAATCCGTTCTATTAGCCCAACTCATGTCATCCATATCTGGATTATGACTACTTTTAGCTTGCTGTTCTTGGTGTTTAAGGATGCCTAAAAAGTAAGCAGCTGGATCATTAACTTTTCCAACTTGTTTGGCTTTGGTGTAACTTAAAAAAGCTTGGCTAGCAGCAACGGCATCAAGACGGGAAGCTAGCAAAATCACAATATCTTCAGGAAGCTCAGGCACCGCACTAGTAAGCATAACCGCGACAGCTTCGTCGTAGTCTTCAGGTAAAACTTGGGGGTCTACAGCTTTTTCATCTTCAACAGCTTCAAATTTAGCATTGTGCCTAATCGTAAAATTAATACTATTAACACTCCGACCTTTCCTTGCAGGCTCATAGTCAAAAGCCAAGTCTGTTTTTTCTGATAATTCAGCCTGAGTTTTGTCTAATATATTCCGTCGAAATTCTGTGAAACGCTTATATCTACCTTCCTCAACACCAATAAACCCACGTAATTGATCAAGATTAATTTTTCTAAAGGCTATTGTCTGGCCTTCTTTTACCGCTTTTAGCGTTAAAAACTGCCTTAAAAGCTCATACAAGCGAATTGAGTATACAGACTGCAGATTTATAACTTGCTTTAGGTGATAGGTGGTAAAACTGTTTTTTACTTGAAGTAAGTAAGGTTTGAGTTCTGGAGAAAACGAAAACTCAACTAAGCCTCTAGAAGGTGAGTAACGAGCATGAGAAAACCAATTTGCCATCAAAAAACCGTCTGGCTCTTCTGGTTCCCGTATCTGTATAAGGCTAGACATTAACCTTTTACATATCTCCTCAATCTCTCTTGGTTTTTTAGAAAGTCGGCTTTGATTATTTTTACGATAGAGGTTTTGCCTATCAATGTTTGTGAGCTTCTCAAGCTCACTGAGGGTTATATTGTACTTTTTAAAGTCTTCATCATCTGGGGATAGCTGACTAATTACGGCAAGTATGACCTTTTGATCACGCAAGGTTAGCTTTGTCGTCGTTTCAATAAAGACAGCTTCAACGAGCTGATTTGCTTTCGTAATCCTCAGCTTATCAATTTCAGTACTATCGGAGACCATAACCACCTCAAGTGTTAGGAAACAACACACATTAAAGTGTAAAGATAAACATTATATTACACTTTTACCCCTAAAGCGGCTAAAATATTCACAAACCACATAATAAAGTGTAATCAAAGTGGATTTACACCACTTTATATGTGTCAAAGGCTACACCTCAACACAAAAAAGTGTAGTTCAACATCAATATTTACACTTTATTGTGTTAATTCCTACACCTTTCCTGTAATCACAAAAAAATATCTGGTTAAATTTCATGCAGTTATAGAGAGGGAAAAACGTGTGTCAATCACTACACCTTTTTGTGTTGATTACTACACCTTACTAGTGTTGATCACTACACCTCTTTGTGTTGATCACTACACCTCTTTGTGTCAATCACTACACCTTTTTGTGTTGATTACTACACTTTTTTGTGTTGATTACTACACCCTAAATGGCTACAGATACCGTTATTAATGGCTTACATAGAATCTGAAAACAAGACAAACAAGAGAAACAAGTAAAAACAAGATAAAAACAAGTATTAAAACAAGACAAACAAAAATCAGGTTTGTGAGCTGGAATATCGATGTTAAAATAATCAAAGTTTTAAAAAGTAGTAAACATACCTAAAACGACGTATGAGCTAATTTAAGAAACTTTAAGTTATACCCGCTACCCTTGCTTAGGCATCCATCACTAAAGCCCGTCACAAGCATTACAATGCGAAATACGACGTAATTTGTATGACCTTTTGCTATATACTCTAGTTGACTTATAACTATGTTGAGGACTTTAAAGTATTAGTTCGTATAGAAACTAAAGGCGGGAGAAGTAGCTACATGGTCCTATGGTATTGGTGCAAATGAAGATCGATGGTACATAAGGTACTACAGGGGTTGAGTTGTGTACATTTTTGAAGTGATTCTATTTGGCTTTATTTGCCTAGGTGCATTTAATCTTTATGGTTGGTTTTTAGGAAGGTCTCTATTTTGGAAAGGTTTGAGTAACAAGTATTCTTGTACAACCTCTGAGTTTCGTGGTCTTCCAAAGGCATCGAACATGAATGGTAGGTTTGTTTTTAGTGTAGATGACTCTTGGGATAGTAACGACTATATTGATGTCAAAATAACGGATGAATACATTTATCTGGGTGTCGACTTTCCATTATCGTTTACGGTTAAAGCCCTTAAAATACCAAGGGCTCAATGTGTTCAAGAGGGTACTAAAACATACTATTTTAAAAAAAGGGATGTAGTTTCTTTGCCTAGCGATGACTCTATTAAAAGAAAGGTTGCTTTAATTCCATGACTGAAAAGCTATTAGATTTATTTAATTATTGCAGGTCTAAAGCGAAAGAGGTTATAAGTTAAAGACTGTCTTTATTATTGCGAAATTTGGGTAAAAAATCTCATTATGACAGTCAGAACATGAAAATAAAATGACGTAATATATTAAGTTACTATGTCATATAACCTACCCCTCAAAAAAATCCTCAAATAGTGAGCATCAGCTAAAATTAATTAGAGTGTTATACGTCAATGAGACGTAATGTTTTACGTCAGAGTGACGTTCATTAATAGTTAGAAAACAAGCATGTCACAAAGTACTGAGCTTAGATTGCAAGCTGCAATCAGCATATGCACAAAGGTCATTGAATCTATTGGAGGAGATGAGTGGCAAGATCTTGTGCTGGATTTGATAAAAATAAATGAGTTACTTACATGCAAGCAGTTTGAAAATGCAATAGAAATAATTCGCGGCCTCCCTCGGGGAGCCTTGTCAGGAGTATATAATAAGGATACTGATTGGATGGATACTTTAACTGAAGACGATCTTTCTGAAAACTTACATATGGATGCATGCTATGTGTTAGCGTTAGAGGCACTACATGATTTGCGTGTTCACTTGTTATACGGAGCAGAACGAAAAATTGTCGATATCAGTGATAATGCAATATTGCAAAAAAAATCGGAACTCGAGTTGAATGCCAAAACGGCTTTCTAACAAATCGTGCAAAACTGACAATTTTAAGCATTGCTTGAAAAGCAGCAACGCTCAAAATCGCAGTTTCACTCTGCGTTATGTCTTAGGAATATCTAAATACAATGGGAAGTAACAATCGGAATAAGCCTTGTTGGTGCGGTTCGGGAATGAAATACAAGAAATGTCACCTGCTTCGTGAGCAACAGGCGCCTCTCACTCGCGGTGATCTGGAAGCTCATTCAAAGAATCAGAAATCAAAAAAAGTATGCAGTGTTAAGAATCTATTTGCTGAAGACTGCTCTGGCAAGATTATTAATGCGCACACGATTTCCAAAAGCGGATCATTGAAAGAGATCTCTGAAAATGGACATGTCATCGGCTCCAAGCCTAGTCTGTCCAGTCTGATTAAAAGCGATGGAATCTTATCTCTTGAAAAAGTAGGAATAAATAAAGCTTCAACATTTACTGGTTTTTGCTCTGTGCATGATAAAAAGATATTTTCTCCCTTGGAAGATGAAGCTATAACATTAAACGACAAGCAATTATTTTTACTTGCATATCGAGGGTTCTGTCGAGAGTTATTCCACAAAGAGCAGAATAAGGAAACCGCCAGACTTATGAAGGAATCTGATAGAGGCCAAGATCAAATGTTCCAGGCTATGATTCAAGGTTGTGCTGGCACATTTGACTGCGGTGTCGATCTGGCTTTGCGAGACCTTGGGTATATAAAGAAAGAAATGGATTCCATTTTATTGAGCGAAGACTATTCAAAAGTAAATCATTGTGTTTTTGAGCTAAATTCTCCTCCGAAGATTTTGGTTAGTGCAATGATTACTCCGGAGATGGATTTTCAAGGAAATGAGCTTCAAAGGCTTGGGCTGCAAGACGAAATTTATGAGTACATATTTTTTAATTGCATAAGTTACGAAAACAAGGGCTGTTTTGTTTTTTCGTGGCTTTCAAGCAATGAACAGTACTGTAATAAATTTATCGAGTCTCTTCTAAAGCTAGATAATCCTCAAGTGGCAGATGCACTTGTTCGCTTTTGTTATTCTTTCAGTGAAAACACATGGGCCTCTCCTTCTTGGTGGGATTCACTTTCTGAAGAAGGCAAAGCTTCAATTGGCAGAAGATTAATGCATGGCACTCCCAAAGAAATTCATCCACCAGATTGCCTAGTTGATGATGGATATAAATACAATGCATTGAATATCGGTAAAAGAGAACTTAGGGTGCATGAGAAGACATAATCGGGTAAGAGCTGGTATTTCCCCAGCTCTCCCCACACCACCCTGCATGCGGGACCGCACAGGGCGGTTCATTTAACTTATCCGTTAGGATAATGAATTTTGATCCATCCGTCCCTTAGTGAAAATAGCCGATTCGCAGGGTTATCGGCTATTTTTTTGGTTTTCTAAAATGGCTGCTCATTAATTAACCATGACTGTCGTGCAATAAGCCTCCTTATTTTTAATTTTTTTTGTATCAAATGATCCATCGCACTTGAATGTGAGCAGTTACTCATTATAATGCCCAAAATTTGCTCAATTATACCGATACTGCCGTCACAAGAAGTACATAATGAATCGTTTTCACATCACGCTTGCCTGCCTGATTTTATTTATTTTTCAGGTTTTTCTTTCCCCTTTCGCGTTAGCCAATACAGCAGATGCTGTGGGCTCAATACCAGGTGCTTTTTCCATCGGTACCGATGGCGCGGCTAATTACCGTATTCCCTTAGAATTACCGCCAGGGATTAATGGTTTAACGCCGGATTTAGCCTTGGAATACGATAGCCAAAAAGGCAATGGATTATTAGGTATTGGTTGGCGTTTAACCGGTTTTCCATCGATCACACGCTGCCAAACCACACTCGAACAAGACGGTTTTATTGATGGCGTTGATTTTGATGATAATGATAAATATTGTCTGAATGGACAGCGCTTAGTCGCCATAAATGGTTCCTATGGTGCCAGTGGTACGGAATATCGCACTGAACATGACCATTATAAAAAAATTATTTCCTATGGAACAGCAGGCCATGGTCCCGCCTATTTTCAGGTATGGTATAAAGACGGTAATTTTATTGAGTTAGGCAGTACGGAAGATGCGCAAGTAGAAGCGCAAAGTAAACCCAATGAAGTTTTTCGTTGGGATATCAGTAAAATTCAAGATCGGTTTGGCAATACAGTTACTTTTCATTATTCAGAGCAAACCGATTCCGGTGAACATTATCCGGTCGCTATTCGTTATGCAAATACCGCAATTAATTTTACGTTAGAAGAGCGTCCCGATCCTATTTTAACGTATATTTCGGGCGTTAAGCACCTGATTAAACAACGCATAAAAACCATTACGATCGCGCAGGACAATGATCAACGCCGTTATGTTTTAAATTATGGTACAGCAGGACGTCCCCTAAAAAGTTTATTGGAATCGATTCAATACTGTACCGATCAGTGTTTTCCTGCCACACAATTTTCTTGGCAACGCAATGAAAATACTGCATCGAGTTTTAATTCGGCCAGTTTATTACGTCTCAGTGGTAAGCCTTATGAAAAAGATAATACCAAATTAAAAGGCGATTTTAATGGTGACGGTTTAATTGATTTAGCGTGGGCCTATTCAGGTCCGCAAGGATTAGATATTTCAACCGCCTTAGCGAAAGGGGATGGTACTTTTTTATCCGCACAGTTACAGCGTGTCAGTGGTACCCCCTATGAAAAAGATAATACCGCACAGACTGGGGATTTTAATGGTGATGGCTTAACCGATATTGCCTGGATGTATTCCAGCGAACATGGTCTCGATGTCTCAGTCGCGTTAAGCAACGGCGATGGTACATTTCAACAGGCTCAATTACGTAAGCTCACCAGTACGTCCTATGAAAAAGAGAATACTAAATTAACAGGCGATTTTAATGGCGATGGCAGGACGGATTTCGCTTGGATGTATTCCGGTCCCCAAGGGTTAGATGTCACGGTTGCGTTGAGTAACGGCGATGGGACTTTTAGTGCGCCCCGCCTGAAACGTGTCAGAGCTCAAGGGTATGAAAAAGATAATACCGCATTGACCGGGGATTTTAATGGGGATGGTTTAACGGATATTGCCTGGATGTATTCCAGCGCTCATGGACTGGATATTACGACAGCCACCGCCTTAGGTAACGGTGATTTTGCCCCTGCGATTTTTAAACGGGTCAGTACGGTAGGTTATGAAAAAGATAATACCAAGTTAACGGGGGATTTTAACGGTGATGGTCTGACGGACCTGGCCTGGGCCTATGCTGGGCCATTAGGGCTGGATGTGTCAGTGGCCTTAGCCAAAGGGGATGGTTCTTTTACCCAGGCGGTGGTGAAGCGACTCAATAATGCGCGTTATGAGCATGATAATACGGCCTTAACCGGCGATTTTAATGGCGATGGTATGACCGACCTGGCCTGGGTTTATTCCAGTCAGGCGGGGCTGGATGTAACTGTTGCGCTGGGTGTGGGGGATGGTACTTTTTTACCCGCTACCTTAAAGCGACTCAGCGGCTTAGCCTATGAAAAAGATAATGCCAAGCTGACGGGTGACTTTAATGGCGATGGCTTAATGGATTTGGCCTGGCTTTATTCTGGTCCCTCAGGTCTCGATGAAACCGTCGCTCTTTCTTTAGAGAAAAAGCCCCTGGTCAGCCAAATCACCAATGGCTTAGGACAGACCACAACGCTGACGTATCAACCCATCACCCAAAAAACGATTTTCACTAAAAGCACAAATAGCCAATACCCGGTGATTGATAAGCCACCCGTTGTCTATGTGGTGGCACAAGCCGCACAAGCCAATGGGATCGGAGGGTATCTCACCACACGCTATCATTACCAAGGCTTTAAGCGTCATCAACGTGGTTTAGGGGCTTTGGGCTTTGCCAAAATTACCAGCACACAACTGGAAACCGGCATCAAAACCACTGACCATTACCTGCAGGATGTGGCCAACCGTAAAATCGGTTTACTCAGTCGTTCGCAAACCTGGTCAGCGACCGGTGTTTTATTAAAAGACACCCAGCAAGCCTGGCAGGTGAATACGTTGGATGATGGGGGCATTAAACGTTTTCAAACCCACTTAGTATCACGTGAAACCCAACAAAAGTCCCTGCAAGATGAATGGCTATCCACGCTAACGGAAACCTTTAAATATGACGACTGGGGTAATACCACAGAAGCCAAACAAATCATTAAGGATGCGTTAGGTCAGCAGACAAGCACAACAACGAATACCTACCTAAATGATGAAAGCAATTGGCTCATCGGTTTAACGACACAAACGCAAGCCACCAATGTGGGTGTATCCGGTGATAGCCAAACCCGCACCACACAATTTAGTTATGATGCCTCGACCGGTGCCTTAGCCCAGCGTATTCAGGAACCAGGTCAAGGCGATTATGTCCTGACCACGGATTTTAAATACGACAGCTTCGGTAACTTAATCGAAGAGCAAACCCAAGGTGCCAAGGTTGCTACACGCAAACAGACGTATACCTATGATGCCCAAGGTCGTTTTTTAACCTCGACCACCAATGCGCTAGGGCATATGACAGCACAAACCCTTCATCCATTCTGGGGCGTGCCTGTTATCGTGATGGATGCCAATGGCCTGGTCACCAGCTATGGCTATGATGCCTTTGGTCGGCTGACCACACAAAAAGCACCCGATAACAGCCAAACCTTCGTGACTCGCGGCTGGTGTGATGCCAGCACAGAATGTCCCGCAGGCGCCGTGTATTGGGTGAAAACCCAAGCCCAGGGCAGTGCACCTACCACCGTGTATGTGGATCAACTGGAGCGCACGATTCGCACCGAAACCCTGGCCTTAACGGGAGAAACCCAATACCAGGATACCGTGTATAACGCATTGGGTCAGGTGGTGAAAACCTCGTTGCCTTATTTTAAAGGTGATGAGGTGTATTGGACCA
>NZ_JBOIUB010000021.1:0-50791 GCF_050749885.1 Zooshikella sp. RANM57 | reverse complement strand
AAGCGTGGCTAATTGGTACACTTAGGGTATACCTATAGTGTACTGGTTGCAGGGTAGTACACTAATTATTGACCCCCCTATGTAAAATGGACTTTTTTAGAGTACCAATGTAAAACGGACCAGTCGTTTATCAAAAAGTATACATTTTGTGAGGGGCAGGGAAGGACTATCAAAAGTGCTTTCATAAGCCATGTATCAAATGGCTTACAGACTTATGGCAGGTTGGAGCCATTTATCCACACAATCAGTGGATAGCTTTGTGAATCGTTGGTAAAGGTCCATGAGTGTTGGGTTGTATCTGATTTGTACAAAAAACAGTAATTGCTCATTAATTAACCATTACTATCGTACAATAAGCCTCCTTATTTTTAATTTTTTTTGTATCAAATGATCCATCGCACTTGAACGTGAGCAGATACTCACTATAATGCGCAAACTTTGCTCAATTATACTGATACTGTCGTCACAAGAAGTACATAATGAATCGTTTTCACATCACGCTTGCCTGCCTGATTCTATCTATTTTTCAGGTTTTTCTTTCCCCTGTTGCGCTAGCCAATACGACAAAAGCCGTCGGTACCCTGCCTGGTGCTTTTTCCGTCGGTGGCGATGGTACGGCCAATTACCGTGTCCCGCTCGAATTACCGCCAGGGATTAATGGCTTAACCCCTTCATTATCGTTGGAATACGGCAGCCGTAAAGGTAATGGTTTAGTCGGCATGGGCTGGCGTTTAACGGGTTTTCCGGCCATTAATCGATGCGCGACGACCTTAGCCCAAGATGGTTTTATTGATGGCGTTGATTTTGATGAGAATGATAAATTTTGTTTTAAAGGCCAACGCTTAGTCGCGATTAATGGTAATTATGGTGCTAATGGTACTGAATACCGCACTGAACAAGAAAATGATTTAAAAATTATTTCTTATGGCACGGCTGGAAATGGACCCGCGTATTTTAAAATCTGGTATAAAAACGGCATGATCGAAACCTTTGGTGAGACGGATGATGCGCGTTTTGAAGCACAGGGAACATCGGAGGTTATCGGTTGGTCAATTAATAAAACTGAAGATCGTTTAGGTAATTTAATTCATTATTTTTATACGGAAAATCATGACGACGGTGAGCATTTTCCACAAAAAATAACGTATGCCAATACCACCCTGAATTTTAATTATGACGAGAATGGGTATAGCGTTACCAGTTATTTAAATGGCAGTCGTATTATTCGACGTCGACATTTAACAACGATTGCCATACAAGCAGGTTCAACCACCCAACATTATCAATTACGTTATGATCACAGTGTCAATGATCGTCAACATTGGTTAAAAGGCCTCACCCGTTGTACGGCAGAGAAGGTCTGTTTACCCGAAACCCAGTTTAACTGGGAACATGCCGAAGCCAAAGTTACCCCATACCGTAATATCTCGTTAGCCACCCCTGGCTTGGAGCGTGATCAGTCTCAATACCGTTGGTTAACGGGGGATGTCAATGGTGATGGGGCTACGGATTTAATTGCGGCCCGCTTAACCAAAACCGGGAATGTCGCCACCGTGCGTTTAGGGGTGCCAGGTGATCCCGAAGAAGGGATTTCTGAGCCTCAGGTTTGGCATCAAGATGGCCAGAACTGGAAAAACTATCACCACTTTGCCCGCGATGTGAACGGTGATGGCCTCACCGATTTAGTGGCTTCACACCTCTCATCCTCCTCAGGCAATGTCGTCTATGTACAACTGTCCACGGGCTCAAGCTTTACCGCTCCCCAGAAGTGGACCCATATCGCCACAGGCTGGCAAGGCTATCAGTCACTGATGGCTGACCTCAATGGTGATGGCCGCAGTGATATGGTGTATTACGCGTTAACCGCCGGCATGATTGATATTGAGGTGCAACTGTCCACCGGTGATGGCTTTGCGCCCTTGCAGAAATGGTTTTACCGAGGCAATAACTGGTCAGGTCATACCATGCACGTGGGCGATATGAATGGGGATGGCAAACAAGATCTGGTCATCACCTATATCGGCGCTGCAGGTAACCAGGTGTATGTCATTCGCTCTACTGAACAAGATCGCCAACTGGAACATTGGCAACGCAACTTTGAAGGCTGGGCCGATGGTCAACACCTTATCGGGGACATGAACGGTGATGGCAACGATGATGTCGTTTCCAGTTACCTGGGGATCTATGGCAACTTGATTTCCGTATCGCTGTCCACCGGCAACGGCTTGTTACCGATGGCCAAATGGTACGATGTACGGACCGGTTACCTGGGTTCCAAGCGCCAATTAGCGGACCTCAATGGTGATGGTAAGCAAGACCTGGTCACCGATTATTTTGGTAAAAAAAGTCACTATACCTGGGTGCATTTATCCCAAGGTGATGGTTTACAACCAGCCGCCACCTGGAATGGCGTGTATAGCGACTGGGATAAATGGCAGCGAATTCTGGGGGATTATAACGGCGATGGCCAGGTGGATTTAGCCGCAGGGCTTCTGAGTAAACGGGGTAACTTTGTTAATTACCAATACATCAAAGGTTCACTGACCCACCGTATCACTGAAATTCGCAATGGCTTAGGACAAACCACCACCCTCCGCTATCAACCGCTCACCGATCCCAGCCTGTTCACCAAAAGCACAGGCAGTACGTATCCCATCATTGATCGCCAATCGGCGGTATTTGTCGTGCAAGAGGTCAAACAAGACAATGGTCTCGGTGGCAGCTTAACCACCCAGTACCACTATAAAGGCTTAAAACACCATTTACGGGGTTTAGGCGCACTGGGCTTTGCTGAAATCAGCAGCACTCAGCTGGAAACCGGCATTAAAACCACGGATCACTATTTACAGGATACGGAGGCCCGTAAAATCGGGGTGCTAAGCCGTTCCCAACAGTGGTCCGCTGACGGTGTGCTGCTGAAAGATACTCAACAAACCTGGCAAGTCACGACCTTAGACGACGGTGATCTTCCTCGTTATCGTGTGCAGCTAAAGAACCGCACCACCCAACAAAAATCCCTACAGGATGCCTGGTTGTCGACGGTCACGGAAAGCTTCAGTTATGATGACTGGGGCAATGCCACGGAAAGCAAGCAGGTCATTAAAGACGCCCTGGGTGAACAGCAAAGCACCACGGTAACCACCTACCAAAATGATGAAACCAACTGGCTACTGGGCTTAGCCACCCAAACCCAGGTCACCAAGGTGAGTGTCGCTGGTGACAGCCAAACCCGCACCACGCAATTTAGTTATGATCCTACGACAGGAGCCTTAACCCAGCGTATTCAAGCGCCTGGCCAAAGCGATTATGTCCTGACCACCGATTTTAAATACGACAGTTTTGGTAACTTAATCGAAGAACAAACCCAAGGTGCCAAGGTGGCGGTACGCAAACAGACGTATACCTATGATGCCCAAGGTCAGTTCTTAACCTCAACCACCAATGCCTTAGGCCATCAAACCCAGCAAACCAGTGACCCGTTCTGGGGTGTGCCATTAACCACCACCGATGCCAATGGCTTGGTCACCACCTATACCTACGATGCCTTAGGCCGCCTGAACAGCCAAACAGCACCCGATAACACGCAAACCACCATCACTCACGGCTGGTGTGCCGCCGCGACAGACAACACCTGTCCGACAAGGGCCGTGTACTGGAGCAAAACCCAACGCTCAGGCAGTGCCCCTACTACTGCGTACTTGGATAAACTGGAACGCACCCTGCGGACTGAAACACTGGCCTTAACCGGTAAAACCCAATACCAGGATACCGTGTATAACGCCCTGGGCCAGGTCGAAAAAACCTCCTTGCCGTATTTTAAAGATGATGAGGTGTACTGGACACAGTATGAATATGATCCCCTGCTACGGGTGATTAAAACCACGCAACCGAGTGGCAGCACGACAGAAGTGGCCTATCAGAGACTAAACAAGGTCCTCACCAACGCTAAAGGTCAAACTAAAACCGAGCATTACAACGGTGCCGGTCAATTAGTCAAAGTCATTGATAGCCTGGGCAATACCCTGAGCTACACCTACGACAGTTTCGGCAATCTGACCCAAACCACCGACCCAGACAATAATACCGTCGACCTGACGTATGATGTATTGGGCCGTAAGGTCGCGATGAATGATCCAGATAAAGGCGCATGGACCTATGAATACGATGCGTTGGGTCGGCTTATTCGTCAGCAGGATGCTAAAGGCCAGGTCACCAAACTCAGCTATGACAACCTCGATCGTCTGGTCAAACAAACGGAAAATGCCCAAGCCAGCAGTAAGTTACTTTGGCGGGTCTCTGAATGGCAGTATGACCAACAACGTAAAGGTCAGTTAGATCAGGTCACCGTCGATGGTATTAGCCAACAGTATCAGTACGACACTTTAGGGCGTTTAACCACAGAAACCCAAACCCTGTTTGGTGAAAGCTTTACCCTGAGTTATGGCTATGACCAGTACAGTCGTCCTCTACAAACGACGTTCCCTACCGGACTCATCGCCAAACAAACCTATAACGAACTTGGTTACCTGACGGCGATTACCGATGGTCAGGACAGCAACGCCACCACTTATTGGCAAGCCCAAGCAGCGGATGCCCTCGGCAATATTACCCAACAACAGTACGGTAATGGCGCGACGACGCTACGGGTGTTTGATGCCAAAACCGGACGTTTGCAAGACAGTGGCGCGTATATCAGCAGTACCACGCAAATTGAAGACCTGCATTTTGCCTACGACGAATTAGGTAACCTGACCCAGCGGGAAGATAAACGACAGAAGATCCACGAGACGTTTGCTTATGATCAACTGAACCGCTTAACGGAAGTCACCGCCAAACTCAGTAGCAATACCTTAACCACCAGTGTGCAGTACGATGCGTTGGGCAATATTACCCATAAATCCGATGTCGGTGATTACCAGTACGCAGACAAGTGTGGTAGCCAACAAGCCGGTCCTCATGCGTTAACCAAAACTTCCGGCAGCCAAAACGCTACCTACTGCTACGATGCCAACGGCAACATGACCAGTGGCAATGGCCGTACCGTGCGCTATACCGCCTTTGATAAGCCCGATCAGATCATTCGTGGCGATCATCAAATCGACTTGGTATACGGACCGGATCAAAAACGGGTACGCCGAATCGACCAAGGACCCACAGGCACCAGCACAACCTACTACCAATCCGGTATTTATGAAAAAGTGGTCAGTGATACCGGCAAAATACAGCACAAGTATTACATTGCGGATGTCGCCATTATCACCAAAACCGAAAATGCCGGCACCGAAGAGGGTACGAAAACCAACTACTTCCATCGCGATCACTTAAGCTCAATCACCGCCATTACGGATCAAAACGGCCAAGTTATAGAACGCTTCAGCTATGATCCCTGGGGTAAACGCCGTCAGACCGACTGGCAAGCCGCAATTGATTTTACGCAAATCACCAGCACCATTACCAAACGTGGCTTTACCGACCACGAGCACCTAGATGGTGTGGGCTTAATCCACATGAATGGCCGCGTGTATGATCCGAATGTGGGACGGTTTTTAAGTGCAGATCCTCTGATTCAGCTTCCTAATGATATACAAAGCTATAACCGCTATAGCTATGGCTTTAACAATCCACTGAATGGAACTGATCCAACTGGGTTTACTTGGGATTTTGAGTGGAGTGATGTCTCAGATTGGTTATTTGGTAGTGATGACAACGCTGGTGGGGAAACTTGCAGTATATTTGATGGGTACAATTATAACCAAGGAGCTACCCCATCAACTAATGCAAGAAGCAGCTCTTTAAGTGACTTTGATAATGGTTTTACTCGCTACTCATCCCAAAGTAACAGTTCGAGTAGCGTTATAAGTGAAGCATTTGGGCAAGAACCAAGCTACATGCAACGAGTGACTGCTACAGCAAATTTTATTTCTTTTGCTGCAGAGGAAATGTTTTATCAAGGGTTCATCAAACCTATGGGGGAAAACTTTCCAGGAGGGCTTTTTGGGGCTTTGCATCGAGCTCGTGAAGATAGGCAAATGACACAAGAGGAGTATATGCAGAGCATTATGGCAGCTGGAATGCCAAGTGGTGGGGTTGGAGTTTTAGGAAAAATTAAAACTTTACCCAAAATTACTCCTACTAAAATGAAACAACTTAACTTGGGCTCCCAAGTTACAAAGGGACTAAAAGGTGGCTTTGGACCGACTTATCGGCAAGCTGATAGTCCTCAGTTAGAAAAGATACTCACTTCATACTACGGAAAAGACAAGACTGGTAGTCGAGTTGGCAATGGTGGATTGGCTGATGCTCTGAGGCACGAGAAAGCAACAGGTGAGCTACTGTCTCCTTCGGGTCATGGGACTAAAGCAGTTGAGCAGCGGAAGAGGTTAAATAACTTTATACGAAATGCCGATAATCAACCGCCGGGGTCATACCCTTATAGTGCGAGAGATGTTAACTTTGCGAAAGAACTTGTGAGGGATCTTGATGATGCCATCGGTCGATAAAATGTTTCAGCAATTTATAGAGTGGTTTATTTCTCTGGCATTTGTATCTCAAGGAGACTTGGATGCCGCTCTTGAGGAGTTCGGAGGAGTTAGTGGTGTTATTGAAAATGAATTCTATGTGTCTGCCTATGAAGAACTTGGGCGTACCTTAGCTAATAAAGTTGATCTTGTAACATTGATAGACCTTATGCAGGCTCATAATATCTATCTTTCTAAAAATCCTGATCACGCATACTATTTTGTAGAAGCTATTATCGATGAGGTGTCTGCGAAGGGATATAACGTCAATGCTCTGGTTGATGTTGTACCCGAGGAGTACCAGAAATTTTTAGAAAAACGCTTTAGTTAGATGTTACAAAGGGAGCAGGTGTAGCTCATTCTCGTATTAATGTGCGATTAGGAGTCATTGATCCTGCGACCTTAAAATTCCAAAAAAATTCGGGTCTGGGTTATGCAATGCAGAAACACGGAGGTTTTGGGTCAGGTAATAAATCCCAATTTTCATTGTCAAAAGATGAAGTAACTTCATTATTACAGTCTAAGCAAGTTGTTCAATCTCCAGTAACTATTTCTCCAACCAGTGATCAATACATGAGAGTTATTGATACAGGTAAGACGATCGGACATTACCCTGTCAATAGTGGTGGTAATCCTACTTCTTATTTGACTGTTATAACGGATAAATCGGGAAATTTAATAAATACGTTTCCAGGTAAACCAGTATTTTAAGGAGGTGTTCTTTTGTTTACAATTATCCTACAGGATGAATTAAACAACGAAGTAGTAAGAATTTCTCTATCTGGGAACGAGTTGTATTTGCCTCAGGAAGATGAGAGATCTTTTCCTATGCTGTCAGAACTATCCACAGCGAGTTACGACATATTTGGAAGTCAAGACATGGGCGAATTACTGTTAGAGCTCAATACACTAAGATCGTTGCTGACATCATCAAATGACATTAAACATTTAGGCGAAATCATTAATTTGGCGAAAAGGTGCAAGGAATCACCGGGTTTTAAGGTGTGCTTTACTCCATTTGCCCTTAAATAGTTGTTACAAAGATAGCAAAAAGTACTGAGCTATCCTCATTATATATCTCTGAAGGCGTTTTAAAAGGCACTAGCAACTACTGATGTTGTTGCTAGTGCTCCTACCCCAGTTACTCATACCTCTCCTATTCAAGGTAATGTAATGACTATAACAGGTCAGCTTCCACCATGTAATTCATGTAAAGGGTATATGAATAGAATAGAGCAGCTTCTGAAACAGGAGCAACAATAATCTATCAATGGCGAATGAATGGTGCAACGCATCGCTGGACTGCAGGTTCTAAATAGCTGGGAGATTATAATGACTTATTGTTTGAATGCTATGCATACCTTTGTTGAGGATGATGGTTATACAGTAATAATTGGGTTTTCTAATGATCAATTTGAACCCACAAAGTATGTAATTATTCAACAAGCTAAAGAGTATGATGATCAAGATAAAAATTTGGGAATGGATAATTTACATATCCAAGTTGAAGATCAATCTCGATCTATCTATGGTGGGATACTTGAAATAGCTTTTGAAAATAACCACTTGACTTTAAGTCTTGACCATAATGCTCAAAAACAACTTAAAGTTGATGGTAATATTAAAATAAAACTACCAGAAAAGTGTAAAAAAAATAGCGATATTCTGTTAGAAATTATTAAGGTCGCTAGAAAAAATAGTATACCTACAAAAAATATTTAATTAATAATTTAAATATTTTATAGATTTTTAATTATATTAGGTAGCTGGAGTAATAATAGTCCACTTTTGTGGGCTTTTTTATTTATCGGAATAAGTTTTAAAAGGCATAAGTAGTATATCAGTGGCTACTGATGTATGTGCCAGTGCCCTTAGTGCTCCTCTCCCACCCCAGAATATCAAACCCCCTCGAAAAAACTTCCGATAACCTGTGTTATCGGCTATTTTTGGGCTTCAGTAGTAGTATACTATCAAAAACGGTAATACGTATTACTAAGTTAGAAAAGTCTAATTAAATGAAAAATGACGCCTATTCCACGGTAGCCCAGAAATAACAAGGGATTAAGCAATAAAGCGACAGGCGCTGATGACGTGTGTTAAACGCTAGGTGGTGTATGTCTGAGTGACACACAATAACTGTATTATGTTCCGCGTGGAACAGTTTGTGGAACATACCGTACAGCAAATTTAGGCTGATAAGGATATTTAAGAATGGCAAAGCGGGTTGATGACCACCCCTTGATGGTAAAGAGTAAAAGAATGGTTAGCCTTTTTGAAAAAATGACGGATGGGGAAAAGGCGTCTTTGGCGGAATGGGAAAAAAAAGAAGTAACAGGTGACGGAAAGGCATGCTCATCTGATTGGCCAGGATGGCAAGCCGTGGAGGATAGGCTTTCTCGCTGAGTCACTAAGCGCGTCGTAAACCCTCGCCCAATGCGGGCGAGGAACTGTTACTTTGTTGGTGTAATTACTTTGAGTCCAGGCACTTTTTCAAAGTCTTCAAGGTTACTGGTTAGTACCGCAAAATCATGAGTAATCGCGGTGGCTGCAATTTGTAGATCGTGGACATTTTTAGCAGACTTGCTTCGAGGTTTCAGAAAATAGCTATACAGCTCTGCATATGTCCGCGCAACAGACTCTGAAAAATCAATAGATGGGATGTGTTGAATGACGCTTTCAACAAATGCGGAGCGCCGTATTTTGATATCAGATGTCTTGGCCATATGAACACCCATAAGTAACTCTGAAACCGTGACAGCCGCAATAAAAGCATCTCCATGTGAGGAGAGGTCAGTCAAAACGCTTTGATCCAACCTTCCATTTTCAGCATCAATAAAGACATTGGTATCAACGATCAGTCCCATGGGTTCTCCGGTAATGATGCGTTGTCCCGAATCATCTTAAGATCATCAGACATCTGTTGGGCATCATCACCCAGTTTAGGCAGGCTAGCCAAAAAGTCATTTAAGCCTTCTGCTGGAAAACCTGCTTTTGGTGGTGGGCTTAGCTCTGCAATGGTTTGGGAGCCTTTTGTAATATATAAGCTCTTACCTGTGTAGCGGACTCGATCTATCACTGAGGCCATGTTTCGAGCTAGCTCTGTTGCCGTTACTGACTCGTGTTTGCGTTCCATGGTAGATACTCTGATTAAATGGTAACGCATAGATAATACATAAAATACGTAATTTGCGCAAATTACGTATTTTTAAAGGGCTATCATTAACACGAAGGTTTTTGTACTGGAGTGCAAGAGCATACGCCCACAAACTCTCTTGTAACTGTACCATCAGGCTGCCTTACTGTTCTTCTCGGACACGATGAATAGCATGCTTCTGAGTTCGCATACCGAGCCTGCTTGGCTGCACAGCTATTATCAGAGTTATTTGTGTTTCGTTGACTGCTTCTAGCTTCTCGCCTAGCTCTTCGTTCGCTTTTTCGCATGGTTATGTAATCATCATTAAGATGATATGGCTCATACGCTTCAGATACATTGATTTGTAGGTCTTCCACCGTTTTAACTTCTGTATCAGGGCTGGACTCTTCAGGCTTTTTGTCGCCAAAATGAACCTTGCCATTTTCATCCGTCCACTTGTAAATTTCTGATGAGGCAGGTGCTACTACAAAAACAGTAAGTGCTATAACAGCAAGTATTGTTTTTAGCATGACTTTCAATATCCTTTTACTTAGAAATTTTTATTTCAAATTCCAGTTTGCTGGGTACTTTCCAATAGACCTAACACATTTCTTTGAGCGTCACGATTGTGCGCCCTATAAGTGGCTAGCAGTCTCACCTCATCCTGAGTAACGGCCAAGTTGGGTGGTGGAACTTTTAAAGCTCTACAAATAACTTCCAGGTCTCCAAGCGTTAGTTTTTCTTGCAGCTCAAAATGCCTGTATAGCGTTGTACTGGGGATTCTAGAAATTCGAGACAACTCTTTTAGAGTTATTTTCTGGTCCTTCAGAATCTCATCAATGCATTCAAATATCTGTTTTGTTACTTCCATTAGCACATCTTAAACAATTCGCAGTTGCTTAAAAACTACTCAGTTTTACTCCTATGACAAAATGTGATCAGGTGCTCAAATTTTGATCGGCAGTCCCATATATGGGACTGTGAATGACAATTTATGACTGAAATCGACGAAACTAGAAGAATATAGATGTTTATTCAACATAATGAGTCCCATATTTGGGACCGACAAATAAGTACATTTTTATAATAGAAATCAATAAGTTATTGTTATAAAATCATAGTTTAAAACTCTCGTTCTAACCGTGATTACCGATTAGGGTGTACATATGGAGCAACTAGGAAGCTTTGAACACCACGCGGCAAACAAGCCATTGAATTTTCTGGAAAAAGCAGTAGAACGACTTGCTGCCCGTGGTGAAGATGTAACAAACGAGCGACGTGAGCTTGAAGCTATTCAAAACAGGTTAGCGATATTAACCAAAAAAGAAAAAGATTTTCACCTTATTCAAGATTTCATGCTTGGAATCTTTAAAAAATAATTAAATATTGTGGGTGGCTAAGGCCACCATTTTACACTGCATATTTAGTAGATATTTTCTCCATACACTTCATCAAAATCTGTAATAACAGTGCGTGCGCAATAAAGCCTATACAAATATCCCGCTAGACCTGTAGCGTAGGTAGACTTGCAAACAGGGCCAGAAATTTGACCATTTATTTGATCATTAATATATCCAATATGGTAGTGTTTATCAGACTGTTCGCCATGGTTGTAGCATGTAATTTCAAGTGATTTAAAATCATATTTAGGGTGATTAAACTTAACAAACATCGCTGAGTTAGAATCTTCCCAATCTAACTCTATGTATTCATGTTCTTCTGCATCCAACTCCCAGAAAGCGCGAACTTCCTCCAATAAATCACTTGCCTTTATAGACTCAGGTACTGGACTTAAGGACTTAGCTAGTAGCGCTTCGAGATGCTTTTTGCTTTCAGTTTCAAGCGCTTGACCATATAGCTCAATTACAACATCTGATACAAACTTGTTGTATTCAGGAAGAGTGACATGCGCAAGAGCATTGCTTAATGATACATCAACTTTGCGTTTTATAGCTTTTCCAAATTCGCTGTATGATTCCATTGCGTTTTTTACACACTCTTCAATGCAGCTATTCAGTCGTGTTGCAATCATTTCCTCGATAGTGCCTGTTGTAATCATTGAATTGATTTGGTCGTTTACAATTTGTTGTAGTTCTTTCATGATCTGTCCTTGGAAAATATTATATGATTTTACTTATATTTATGTTTTATATCGCGTTTAACCGTATGCACTAAGCCGCAATTCCAAGCCTTATAGCAGCTTCTTTAACGATTAAAATATCTTCGCCGTAGCCCCATATGTCTGTTAAATAATCATTTATAACAGGCTCGAAATAACCAGCGTTTAATTGTGTCCCTTTAATAATATGGTTTTTAAAGGACTCTACCAGCCGCCTCAGAGTTCCACCATTACTAAAATGCCTCCATTCTCCGTGGTAGTGCGTATAAACGGGTTTCTTAGTCCACGAATCAATAAACCAGATTCTGCCGCGTTCATCGATTTCCATGTACGAAATAAACGGTTTATTATCAGAGGTTTCAGAAAAAAAGCGTCTACCACAAGTTGCGATTACCTTAATTAGCTCATTGACGGCTTCAAGCCGTTCTTGTTTGGTAGTTGTTGTTTTCATTTTTTATTTGCCCATTTAATGTTAATTGCATGGTCAGGTATCTTTTCGACTGGAATAGCAAAAAACTTCGGTAATACTTCGAGGGTGTCTGCAAGCTTTTGAATTTCTTCAGTAGAAGGCAGATTTCTCCCTGCTTCAAAACTAGCTAAGCGGTTCCTGCTTATGCCTATTTCTGTACCCAGATGCTCCAAGTCCCAACCCATAACAGCTCTGGCGCACTCTAGTGCTGAGCCTTTGAACTTGATAGGGTCTATCATTTCAGTCTCTTGCAGCTTGCCTCAAATTGGTTTTTAAGCGGCTCAACTGGTATTCAAGTTTCTTGACTTCAACTTGCAAAGCATCTCTTTTAAGCATTAATTGCTTGCATTCGTCGTAGTATCGTTGGCCGTAAGTAGCTTTGTTGTATGCGAATTCAAAGGGATCAATAAGTTCTTTACAATCATCACATTCCAGTTGTCGTTTATCCGCATAAATATTTAAATGCTTGTGGGAACAGTAAAGTGTTTTTTTAGGTATTTTTATGTTTAAAAATGGTCGTTCTTTATGCTCATTAATATAAGTTACTTTTTTCATGATTAGGCAGCCTTATAATGCTTTTTAGCCACTAGTTTTTCGCGCATAATCCGAACACTCTCTGGAGCATCAAAGCAAAGCTTGATCTGACGTGTACGGGGTTTTCTAAGGTCATGTTGTGCTATGGGAGGCTTCTGTACATGAATAGTCGCGCCAGCAATTTTAAATCGTTGGTAATACTTAACTTTGTGTATTTTTGTTCTTTCACCTGTAATCTCTAGAACCTTAAAAAATTTTTGTAAGTTATGACCTTTGAAGGATTCAAGGTAAATAATTGTCGTATTGCGACCAATCATAATTTTGTCATTGAGTTTCATGTTAAGCGTTAGCATGGTGACTCCCTTTTTTTTTAGACAAAAAGATCCCATGATGCTGATGCATCGTTTTTCTTTATATGTGGATAAGGGTGTAACTAGTTGATTTTACGCAACTTTACTAATAAGCCAGGCGTTGGCATGCAGAAAGGTCGCAAATTCATAACTATCTACAAAATCATGAGATTGTGAGTAGCTAACATCAGCATAAAATGAGAGAAAATTTAAAATTAATTCCTCGTATAATTCGCCCTCATGAATTTCAAATGTCATTAAATGGCTTGCTTTATCAAATAAAACTACAGCTTCACCCGCATTAAAAACGGCTCCTGAAGCGTATGACTTAAGCATTTTCAATCTGGTAGTGATAAAGCAGTCTGTCTCTCCATAGGGTTTTTTCTCACCTTTTTCTTCAAATGGCGAGTAAGCCCTAATAACAGTATTCCCTTCACTATCATCAAAAAACATCCGAGCGGGAGATTCTTCAAGCTTACGGCGCAAAGCATTAGTGATGCTGGAAACGGGTTTATTTAAGAAATAAGCAGCGATTTTTTTCATGGTTTGGTCCCTCAAAATCAAGAAATTATTAATGCGATAGGTAACTGCTCTATACGTCTAGCGGTTGATACACGCCGTAAGCGGCGAATTGGCTCTCTCGTTGGAGGCTCGTTGTCTTTCACTCCAATTCGAATGTCTAAAGGTCCAACGAAAGCGAGTGTGAAGGCTAAAACAAGCAAGAATACGGGTTCGATGACCTTATACCTTATTAACTCAGCAACAAGTTGTGTACGGCTCTTGAAGTCATATTTATGTAAGGCTGATTTAATTGTTTTGCTGACAGTGTCGGGAGATACACCCATAGCTCTGGCCATTTGTTTATCGGAGAGTCCTAACAACGACCAGAGTGCATATTCAGTGGTGCGAGGGGATATATAAGGGTTTTTCAGGTGAGCTTTCCAGCGCCCAGCTGGATCAGTGATAACGTCCATTTATCGTCCTCCTTAACTATAGGAGAACAATAGAATTTATAATCCTAAATGTCAATAATTATAAAAATGTCATTTGTGATACCTTTTTACTGCATGGGTTGTATTTTTTATGATCTCGTAAAACTCTTGGCTAACTCCATGCTCTTTAACATAGGTGTACAGATCCAAGATTACATGCAGAGCATCTTCCTGTCTTTCTTTAGATTGTCTAACAATATCTCTTTCTAACACTTCGTTCTTACTGATACTGGACCTTTTAAGCAAGTCTTCTGGTGTCGTATTGGTTTCCCCTGACAGCCACGGAAATGGAACACCTGTGACTTCTGCGATTCTTCGCAACTGCTTGGGTTTTGGAGCTGAAATCCTATCAGGAGATTCCCAGTTAGCTATAGAAGAGCGTGTTACACCACAAGCTTCACCTAGATCTGCTTGTGTAAGTTTTCGGTTTTTACGAGCCAGTCTGATCCTTTCCCAGTCTGGAATAGTGTTTTTGTCGTTTTCAAGTTGTTGAACGTCAACATCTTTATCTAACAGGTCTGTAAATTCCCTGATAGGTACGCCTGTGGCATTCGATATCATCATCAACATGTAAAGAGGCGGGGTTGTCCTCTTGCTGGAGTCCTTATGAAGCCACATAGATACAGCTGAAGGAGAAATGTTACACAACTCAGCTAATTGTTTTTGGCTTAACTCGGCCTCCTCAATAGCGCTTTGGATTTTTTCCCATAGTTCCATTTAACGTGCCCACAAGAACTTTAATATTTGACAAATATAATTACTGAATACAAAATAATTCTAAATGTGAATCTGTTCATGCTTAATAAATGACCGCTTTATTAAAAGCATGAACAATGCAACGCGCTATTACAGCATATTTTTCTGACAGATAAGAAACTTGAAGATGAACGGGGGTGGGGAAATGTAATCATGTAGCCAGTTTATCCCTGAAAATCAAAAACAATAATCCCCAAAAATGGGGGGTGATATGGATTCCCAGACGAGGATGTCGCCATGAAAAACACATCATAAGCCGTCCGTCCAACCTAAACATTTATTAAATAAACAAAATTAAGTACCTGCGTAATTTCGGATTTTTCGCAGATAGGGTCTTTTTTTGCCAATTAAAAGTTAGAGGGAAGTAACGGTGTCGGTTAAAGTTTCTGATTGGGTTTTCGAACTACCTTTAACGCCTACCACTAAGCTAGTGCTCTTAGTGCTTGCATATCAGGCTGATGATGAGGGGGTTTGCTGGCCATCGATGAGCACGATTGCAAGAAGAGCCAGTTGTAGTATTAGGACAGTTCGACGTCATATACGACTGTTAGAAGAAATGCAGTTGTTGACGTCTAAATCTCGTGGGCGTAGTAACGGTTCACGCTCATCAAATGAGTATCAATTAGTAGTTGGTAAAACCCTGGTCGGTTCAGAAAATTCACCTGATTTTGAGCTAGAGCCTGAAGCTGAACAAAATAGCGCCTGTTCATCTGAAAACCCTGATAGTAATACCCCTGTCAATCTGACCGAGGCCAAATCAAGCCCCGGTCATAACCTTGTCCGGGGGACCCGGTCACAGGTGTCCGGACCAGAACAGTCATTAGAATATATATCTAATACTAAAACTACGCGCACGTGCGAAAACCAAACTCAATCGGGTCAACCTGAAAATCAACAACGGGTTAATCAAAACTCGGAACGAGATCCGCGAGAACACCCAATTTTCCAACGTGGGAAACAACACGATCAAAACCCTAGCCCGAAGCGGTCTGCTGGTGAGCCAATCACTGACGGCTGGCAACCGGACTGGCAAACCCTTGAAGCCAAACTGCATCGGGCTGGAATCCCCAGACAGTTTGCTGAGGACCAGCTCGATGAGTTTGTCATGTACTGGCTGGGTGAAGGTAAACAACACCCGTCGTGGGATGCCAAATTTCTTACCCACTTGAAACGCCAATACCGTTATCACCAAACCCAGCAGCACCGGGCGGAGCAGCTCGAAAACGCGCTCAACGAAAAGACCGCTGCCCAAATAAAAATAATTAATCAAGAAACACACGCCATGGAGGTGAATAATGCAATCAAGTCAACAGCTTATTCAGAAAACGCTGTGTACCTCAACAGAATCCAGGACACAAGCTGGTGCGAACAACAATAAAAAAAACCAGGCAAGAACCATTTCAGAGTTACCAACCCGTGAGCAGGGTATTTTGGTTAACGAAATATTCGCAATGTTTGAAGCGATCTACCCACTGCAATTCAAAAAAGCTTGGCCACTGGATATCCCAACACAAGCAAACCGAGGAATAAATCTTGATATCAAGCTTGAGACAGCTAAGCGCGCCTGGGTTAACAACGAGCGTTTTCGAGAACTTACGGCGGAACAGGTAAGACGCGGTATACAACGTACTAAGTCTGAAAGTCGTTTTTTACCATCCCTAGCGGATTTTATTCATTACTGCACTGAGGCGGATAGAGACAAACACAACTTACCGACGGCAGATACAGCATGGCGTGAAGTAACCCAGCACTGTCACGAGCAAATGACTCACCAATGGAGCCATGAGGCCGTCTATACCGCAGCCAAGGCAACAGACTTCTTCCGTATTCGTAGCGCTCAGGGTGATGAAGTAAAAGCGCTGAAAAAGACCTTTGAGAGCCTTTACAAGCAACTGTGTAACCGCATTGCACACGGTGAGCAAATTCCCGACGTCAGACCCTCGTTAGAAGACGCAAGAAGTAAATCACCTGTTGAGCTTAACGAGCAGTACCACGAATCCAAGCTGCAGGAGCAAATCAAAGCCCAAGGTTTACATCAACTGAAGTCTGCTACATCCGCATTAGCGGCAATCAGATCCCGCTTAGCGTAAGGGAGTTAATCAAGCATGAGCATGAGACCAAAGAAATACATCAATCATTTAACCCCTGCATATGTGGCTAAACGAAAAGATCACGAAGGGATAGAGCAAAGGCATTTGTTTTCTTGGATGTTTGCTTGTTACAGAGAGCTTTATGACTGCGCTTTTCATGTACCGAATGGAGGCCATCGTCATGTTGCTGTGGCTAAGAAACTGAAAAGTGAAGGCGTTAAAGCGGGGGTGCCAGATATTCTGATTTTACAGCCTCGTGGAGGGTATCACGGTCTTGCCATCGAGTTTAAAGCAACCCCTCCGAAAGATGCACCAGTGAGTGAATCACAACTTGAGTGGTTAAACCGATTAGCAGAGAACGGGTATTTATCTGTCGTATGTCGTGGCACTAAAGCTGCTAAAGAAACGATTAGCAATTACGCCCAGTTGCCCGTAGATCAACCATGTCAGACATCGACTCAGTAGAAGAATACAAACGCGACTGCCATGCACGCTGGATGCTCGACAACATGCCAGCAGAAGAGATACGCGATTGGCTTAAAAAGCAACCTGCAGAATTTCGAGAAGATATGCGCCAACGTCTCAATACGGAGCGCGAAAAGCGGAGTAATCGCGGTGATATCAATCCTAATCACCCGGTAAAAACACACCAGCAAAGAACCCTCGAAAATGACGATTATGTTGGAGTTAATCAATGACTAGATCAGATAAATGTACTCATAAACATAAATTTGTGGTGTGGCAAGTTGAGTTCGATTCTTGTGGATGCTGCAGAGCTTATACTCGTTCTAAATGTGATGAATGTGGAATAAACAAAGTACGTGCTATAAATATTCGCTTTGGCCAAGGCCTGAACTCAGAATCGTTATCTCGCAATTTTGGATTATTAGAAAAATCCGAAGGGGTGAATAAAAAGAAAATATATAAATCACGGCAGTTGGTGCTTGAGCTTCAAAATTAAAATCACGGAGGAAAAAATAACATGCTTATTCATGAGTCCAAAGTAACCAAAATAACACTCTCACAAATTGAAAACATAGATACTATCAATGTATTTCTCGAAGACTTTAAGTTGGGGCAAGGCCGGATCACTATTGAGTGCTTTGGCGAGGTTTGGAGTAAGTACTGGCCTGCAATGGGTGATCGCACTATTTCTGAGTTTTTTATAGAAGTAAAAACAGACTACATACTCAACAAACTTTCAGTAGAACCCAGAAAAATCATAGCTTCTGAAGATATCTTAATTGAAGATGCACGATCTTTAATTATAAAAAATAAAAAAGACGGATTATTAGGCAAAGACCAAGCCCGTAAATTATTCAATGATGTAGAAGACATATGCAGTGAAGATGTTTATGTCCACTATGAGCTTTTGGAAGAAATATATGGGATGGATTGGTATGACTCTCTTCCTAGAGAACCTAACCCCAAGTATGAGTACCTGTATAGCATCATTGAAGCAGTCAAAGAAGGGCTTTCACAGTTAAACCAGTCTAAAGCTGCTTAGAGGTTCTGCCGTGATAATTGACTTTCTTAAGCATAAAAAACGCAAAAATAAACCAGTTAATACCCCAAATAAAAACGAACCCAGCACTGATAATGATATTACAAAGAATGGTTCTGCTTTTACAAACCCTGCCTATCGAAATGCATTAAAAGAGCTACGAGAAGAAGCAAAAAAGCTTGATTGGTAAGAGTTCTAGGTAAACGACAATACATAAAAAAAACATCTGCAGGAGGCAATAAAAATGAGCATACAGCAAACTAAAAAAGTCGCATGGCACGTAACTGATTATGAGTGTACCGAAAACCAAGCGGTGATTGTGTTTGATGAAACTGAGCAAGGAGCGAAGCAGCTAGCAAAAGAAAAACTAGGTGAGTATGAGGATGATGAGCTTGAAGTGACAAGGATGGAAAAGTATGACCTTTTTGCTGGTCAGGGTTACGTAGAGCCAATAATACTACTATTTGATGGTTGGTGGTTTGAGTGTAGTGGTGAAGTATGCGGTAAAGAAATCAGTCTTAAGACTAAGACGCCTCAAGACCTCCAGAGAGTTATAACCGAAGGTAGCAATATTTGGTGCTGTGAGCGCTGCAAGCAAGACTTACCATTGGTTAAGCGCCTAGACAACGATAGCTCTAAACCGTGTATTAATTTCGGCTCTATGAGCGATTTACAGTTTTTTATCAAACTCCTTGATTGTAGCGAAAGCCTATACAACGAGTACACCCAGTTAAAAGCTGCAAATGAAGGTATACCACGCTATTCAGAACCTAATCTTGAAGCAGCTCTTAAACATGCCAAGGTTCGTATAAAGAAAATGAAGACTAAAGACGCGCTAGTAGATGAGCAATGGAAGTTGATAAAGATACTTTTTGATAAGTATGAGGCAGATGTGGGGGTGAGCTTTAAATGAAAAAGGTCTTGCTCTCAATCAGGCCCGAGTATGCCAATAAGATCTTTTCTGGCGAAAAGCTTTATGAATTCCGTAAGACCATATTTGTTGATCTTAGGGTAAAGGTGGCGGTTGTATACGCCACTAGACCTATTAGTAAAGTAATTGGCCAGTTTGATATAGAGAATGTAATACAGGGTACACCACAACAGATATGGTCTGTTACTAAGAGAAGTGCAGGTGTTTCAAAAGAGTTCTTCGATAAGTACTTTGATGGTAAGTCATGCGCGTACGCTATAAAAGTGAATAACCCGACAACATACGACAGACCGCAAACCCTACAAGAAGTCATCAACCGTAGTACTCCACCACAGTCTTTCTGTTACATACGTTAATCAAGCCAAGTAAGCCGAACAACAATAATGAATACACACCAGTTGGGGGTGAGCATGGACATAGAGAAAGCTATTCACGACGCATACGGTATTAACCTAAGCTCCAGTGCTGATATTGAAGTGACACGCACTAAACAGTTATCTGTAGAGCAACGACTCTTAAAGCTTAATAGGCAGTGGAAGAAAGGAGACAGTAAACGCTTAGCAATACTTCATTCCTATAAACCTGTATGCACACGGGCAGACAATCGAACTAAAACGTCAGTAAACAATATTATTGCCAGCCAAGTTGTTGCAGGAAAGGTTATAGCGGCAGTAGAAGCGCTACCAGATGTACAGAAGGCATGGGTTAAATGGTGTTATGCTCCAACGCTCAATGACAATGTTATGCATACCGTTGCCCTCAAGCAGAGAATCAAGTTAGCCAAAAAAGAAGCTGCTAGCATTAATCGTAATGCAGAGAAGTCAGAAAGAGCAGGACTTAAGGATAAGCATCTTGATCGCCGTGCTGCAGAGCGCGCATTCATGAAAGCACGGCAACTGACAAGCAAGGCAAAGTCAAAACGTGCTGAGGTGGATTTATTAATAAGCAAGTATGAAAGTAAAGTCGCTAACCTGGGGGTGCCTGAAATACTAATAGCTTATTTTAAGGGGCAGCTTCTGAAGAGAGTTGATGAGCACAAAGGGAAGCACAAGAAGGCTGCAAAGGTCGTTAATAATGCTCTGAAGTTGGTTCCTTACTGGGCCGTTAACTACAAAGCACTAAAAAACACCGGACGAGAGGCATTTGCAAAAAAAGATATTTGCGTAATGAATGGCCTCACTCCAAATCATTATGCTCAAACTTATAGCTATTATCAGGGGGTGATAGAAGACTGTTGTGAGGATATTGAGCAAATCGCATTACCGCATATAACTGATAAAATCAGAATAAGAAGGAATTCATGAGTTAATCTCCCCGCCCTTAAGTGACGGGGGTAAGCAGTGCTACTTGTTGGACCAGATAATATTATCGTTTTCAGGGTAGTAAAAACTTCCACCGTATGATCTTTCACTTTTACTACCCGTAACGGATTCTTCTGCTGGCGAGTAAGCCCTAGAGGATATAACTAATGACTTATGTGATGAGTTAGGGTTAATTTGGTTAGCCAATAAAATCTCTATAGCGGTTTTAACGATACTTCTTGTGTCGTATTGAACCTTTTCAAGGGGATGCGGTTGTTTGCTTTTGTAATGTAATCGAAACCTTAAAGCATTTTGATCTTGTTGGTAAATTTCTATGCTATTTAAATCATTTATAAGTACAGAGCCTTGTATTTGATTAACCAAGTTTGACGGATAGCTCCAATTTACTGCGTTCTCAGGACTATCAGTATGATATTCTTCAACTTTTGTAACTTGAAGCTCTTTAGGTGTCTCTTTTTCTGATGTAATAATAATTCCAGCAAGCATACAAAAAGCTAGTATTGAAATAATTCCTGCTCTATGGGCAGTAGATAACTGTTTACTAGTTATTTTAAATACAAGTATTTTTATTGGTGGGAGAAGAAAGCACCCTATAAAAATAAAAAAGATAGCAAGCCACTGCCCTTCAATTGTTGCTAATAATCCAGTAAAGATTAATAAAATACCAAATATCCAACCTAGGATTGAAGCTAACTTTTCCATGTTACTTTCCTGTTGTCATTTCAATGTCTGCGACGCAGATTAGACATTAGTGCAAATACCTCATCAATAGTACAACCTGAATAAGTGGTCACTAATAAGCTCGATAACTGAGAAAAAGAACTTGATATTTTGTGTGTGAAAGTTATACTTTTTTCCAAAGTGCGAAACCCTGCCCAATCGGCGGGGTTTTGTGTTTTTGGACTCTTCGTTTGGCTTTTCCTCGGGTCAAACCTCATCAAGAAAGCTCGCTTTACGCGGGCTTTTTTTGTGCCTGGAGAAAGTGAACTCACTATGAATATTACTAAATTGGTCGTCCATTGTTCGGACACACCGAATGATAGGGACGTAACTGCTGAAGATATCCATCAGTGGCACATACAGCGCAAGTGGTCAGGAATCGGCTATCACAAAGTTATACGACGCAATGGGGTCATTGAACAGGGGCGTCCTGATTACTGGGAAGGTGCTCATGTAAAAGCCTATAACTCGACAAGCTTAGGCGTGTGCTTAATTGGTCGTGATCAGTTTACGGACGCGCAGATGCAAAGCTTAGAGCGGGTATTACAAGACTGGAAAGCGAAATATCCGAATGCTGAAGTCTGTGGTCATAGCGATTTAGATACACACAAGACATGTCCTAATTTTGATGTGAAATCCTGGTGGTCTGTTATCGTCGATATTAGCCAATTCAATCGAACTAATCAGCTATGAGCTTTAACAAACTAATCCCTGATATTGCTGGTTCAATCATGAGTGGCCTTGATGACTTATTTACCAGTGATGAAGAACGACTAAAAGCCCACAACAAAACCCTTGAAACACTCAATCAACCGCATATCCTCCAAGCCTTAACCACACTAGAAGAAGCTAAACATCCATCAATCTTTGTATCAGGTTGGCGTCCTGGTCTGGGTTGGCTTTGTGTAGGTTTATTGACGTATGCCTGGGTCTTGCGAGACCTGATTATTATTGGTTTATCCCTAGCTAATCGTACTGATGTTGTGGAGATGCTACCCGCGATTGATACCAGCGAGCTTATTACGCTTGTGCTTACCCTGCTTGGTCTTGGCGGTATTCGGACCATGGAAAAGATTAAAGGTGTTGCCCGCCAAAGATAGACAATGGTTAGTCCAATGATTGCTGAGAAAATTATTTCTAACGCACCTTATGCTGCCAGTGCAGTGACCGTTATTGCAGGATTTACCGTAAAAGACTGGGGCGTAATCATCGGTGTCATACTAACCATGATAACTGTAGTCGTGAATTGGGTTTATAAGCACCGACAGGATCAGCGTGAATCTGCTTTGTTTTACCAAAAGGTAAGTAAGCACTTTAAGCATAAAGATAATTAATTATTGCGCAGCGCAACTATGGTGGGCTTTTTTTATAGATTGTGTGGTACTAAAAAAATAAGATGCTGATTTAAAAGAGTCTGAACGCACTTTTAAAGGAATTAAGTTAATCAATCCGTTCCGTGAATTAATTATAGGATTGCCTCAAAAATAAATAGCGACAGTTTATTTTCCTTAAATGACGTAATATATTACATAAGTCTGACGTATAACATTCCGTTAAAAAAATATCTATAATTATTAACTAGATATATTGATTTTCTATTATATTAATTCAGCTCAAATATTGAGAACTAGTTAAAATTAATCAGGGTTTTATACGTCAATGCGATAATGTTTGAGTTACGTTCATTAGTAGTTAAGTACACAAGGAAAATCGCAATATATGAAAAAAGACATTTTTATATGTCACGCAAGTGAAGATAAAGTCTCTGTTGCTAGGCCTCTGGCTAGCTGCCTGGCTCAGAGAGGCCTTACTTACTGGGTTGACGAAGCAGAAATATCAGCTGGAGAAAGCATTACTGAAAGAGTTAATGAAGGACTTAAAGTCTCAGATTTTGTTGTAGTTATTTTAAGTCGTGCTTTCATGGCTAAACCTTGGCCAAAAAGAGAGCTTTGGGCCGTACTTAATTTAGAAGCCAAATCTGGAAAAGTAATTATTATCCCTATTTTGGTTGGAACTCAGACTGAAGTTGATGGAATAGTTGAAAAGCTCCCACTTCTAAATGACAAGCTATTTTTGCCTTGGAACGGTGATGCCAATCGAGTTGCCGACAATATCCAAACAACAGTTCTAAAGTCACAAGGTCTCTCACATGAGCCGCAAGTCGAAATGCATACCTGCGGACATTGTGCAACTCCGTTTCAGCATGGTGTGCATGTGTGCCTTGGTTGCCAAGGCACAATCCAGTATGGCATTACTGCGCAAGAAAGGATTCAAGTCAAACAAACCACTGCAGTGGTGATAACTATTCTGTCGCTGTTCATTATGTTCATCCTTCCCTTTTACTCTGAATTATGGCTTGGCTTTAAACTACCCTCTATGCTGGGTATAGGTATTTGGTCTTTTCCTATTGTAATAATCATATTATTGGGTGGAGCTTTCTACGCTGAAGCCCGTATGGTAGCCAGTAAGGCACATTTGATCAGAACATTCAGAAAAACTTAATCGGGTAAGATCTGGTATCTACCCTGCTCTCTCCACACCGCCCTGCATGCGGGGCCGCACAGGGCGGTTCATTCAACTTAGTCATGTATCACCAAGTTGTCACAAAAAGGGTCAGAGACCCTGGGATTCCAGCGCACCACGGGGGGCAGAATCTCGCGGAAAACGACTCGTTTTTGGATTTTACATGCGTCGTCAGCAGGTGAGGCATTTAAGCCAGTAAAATCAGATAGTTAACCTTTTTCAGCTGCCGAAATTAACCACCTACATCTTCGACAGCTAGCAACAAAAAAGCATTTATTTAGCAAAAGCCGTCAAAAGGCTACGAATAGAGTTATAGTGAGTAAATTGAGATCGACTCGCTTCTGTCTTATCAGTTACATGTGCGCCAACATCAGAAGAGTCAATAACCAAAAAAGCAAACTTACGAAAAGTATTTGATGAAGCTAAAGCTAACTGATCCCGCAGATATAATGCATTACCTGAAGTTATTCCCTCAAGAAACCACAAACCAATACCATTGTAAAAAGGATAAACACCGCTCACTTCTTTAGAGAGCCCATCAACCAACCTCTGACACTCTTTTTTTATCGATGTGATAGAAGGGAAGTCATTTTTATTCATGGGCTCAATGTCATTGAGATAAACCAAAATAAAGTAACCAGCCATTATAAACCATCCTTAGTTTTTTGTTTTACACGCAACAATACAGAATAGCAGAGCACCTTTGACGTACCGAAAAAGACAAACAAAACAGCAAAGCACGCACAGTCTGTGCCCTTATGGGTCCCTCCTGACACTTTTATTGCAACACGCTGGCCCAACCTCGCGATAAACGTAAAAATTTCGGCGCTTATGGTCCTCACCACCACATGCTTTTTATTCAGTAAAATCAGTTAGTTAAGGGTGCGACACCTGGGGATTGATGATGGCTTCTCCTTTGATTGAAAAGTGGAACATTAGCCAAATGGCACAGCTCTTTACTATGGATCGTAAGACCGTAGCTAAGCGGCTAAAAGAAGCGGATGTAAAACCGGCTGAAAAACTGAAAGGCTATGATGTGTATGCGTCTGATCAGATCGGACCTGCCTTATTTGGTCGTACTGAATTATCTAGCTTACATGACCCTAAAATGATGACACCCAAGGACCGTAAAGACTGGTTTCAGGCAGAAAACGAGCGACTTGATTTTGAGCTGCGTGAAAGTCAATTATGTGAGGCAGAAGACGTGCGGCGTACACTGAACACCGTTGTTCAGGTCCTGATTCAAGCCTGTGAAACCCTGCCAGATCATTTGGAACGCAAATGCGCATTACCGCCTAAAGCCTTAACGGCCGTTGAAAATGTTGTGAATGATGTACGGCAATCGTTGTATCACCAACTAAAACATGCACTGCGAAACGAATAACATTGCTGATGATGTCGCTGAAATCATCAAACCACCCAGCAGGTTATCCGTTAGTGAGGCGGTTAAACAAACACTAAGAGTTCCCAAAAATAACGGCAATGGCAGCGATCCGTGGTCTCCGGAAATCACCCCTTATATCATTGAGCCACTGGACTGCTTAAACAGTCGAGAGTACACCGCTGTCTTTTTTGTCGGGCCTGCTCGTACAGGTAAAACGCTGGCGTTTGGTGAAGGCTGGTTAAGCTACGTTATTGCTCATAATCCAGGTGATATGCTGATTGTGCAAATTGCCAAGGAGAAAGCACAGGAGTATTCCAAAAAGCGGGTAGATCGAGCAATTAATTGTAGTCCTGAGTTAGCAAAACGTTTGTCACCTCGATCCCATGATAATAATGTTCACGATAAAATATTTCGGGCGGGTAATTATTTAAAAATCGGTTGGCCCACTAAAAACATCTTATCCAGCTCAGACTATAAATATGTTTTTCTCACGGATTATGATCGCTTAAAAGTCGATATTGATACCGAAGGCGATCCATTTACCCTAGCCAAAAAGCGCACCACCACCTTTATGTCGAGTGGGATGACCGTGGTTGAGTCCTCTCCAGGTAAACCCATAATTGATTTACGTTGGGAGGCGAGTACCCCTCATGAAGCGCCACCTTGCCAAGGTATTTTAGGGTTATATAACCAGGGGGATCGACGACGTTTATATTGGCCCTGTCCACACTGCCAAGAATGGTTTCAACCCATCTTTGAACGACTGCATTGGGACAAGCACACTGATCCGGTTAAGGCATCAGAAAGCGTTTATATGCGCTGTCCTCATTGTCAGCAGCGTATTGAACCGAGCCAAAAAGATGAACTTAACAACCAGTGTCGCTGGTTGGGTGAAGGCCAGCAGTTAACGGCAGCAGGTGAGATCATTGGGGAAAAACGACAATCACGGTATGCCAGTTTTTGGATGGAAGGTCCAGCCGCAGGATATCAAACCTGGCAAGAACTGCTGTATACCTACTTGTTAGCGGAGCAGCATTATGAACAAACAGGGAGTCAGGAAAAGTTTAAATCGGTATTTAATATCGATTTAGGCCGCCCTTACTTCCCCATTCTTAACGAGCATCAACGTACCGCTAAAGGGTTAAAGGCTCGGGCAGAACCACTCACCAAACGTACCATTCCTCATGGTGTCCGTTTCTTAACCGCCGCCATCGATGTTCAGGCGGGTAGCCGTCGCCGGTTTGTGGTGCAGGTAGAAGGTTGGGGAGAAGGGTTAGAACGTTGGTTGATTGATCGCTTAGCGTTACGGTATTCCCCGTATCGCACCGATGAAGATGATGAGCGTTTACCCATTCACCCAGGTGCTTACGCGGAAGATTGGGATGTGTTGCTGGATAAAGTGCTGAATAAAGCCTATCCGTTGGCCGACGGCTCTGGTCGGGTGATGGGAATACGCATGGTGGCGTGTGATTCCGGTGGTGAAGATGGGGTGACCGATAATGCCTATGCCTTTTACCGCAAAGTCAAAAAACAAGGTTTACAGCACCGCTTTATGCTGATTAAAGGCGACCGCCATACCCAGCAAAAAATGCGAGAGACCTTTCCAGATAATACCCATAACTCGCAGCGTAAAGCCAAAATCTATGGTGATATTCCGTTACAGCTATTGAATACCAATTTATTCAAAGACGCGTTAAATAATACGCTGGATCGGGATATCCCCGGCCCTAAATACTTTCACTTTCCCGATTGGTTGCCCTTAAGCTTTTATGAAGAACTCACGGCTGAAACCCGTAACGCTGAGGGCAAATGGGAACCTTTAGGTGGACCTAATGAAGCCTGGGATTTATCCGTGTATAACAGCGCCTGTGTCCACAAACTGCAGGCCGAAACCATTAACTGGGTGTACCCTCCCGCTTGGGCACAGCCATGGAACGAAAACACGCTGGTTTTCGATCCTGATATTACGAGCCTTAACGAAGTCTCAAAGCCAAAACCGTTAGATTTATCTGCATTAGGGAGAGCGCTCGGATGAATACCGAACAACGTTTATTGGACGCACGCCAAGCCTTGCATAAATTAAGGACGGGGGAACTCAGGGCCTCCATTCGCGATGCCGATGGAGCCATGGTGACCTACCATAAACCTGAGGATTTAGAGCGTTATATTCAGCAGCTAGAAGCGGAAATAAATCAGTCCAAACAGCGTCGCGCCTTTCACTTTATTATTTAATTATGAGCCTCCTTATTGATCAATCGGGCAATCCATTAACGATGGAATCCCGTCCTTTATCCACGCAATCCGTCCAACATAATATGGATTTTTGGCAGCCGGCTTTACTATCTATTGATCGTGAACATTTGCCGGAAATGCCCCTACTTAATAGCCGGGCACGGGATATTAAGCGAACCCATGGTTATGCCAATGGGGCGGAACAGATTTATGTGGATAATATTGTCGGCCATCAGTTTCGCTTATCCGCTAAACCCAATTATAAATTACTGGGTTTGGATGCCGAAAAAGCCAGCCTTTGGGCCAAGGATGTGGAAGCCCGTTTTACGGATTGGGCTGAAGATCCTGATTGTTGGATTGATGCGGAAGAAAAAAGAACGCTGACCATGATGGCACGGGAATCGGTACGACACTATGCCAGCCAAGGGGAGATATTAGCATCAGTGGAATGGCGGCGAGCTTCCAATAATCATCGACCCCAAACCTGTATTAAATTAATCGACAGTGAGCGGTTAACGAATCCCTTTGAACAAGCGGATACCCAACAGTTAAGAGCGGGTGTCGAACTGGGTAACAGAGGTCAGGCTATTGCGTATCATATTCGTTGTGCCCATCCAGGGGATGTCGATTTAGCGTTAGATGCCTATCGCTGGAAGCGTGTTACCCGACGCAAGTCGTGGGGAAGACTGCAAATACTGCATGTGTTTGAGCCCGAACGTCCGGACCAAACGCGGGGCATTAATGTGTTTGTCAGCACTTTACGCAATCTAAAAATGCTGGAGCAATTCCAGGATGCTACGCTGCAAAATGCCATCGTGAATGCCATGTATGCGGCGGTGATTCAATCTGAGTTTGATCCTCAAACGGTGCTGACAGCGTTGGGCGGTAGCGAGCCGAATAATGGTAACCAAAATACCCTTAATAGTTATATGCAAGCGGTACAAAGTTATCATCAAGGGGCCAATAATATTCGTTATAATGGTGCCCGCATTCCGCATTTATTTCCTAATGAAAAACTCGAATTAAAAACGGCTAAATCTAATCCGTATTTTGAAAACTTCGAAGACACCTTATTACGTCATATTGCCGCCAGTTTAAATATCAGTTTTGAACAATTAAGTCGGGATTTTAGTAAAACCAATTATTCCAGTGCCCGCGCCAGTATGCTGGAAAGCTGGAAATTCTTTTTAAGTGTGCGACATATTATTCCAGCTCGGTTTTGCCAGCAGGTTTATGCCCTATGGTTGGAAGAAATGATTAACAAAGGCGTGATTGAATTACCAGGAAATGCCAATTTTTATCAGAATCCATCTGCCTGGACCCGCTGTTATTGGATCGCGCAAGGCCAAACCCATATTGATGGCGTAAAAGAGGTGGAGCGCTTGGAGCGGTTATATGCCCTGGGTGCCATTACCTTCGAAGAGCTTTGTATGATGCTGGGTAAAGATTATCAGGAAATATTAGAGCAACGGCAACGAGAAGCCCAGGAATTTAAAGCGTACGGTTTGTCGCCTCCCAGCCCAAATTCTAATCCCGTCGTTAACAAGGCCACAGCAGAATGATCTTTGATGAATTAGTCAATAAACCATTATTAATGAATCCGGGTTATGCCCGGATTTTTTTTGGGGCCTTGGCTGAACGGCTTAAGTTACAGAGCTTAACGTTAGCCGAGGGTGAGCAATTATTGCTGGCCGATTTAAAAGCCAGTGCTGCTAATTATCAAGCCCGTGAACGAAAGCTTTACCAGATCCAGAACGGCATTGCGGTGATTCCTGTGGAAGGCACGTTAACCCACCGTTATGGCTATTTAAATCCGTATAGTGGGATGACCGGCTATGATGGTATTCAAGTCAAGTTGGATACCGCACTAGAAGATGATGACGTGCGTGGCATTTTATTGGACATCAATAGCCCTGGGGGGAGTGCCAATGGCTGCATGGATTTAGCGGATGCGGTTTACGAAGCACGACAGATTAAACCCATTTGGGCGCTAGTGGATGAACAGGCGACCAGTGCCGCCTATGCCATTGCCTCAGGCGCTAACCATGTCATTGCTCCGCGAACCGCACAAACCGGCAGCATTGGCGTCATTATGGCGCATGTGGATCAGAGCAAAGCCCACGAAAAGCTGGGTATTCATGTCACCTTTATCCATGCTGGTGCGCATAAAGCGGATGGCAATGCTTATCAACCACTACCTGAAGGGGTAAAAGAACGTTTTCAGCAAGAAATTGATTCGTTGTATACCTTATTTGTGGATACCGTAGCTCGCAATCGTCAGTTAAATACTGAAACAATTCGTAAGACTGAAGCCGCTATTTATTCCTCCGAGCAAGCCCAGGAAATGGGTTTGATTGACCAGATTTTACCGGCCAGCCAAGTGCTGACGGTATTCACTCACCACCTGAACGATACAAGGGCCATTATGACTACACCCACTGAACCCAAAGTAAATGCACAACAGACACAACCTGTCGTAGAGCCGGTTGATACGGATGCCATTAAAGCCAGTGCGATCCAGCAAGAAAGAGAGCGCTGTTTAAGTATTCTGCAGTGCGAAGCGGCTGAAGGCCGAATGACCACCGCAATACACCTAGTAAAATCCGGCATGGCGGCAGAGGATGCTAAAGCCTTATTGGAAACCTTGCCTAAGGCAGAAGCTACTGCACCTAAAAAAGAAAATACGACGCAAAATGCGTTTACTCAACATATGAATAACGATCAGCACCCGAATATTCCCTCGGAAAATACCCCTGAACAAACAAACGAACCCAAATCCGCGATCCAGCAAATGTTATCTGATTTTGAATTAATAGCCGGAGATCAAAACCATGCATGCCGCCAGTAATCATTATTCTGTTCCACCTTTAATGCCACTCATAACGGGCGAGACCAAGGTCAATACCATTACTGTCACCATTGCCAAAGGCCAGCAATTACCCGCGAATGCGGTGTTAGGCCGTAATGATAAAGGCGAATATGTGCTATCCGATGCTGCTGCGACTGATGGTAGCCAAGTGCCAGATTGTATTTTAGCGTATGCGGTGGATGCAAAAAGTCAGGCACAATCTGCCGGTGTGTGTGCCGCCGGTTGTTTTAATCCTGCTGCACTGTATTTAGGTAATGGTCATACGGAACAAACCCTTATGCAACCGTTTCGTGAGCGTGGAATATTTTTAAAAACACCCAGCTATAAATAAGTCATTCTTTTAATTATTCGCTTTACGCCTTTCTGAACACACTTCTTACATCGCTTATTTAATAGGTAATTACTGCCATGACCGTGAATATCGACCGCGATACGATTACGCTGGTGCGTACGATCGAATTCAAGAAAAAACCGTTTCCGTACTATTTAAATAAATACTTTTCCTCGATTTATGAATCGCAAGAAGAACAAATTAATTTTGAATTAGTGTTTGGTGAACGACGTCTTGCGCCGTTTGTCTCGCCCATGCTGGAAGGTAGACCATTACCTGATCAAGGCTATGAAGTAAAAAGCTTTAAGCCCGCCTATATCAAACCCAAAAATGCCGTTAAACCGCAACCGATGATGAAACGCCGTGTCGGTGAGGCCTATTTAGGCAGCTTATCGCCAGCACAGCGTTACAACATTTACAAAATGGAATTATTTATTCAACAGGCCGAAGCGATTGATAACCGCCTGGAGTGGATGGCGGTACAAAGTTTACTGTATGGCAAAGTCACCATCAGTGGTGAAAATTATCCCAAATGCGAAGTCAATTATGGTCGAAATAGTGCGCTGACCATTAAGGCTAAAAAACCGTGGACGGATGAGGATGCCCTTATTGTCGATGACCTCGAAGAGTCCAGCGTAACTATGGCCTCAGTACCGGGTGGCTCGCAAGCTAAGGATATTTATTTTGGGCCTGCCGTGTGGAAATGCATGCGCAAAAATAAACAAATACGGGACCAGCTGGATACCCAAGTGGCCGGTACCAATGCCAGCATTGATCGTGGCCCCCAAACCGCTGCAGATGATGTGGTGTTTGTGGGTTCTCTGGGTGGTGGACGGTTAAAACTACACTGCGACAGTCGTCAGTATCAGGATGATGCAGGCAACA
The DNA here is from genome assembly GCF_050749885.1 of Zooshikella sp. RANM57. Classification (NCBI taxonomy): domain Bacteria; kingdom Pseudomonadati; phylum Pseudomonadota; class Gammaproteobacteria; order Oceanospirillales; family Zooshikellaceae; genus Zooshikella; species Zooshikella sp. RANM57. The sequence continues at coordinate 19,129 of NZ_JBOIUB010000021.1, read as the reverse complement.
TGCAGCCGTTTTTACCTGAAGGTGTGGTGATGCCTGTGGGTGATGTGGAAGGTGTACAGTGTTTTGGCGCGATTATGGATGTCAAAGTATTACGGCCTATGCGTACTTTCCCTAAATCCTGGGTGCAGGAAGATCCATCCGTTGAATATGTGATGACGCAATCTGCCCCCCTGGTGGTGCCTGCACGCCCCAATGGTTCAGCGTTATTAACCGGTGTTTTAAAATAAACCATGAGTGCATTTCAAAGCTTGCAACAGGAGCTCAATCAGGAGCGCATGGCCATGTATGGCCGTCCAATTGTGTTAACGGATGGCCAGATTATTACCGGTATTTTTTATTGGCGCGATCAGGAAGGGAAGCTGAATAAAATCCAGCTAAATTATGCGACACCTGAACTACATCTTTCATCAGCGGATTTGACGATCCTGGAAAATAATGAATATGTGGTGATCGACGAGCAGAAATTTCAACTGAACTGGCCGCCATTAAAAAAAGATACGGGTATGGCTATTATTAAACTATCCCCTTATGAAGCGGCTAAGGAAGGTAGTCGATGGCGTTAAAAGTCGCGGTTGATATTAATGACTCACTGGGTGACGTGTTAATGGGGCTGGATCGGAGTCAGGCGGATGTTAAGCGCGCCATTAAACGTGCCCAACGTAAATACACGACATTTATCGAACGGTTATTAATCCAAGCGGTCGTTGATGCTTCTGGCGTGAAGCGAAACCTGTTTAAAAAGCACCGGGTACGTGTCACGACTGTGTATGCCGAAGGTAAAATTAAGGTTTGGCTGGGTGTTAATCCGGTAGGGTTAGGTTATTTTGGTAAGGTCAAAGAAGTGCCGGGTGGTGCTAAAGCGGGTCAGCATTATCGTCATGGTGCGTTTAAAATCGGTGATCGTGAAGCCGCCTTTAAACGGGCAGGTAAAGCACGTTTACCCCTGGTTTACCAAACACAAGACATTGAGCCCGTGGCGAAACCTGTTGTCATCCAAATCCTAAAGCGTGGCAAACAACGACTCATAACGCTCCTGGAACAGGAACTTAATTACGCCTTAAATCATGAATAAATATGATCCTCTTGAATTAATTCACCTGGCTATGGTGGACACGCTAACGAATCATTTTGGTAAACGATTGGAATTTGTGCAGGCTTATAATCCGGGTAAATGCCTGAATTCACCCGGTATTTATTTAGGGATGCATCAAATGGAAATCGGTGAGAATCCCGGTGATGGTCGCTATGTCATCAATGCCGACTGGTTTTGTTATTGTGTATTAGCCAACAGCACACCTGATTTAGCCATTGAAATTCGCCGTATGGCCTGTGAGGTGATGACACTGTTAAATCAGCCAGAAACGGGGTTATGGGGACTCGAAAATGTGGTGTGTTTGCCTGAGCATATTCAAGCCATTCCTGCCTTATTTAATCCTGATACCGAAGGTTATGAAAGCTGGGAAGTGACCTGGCAACAGTCATTTTATGTGGGTGAATCTCTCTGGGAAGATGAGGGTGAAACACCGAAAACCGTACTCGCCAGCCATGTCCCTTATACCGGTAAAGCCCATGAGCCTGAATATGAACCTATTTAATATCGAAGAACTGATTCGCCTGGTTAAAAATTTAATTCGACCGGGTGTCATAAGACAAGTGGACTATGATCGTGCCCGCGCCCGGGTCCAGATGGATAAACTCACGACGGATTGGCTACCCTGGCTAACAACAAGAGCCAGCCATGATCGTTCCTGGTGGGCACCCGAAGCGGGTGAGCAAGTGGTGGTATTATCGCCGTGTGGCGAATTGGCCCAAGGGTTTATTTTACCGGCTGTGTATCAAGATGAATATTCTTCACCCTGTAAAACACCAGAGTTATCAGGTTGCTATTACAAAGATGGTGCCCAGATTCAATATAACCGCCTACACCACCATTATGATATTCATTTGCCTGACGGGGGAACCTGTACCTTGCATTCTCCTGCAGGAATAAAAATGATCGGTGATGTGCATGTGAAAGGCAGCATCAAAGCCACTGGCGATATTACCGATAAAACCCGTAGCATGGCAGCAGATCGTACCATTTATAACAGCCATTTAGATCAGCATCATGTGCCGCCCAAGCCGAGACAATAGGTTTACCTTTGTAATTAAAGCCACTAAACAGTTACTATCAGAAAACTGTTTATAGAATAAAGGGTATATGATGCTTTTCTTCTTGGGTTTTTTATTCGTATGTTTAGTGTTTTTATTTAAAGGCTATGAATTATATAAATTTTTTAAGGACGCAGGATTACATAATACTAATAGTCAGAATAGATTAACGCGCCATCGAAGAGGTTCAGAGAGTTCACTTGGTAGCCAGTCTAGCCCAGAAAGTAGCTTTTATAGTAGTGGCAGCCAATCTCGCTCAGAAAGTAGTTTTTGTAGTAGTGATAGCAGTAGCAGTGATAGTTGCAGTTCTGATTAAACCATACTCTTTTCATTCATACTGACAGCATGCACGGCATAGACAGTAAAACCGGTCAATCCCTTTCTGGCATCAAACACCTGAAGCAATCGATTACTGATATTTTAACCACCCGCATTGGCACCCGTGTCATACGGCGTGATTATGGCAGTCGGTTGCCGGAGTTAATTGATGAACCGTTAAACGGGGCCTTACGATTGGAACTCATTGCCGCTACCGCTGAAGCTTTGGCCCGTTGGGAACCACGCTTTAAACTCACTAAAGTCACACCCACCCGCACCCAACCAGGTCAAATCGAAATCTACTTGGAAGGCATTTACTTACCCGAGGGTAAACCTATTACCTTGGACGGGATTATTTTATGAGTGAATATACGGCGATTGATTTATCCCAGTTACCTGCTCCGGATGTGATTGAGCAACTGGATTACGAAAGCATTTTTAATGCGATGCTGGATCAATTAAAAAGCTATGGTTTTACCGCACTCGTGGAATCCGATCCGGCTTATAAAATCCTGGAAATCTCGGCCTATCGTGAGTTACTCATTCGACAGCAATTTAATGAGCGTGCTCAGTCTCTGTTATTAGCCTATGCCCAAGGCGCAGATCTCGATCATATCGGTGCCAATTATGGGGTAAAACGTAAAATGATTAAGCCTGCTGAAATTAAGGATAACCAACCTATCCCCGCCGTCATGGAAAGTGATGACGAATTTAGGCGACGCATTCAGCTAGGTCCAGAAGGCTATTCCACGGCTGGCCCTGAAGGGGCGTATTTATTCCATGCCAGTAAAGCCCATGATCAAATACTGGATGTGAAGCCTTATTCACTGCAGCCGGGTGAAGTCACTGTGTGCTATTTACCGCGCTCCGAGGTTAATGCAGCACTTGATCAGGAAATAAAACAGGCTTTAGAAGCCACATTAAACCGTGAAGATATCCGACCGTTGACAGATAAAGTGATTATTCGAAGAGCTGAGATTATTCCTTATCAGATTGAAGCGGATGTGCATGTCTTTCATGGTCCTTCAAAAGATACCATTCAGCATGAAGTCGAAAAACAATTAAATACCTATTTAGCGCAATGTTTCGCCTTGGGTAAAACGGTGGCTATCTCGGGTATTTATGATGCGTTGCATACCGGTGGCGTACGACGAGTTGAATTAATATCACCGACAAACGATATTGTCACCGAACAATGGCAAGCGCCTAAAAAAACCGCTGTGTTACTTAATTTTACGGCCTAACCACCTATTCCCTCCTTTTTAAATTTAATGTATGTCCTTATTGCCCAGTAATGCCAAGCCCTTTGAGCGTGCACTGGAATCAAGCTGTGCCCGCGTGTCGGTGATTCCAGCACGACCCGATATTATTTGGAACCCTGATGAATGTCCTGAACCGGTTTTACCCTGGTTAGCCTGGGCGTTATCGGTGGATGAATGGGATGAGTATTGGACCAGTGATATTAAACGCCAGGTGATTAAATCCTCGATTGAAACCCATCTCATTAAAGGTACCCGCAAGAGTATCCGTCTGGTGTTGGATGCCTTGGGCTATGAGAGTGATATCCGCGCCTGGTATGAACAAGATCCCGAGGGTGAGCCGTATCATTTTGACGTGATGGCTTGGCGGCGGCGTGATGTGCCCGCCAATAAAGACACTATCAAGCGTATGGAAAAGCTGATACGCCAGGTGAAAAGTCTGCGCGATCATTTTCAACTGAGTTTAACGTTTAATTTAGATACCCGTTTTTATGTCAGCGCTATTAAACAGCATGGTATTCAGAGCAGTGATCAAACCTACCAAAGCGCCATTCTACCAGCACCCCACTTACAGCAATCACTGAATACGGCGAGTGTCAGCTATCAGGTGAGCACACATAGCCATGACATTTTAACCAGCCAATTACCAAGCCCTGTTTTAACGGTGAAACCGGTGCTTTCAGCTGCATTTTGTGGTTACCACATTAATGATTTAACGATGAGCGTCCAATTACCATGAGTGATCCTATTCTGCAATTTACCCAAGCCGGTCTGGCGGAATTAATCAGTGCTAAAAACGCCGGAATTAAAGCCACCATTACCCATATGGCCGGTGGCGATAAAAGTTACACACCACAACCGAATCAAACACGCTTAGTGAATGAGCGACAGCGAGTAGACATCCTCGATTACGAAGAATTAAGTCCGACTCAGTTACGTTTGGGGGCTGTTTTTAAAGGCGAATTAGAATATGAAGTGCGGGAAATTGGTTTGTTTTTATCATCGGGTACGTTGCTGGCCGTCCATTCGCAATCCAATCACTTATTAACCTATAAATCGGCGAACAGTCATTGGCTTCAACGACTGACGTTGGATATTTCACCACTCCCCACCAACAGCATAAACGTGGTGGTGGGCACTGAAAATATTAATTTATTGCTGGTCAACGAACTGGCCACGATGGCGGCCGCGACCATCGATAATATGCATCGGCATATTGAGTTGTTTTTACGTATCAATCAACTGGAAAAATAAAAGGTTTCATCATGAGTATTGAAAATCAATTAGCAGAAACGGTATTAGCCTGTAACCGATTAACCACCGCCGTGAATAATAAAATCACGGATATTGACCAACAAATGGCGCAGTGTATAACCAAAATTAATGATCAGTTAAATCAAACATTATACTTATTGCCGCGCATTGTCATCACGCATAATCAACAGCTGGAAATTAATGAAGAACATCCCCAAAAACACCCCTTTAATTTTCAAATACATGAGGATGTTGAAGCCGCTGTACATATGCGTATTCAAGCGAATCCTAAGGATAGAACCGCAGACCAAATGGCTTTACTGCAAGATATGGGGCTTGATATTGGGGTGGATATGCATATCCATGATCATTATCGAATGCCATTTAATGTGATCAAGCTGAGCTGGACTAAACGTGAGCCGATCAGTTACTGGTTAGCGTTTCCCAATACCGCAGACTCTGCCGCATCTGCGATTCCCTTAAATACGTTTATTACGATTGGCGCCTTTGTCAAAGTGCTCGCAGGTCGTGCGTCGGGGGTATGGTGTGAGGGGGCACGTTTAGGAAAATGGACGTTTTGTCGTACGCAGTTTTCACCTGCGGGTTTTGGCCGCTATACCCATATTCACCCTTACCGTGATTCCGATAGTGGTGAAGTATTAATCGCGTTACCCGCCGCGATTACAGGCCATATTGATAACCCAGGACAATGGTATCCCAATATTGAATTACAAAAAGCACACAGTGTGACCTCAACGACCAACGCCACAACAACAGACGCCTAATACACATTAATTCCTCCCTCCTTAAATCTTTTTTAATCAATCCATTTATTTAAAGGTGAACCATGCCTGAACAATTCTTACATGGCGTTGAGGTCGTGGAAATTGATAGTGGTCCACGTCCGATTCGCACCGTTAAAAGCTCGGTGATAGGTTTAGTCGGTACTGCCCCTGAGGCGGATGACCAGGCTTTTCCGGAAAATAAACCGATATTAATCGCCGGTTCATTACGCGAAGCCACAAAACTCGGTAATAAAGGCACATTACCCGCCGCCATTAAAGGCATTTTTGATCAGATTGGCGCGTTAGTGGTGGTCATTCGCGTCAAGGAAGAAAGTGAGGAAGCCAAGCAAATCAGTGCATTAGTCGGTAATGGCCAAAGTGATCCACCCACCGGTATTTATGCCTTAACGGCGGCTAAATCTGTAGTGGGTGTACAGCCTCGTTTACTGATTGCTCCGGGTTACAGTCAATTGGAGCCGGTGGGCAAAGCGCTGGACATGATCGCCAACCAACTTAATGGGATGGCCCTCATTGATGGACCGAATACGACCGGTGTGGAAGCCATCGCCTATAAGAAAAAATACGACAGCCGTTATGCGTATTTAATTGACCCCTGGGTGCAAGTCTGGGATATCCATAGCAATCAAGCGGTAGATAGACCACCCTCGTCGTATGTGGCGGGACTGATGGCTAAGGTGGATAACGATAAAGGCTTTTGGCATTCACCGTCGAATAAGCAGATTAATGGCATTATTGGCACCAGTCGGCCCATTGACTTTACCCTGGGTGATGCCAATTGCCGGGCTAATTTACTCAATGAAAACCATATCACCACTATTATTCATGAAAATGGCTATCGCTTATGGGGGAATCGAACCACCTGTATTTCTGATCAAAAATGGGCGTTTGTGAATGTCGTGCGGACTAGTTTGATTCTTTATGATTCGTTATTACGCGCGCACCTGTGGGCGGTAGACCGAAACATTACACGAACCTATTTAAAAGATGTGGCGGAAGGCGTGAATAATTATCTGCGCCGTTTAACGAATTTAGGCGCTATTTTAGGCGGTACTTGCTACCCCGATAATGAATTAAATACCCCTGATAATTTAGCAGCCGGCAAAGTCTTTTTTAACTTTGATTTTACCCCGCCCGCACCGGCTGAAACCATTACCTTTCGATCAACGATGACCGATAAATATTATGAAAAACTAACCGGAGGCTAACCGTGGTTAAAGGCTATCGCTTATTAAATTGTAATTTATGGTTGGATGGTGTGAGTATGCAAGGGGTGATTTCGGAAATAACCCCACCTAAGTTAACGGCTAAAACTGAAGAACTTTATGCGGGGGGTATGGCTGCGCCTGTGATGATACAAGTGGGTATGGAGGCTCTGGAGTTATCCTTTACGCTCAATGATATGAATACCACTGTGCTTGAAAACTTTGGTCTACGACAAGGCAATGAAGGACTTCAAGTGAAAGTCACGGGAGGCTTGCAGAATGGCAATAATGCCAATGATGTGAAACCGCTTGAAATCAATGCCACGGGTTTAGTCAGTGAAGTGGATATGGGCACATTTAAGGTGGGCGAAGTCGGCAGCATGAGCGTCACCATGAAGTTGGATTACTACAAGCTCACGATTGATAAAAAGGTGTTAGATGAGATTGACCCGATTAATATGATTCAGATGATTAACGGGCAGGATCAATTAAAAGCCATGCGTACCGCTTTAGGTTTATAAAAAAACTATTTAAAAATTAAATTATTAATCTGGAATGACATCATGAAACAACTTTTTAAATTGGAATACCCAATTATCGTTAACGGTGAAACTATTGAAGAAATGAGTGTTCGCCGCCCTACTTTGAAAGATATGAAAGCCGTTGAGCAAATGGGTGGCGGAGAGATTGAGTACGGCATTAATATCCTTTCAACATTATCGGGTATTGATCAAAACTCACTTGAATATCTGGATATCGCTGACTTTAGAAAAATAAGCGATTATATGGAAAAACACTTTTTTCGTCATCAGCAGTAAAGAGTGTCGGCAAATCATTTTTTATCTTTCTCACTTTCTTCGCGGTACACCCCTTTCAGAATTTGAAGCCATGCCCCTTGATGAGCTGGTGGCCTGGTTTAATGATGCCCCCAAAGAGCCAATCCTATGAGTAAACTTGCGTTAAATATCGCTATTGGTGCGTTTTTAGATAAATCGCTGGGTAAATCCATTAAGAAAAGTCAGGCATCTGCAGCTAAGCTGGGCAAGGCGTACCGTGAAACCAATAAGCAGTTAGCCGCCATAAAAGACCTTAATAAATACAAAAACAAGCTCTCTGAGCTGAAAGCCAAACAAGCGAATACCGCTCAATCCTCGCATCGTTTAGCGGAAGGTATTAAAAATGTTGAGCGTCAGTATCGGTCGGCTAAGCGCTCAGCCAAAAAATATGGGATCGAAGTTAATAACGTTGCCAAGGCCCAAAAGAAATTACAGCGTAAAGCCGCGATACAGAAGTTCGGCAGCAAGCTGATGCCAGGGCTAGGTAAGGCCGCAACAGGACTTAAACGAGGTGCGGGTATTGCGGCAGGGGGAGTTACAGGGTTGTTTGGCTTATCCGCTTGGACAGCTAACCGCCTCGACCCTATTGCTAAAACCGCTGACAAGCTAGGTATTGGGATTGAAGCCCTTCAGGAATTCCAGTATGCAGCAGAACGCTCAGGCTTATCGGTTAAACAATTTAATGTTGGGACACAACGGATGGTACGCCGTGTCGCGGAAGCGGCAAAAGGCACAGGAACGGCTAAAGGTGCACTGCAGGAGCTGGGTTTAAATGCTCAATGGTTAGGTAAATTAAGTCCTGAACAGCAGCTAGACCAAGTGGCGGAAGCATTGAGCCAGGTTAAAAACCAAAATGATCGTGTGCGCCTAGCGATGAAGTTATTCGACAGCGAAGGGGTTGGCATGGTCAACATGCTTAAGGATGGACGCAAGGGTCTACAGCAGTTGCGGGCTGACGCCCGTGCGACAGGAAATGTGCTGAAAGAAAAAGCCGCACGGGATGCCGAGAACTTTAATGATGCATTGCTCGATGCACAAATGGCGATGGGTGGGATTAAAAACACCATTGGTGCAGCAATGATGCCAGCCTTCACCGAATTAATGAAACACTTTAAAGCCTGGGTGGTGAATTTCCAACCGCAAATACAAGCCTTTGCTAAAAATATCAGCAGCCGATTTAAAGCGTGGGCCAAGAATATATATGCTTTAGGTCAGGGCTTTTTTAGTGTCAGCAGCGTCATCAGTGATTTTATTTCCACCACCATTGGCTGGAAAAATGTCGGCTATATTTTAGCGGGACTCATGGGGGTTAAATTGTTTACGTCGATTATGACCTTCGGTAAAGCGGTTTTAAGTTTAATCCCAATTATTAAAGCCGTAGGGGCGGCCTTTTTAATGAATCCCATCGGTTTAGCGGTAACCGCCATTGCGGGTGCTGCCGCGTTAATTATTACTTATTGGGAACCGATTAAGGGCTTTTTTAGTGGTGTTTGGGATAGCGTTAAAGGTTATTTTTCGCAGTTTTGGGACTGGGCTAAAAACGTCTTTTTTAGTTATTCACCGCTAGGGATTTTAATTAAAAACTGGGAACCGGTATCTAATTTTTTTAGTGAAACCTGGGACAACATTAAGGGTATGTTTACAGGGGCTTGGGATCTTATTAAAGGTATATTCAATAAATCTCCGATAGGCATGCTATTGAAACATTGGAAACCGGGTTTTGAATGGCTGGCGTCCAAATTCAGTTGGATTAAGGACGTTATCAGTAGTGTATTCGATTGGTTTGGCGATGATGAGGACGAGGATAAAAGCGATAAAAAGAAAGCGAAACCCAAGCCTAAGCCTCAACGTAAACCGTCGTCGTATATTGCCCAGCAATACCGAGGGCGGAGTCGAGGTATTCATTATGGGGCGAAACCCTATCTTGTGGCTAATCGTCGTCACAACTACCCACTTAAAAATAAAACACGAAACCTTGTAAAAGAGTCAGGACGTGTGATGTCCTTAGCCAAAGCGCGTAATAATGAGAAAATACAGGACCAGTTACAGGCCAAACGTCACCAGCAGATCAAAATACAAAACCAGTCGCGTACTAATATTAACGCCCCGATTACCATTCATGCCCAACCGGGTCAGAACAGTGAAGAAATCGCTAAACGGGTTCGGGCTGAGTTAGAACGACGGGAATTTGAAGCGGAATCAGATCGTCGTGCATCACTCTATGATCAGGACGGTTTGACGTATGGCTACTAGCACCTTACTGAAATTAGGGCCGTTTACCTTTTCCATTGAAACGGCAGCGTTTAATCAACTGCAACGTGCCTGGTCATTTACCTGGTCAGAGCAAAAGCGCTTGGGCACTACCCCACAATTGCAGTATACCGGTGAAGGTCAACAAACCATTAACCTGTCAGGTAGTGTGTTTCCAGGCCAATATGGTGCCGTCGATACCATTGAGCAGATGGCAACACTAGGCAGGCAAGGTAAGCCATTATTGCTGGTAGCCGGTACGGGTGATTTACTCGACTACTGGTGTATTACCAGCGTGGAGCAGACTAACAGTTTCTTGGATCAACAGGGCCAACCCCGAAAGATCGACTTTAGCTTATCCATCAGTTACTACGGTGAACATTATGAGGTATCTAACGAAACAGGATGATAATCTAGATGCCATCTGTTGGCTTTACTATGGAGAGCGTGAGGTTGGTTTTTATGTTCTCCAAGCTTTAGATGCAAACCCGGGCCTGGCTGAGCTGGGTCCGTTCCTTCCTGCCGGGTTAACTATCGAACTACCTGATCTCCCCTCCCCTGTTCAAACTACGCAAAAGCTTTGGGATTAATATGCAACCGACCTTTAGTATTCACCTGGGTGATACTAACCTAACACCCACCATTAACCCGTTATTGATTAGCCTTGAACTCACTGACGAAGCAGGCTGGAAGTCGGATAGCTTAACGCTGACATTAACTGATAATGGCTCAATGGAGATCCCCAAAAAGGGCGTCAAACTGTCATGTGCGCTGGGCTATGTAGAAACCAGCTTAGTGCATATGGGCAATTATACGGTGGATGAGGTATTACTCTCAGGCCCACCCAACCAAATGCAGATCAAAGCCCGTGGCGCGGATTTAAAAGGGCCTATCCGTGCCCCGCATAGTCAAAGCTGGCATCAAGTTAAACTCACTGATCTTGTGGGGACTATTGCTCAGCGTCATGGCTTAAACCCAAAAGTTGCCGAAAAGTTTACCGACTTAATCATTCAGCATATTGATCAAACCGAAGAAAGTGACCTGCACTTTTTAAGTCGTATCGCTAATCAATACGATGCAATTGCCAAGCCTGCAGGAGAGCATTTGTTATTTGTGGAACGCAACCAGGGTAAAACCGCCAGCGGAAAAAAACTGGAAGCCATTCATCTATCAGGTAAAGACATTACCAGTTATCGAGGCAGCTTGCCCGAGCGTTCAGGCTATCAACGCATCATCGCGAAATACCACAATAGCAGTACAGGAAAAATAGAAAGCATGACTGTCGGCAAAGGAGAACCTACACGTACATTGAGTTTACAGTATCCAACCCCTGAAGCGGCTAAAGCAGCAGCCAATGCGGCTATTAAGGGCGCGGAACGATCCAAGTCAAGCTTAGATATTACTTTACCTGGCAACCCACTGTTATTTGCAGACAAGCCAGTATCAATATCAGGACTGCGCACAGGACTAGATGGGAGGTGGGTGATTAAAACAGCCAGCCACTCCCTAGACAATAATGGCTATACAACCAAAATCAAACTTTCAAAATAATCTAGCTATTAAGAAGTGTGTATAACCCAAAGTCTTGAAACACTAGATACGCATTCAAAACCCCTACTCCAAAAATAAACAGTGCTAGCATACAAAGTACAATTACTGCAATTTGAAACCATTTGCCATATTTATGACCATCGGCATTTAAAGCCTTAGCATCCTCACTTGTGTTGAGATGATCTACAGTTGCATAAAAATGCTGGCTAAGATAGGTTGCACAGAAAGCAATAGCGGTAAAAAACAAACCTAAAGCAAAATAAATAAGGCTATCAGAAAAGTCAGGGACAAATTCTGGATGCTTATCTGATAATCTTCCCAAAAATGCCAAAACAGCGACTATGGCACCACCATTAATAATAAATAGCCCTTTTAACGCACTTTGCCCTGCTGTGATCACAGACCTAAAAATTTCAAGGTCTTCAGCATGCTGAGCTTCGTGTTGTACTCTATTATTTTCTATCCAAACCTGAAGGCTTGCTTTAAACCTTTCCATTTCTACATCAGATAAGCCTTGGTCAAAATCATGGAGGGTATTTATCAGTTCATCAATCGAAATGGACTCATGCCCTTTTTCCTTGAGCTTAAATAGCTTTTCCTTTAACTGATCTAGCGACTCACTTCCACTCATTGTATTACTTCCGTCCTGCAAACATTACTTCCCTGGGTTTTCTTTGATTTGGGGTATATCGGGGTATATTTTGAGCCTTTTGCCTCATTTTTTATAAAAAAATCGGCGCTATCCCAGTAATATCAAGGCTTACAGCCAAATGAGCCATATACCCCAGATATCAGCCAATATACCCCAAAAACTACGTTTCCCGAAAATAAAGACCTGTTGACTCACTCTGTCGTAACACGCCCTCTTCTACTAATTGGACATAATAATTATTTACGTTCTGCTGTCCTATCTTAAACTCGCGCATGATACTCCTTTTACTTACAGGCTTACCTGGTGGCGTTTCTAAAATAGCTGAGCGTATATCATCATACTTGTCTTCTTTTGATGAAAAGCTAATAACATTATCTGCATCTGTTGTGTCACTTTCAGATATCTCTTCCTGCAACACTTCCAGATGCTCAAGATGCGCTGTGCTTTCTTGAGTAGATGCACTTTCTTGTTCTGCATCTAAGGGAATACTTTCCTCTGTACTCAAGACCCCTTTTCTAAAGTCATTTTCTTCCCGTATAAGCTCTATGAAAAAACCTGCTACTAGGTCTAATAAGATGGCAAGAAGAATAAATATATAGACTTGTACTGTTGCCTTGTCCTTTTTAACTGCGGTGGCTATAGCACCCAACATTGCAGTCATAGGTGTCTCTGAGACTAACTCAAGCTTGTTTAGCTTCTCTTGTAGGATAGAGGCTTGTTTACGTAGCTCTGTATTCTTTTCCTGTAGAGGTTTAGCAAAGTTCTTGATACGGTTTAACGTTATGTACTTATCGATAGCTTTTTGATTTTCCGCAATTTCATCAAGCAACAGCTTTCGTTCTTCTACTAATGCTGTTCTTTCCTGCTCAGATTTTTGAATGGTCGCTTGTACTCGCTGAGTGTCACTCTGCAACCCACCAATAGAACCCAGTATGCTTGCAGCAGCAAGCACACCAAACAACAGAGATGCACTTATGCATCCAGACCAGTCACCACGCGACTTTCGCCGTGCAATTTCAGGCAGTGCTGTGAACTTAGCGAGTTCAAAGATAACAGCAAGTCCTGCAAATAAAGCACTAAAACGCCAATCAGTTGAGATTGACCAAAATAGAAGAACCGAGAGCGCAACTGAAAGTGCAACCGCAAGAGATGCACCAGTGTAACTAGGTATCAACTGTAGTGGTGTTTTGGGATGGCGGCTGGGTTGCACTTAACATACCTCCGATATCACTACCTATTAACAATGGCATCAATATATTTTGATTTTCCTAATAATTCAACATCAAGTGAATTTCACATGAGTCTCACGTGAAACTCACTTGAATATTGCTATAGTTTCACATCACTTTAAAATGAACTTAAGTTTAATTTACATCTAATGTCGTAATGAGCTAACATCATATTTATAACGATTCCAAACTGATTCGGCTTTGTTTTTGGACCATTATCATGTCAGAGACAAATCAACGTGGCCTTATAGTCGCTGTGGCTTCGACTAAAGGTGGAGTGGGTAAAAGTACGCTAGCAATAAATCTTGCGGCTGAATTTGCCCGACTAAACTACAAAGTGCTTTTGATAGATGCAGACAAACAAAGAACATCTGCTAAGTGGTTTGATAGACGACAAGAAAGTATTGCTTGTGGTGAGTCATGGCCACATGTGTCGTGTATAGAAAAACAAGGTCACATACGACAAACAGTCATTGAGCAGGCGGGTCATTATGATCTTGTCATAGTAGATCCTGCTGGACGTGACTCACGTGAAATTCGAAGCGCCTTTGGTGCTGCAGACTTGATTTATATTCCTACCCAAGTAAGTCAGGTTGATTTAGAAACGCTGGATGAAGTTGTAGCTGTACTAGAAGACACTTACGAACTAAACCCAGATAGAAGGGTTAAAATATTAGTAACACAAGCTCCAATAACACCAGGAGCTAATGAGTTAAAAGAAACAAAAGAGTTTGTTAACGAATACAAGGATGAAATGGAGCTGTCTGGTGTTGTTATTCGTTCAAGAAAAATTTATAGGACATCACCACGAAATGGTTCTGGTGTTGTTGAATGTGCAGACTCAAAAGCTAAAGCCGAAATACAACTTCTAGCTCAGGAAATACTTCAAAATGCCTAACAAACCTTCACTTATTAGATCTCGATCTCCAAAACCAAGCACAGAGCGTGAAACAGAAGTTATTGAAAAAGGTGCAGATCCAACTATAGCTAGAGCCAAAAAAAGCAAGAAGACAACAGACTTTGCTGCACCACTCAATGACTACTATCGAGATAAGCTAACAAAACTTTCTGAAAGAATGAGTCAAGATATCGGCTTCAAAGTAAGTCAACGTCAGTTGGCAGCAAAGGCAATTTGCGAATATATTGATCGTCTTTCAGAGCAGTATCAACTTGATTGATAAATGAAAGGGAACTCACGTGAAAGTCACCCTAAACTCACGTGAGTTTCATGTTAAAGTCACTTCATATACAAAGTATTTTTCAAGAATGCTGTAGTAAGAGGGAAGGGTGGCAGCAGCATACACCTGTTGTGAACATTCATGTAGTCAAATATACTTAATCTATTGACTAAAATTTATGCACTTACATGTATACAAAAACTGACTTAAAAGAAATCAGTCCTGACTTTATAAAACAGTTGTCATTCTTCAAGCTGCTTGGAGCACAAGATGCTGATTATTCTAACGCAGTTGACTTCTATGACCACATTCCTAAGTTTGTCGACAATATTCAAAAACGATACTGGACTTATAGCGAAGTAAAGCCTCAGGAATCAACAGAGTTTAAATACAACTACTGTGGTTCTGAAACCACATTCATCGTCAGCATAAAACCAGGTCGAATCATTAAAGAGATCGATGGTAAGAAGACAGATGTGTTAGTTTATCCATCGATACAACGTGAAGAACCTGTTTATGATGCTCTTCGAAAGCTAGCTACTAGTGATAATGGTGCCTTTTTCGATGGTGAATTGGGTACCCTATTTACGCTTAGAATGCTACAAAAAGAGCTAAAGCGCTTTAAAAAAACATTCTCTATACCTGAAATCATCGAAAGCTTACAAGTACTTAGGCGCTCAGAGATCGAAGTTAGCAGTATTGCTGGTAATTTTAAATGGGAACCCTCTTTTCTTAGTAACCTTATGCTCGTATCTCGACAAGAGATTGAGAGTGTTGGAAGCCAGGTTAGATGTATTGCCGTTTTCGACTCTTTGGTATCTAATGCAGTTAAGGCGCTTGATTTCCGTGAGCATAACTACGCCATTCCCCAAAGTGTCAAAAGCCCTATAGCTCGCTACCTGATCAAGCGTATGGATCGACGATACAAGCAAGCAAGCCCTGATCAACCATATGTCATTAAGCTCTCTACAGTATTTAAAAGCATCTTTAAACCGATAGATAAGCGAATGTCGAATAACACTCGCTACATGAATAAGGCTATCGAAGAGATGAAAGAGAAACGGCGGGTTCAAGCTGTTGAGGTAGAACCAATCAAGCACCACACAGATAAACGGAAGATCAGCGACTATTTATACAAATTCTACCCTCACGACGACCTCATTAGCGATATGAAGCGCTTTAATAAGAAGCAAGCCTCCCTCAAAAAGCAGCAGCTTTCTCTTCAACTCGACCCAATCAAGTAGTGCTCATCTGGTAGGTTAGCTGAGCACTATTTTTCACGTTTTTTTTAACTAATGTTCATTCTTTATTCTGTAATTTCATATGCTAGGTTTGCCGAGCAAGTTTATTTGACCCAAAAAACAAGCATTTAAAGCCTTTTTAACACGTTCAGTAAAACCTCTTTCCTCCTATCCACTTCTTCAATAATCTTTCTTTACTGTTATCCACATTTTTGGTGGATAACCCTGTGTAAAACCCCCTAAAACTGGTAGGTTTGCTGAGCAGTAAGTGGTAGGTTTATCGAGCAATGTTTACATCTGACTGATTTATGTACAATTTTTATGGTAGGTTTATCGAGCAGTATCTAGTTAAGTGATAGGTTTGTCGAGCAGTAAGTGGTAGGTTTATCGAGCAATTTCAAAATTACTGGGGATAAAACATGGCTTTCCTGTGGATAACCTAAGCCGTTGATTTTTAGCATGGTAGGTTTGTTGAGCAGCAAGTGATAGGTTTGTTGAGCAGTAAGTGGTAGGTTTGTTGAGCAGCTTATTTTTAAGGAACCCATTAATATCAAGGTTTAGCGGCCTATTTTGTGATCCGCAATCTTTCTTAACCTTTCTTAACCTTTAACCTTTCTTAGTATTTATATTAAATAAATATAAATACTTTATAATGATTAAATATTAGCCACTAACAAAAACAAGAAATACATCAACAAAATTAGTGGTTAAATTTCATACAGTTTATTTGACTGTTAATCTTGAAAAAACTAATAACATTTTCATGCAACTTCCTCCTCTTTACATTAGCCCAGATTTAAAACCTGGGCTTTTTTGTTTCACAAAGGATACATACAAGACTAGCTTTCTGAAACAAGCCGTCTCACAGGCTTTCAGCCTTCTACCTCTGTCATATTCGTCATTTTGATTGACCTCTTTAGAAAGTAAGCAGCAGATGTGATTTAGAGGCTACGGGGAGGGTGATAAATCGGAAAATGACGCACAGAAATCATGTATATTTGATGTTATCGTTTTTCCTTTAGTTTTATCTTAAATAAGGATTATTGATGGCAGCTACACATGGTCGTTATCTTCAAGCTTGGGCACCACCAGGACTTATGTGGGGGCCTTGGGTTGATACTTACGGACAAGGTGGTGGGACGTCCACATATAAAATTGTGTTTGAAACAGTATCTCAGGCTCCATCACCCTTCGAGGCAGAACTAGAGTATTATCAGGGGTCTGAACTTAAGCGTGAAGTAGTTAACGGGCCTGGCTCCCACACATTCAGAATGGGTCGGTGTGCGTGCGTCGCGCGCATTCGTTTTCGTAGTTTTTCGATGGGGCAAGATATTCGTGTTACGCTCGCTACTAATTAGTATATGTATAGCTGTAAGCTCTGCAGCGTGTGCTACAGAAAAGCAGCAGCCGTTTGTCATGCAAGTGGTCAAGTCAGAAACTGTATTGACTCCTGAACATGTTAAAGTCGCCTTTTTGTCTAAGGATGAAACTGGTAAGCCTATATTAGATGTAGCGTTTACTGATGAAGGACTCGTTAAAATCAATGAGTTAATTAACGGCAATTTTGGCGGCAAGTTAAATATTATCTTTAAATCTAAAGCTCTTTCTAGGTCTTCAGCCATTATGCTTAAGAGCTTTAAAAACAACACTATTCGTATCACTTCAAGTGATGACGATATTCAGACTCTAGACGAGCTGAAGGATTACTTGAACTCTAATTAAAATTGCACTATTTGAGTTTTGATTACCTTTACCGAGCGTATAACACAATTGCGCTACGGTAGAGGTGTATTCATATTGACTAGAAATAGTACATTTAGGGTACACCTATAGTGTACCAGCTAAGATATGGTTGTTTATTAATCATACAGAAGTGTTATCGTTAAAACTAACGAAGGCTTAAAAAGTTAAATCGAGTTTGTTTATTTTTATTTTTTTGTATTGTTTCTCGATTTGTCGCTTCAAGTTTCTTGAATTCAGGATACACTCTTAAATCAAAGTTTTGTATAGACTCTATATACCTTAATGGTATGCTTATACAGTATTTATTTGTTTGATTAGGACTAGGTGTATCTAATGAGCTATAATATGTTGTAAACTCAACACATAAATCATCAGGATCTCTATATCCACTACACGCTGGTATTATAGTTAAAGCATAATCATCATTATCTTTTTTTTGTTTAGTGTATCTTATTTCTAGTAGAAAACAGCAATATACCTTTCTACTATTTAAAGATAATAATACAAGCTGCTTTGCTGATACGGCATTAATCACATGAATAAGTAAATCGTTTTCTTCTGCTTCATAATGCGATATTTTATTGATAAATTGCCAAGAATTTTTCCAGTTTTTAAAACACTTATCATTATGAAAAGTGGTTAAAATATAATATAAACACTTAAAAGTGTTTATAAAAAAGGCAAAAATCATTCCAAAAAGTATAGTTATAATATAATTTACATAAGTGTAACCACTCTTTAGATAGCCTAAATAAAAGAAATTTTCTAAGATTGAATTTATGAAGCTTTTGTTATAAATACTTTGAGTTACTGCTGAACTAATTAGTAATAAAATAAAACCAACAAAAAGGGCCTTATAAGCTACCTGGTAGCTTTCTGAGTTTAGTAGCCTGTATTTGTGCTTATAGTTCAGTACTAAGAAAAGGTAGCCAGATAAAGTTGAGACAAAAATATATGGTAGTATACTTGATGTCATTCAAATAAATCGTCCTTGATTTATCGCTTAATATGAAAGATTTTACTTTTCTTTTTTATTATTAAGATTTTGAAGGGCTTCTTTTTGAATTAAAAACTCTTCACTCTGAAAAAGAGTATCTAGATTAGCCCGAACACCATGACTATCTAGCTCGTAAGTCACTTTGCCTTCTTTATATTCCTTTTTAAATCTTTCCATCAGTTCTTTTATATCTTCTTTCATATAGAACCTTTAGCTTAAAGATCAAAAAGTTATTTTTAAGTTAAAACGTTTTCTTACACGCCTTAGTATACCACATTTCTATCTTGTCAATTTATTAATTGTTTTTTGTGCAATAATCATGCCAATCTTTTGTGAAGCGTGGCTAATTGGTACACTTAGGGTATACCTATAGTGTACTGGTTGCAGGGTAGTACACTAATTATTGACCCCCCTATGTAAAATGGACTTTTTTAGAGTACCAATGTAAAACGGACCAGTCGT
>NZ_JBOIUB010000020.1:0-55391 GCF_050749885.1 Zooshikella sp. RANM57 | reverse complement strand
AAAACAGTTTTTACTATGCTTTCCAAAGATAGATTCCTGTGACAATACGACTTTGACAACCGCATTCTCGCAGTTTCTATCTTTGGTACAACCTACCATTCTCAGCCAAAAACTGTCCACAGTATTGTTTTAGAAACTGTCGATAAACTAATTAATCAGTTTGAGCCAAGTAAAATTGGCGTTCGACTTTCGCCACTTGGATCGTTTAATGACATTGCGGATGATGAAGCTGAGGAAGTTGCTTTATACGTACTTAATGAGCTAAACAAACGAAATATAGCGTATATTCATTTAAATGAACCAACTTGGGCGAATGGGCAGCCTTATACAAACACCTTCAGAGAAAGAGTAAGGCAGAGCTTCAATGGTGCAATTATTGTTTGTGGAGCCTATGACAAAGCGCGGGCAGAACAGGTCGTAAACGCTGGCTGGGCTGACTTGGTTGCTTTTGGCAGACCTTATATTGCTAATCCAGATTTGGTAGATCGTTTTAAATCTAATTCAGAATTAAATGAACCTGATCCAGATACATTCTACGGCGGTGGCGCAAAAGGTTATATTGATTATCCTATACTTCAAGCAGCTCTAGCGTAAGCGAAATAATTTTGAAAATCATACCATTATTGTTTTAGTGACGGCATTGTAAGTTGAACAGGCGACAGTTCATCGATATTAAATCCAGGTTGCCGTATTAATGCGGCAGCCTGGATTTAAGGAATGAATAGATTGATTCTTAAAAATAATGGACTCGTTAACAGAGTAAGCTCTTTACTCAGTGAACAATGACCTCATATTCTTCTCCAGAGCCAAAGAGAAAAACACGTCCAGGACAACCTTGTTCATCAAAATCATACCACTTTGCATGTTGTTGGCCGTCAATTGACTCGGTATAACCACAGCCTCTGGTTTTATCTGGTACATTTTGATTCCAAAAAATATCGCAGCCGTTATTTGCAACAAAACCAGTTGCAGTCGCTGATGTGTCACAGCCGTTTGGCCAAATACAGGTAACAGTCCATATCGTTGCACAATCAACTTCAACGTTAGTTTGTAGCGTATCATGTAACTTTTGTGTTACTAATTGATTATTCTCGACAGTGGTAAATCCTTGGCTAAATGCTAAAGCGGACAATCCAGCTGTAACTAAAAATATAAATCCTTTTAAAAAAACCATAATAAATCTCCCTATTAATTTCTTACATAGCGTTAACAGGCTCTAGTAACATTGTTACATTTAAGTACTATAGCTGTCTTACAACATTGTACGCCCTATAATGGTGTGAATTTTGGACTACTGAAAAAAACTATCTATTATCAATAGTGCGCTAATCAACGGTAAAACTCAATGGGAATGTTTACTGATGGAGAGTCTTTTGGGGGGACATGTCAGTCAGTGGATAAATAGCTTTGAAGGATAGATTTATAGATACCTGATTGTTTCATCGCCAATAAGTTTCGGTTGAATAAATCTTTTAATTTTTTATTAGTAAACCCTGCCTGTTGATAAATTAGAGGAAATATTCTATGTATAGTGTAAGGCTTTTGTGTATCTAGACCTTCAGACTGAAGTTTCTTTTTCATCCACAGAAAAATGGATAGATCACATACGATAACTTTAGTTTTATTTTGCCAAAACATTTGGTTTTGAAGTTTTTGAGAAGGAACTTCAAACCACAACGCTTTATTTTTTTGATAGAGTATTTGGTATTGTTTTCCCAGTACTTTAGATGCCCCCTTCCATGCCAATAAATCAAGACCATTCAGATCATTGATTGTTGCTATAGTAAGATTATGTTTCTTTAGTGTTATTACCACATCATCAAGTGCTATGTAAGGTTCAGAGTAGAACAGTTGTTCATATTTTTTATGGGTAAATGCTGATGCATTGATTTTAGATTTTCGTAGATTAAAATCCATAGCGGTATTAGACATTGGTATAAATTTTAATTTATAATCTCCTTTTTTGAATATATAGGTGAATATGTCATAAAGTATACCTTTTTGATTGAAGGCATAAGGAGGTTTATCATTAGGAATACCAATTGAAATATAGTCAGCATAGGTAGTATTTAACCAGAAAAGAACTGATAAAATAACCAGCTTTTGGTGAAGGGTGGGTGTTATCATTACGTGGCTTATATTTTTTCAGTGTTTTTAGAAAAGCCAAAGTTTTTAACGAAAAACTGTATTGCTGTAGATATATTTTCAAACTCACTTGAAGGTAACTTATCAAACTCAGCGAGCTGATTAAAGCCAGGAATTGTACATTCTAAGGTGTTCTTAGTCATACGTTTAAATCCCATACTCCAGTCAGGAAAATCTCTGTGATAGGTTAACTCGGTATGAATAAGGGTAATACCGTAGTGTCTTTTATCTTCGCAAATAGTCGAAAATAGGTTTTCAACGATATCTCTATTACCTTCTAAAAACTGAATAATAGTACAGTCACAATATAGCAATAATCCGGTTATATAGAGTTGGCTATTATTTTCTCTAGCGCTTTTTAGTAAGGTAATAAGCTCTTGCTCGGACATTGGCGCTGTAGCTGAGCTAACGTAAATAAGTTTAAAGATCATTTTGCCTAAAGGGGTCCATCCCGTATCAAGAACACCTCTAAAGTATATTGAATAATTCCTATTGTGTATAGGTAAAAGATTTTTTAATAGAAATCAAATGAAAATTTATCAAGTGTAATCTTGACAAGCATTTTTCACTTTTTCTCACGAGGACATGAAAAATTTAGCAGCATCCTTGATTATTATTGGTGATAGTTATGGACTTATCAAAAGGCATATCAATACCGCAGTCCGAAAATGGTCCAAAGTGATGAGTAAAGTTTCCCATAAACTCAAAATGTGGTTTAAAACGAGTTTCATTTAACATTCGCCAAGTATTTCCACACACAGAGTAAATTTTTCCTTTTTCAAAAATATGGTGTTTATCAAGTGTTATTTCTTTTTCAAAGAAAGGGACAGTTCCCTTATATACAACAGCTTGACCATAATCTTCACAGTTATCATCCAGATTGGTTAATTTGAAAAGTCGGTAAGTGGCTGAGTAAAAATCGATATTGTTTACTTTCAGTTGTATTTCAGGATTTTTAATTAAAATAGGGCGGTCACTCACTAAACGAGGGTCTGTGAAGCCCGTTTTTTTGGCTATAGATAAGAAGTCTTGCCAATATAGGGCTCCGCTGAGGCATTCTCCGTAAAGCGCTGTATCGTTCTGTAAATCAGATGGTATTCGACGACTAGCGTATACATCAGAAAAATAAAGTTCACCACCATTTTTAAGTAGCTTATAAGCTTGTTCAAATACCTTATTTTTAGCAGGCGACAAATTAATTACACAGTTAGACACAATAATATCAAAACTATTTGGCTTCAGTTCTAGCGAAAGTAGATCTTCGATATAACCCTGGTAAAATGTAACATTGTTTTTCTCATAGCCAAATTGTTTTTGATGATAGTCTTTGTATTTGTTAGCAACAGCAATTTGTTCATCTGTCATATCGACGCCATGTACCTGGCCTCTTTCTCCTACGAGATGAGCTAATACATAGCAGTCACGTCCACTGCCACAGCCAAGATCCAGCACATGGCAGTCATTTAATAAAGCAGGTACCACAAAGCCACAGCCGAAATATCGGCTTTTAACTGCTTCATGAACCAGTGCCATGGCTTGTAGAATATCAGGCGTGGGTCGATCAGTAGTCGTACATGCGTCAGTTTGAAGGTCCTGTGAACGTTTTAAGACTTTGCCATAGTAGTTTTTGATATGATCTTGCATAATATCTCTTTCTAACTGGTTGCAGTCAAAATGAGCTTTCCTGTCTCATATATTACAGATATGACTGTTATTGTAAGTATACTTTAAAGGAGCCCTTTAATTGAAACATTGCATTTGGATGTATGTGTAATCATTATAGTCTTAATTACTGCTATAGATCAGTATGAGCAACACAGTGAATAAAATACTTAACTTTCTCGTCGTACTAAGTGCAGGTGTTACCATTGGTTGGTATGGACACGTTTTATGGCAAGAACTCAATGAGTACGATAGACAACAGTTGATATCTACATTTGATATACGTCAGGTCATTGAGACTGAGCCGGTTCAGACTCCTTCGCTCCAGGCATCCTATTGGCGAGCGTTCCAAGATGCCTTATTAACAAAAGACAGTCAACTAATTATTAACTCATATCATGCATTGGTACTGAGTAATCCTGTTATGCAGCAGGATGCAGATATACTTCTAAGAGAGTATCTTCAAGGCGAGTTTAATGCCAAACGATTTGTATATCTTATACCATTACTGGAAGCACTTTTAAAAAATTATCCACAAGATATTACCACTTGGAATATCCTTATTGAGAGTTATCTACAGTCTGCAGATATACGGCAAGCAATTTTCACACTGTATAAGCTTGAGAGTAACCTTGATAACTATGAGGCTATTGAGAAGGTAAAATCTAGAATAAAGCTTTTAGTGCAAGCTTATGATCAACAGCTAATTGAAGATAATCAAGTCACTCAATTACTGAAGTTTTATGAAGAATTATCATTTATTGATGAAAGTAATTATAGTTATTTATTCAGAAGAGCAGAGCTTTTTGCTCAGTTAAAGGATTACTCTCAGGCACTGAGCTTGTTAGACTATTTACAAAGTGACTATAAATGGGGGGCGGCCGCAAAACGTTTAAAAGATAAAATTCTGGAAAAAATGAGAGCTAAAGATGGTATTTTACTGACTAGGCATGGTGAACACTTTATTGTGCCTGTTGAATTGAATAGTCAGTATAAGCTGAATCTGTTGATTGACACTGGAGCAAGCTTATCAGTTATTTCAAGAGCATTTTTTCAAAACGTTATTGGAAATAATGTCGCTCATTATCAAAGCCAGGTTAGAATGAATACCGCTAATGGACAAGTAATTGCACCTGTTTATCGATTTAAAACTATATCTATTGCTGGAAGACAGGTGAAAGATATTGATGTGGCTATGGTCGATATGCCTGAATCAAATGCTTATCAGGGATTATTAGGCATGAATTTTCTCAAGTTTTTTCAGTTTGAAATGGATCAGGAACAAAGTTTACTGTTCCTTGACCCTAAGCATTAGAGCACTGCTAAAAATGCAATTTTTTCATGATAGTGAAGTTAACTGTGCTCTTATATCAATATTCATTTTAAAAGTTAATTTATTGGATGCCATAAATTTGTTCAGGTAGCCATGTAACCATTTTTGGCCAACAGGCTAAAATAATCAACACAAGTAACTGTATTATAATATAAGGTATTACTCCCTTGTATATTTGTGTTGTTCTTACGTTGTTTGGTGCGACGCCGCGTAAATAAAATAATGCGAACCCAAAAGGTGGCGTGAGAAAAGAGGTTTGTAAATTCACGGCAATCATTACGCCTAACCAGATAGGGTGTAGACCCATTGCTAATAACACAGGGCCAACAATAGGCACGACAACAAACGTTATCTCTATAAAGTCAAGAATAAAACCAAGTAAGAAAATGACAACCATGACAATGAGTGTTGCGGTAAAAACGCCTCCTGGCATTGTTTGGAAAAAGTGATGAATGACCTCATCTCCGCCATATGCTCTAAAGACAAGTGAAAAAATAGATGCACCGATGAGAATCATGAAAACCATACATGTTACTTTCGTTGTTGACTGCACCACTTCAGAAAGTTGTTTCATGTTTAATTGTTTCTTGCTAAAGGCTAATAGTGTGGCACCTAATGCGCCTACTCCAGCCGCTTCTGTTGGCGTTGCTATTCCTGCCAATATGGAGCCTAATACTGCAATTATTAAAAATAATGGCGGTAATAAGTTAGATAAAAGAGAGGTTTTGCCATTTGTGCGTTGATATAATTCCTGGCGATCAATGGCTGGTGATGTTTCTGGTTTTATTAACGCTAAAATAAATTGAAAAACAACATAAAAAAAGACAAGTAATAAGCCTGGAATGAGTGCACCAACAAATAAATCGCCTACAGAAACAGTTTTTAGAGAATATAAACCTAAGTTTAATTGCGCTTGTTGATAGGCGCTTGATAGTACATCGCCTAGCAGTACGAGCGCAATGGAAGGAGGGATAATTTGACCAAGGGTGCCTGTGGCACAAATTGTTCCTGTGGATAACGAGGGGCTGTAACCTTGTTTTAGCATGGTTGGTAATGAAATTAAGCCCATAGTTACCACGGTCGCACCAACGATTCCTGTGCTGGCAGCTAATAACATACCAACAATGGTCACAGAAATGCCTAAGCCCCCAGGAAAACGGCCAAAGATTACTGCCATTCCTTCTAAAAGATTTTCTGCAATTTTGGATTTTTCCAACATGACGCCCATGAGTACAAAAAGTGGTACTGCCATGAGCGTCTCATTCGTCATTGTGCCATAAAGTCTGCTCGGTAGTGCCGTTAAAAAAGAGGTATCAAATATACCTGTTAATATACCCCCACTGACAAATAATAAGGCTGTGCCTGCAAGAGAAAATGCTACAGGGTAACCAAGTAACAGCACAAAACAGACAACTACGAACATTAGAAGTGGAATGAGTGCGTCCATTATACATTCACTCCTGTTTTATGTGGGTGATTCCACGCGTTAGCCAGAATTAGAATTGAGCGGAAGAACTCAGCAAAACCTTGTAAAATAAGTACACTACTCATGACAAGTATTAGGGTTTTTAATAGAAAAACACCTGGGATTCCACCTGGCTCATTTGAGCTTTCCAAAATTTGCCAGGATTTTCCTACGTAGTCCCAGCTCATGATGCCAATAAAAAAACAGACAGGTAATAAGAAAAATAGTGAACCTATAGCATCAATGAACGCTTGGCGTTTTCTGGACATTTTTCGGTATAAAATGTCCACTCGAACGTGAGCGTTGTGTTTAAGCGCATAACCGCTTGCGGTCAGAAAAATAAAAGAATGTATATAATGAGCGGATTCTTGTAATGCAATAGAGCCGATATTAAAGACATATCGAAGCAAAACAACTAGAAATATAGACAACATAAGTAGCAGTGAAAACCAAGATACAAAACGACCGATGTGTTCTGTGAGAAGGTCTATCTTCGTTGTTGTTTTAAAAAGAATAGTGAGTATTTGATTAGATTGAACGTTGTGCGTTGGGTGGTTTGATGGAGTATTATTAGAATAGTTGTTGTCTTTAGTCATTATTATTATCCCAGGTTACAACACGTGATATGCCTTTTGGTTATGACTTTAGAAAATGCTTTTTTTACACTGTACTTAAAACATCATGAATACTTGGTATATTGGCATGTTAAAATGTACAGTTCTTACCCTCAGAGCTAAATAAAGAAGTTAATCCATTTAATTTCTTCGTGTTTAATATTCCAGCATTTACTAATATTTTTATTTTTCGTTCTGTTTTAAGGTTCATATACTATATAAAAATGGTCATCTCACCATGTTTAATAGCCACAGTTTACCAGCTTTGTGTCGTAAAAAACCTCCAATGCGAGTATTGAATGAGGTCTTGATTTCTTATTATTGTGACCAATTATACTTGAAATGACTATAAAAATGCCAAAAACCTTTAATACGTTTGGTATTCACTGCACATGGGCTGTACAAATTTGCATCAGTTCTCTTTTTGCGCGAATGGGCGTGACTGTCTAAGTAGCTTAACATAATTGTCATATTGCATTCATATAGTTTGCGCATAGTCAACGCACATCACCGCTACTAAAAAAACTTGCAGGAGACTCAAATGAAACTGAAAGCATTTATTATTGCGCTGTCAGTTGCCTCCATGGGGATTACAGGCAGCTCTGCTATGGCAGCTTCACAAGTAGATACTAATTTACCTGAATATAAGAAGGCGAGTGGCGTATCAGGAAATTTATCAAGCGTTGGTTCTGATACATTAGCAAATTTAATGACGTTATGGGCTGAGGACTTTAAAAAGACTTATCCCAACGTCAACATTCAGATACAAGCCGCTGGCTCTTCAACTGCACCACCTGCGCTCACTGAAGGGACTTCAAATTTAGGTCCTATGAGCCGTAAAATGAAAGATAAAGAGCTCGAAGCGTTTGAGAAAAAATATGGTTATAAGCCAACCGCTATTCCTGTCGCCATTGATGCCTTAGCGGTTTTTGTTAATAAAGATAACCCCATCAAAGGTCTAACGATAGCCGAAGTCGATGCTATTTTCTCTTCAACTCGCAAATGTGGTGCAAAAGGCACAATAGAAGCCTGGGGAGATGCTGGTTTAGAAGGACCTTGGTCTAAGAAAAGTATTCAACTGTATGGTCGTAATTCCGTTTCAGGGACCTATGGTTACTTTAAAGAAAAAGCACTTTGTAAAGGGGATTTTAAGAACAATGTGAATGAGCAGCCGGGATCTGCTTCTGTTGTTCAGGCCGTTAGTGCTTCAGTGAATGGTGTAGGGTATTCTGGGATCGGCTATAAGACATCAAGTGTAAGAACAGTGCCATTAGCGCGTAAACTTGGTGGTAAGTTTATAGATGCAACGCCTGAAAATGCCATAAAAGGTGCGTATCCCTTATCACGCTTTTTATATGTCTATGTGAATAAGGCGCCAAATAAACCTTTAGCACCTCTGGACCGAGAGTTTATTAAGCTTGTTTTATCTCAGCAAGGACAAGGTATTGTTGTTAAAGATGGATATATTCCATTGCCTTCACAGGTTGTTATGAAAGAGCTCAAAAAGTTAGGCATTAATTAATGTGATGCCATGTCAGGTAGAGCTTAGACATAAAGGCAGTCAACGCTGCCTTTATGCTTTTTAAAGAAAAGAATCAATATCATGTATGACTTTTTATTCTCTATATCTAGACGCGTTATAGCACAGTGATTACTTTTAATGGAGTGTTGAATTTGCCTTAGAAAATCGCGCAACAGTTCAAGTTAAGGTCAATTAATTGTAACAAATATGTCATATGACGTCGGTATGGTACTGCTGCATGAAACCATATACATCTAAGTACAGCTCAATTGTAGACTTCTCAAGTCCAGCGCTTAAGCGCCATAAAATGCTGCGTCACTTTAAAGACAAATTAGCCGAGTGGGGTGTAGCTGTTGGTGGTGTTGGTGTTATTGTGGCAATTTTGCTGATTTTTCTTTACTTGCTATATGAAGTTGTACCCTTGTTTCGTTCTGCCAGTATTAATTCTGTGGCGACTTACTCTTTGCCCGCATCATCAGCAGAAAAAAATCTATATTTTGCGATGGAGGAGCAAGCTGAGATTGGCTTGAAGCTGGATAGTAATGGGCAGGTAACCTTTTTTAAAACGAATACTGGGAGTGTTATTCATACCGAAACAATTCCTATACCTGAAGATGCATCGATTACCAGTTTAGCCGAAGCTGATCCTGCAACTCATGTGCTTGCTTTAGCTCTTTCTAATGGTCAGGTTATTGTTTTTAAACATGAATATGATATTCAGTTCGGTGATGATAATCAGCGGACAATCAGCCCAAAAATTAGTTATCCCTATGGTAAAGAATATATATCCTTAGCAGCCGGTACGTCTTTTTCACATCTGGCATTAAGGGATACTGACGAGGCGTTAATTATCGCTGGGGCTGGAAAAGATGCTTTTGTTGTAAAAGCGTTAAATAAGGAAGAAAACTTTTTATCGGGCGAAGTCACGTTAACAGAGCAATTACTGTCTGTACCTAAATTACCAGGAACAATTAATGGCTTATTAATCGATCCTGAACAACGCTGGATTTTTGCTGCTTTAGAAAATGACCATTTGGCTATTTTAGATATTAAGGATAAAGATAAGCCTGTCATCAATGCTGTGCTTGATGTGACTGAAGATGGATCCAGTTTGACTTCTATGCATTTCTTGTTAGGAGGCATCTCGTTATTACTGGGAGACTCTTCAGGCCATATCAATCAGTGGTTTTTTGTCAGAAGTGAAACAAATGAATGGCAGTTGAAAAAAATTCGAGGTTTTCAATTGGGCCAAAGTGCGATTGTGAGTATTGCACCTGAACATAGGCGAAAAGGTTTTGTGGCTGCCGACGCTCAGGGCAATATTGGTATTTTTTATACCACAGCACAACGCACGTTAATCAAGCAATCCATTACAGATCAATCAGTAGCAGGTATTGCTATCTCTCCGAGGGCAAATGCGTTACTGGTAGAAAATCAGCAAGGTGAAGTCAGTTTCTGGGATGTTAATAATACACATCCGGAGGTTTCCTGGTCTGCGCTATGGGACAAGGTCTGGTATGAAAGCTATTCTGAGCCAAAATATATCTGGCAGTCTTCTGCAGCAACCAATGACTTTGAACCCAAGCTCAGTTTAATGCCATTATCATTTGGCACACTGAAAGCTGCATTTTATGCAATGTTATTGGCCGCACCATTAGCAATATGTGGTGCTATTTATACGGCCTATTTCATGGCACCAGCAATGCGCCGTAAAGTTAAACCTATCATTGAGCTAATGGAAGCATTACCCACGGTAATTTTAGGTTTCTTAGCGGGATTGTGGTTAGCCCCGTTTGTTGAAAATACCTTAGCAGGCATATTTGTACTGCTACTCTTTATGCCAATTGGTATGTTGTTATTTGCTTATATTTGGGCACAGCTACCTGGCAGTATTCGTCATAGAATTCCTGACGGTTGGCAGGCCGCTATTTTAATTCCAGTGGTTCTTTTAATTAGTTGGATCAGCTTGCAGCTAAGTGCGCCGATTGAGAGCTTATTTTTTGGTGGTGATATTCGTCATTGGATAAATGAAGCCACAGGGCTTAACTACGATCAGCGCAATGCGCTGGTGGTTGGCTTGGCTATGGGCTTTGCTGTTATACCTACCATTTTTTCCATTGCTGAGGATGCAATCTTCAGTGTTCCTAAGCATCTTACCTATGGCTCCTTAGCCCTTGGTGCAACGCCATGGCAAACCTTAGTCAGGGTGGTGTTATTAACGGCAAGCCCAGGTATTTTTTCTGCATTAATGATTGGTTTAGGGCGCGCTGTAGGCGAAACAATGATTGTTTTGATGGCGACGGGTAATACGCCCATCATGGATGCCAATATTTTTGAGGGAATGAGGACTTTAGCGGCCAATATTGCTGTTGAAATGCCTGAGTCTGAAGTAGGCAGTTCGCATTACCGTGTTTTGTTTTTAGCGGCCCTAGTGCTTTTCTTATTTACGTTTGTCGTGAATACCTTAGCAGAACTGATTCGGCATCGATTACGTAAACGTTACAGCTCTCTCTAATTAATTGACTCTCTGACGATGGAAAGCGTGTCTTATGCGCATAGGATTAAAAAACTGGTATAAAAGTGGAGAGCCTTGGGTTTGGCTAAATGCCGGGGCTGTTGCCATTAGTATCATTATGGTTGTTGGCTTACTTGCGCTGATAGCCATTCGAGGTTTAGGGCACTTTTGGCCTGCTGATGTTTTTCAGGCTAATTATGCCGTGCCAGGTAAAGAGCCTGTCATTATTGCTGGAGAGGTGGTTGAATCAGAAGAAGTTTCCGTTCAACGACTACGTGATTCGGGTATATCAATTTCTGATAATGATATTGAATTCATGGAGCGCCAGCTCATTAAGGTGGGTAACCGTGATGTGTATGGCAGTGATTTCCAGTGGATTTTGCCCGCTTTTTTACAGCATGTAGATCTTCCCAAGAAAATCATGGTGATAGAGCGTCGTGAGTGGGGAAATTTCTATGGTTTTTTAAAAGAAGTCAGAGAGGGTGACAAGCCTATCTTAGATGACAAACCATTGTGGGATACTTTCCAACAACGCATTGCCAGGGCTGAAGAAATACACGATGCCATTTATGAAATAGAGAAGCATCAAATAGGTCGAATCAATGCTTCACTTGAACGTTTACGGCTGCAAGAGCGTCGACTTGAGTTAGAAGCTAAATTGACTGATGTGGCTCAAGCCCAGCTACAGTTAGAGCGTGCTGAGTTTCAACAACAATATAAGCAGCTTGAACAGCGTTTAGGTGAGTTGTACCAGCAGTTTAATCAAGACCACTTTGTAGCCGAAACGGTTGATGGTCGGCAGGTGACGCTGTCTATTGGTAGTGTGGTAAGAGCTTTTCAACCAAATGCAATGTCACTGCTTGATAAGATTGCGCACTATGGTGACAAGGTCTGGGAATTTGTCGCTGATGATCCACGTGAGGCGAATACTGAAGGGGGCATTTTTCCTGCTATCTTCGGCACAGTGATGATGGTCATTCTAATGTCGGTCATTGTGACGCCTTTTGGGGTTATTGCTGCTGTGTATTTGCGGGAGTATGCACACCAGGGTGTAGTGACACGCATGATCCGTATTGCTGTGAATAACCTTGCAGGTGTTCCTTCCATTGTTTATGGCGTATTCGGCTTAGGATTTTTTGTTTACTTCATGGGGGCAGCGGTTGATGAGACATTTTTTCCTGAGGCGTTGCCAGCACCTACATTGGGTACACCAGGTCTGTTATGGGCTTCAATTACACTAGCGTTGCTAACATTGCCTGTTGTTATTGTGGCGACAGAGGAGGGCTTATCACGTATCCCTCGCTCTGTACGTGAAGGTAGTTTAGCGTTAGGTGCTACTAAGGCTGAAACGTTATGGCGGGTGGTGTTGCCTATGGCCAGTCCAGCGATGATGACAGGTTTGATCCTTGCAGTTGCTAGAGCGGCAGGGGAAGTTGCTCCATTGATGTTGGTGGGTGTGGTTAAATTAGCCCCCTCTTTGCCACTGGATGGTAATTATCCCTATTTACACTTAGATCAGAAGTTCATGCATCTGGGCTTTCATATTTACGATGTTGGCTTCCAGAGTCCGAATGTGGAGGCTGCCAGACCACTGGTTTATGCCACTGCATTATTACTGGTGGTTGTAATTGCCATATTGAATTTATCTGCGGTGGCAATTCGCAACCATTTACGAGAGAAATATAAGGCTTTGGAAGTCTAACTAACGAGTTTCCATTATAATGTTAGCAAGAGTGCAGTTATGTCTGAGGCAACGGTAGATTTAAGTACTGATCAGCAACAGGCTGATAAAAAGGCGCATGCAATTAATATGCAGTCTCTTGGTCGAGTAAAACAGGATTTAGACATTGGTTCTGAAACAACATGTTTGGATATCAATGGTCTCAACCTTTTTTATGATGAAAAACAAGCGCTGTATGATGTATCAATGAGTATTCCGCAAAAACGTGTTACATCATTCATTGGTCCATCAGGCTGTGGTAAGTCGACTTTATTACGCACCCTTAATCGGATGAATGATTTAGTCGATGGGTGTCGGGTTAATGGAAACATATTGCTTGATGGTCAAGATATTTATGCAAAAGGTGTGAATGTAGCTGATCTTCGTCGTCGAGTTGGCATGGTATTTCAAAAGCCAAACCCTTTTCCCAAAAGTATCTATGAAAATGTTGCCTATGGATTGCGTATTCAAGGTATCAATAAAAAACGTATTCTTGATGAAGTTGTAGAGTGGGCCCTTAAGGGTGCTGCACTTTGGGAAGAAGTGAAAGACCGTTTACACGAGAGTGCGTTAGGTATGTCAGGTGGTCAGCAACAGCGTTTGGTGATAGCCCGGACCATTGCTGTAGAGCCTGAGGTTTTGTTATTGGATGAACCAGCTTCAGCATTAGACCCTATCTCTACATTGAAAATTGAAGAATTGATTAATGAATTAAAATCAAAATATACCATTGTCATTGTGACACATAATATGCAACAAGCCGCGCGAGTATCAGACTACACTGCTTTTATGTACATGGGAAAATTAGTGGAATTTGGTGATACAGATAGCTTATTTACAAATCCTAAAGAAAAACAAACCGAAGATTATATTACCGGACGCTATGGCTAAGCGTTGTTAAACCTTGGTACATTTTTTAAATTGAGCGTTTGCGAATATCATAATTTTGTGCTTGCAGGTGGTTTAAATAGTTTGTAGTAATAAGTAGTTAAGCATATACCCTATAAAGACGATTTATCATGCTATGTCATTACTAATGTATTTACAAAGACATTATTTACTGTCCATTAATTATACATAATATGGATATTGGTAATTAAGTTGATGTCATTGTTTGGACATGCAAAAAAATCATTTGTGTTAACATTAAAGGGTATGCTATTTCGAAATACCATCCTTTTTGAGGCTTACCATGGATAAAAACCCAGACATGTATTCGCAGCACATTTCTCAACAGTTTAACAATGAACTGGAAGAAATAAAAAACCAACTGTTGTCTATGGGAGGCTTAGTCGAAAAGCAGGTCAGTGATGCGATGCGTGCATTAATTGATGCTGATAGTGGTTTAGCGAAAGAAGTACGACGTAAGGATGATGATATCAATCAGATGGAGTTGCATATTGATGAAGAGTGCACTCGAATTTTGGCTAGACGGCAACCTGCAGCGATCGATTTACGCTTAGTTTTAGCCTGTAGTAAAGCTGCGACAGATCTTGAGCGCGTTGGAGATGAAGCGGCAAAAATTGCCCGTCATGCTATCAAGCTGACTGAGGAAGGTGAAGCGCCGCGAGGTTATATTGAAACACGACATATCGGCTCTAGAGTGCGTCGAATGATTCAGGATGCACTGACAGCCTTTGCCCGTTTTGATCCAGAGCTTGCTTTTCGTGTGGCACAGGAAGACAAGTCAGTAGACCTGGAGTATAAAACGGCCATGCGTGAACTTGTGACTTTTATGATGGAAGATCCAAGAAGTATTACCCGTGTACTCAATATTATTTGGGTTTTACGCTCCCTTGAACGTATTGGCGACCATGCACGCAATATTGCTGAGCATGTTATTTATTTAGTTAAAGGTCAAGATGTGCGCTATATTGGCTTGAAGCGAATGAAAGAAGAAGTGCTTAAGGATAGCTGAAATTCAGTAGAAATAGTTTGAGTTATGTTGAGCCATTATTAAACATATTCCTTTTACTACATTTTATACCAGATATCTTTAGTTGCTTATCTAATGGCATATTAAGCAAGTTACACGGATTAATTCATAATCAACTCGTTGGCTGATGTGCTCACTAAACCAACATGTGCAGTTAATACATGAGTGATTAACTGCCAACGTTCACATAAACTTCCACATAAGTTTTCACCATTAGAGGGTTAATTAACTCTTTTGTCCTGTGGGCCTATATTGTTGTTTTCAGCTAGTATTTATAAGATTAAGTCGAGTTGGAGGTGACGACACAGGAGATGGCTATAGTCAAATATCTGACACTATTCGTTTGTTTGTTGCAGATATCTATCAGTTGTGCAGAGCAAACTATACGACTGACAAACGGTGAATGGGAGCCTTTTCTATCAGAAAAATTGCCACACTTTGGTCCATCTGCTCAAATTGTTACTGAGGTATTTTCGAGGTTAGGAATAACGGTTCGTTATGATTTCTTTCCATGGCCTAGAGCTTATGAGAACGCCCGAATTGGACGCTGGGAAGGTTCTGTTATTTGGATAAAAAGTGAAGAACGAGCTAAATATTTTTATTTTTCAGATCCTATTCTTACGTTACCTCGTTACTTCTATCATTTAGCTGATCGAAAATATGAGTGGTCAACAATTAAAGATCTTAAAGGCTTAGTGATTGGTGTTACTTATTCTTATACCTATGGTCCAGAGTTGGATGAAGCATTAGCAAGTGGATTTGTTAAAGCCTCTTGGTCTACGTCAGACCTTATCAATATTAAAAAGTTGGTTGCCCGAAGAATTGATTTATTACCTTTGGAACCTCATGTGTTCAATAGTTTATTGAATCAGAATTTTAGTAAAGGTGTGAAAGACAAAATAAAGTTTTTAAAAAAACCTGTTACGGTCGCTGCTTATCGATTAATGTTAAATAAAATTAATCCAAAACACGTTCAACTCATTGAATCATTTAATCTAGAATTAAAAGAGCTTAAACGTTCTAAGCGTGTTGAAAAAATTTATCAGCCTGTCTTTAATGATACCCCTATGCCACTCAATATTGATTAAATATTCGCATTAACTGCCCTTGTATTAATATCTAATAGTAATTAGCAAGCCACTATACCCTTAGTTGTGAATATATTCGGTACTAAACGCGCTTTGTGATTACACACATGCTAGCGCTCAATCGACTATATTCATAAAGATAACTTCTGATTTATCTGGGTGATCTATGCAGAAGGTAAAATTGCTGGTTGTGGATGATGCTTCATTCATACGCGATTTGATTAAAAAAGCTGTACGTAGCCGATTTCCTCATTTCATTCTGGAAGACGCTGTGAATGGGCGTCGTGCGCAGTCACTATTGGAAAAGAATATTTATGATTTAGTACTTTGTGATTGGGAAATGCCAGAACTCAGTGGTCTAGAGCTATTGCAGTGGTTACGTGAGGAGTTCCCTGATCGAAAAACGCCTTTTATCATGGTGACCAGCCGAGGTGATCGAGAGCATGTGTTACAGGCAATAGAGGCAGGCGTCAGTGATTATATAGGGAAGCCATTTTCTAATGACCAATTAATTTCAAAAATTGTGAAAGTACTTTCCAAGCGCGTGTCTGCTGATCGTATTAAAGGACAAGGGCGTCCTGCTGAGTCAGGTGATGCAGTAAGCTCCTCACTAGAAGCACTCACAGGAAAAGCTAAACCTGCTGGAGGAGCACCTTCTGGTGGAATGGCAACCCATCAATCGTCGGTGAGTGTACTCACAGGAGGAAGTGCTCAAGCATCAAGCCCTGTGCCTTCAAGTGGGAGTAAAGGCAAGCATAAGGGGCAAGTCATCGTTCGTGTTCACGATAAAGCCATGCCTTGTGCGATAGAAACAATTACGCTGAAAGAGATAAAAGTGATTGCGAGAAAAGCTGATGGTATTCCACAGTTATTTGAACAAGCTGTAATTGATTTTGAGCAAGGGGAACAGGCTTCAGATATTGCCCGAATCAATGGCTGTATTTATTTACTTCAATCTCTTGATAAAAAAATGGAGGCTGAAGGGTTTAAAATAGGTATTTTATTTGTCGACGATGACCCTCAAAAATTCGAATATATTTCAAAGCTGATAGCATCTGGTACAGGGCAAAAATATTATTGAAAAAATCAGGGGATGACTTGGTGGGTCTTAGCGGGAAAGGTAAAGTGACAGCATAAACCATTTTCAGGTAAAGGTGTTATCTGTAGCTTGCCTTCTGAAGAAGAGATGCTTTTACTTAATACAATATCCATTTTTATTTCTTCTATTTTGTCAATGGTTGATTGTGTGCCAGTAATATTTTCTGTTATCTCTTCATCTCTATCTGACTTTTTGGATGTATAGGTTTCAGTATATATAAGATCACCAGAGTCAGCTTTAGCAACAAAATCAATTGTTATTTCAAGTGAACTATTGTTTGAGCGATATATAGACCCACAAAGAAGTGCAATGATTATCTTGCTGAAATTTACTGCAGGCACTGTGAAATCTATAATGTCAGATGTTAGATCATTAACTTTAACTTGGTTTGTATCAATGTTCTGCATGAAATAAATTAATGCTTTATTAATAAGTATAGACGGATGTAGTTTTAAATTATATTCCTTAAAAGAGTTTACGTTTAAACCTGATAGTCTTTTTTGTAAGCCTTTAAGTTCAGAGCCAAGTTGGATGGTAAGTTCTGAATAAAGCTTTATGTGGCTAAATAATTTATTGTTTTCATGTGCTGTTTTATAGTATATGTCACTATTTTCTGACGCTAACTTATCTATGAGGTATTCTGCGGTGTGACAATATTTATGTGTGTAGTCAGTGATAACCTCATACAATGCAATCATAACAATTTCGTCATCAATACCTGTGGTTGCTGGAATATCAGGTTTGTTTTGATACTTTGTATCAGACTCAAGTTTTACTTTTATTTTTGAGGCTTTTCGATAATTGTCTGTGTATATGGTTGCGGTTATTAAGAATATAATAAAAATGGAAAAATAAATATCAATAATTAAAAGGTTGTTTTCTCTGGTGGTGTCAATGTGCTCTTTTAACGAAATTGATCCAATAATAATATCACTAGGTGTTTTTGTTAATGCAATGAAGTAAGTCATTCCAGAAATGCTTGCTTCCTGGAAAATAGGCGTATTATTTCTCGCATCGTTCAGTGACTCTTTTTTTATATAAGGAAGTTGATAAACATGTTCGTATATTGGGTTTTGACGATCAACATTAATAAAAACTTTGTTGGTTGCCCCATCGATAAAAAATAAAAGTGACTTAGAAGTGCTTTGTTGTGCTTGTAAGATTTGCAGCACTTTATCCAAACTCCATTCGACGGATATGACTCCCTTAGCGGCCTCGGATGAAGGCATAACATAAGTCGTTGATAGAGAGTATTGTTTATTGCTTCCTGGAGATGGGAATGCTATATGCCAAGTTAACTGACGATCATGTTTAAAGTAATTCTGTAAGCTACTGAAATACCACCTGGGATACAGTTGGTCTTTATCTAGCTTTTTGTGGGATATACTTTTGGTTTCTCGAAACGCAAATGAAGATCGATTAACTAAATGAGAGTGAGCCTTCAAGTATTCTGGTGTATAAAGTAGTGTAATGCCTAATAACTCTTCATAATTATTGAAAAGATGTGTTAGATAGCTTTCCAGCGTGGACTGGTAGTTTGTATGATGGTTATTGTTGATGAAGTATTCTGTATTGACCAGGATATCCCCAATACGTTGTAATGAATATTCAAAGTAGTTTGCTGAAAACTTGAGATCATTCGCATATTGTTTGGTTACATTGTTTTGTAGGTAGTCATCAATAAATCCGCGTAAGTGTAGGTAAATTGAAGTAAAAAGAATTAGTTCAATTAGTACTATAACTGCTAAGCTTTTAAAATTTTTCGTAATTAACATGGCTGCTCATGATATTGCACTCACTACTAATCATAGATGAATGTACAACTCAAAGAGGATAGGAATACGTTTAAAATTTGATTTTTTATAGTCGTTGATTTTGTATAAACTTTCTCCACCTTTGTTCTTAGTCTTACTGTTATAAATACATTATTGTGGAAATCTACTTATAACTTATGGTGTGGCAATGTTGAATGGTTATTAAAGTTATGCCCCCTTAAAAGTAAGTGCTTACTATCAATTTCATTCACATAAGTAACCTTGATTATTTGCTCATTCAGCCACTTTTCTAAATATCGTTATGCCTTGGGCCTGTGAGATGGAATCAGAAACTAATTTGTGGGAGTAGATGTAAACATTGCTGCTATCAAAATAGCTGAAGTTTTAATTTTATATGTTTTTAACGCAGTTAATAAAATAGTTTTTAGTATACGTTAACTGTCTTGATTTAGGTATTTTGATGGTTTAATGTTCTGGTGGATATCGCTTAAATGGTATCAAGAAAGGACCCTCTATCATAGGGTAATGAAAACTGACATACTAACAGGAAGAAGTATGGCTATAACAAAAAAAGCCACAGCCATTGCGCTTGGCACATTTATCAGCGTTGGTTTAACTACTCAAGCCCAGGCAGGGTACATGGCAGCAGATGTTGCCTTTGTTATTGACCAATCAGGGAGTATGCAAAACGAATTTGCATGGTTGGGAAATAGCCTGGCAACGATGGACAATCAAATGCGGGCTAATGGTATAGACGCGCGGTATGCTGTAGCTGGTTATGAACGTCTT
Organism: Zooshikella sp. RANM57; assembly: GCF_050749885.1. NCBI lineage: Bacteria > Pseudomonadati > Pseudomonadota > Gammaproteobacteria > Oceanospirillales > Zooshikellaceae > Zooshikella > Zooshikella sp. RANM57. The sequence continues at coordinate 35,728 of NZ_JBOIUB010000020.1, read as the reverse complement.
GCTGGAAGTGAAAGTAATAAAAATATTTTTGTAGATTTTACAAAGGATTTTAATACGATTGCATCCAACGTAAATTTTGTGAATACCTATGGTTCTCAGGAGCGTGGATATCATGCAGCTCATTGGGCATTGGGTGGCTTTAACTGGCGGGATAATCGAGTCAAGATGGTTATTTTGATTACTGATGAATCGGGTGACCAAGCAAGTTCTATGACTGAATCTCAGCTGGCTGGAGTGCTTAAAGCTAACAATGTTTTGCTAAACGTAATTTCATTGAACAACTACGCTTCTGAATGGGATGAAATGGTTTACACAACGAAGGATGGTGAAAAAGGGTTTTTTGACTTAGATAAGTTGAGAGCTGATCCAGAACTCGTTACTCATGAAATCATTAAGCGTAAAGTGAAAGAAATTATTGAAGCGCCTGAGCCAACGACTGCAGGTGTTATTGGTTTTGGTTTGCTTTCACTGTTATTCACAAGACGCAGACGTTTAAATCAAGCAAAATAAGTGTATTTTCAGAGAGGCTCGCCTCTCTGAATTTGTGAGAGAGCATATAAAGCAGAAATTATTTTTTGGGATAAAATGTCAGTGAAGCTAAGGGATCTTTCAGCAACCAAGCAAAAATTTTTTCAAGCTAATCAACAAATAACGATAAAACAAAAAGCAGACTATTTTCGTGATGGTTATCTTATCATCAAAGATTTTGCATCCTCGTTAGAGTGTTTAACGTTAAAACAAGTTATACAGCCTTATTTAAAACAGGGTGAGAGTGAGGAAGTTATTTTCTCAACTCAGGACCAACACCATTGTGAACAACAGTACTTCCTTGAGTCAGGTAACCAAATACGTTGTTTTTATGAAAAAAATACAAAACAGGGTGCAACAATACGAGAGGTCAATAAAGTAGGCCATGCTTTACATGCTCAGGATGCAGTTTTTAAACGTTGGTCTACCTCGCCTAATATCGCTAGACTTGCATATGATTTGGAAATGAAGCAGCCTGCAATTATACAGTCAATGTATATCCTAAAGCAGCCCTTTGTCGGGGGAGAAGTGACTTGTCATCAGGATGCGACATTTTTGCACTCTTCCCCTATAACGGTAACAGGTTTTTGGTTAGCACTGGAAGATGCTTCAGTTAAAAATGGTTGTTTATATGCTATACCAGGTGGTCATCAATCAGAATTAACCCAACGTTTAGTGTGTAATGGAAATCGACAGGTTTACATGCAACGCTTGGTTGAAAATGAGTGGGATATTAAGGAAGCCATTCCTTTGGAAGTAAAGCAAGGGACATTGATTGTTTTGCATGGGTTGCTACCCCATTATAGTCCTGTGAATTATTCTGCGGCATCAAGGCATGCTTATGCAATACATGCTGTAGATCTAGCAAGTCAATTTTCAAACGATAATTGGTTGCAGAACCCCTGTATAGAAAGGTTAGGGTACTGTTAGTTTTAGTGAAAAACACTCCTCCCTATTCGTTTTAAGTTCTAGGGAGGAGGGTATCGGTATTGCTGCTGGGATTTATGCGGTTAACTTATGTGTGAGTTTATATATCACTGCCTCGTAAGGTCTTAGCCTGAGAGAAGTTAGTTTATTTGTGGTATCACTGTAATTGCTAAGCAGCACTTCGGCATTGTCCTGGCAAGTAGTCAGGAGGGCCGTTTCCTCTAAAGGAAAATCGGTGTGCTGATCATAAAAGTTACAGACAATCAGTAACGCTTGGTTGTTATATTCACGCACGTAAGCAAAAAGTGTTGGGTGTTGACTCAGCAAAAGTGAAAAACGACCATATGTAAGCAAGGGCTCCGTTTTGCGAAGCTTAATTAGCTGTTGATAATGATAAAACACTGAGTCTTCATCATTGAGTGCAGACTCAACGTTAAGCTGATGATAATTATCCGCAACTTTCAGCCAAGGCGTCCCTTCTGTAAACCCTGCATGGTGAGAACTATCCCATTGCATGGGAGTTCTTGAATTATCACGAGACTTTGCTTGAATGATGGGCATAATTTCCTGATCAGTCATGCCTTGGTCACGCATTATTTGGTAGTAATTAATGGTTTCAACATCTTGGTAGGCATCAATAGATGTATAATTTGGATTGCACATACCAATTTCTTCGCCTTGATAAACGTAAGGCGTGCCACGTAAGCCATGTATGGCGGTTGCCAACATTTTAGCCGACTGCTTGAAGAATTTAGTCGTATCACCAAAGCGTGAAATTACACGTGGTTGATCATGATTACACCAGAACAAAGCATTCCAGCCACGCGCGGAAAGACCTTCTTGCCAATCAGCAAGAATTTGTTTCAAACTAATAAAATCGAAAGGTGCTTTTGACCATTTTTCACCATTGGGGTAATCAACTTTCAAGTGGTGAAAGTTAAATACCATACTTAATTCTTGGCTGGTTGGATCAGAATATTGCTGGCAATGTTCAATGGTAGTGGAAGACATTTCGCCGACGGTCATTGCATTCCATGGAATAAATACCGCTTTACTTAATTCTTGTAAATACTCGTGGACGCGTGGACCATCAGTGTAAAAACGTCGGCCATCACCGATTTCGTCACTAGGAAAGTTTTGCTGTTTTGAGATCAGGTTTATGACATCAAGTCGAAAACCATCAATGCCTTTTTTTAGCCAAAATTCGACAACTTTTTGTACTTCTTGCCGTACGGTTGGGTTCTCCCAGTTTAAATCTGCCTGTTCTTTAGCAAACAAATGTAGATAATATTTATTAAGGTGTGGAACAAACTCCCAGGCTGAACCACCAAACTTGGACTGCCAGTTATTAGGAGGATTTTCTGCATCACCCTGATGCCAAATATAATAATTATGGTAGGGGCTGTTTTCTGAGCTTATTGCTTCTTTGAACCAGTGGTGTTCAGTTGATGTATGGTTGACTACCAGATCCATAATTATTTTTATATCTCGGGCATGTGCTTCTTTGATAAGGTATTCGAAGTCTTCCATGCAGCCATAGCTAGGATCTATGTTGTAGTAATCACTAATATCATAGCCATTATCAATTTGCGGTGAGCAGTAAACAGGGGTCAACCAGATGGCATCAATACCCAGTTTTTTTAAATAATCCAGTTTGCTGACAATGCCTTGTAAATCGCCTGTGCCTTGTTGGCCTGAGTCTTTAAAGCTTTTGGGATATATCTGATAGATGGTGGCAGTCTGCCACCAGGATAATTCTGTTGCTGTCATACTGAAACCAATATCAATAAAAAAAGGGCTACTTTTGTAGCCCAACGACTATGCCATCAATTCCAGAATTTCTTCTTTAAGGATTGAAGAATTTGTTCCAAATATGGCTTGAATCCCTTTGCCGATTACAAGCACATCTTTTGCACCTAGTTCAATAAGGCGTGGTTTATCAATTAAATCATGGTTATTGACTGAGACTCTTAGTCGGGTCAAACAAGCATCAACATGTGCTAAATTTTCTGTTCCACCAAAGGCGGCGATGACTTGTGCTGCCTGAGAATCGTTGTCAGGTTGTGATGAACTTTGTTGAGCTTGCTGCTCTTTTTGCTTCGCCCGGTACTCTTGAGATGAGTACAGTTTAACTTGATCTTCTGTACGGCCTGGGGTGGGTAAGTTGAACTTCAAAATCAAAAAGCGGAAGGTTACATAGTAAACCGCAAAGAAAATCACTCCTAATATGGCAATGGTAATCCAGGCATTATTGTGGTGTGGCAATACATTAAACAGGAAATAGTCAATAACACCTGAGCCTCCACCAAAACCTGCTTGTAAATCAAGCATGGCCGCTAAACCAAAGGCAATACCTGTCAAAATGGTATGAGCAACGTAAAGTAAAGGTGCTACAAATAGGAAGGTAAATTCTAAAGGCTCTGTAATTCCAGTTAAGAAGGCCGTAAATGCGGCAGCAATTAGCAAGCTTCCTGCAATTTTACGCTTGGCTGTTTTAGCCGTATGGTACATGGCTAAAGCGGCACCTGGTAAACCAAACATGACGGGAATAAATTTACCGGCAATAAAATGTCCACCGACAACGCTTATGTTGCTATTTTGTAGACGGTCAACAACAGAGGCAATGTAAATGTTTTGGTCACCTACAATGGTTTGCCCGTCTATTGTAAGGTACTCACCACCTAGCGGAGAAAATAGCAAGGGAGCGTTATAAATATGATGTAAGCCAAAGGGAATCAGCATTTTCTCAACTGATCCATACATACCCACAACAAGGGCATTAGTATTTGAAGCAATTAGATCACCGATACTCAAGATAGCAATATGAGCGTAAGGCCAGAACCAGAAAAGTAGTAAGCCTAAAAGAATTGCAAAGAACGAAGCCATAATAGGCACACTGCGCTCACCTGCAAATAATGCGATAGCATCTGGAAGTTTGACTTGATGAAATCGGTTGTAAACCCAAGCACTGATAAAACCAATTAACATACCGCCAAATACGCCTGTTTGCAGCGTTTCAATACCTAACTCTTTGCCAAACATACGTTGCAAAGCATCTACTGGCTGACCAATATCCGCAGCCCAGGCTTCAGCCAACGCGGTTGTGCCACCATTAGTTTGTATCAGCACACTGATTACCGTATGCATAACTAAAAAGGCAATTAAGCTGGAAAATCCGGCAATGGGTTTGCCTGTCCAAGTGGAAGCAATACCGACTGCAAAAAGTAAAGGTAAGTTATTAAAAAGGGCTTGTCCGGCCTTTTGTAGGAAAAGTCCAATGGATAACCAGGAAGGTGCATCAAGGAAGGGTATAAAAGCATGAACATTCGGGTTTAGTATTATGCCACCTATCCCCATTAAAATAGAAACCAGGGGCAGGATGAGTACTACAGTCATCATTGCCCTTCCAACTCGTTGGAAGAACTCAAATGACTTGGCAGCTTGCAAGTTCATGGGCCATCTCCGCGTATATTATAATCATTCTTACTGCTCGGGTGTTTCCCCGTTTATTATCACAATCAAACCAGCGCTGATTTGAACTAGAACCGTGTTGTAACATTCCGTCGTGCTATTATGTACCACATCGTAGCAGAATTGGAAACGTTTCCAATTCTGTATTTTCCACAATTGTTGGTTTTGTGATATGACGAGCATCACAGATGTGGCGAAGTATGCTGGTGTCGCTGTTTCAACTGTTTCAAGAGTGCTTAACGGTTCTGGTGCTACCAGTGAGAAAACCAGACAGAAGGTTATGGCTGCAGCTGCAGCCCTCAACTACCAGCCTAATCTGACAGCCAGAGCGCTGAGCACTAAAAAAAGCAATTTGCTGGGGTTATTAGTACACAACTTTAAAGCACCAGGTACTGCAGCATTAATTGCCGGTATTGAACAGGCTATTCATGACAGTGGCATGGAGCTGTTAGTTATTTCTTGTCAAAGTGAGGAAGAACGTGAGGCAAAATCACTTAATACATTATTAATGAGAAAGTGTGATGCCATGATTTGGCAGTCACGTACATACAATGAGCAGTTAATTCATGAATTTGCTAATAAGGCACCACTGGTTCTTGTTCCACCATCTGCATCGTCTTCTCATGTGAATACACTGTCTTTTGATTATGCCCTCGGAAGTGAGATGCTGGTTAACTATTTACTGAAAAAAGGGCATCAGCAAATAGCTTACATTGCTGGTAATCGAGGTTATTTAGATACAGAAGCAAAGTTAGCTGGATTTCAACGAGCAATGGATCAGGCGGGTATACGACACAATCCCGAACTACTGGTCTGGAGTGAGGACTCCAGTGCAGGAGGTTACAGAGGAATAAAGCGGATTTTACAAAAAGGTGTGCGATTTACCGCTATTATGGCGGCCAGTGATAATATGGCTGCAGGGGTTATGCATGCATTACGTGAAGAGGATATTCGAGTTCCTAAGAACATTTCTGTTGTCGGATTTGGGGATAATCAAGCCGCACGTTATACCATGCCTCCTTTAACCACTGTTTCGTGTCCTTATGAAGAAATCGGTTTACTTGCGGGCCAAACTGCTCTTCGATTGGTCAACAATGATCCACCAGAGTTGAGTACATTAAAAATTCCTGTTTACTTAATAGAACGAGAGTCTGTTGCATCCTTAACTGAGCAAGTGCTTGGACACTGGTAAGGATAAGACTATTTTTTCAATCATAAATGATTATTACACCGTCCATACACTCTTCATCCCTAAATATTATTTTGTCAGAACTCAATAGTTACGGGTTTTGCTAATGGATATTGTGCAAACATGTGGTTCAATGGACGGTCTCGAATAAAATGACTGAAAATGAATCATATGAAGGTTTTTCATTTGCTGATTGACTTCGATGGACTGACTGTATCGGCTTATGGATTTGCCTGATTGTGTTTCGTTGAGAGGGTAGCTCCTGTGGGAGTGGTTTAGTGAGTAACAAGAAAGCCTCTAAGGAAAATGCATGGTTATGCGTAATAAGAAACTCGGCAGCGCTTTAATATTAGCGGGTACTGCCATTGGTGCGGGTATGCTGGCACTCCCCTTAAGCTCAAGTAGTTTAGGTTTCCCATTAATGATTGCATTAATGGTTTTGTTTTGGGGGCTTATGTTTTATACCGCTATGTTAATCATGGAAGTTAACTTAGCGATTGAGCCTGGCTCAACACTGTTTACGATGGCCCATCGAACATTGGGTAAGCCCGGAAAAATAGTTGCTAGCTTTGCCACACTCTTCCTTTTTTATGCGCTGTTATCTGCTTACATCACAGGCGGTTCCTCTTTACTAAACAGCTACTTAAGCTCTCTGCTTGATCAGCCGTTATCTCAGGTGAATACAACACTATGCTTTACTGTGATTGCCGGGGGGTTAGTATACTGGAGTACCAGGACAGTAGATTTTGTCAATCGTCTTTTGTTTTTGGGTAAGATTGCTATATTCCTAACGATTATTGCTTTCCTGCTTCCTGAAGTTAACCAACACCATCTGACTGAAATGCCCGTTGATAATGGACTTATGTTGGCTGCAATGCCTATCGTTTTTACTTCATTTGGTTTCCATGGCAGTGTAACCAGTGTCATAGCCTATCAAGGTAGTGATGTGAAAAGCCTGCGAAACATAATTCTTTTTGGCAGTTTGTTGCCGCTTTTGGTCTATTTTGCATGGGAGATCGTAACATTAGGGGTGCTACCTGCAACTGCTATTGGGGCAATTGTCCAGCAGGGCGGCTCTGTACCTGAAATGATTTCTGCACTAGGTAACCAAATTCCTAAAACACCCTGGGTAAGTACAGGATTAAACATTTTTTCAAACATTGCTTTGCTTACATCCTTTTTAGGGGTTGCTTTAGGGCTATTTGATTTTATTGCAGATGCTCGAGATCATGGCGACTGTCGCAGGGGTCGTTTGATTACTGCTTTATACACATTTATACCACCTCTCATCTTTGCTCTTTTCTACCCGAAAGGCTTTATCATGGCATTGGGCTTTGCTGCTTTAGCACTGGCTGTGTTAGGGGTAATTCTTCCTGTATTAATGGCCTGGAAAGTAAGACAAAATGCCAATGAAGCCCAATATCAGGTATTTGGCGGTATGCCGCTGTTAATGATTGCAATGCTATTAGCTTTACTTATTATCCTTATTGAATTGAGTTCAAGTGTGGGACTCATCGAGGGGTTATAATCTGCCGCCAATAAAAGTGAGTATACATTCTTTATATTGGTAGTGAGGTTTCATTCGTTAGATATGGCTACTAAATAGTGCATTATCTGTGGCTAAACAATAATAGTGATTTATATAGGAAAGATGTGCAGGGAAAGCACAAGTTATTGGAACGGCCTGTAATATGTGCCTATAAAAAAGAAGGATATATTAGCCGTTAAATATGCATTAAACTAATTAGCCTGGCTTAATTAAGTCATATCTCATTGATAATAATAGGTAGTTGACTAAACAATGTTAAGATTTAGAGCAGCTTGGTTATTATTGCTGGCACCCGTTGTCCTTAATGCTCAGGACTTACAGCTGAGTGAGCACATCTCTCTACCTATTCCCGAAGGTTGGGAAGTAGGTAAACAGCTAAGCCCAGCAAATGACCTTCATTATCACACGTTGTATAATCCTAAAACACAGCAAAAGCTACTCATTTTAAACGGTCTCATAGAAGAGTGGCAAAGCCAGTGTAAAGTAGATGCCCGTGTTAGAGAGTGTGTAAAAGAACAGCTACAAGAGAAAGGATTAGCTGAACGAGATAAGCTTTTACAGTCGTATCAAAAAAAGATAATTAGTGGTCCTGACGTTGTTAATAAACAAGTTAATGAGCAAAATGAATTGTTGCGATTCAGTTGGATTGCACAAGATAATAATATTGTTGATTTAAATTCAGCAACGCAAGAAACACCTTTATTTTACGATTGTTTTGTTATTGGTTATATATTTAATGATAAATACGTTACTCATTTAACAATGATTGATATAGTTGATCAACCACAAGACTGCAAGAAAAGAGAAGCATTTATTGATGAAATAGCATGGGCTGTTCGTGTTATAGAAGATAAAGCTCAACAACAAGATGATAATAAAGAAAAGCCTGCTACAGAACCCAATTGAGTCGATTTTTAATTATAATGCTTTTTTACAGAAGTCACCTGCCCGGTCACAAGGCAGGTAACATTTTACACAACACTTAATTTGTATTTAAAATCATAAAAGATATTGTTTAGAAAATATCAAAAACGTAATCAATATAGATGCGGTTATAATCGATATCTTCTACATTTCCAGGTCTTAGAGTTTTTGATCCTCGATAAGTACCATTATTCCAGGAAACACTTAAACCTTTTAGGGTAGGATCTTGGAAAGCATAACTTAGTGTCATATCTCGACCCCATTCTGTTTCTGGTCGATCTATTGGATTATTCAAACCATCGTCATGTTTGTCTAGTCCAAAACCTCGTTGGTAGTTAATATCAAATTCTAAGCCAGGCATTCCCATGTCTGAAAAATCATATGAAAAGCCAACTAAGAAAGCTTTTTCATCTTTGTATGCGAAGTCTGACCAAACAGGAATACTTGAGTTAAAGCCTCCATAGTATTCACCGCTTTCCCAGGCATAGAAGAAATCACCTCCAGAGGTTTGCTGGTAAGCAACACTATAAGTTGCAGAATCAAAATGTAATTGAGCTAAAAGTGATGTATTTTTTGACTTAAAGTCATCAGAGTTAGTAAATGCTTGTTTAAAGGGATCACCTATACTTTCAATCGTATGATGAATACCTTCTAAATAAAGCTTATTATTGTCACCAAGCTCCATGGTGTAGTGTAGCTTATAGAGATTAGCTTTTTGGAAATCATTTGACTTACCCCAGTCGTACTCAACACCAATCCCATTATCAAACTGATAAGCGAGTCCATAAGCTTGAATATAATTTACCTGCTCTTGACCATCTGAAAAGTGTTCAAAGTGTCCGGATGAGCGCCATGAGTGTTGGGTAATATAAGCGCCATGGAGTTTAAGCTCTCCAATATTTACTTCACCTGTTGTGCCATATAATGAGCTAGGAACAGCACGGGATGAAGACCCTTGAATCAAGTTATCATTGTAAATTTGGCGACCATGTTTAATGTTGATATTAAAATCATCATCACCATATTTAAATTTTACAAAAGCTTGACCAATTTTATTGATGTCATTGGTTTCTCTTTGGTTTCTTTTATCTTTTGGTAAATGAGTAAAACTATCACCAGGAGAGTCCAGGTCCCATGCACCATAGTAGGACATGTCAAAACCAATCATATCGGCAAAATAGCCTGAATGATAATTTAGGTGTAAGCCCTGAACCCATTCACGGTTATCATAGGTTGACTCATCACGACCATCACGATTGAAGTAAACGTTTCTTAATTTAGCATCAAGATGACTGCCTTCAAGAAAACCGTTACCTTCGTTTGCATGTGCATTAGAAAAAGAGAAAATAGTAGCGGTGACGGCACAAAACAATGCCGAATACTTAAAAGTATGCATAATACCAAGTTACTCCTAGAGCGTTTTGTTAGACACTTTTTTATTATTAATTTATATGCTCGTGCTAAACTCCTGGGCCTAGCTTGCGAAACAGTAAAAGAGTGTAAATTCGCTGCTAAGTCTTATTAGCTGTTTTAATTTTATACTGTTTCGTATTTAACAAAAAATAAATAATTTTAGCAAATAAAAATCGAAAATAAGTTTAATATATGCTTATTCTAATTTAAAAAACTTTCCCTATTATAAAAACAATTAATGGTAAAGAGTAAAATATGACTAGTAAGTTTGAGCTGTTCTTTGAATTTATTTCGTTAAAGAATTATTTTTAGCTAATAATAAAAATATCCTCAATAAAGGATATAAATGACGAGCATAATACATCATTAGGGCTTGTAGCTTTAGATGTAATGGGAGCAAAGGTAACGCAGATATGGATTGGTCTGACAAATCTGGTGATGCGTTTTTGTAAAAAGCAGTGAACTAGAATGAAGTTAGTCAATACATAAAACAGCCACTTGCTGAGGAATTGAGTTAGGATTTTGACTGAGGGGTTGCATTACTGAAATATATCTGTATTATAAGCGGCCCGTTGGGTCGTTAGCTCAGTCGGTAGAGCAGTTGGCTTTTAACCAATTGGTCGCAGGTTCGAATCCTGCACGACCCACCATTCTCACCGCTTGTACTTATTTTCTCACCTGAAACTTATTCTGTAAGTCAGTCATCGTTTGGCCGTTGAACCTTCTTTGTTTTAAATAGAGTGATTTATTGCTGTTTAAATATCGTTTTGGCGCTATTTAAACGGTGAAAAATGCACGAGAGTAATGTTACTAGTGGTTAGGTAAGCTGCCAGCCTGCAATTCGTTACTAAACCACCAGCATCACATCTTCTAGCCAAACAACTATTGACGTACTAATCGTAAGTTATTTGCTGGCAGTGCTTCAAAGTTACTTCTAAATGGGTTGATATCTAAACCGCCACGGCGAGTATATCGAGCAAATACGGATAACTTCTCTGGAGCACAGTAACGTTGAATATCAACAAAGATTCGCTCAACACACTGTTCATGAAACTCTTGGTGTTGTCGAAAAGAGATGAGATAGCGCAATAAGGCTTCTCGATCAATCTGCGGTCCTTGGTAGTGTATTTGGACACTTCCCCAGTCAGGCTGACCTGTGACCAAGCAATTTGACTTCAATAAGTGGCTATGCAGAGTTTCAGAAACAATCATATTTGATGTGGCATTTTTCAGCAGAGCTGGGCTTATTTCATAATTATCAACTGATATATCAAGCTCATCCAAAAGTTCTCCATCTAAATCAGCCATGGCGAGTGGTGTGCTGGATAGAGGGTTAATTTGGACTGTGACCGTGCCACCTGCGCAAGCTGATAGATCCCGTTGTAAGGTTGACCTGACTTCTTCAATAGAGGCAAAGCGAGTTTGATTAAAACTATTTAAGTACAACTTGAAGGATTTTGATTCAATTAAGTTAGGTGTAGCGGCATCTATTCGCACTTCACCCATTGCGACACAAGGTTTGCCTTTTTCATTCAGCCAGGATAACTCATAAAGAGTCCAAAGGTCTTCTCCATGGAAAGGGAGTGCGTCATCACTTACGCTAATCTTTGATCGGTTAAGTTGTCTGGGAACTGGATGTAGCAGCTCCGGTTTGTAGTGACAAACATACTCGGTGGCTTGCCCTAAAGGAAGATTTTTTAGGATATCATCATTACTCATTTGTTCTTTTCCCTGCAACAAATCTAAATAGGAGAAGGAAGGGCTTTGAGCAATGATCTCTACTTTAGTCGCATTGTGCAAGTGCCTCTTGGGCAGGTAAACTTCATCCGCTAAAATGGGTAGATTTGTGTTAGTAAGTGCCTTAAATATCTGTAGCCTAAAAGAAGTCTAAATAAGTATATCTAGGACCATTATTTCTGGGAGATGTGCCATGCAGGAAACTCAACCTATACTTTCGGGCATAACGATTTACCCCGTTAAATCAATAGCAGGTATTTCATTATCTTCTTCTTATGTTGAACTCCAGGGTTTAGCATTTGATCGGCGCTTTGTGTTAGTCGATCAACATAATAAGTTTATTACGGCACGTACTGAGCATAAGTTACTTCATATCAGAGCTACCCTGAACGTGAGAGGGCTGCAGCTTTCTGCTCCAGATATGAAGCCGTTAGCCATTGATTATGGTGTGTTTGCTGAAAACCAGAAACAGTCTTTAGAAATTTGGGGGAAGCAAGCTGATGGGCTTCATGGTAGTCAAGACTATGATTTATGGTTCTCAGAGTATTTAGATAAACCATGCTCATTACTGTATCAGGGAAATATCAGTACCAGAGAAGTAAAAAGCAGCCCTGACTATAAGGTAAGTTTTGCTGATGGTTTTCCATTTCTGCTTATATCTGAAGACTCTTTAGCAGACCTTAACCACTATACAGAAGAAGCCATTAGCATGAGTCAGTTTAGGCCAAACTTAGTAGTTTCAGGTACTAGTGAAGCATTTGCAGAAGATGGCTGGGATCGTATTCGAATTGGTGAGGTTGAATTTTCAGTTGCAAGACCATGTACGCGCTGTGTATTAACTACAGTTAACCCAACAACGCTGAAAAAAAGTTCGGTGAATGAACCACTCAAAACCTTAATGACCTATCGACGTGATATTGAGGGCAGAATAGATTTTGGTCAGAACCTGATAGCGTTAAATGAAGGTACGATAAGTGTTGGTGATACTGTGGAAATCATTTCAACAAAAGCAAAGCCCGTTTACGTTGATCTTCGCACAATGGTTGCTTCCACAAAAGTTAATGTTGAGAACCGTTCTTCTGCACAACCGTCTCGATCAGATGGAAAATATCAAGCAGCCATTGATAACGAGGTCGTTAATCAGGATGCAGTTAATAAGAGAATACCATGGCCTACAGCGGAAGAAGGCCAATTAAAGTGCTTACATCGTGTGCAGGAAACATGGAATACCGTAACATTTTGGTTCCAATTATTAGAAAGTTGGGCGCTTTCATTTAAAGCTGGACAATATATTACGTTGCATCAGGAAATAAATGGAGAGCCTGTTTCCCGTTGCTATACGATTTCTTCTGCACCAGATACAACTAACAGTTTTGCGATTACTGTGGAGCGCACTATTGATGGTGTATTTTCTAGCTGGCTCCATGAGCATTGCCAAACTGGTACTTTAATCAAGTCGAGTAGACCAGAGGGTTTATTTCATAATGAAGCGACGGAGAATGAAAAAGTTTTACTATTAGCAGCTGGTAGTGGGATCACGCCTATGCTGTCTATGATTCGTTATTGGTACCAACAAAAATCTGATAAAGACATTATTCTTATTTACACGGCGAAAACAGAATCTGACTTAGTGGGTGCTGATGAACTTAAAGTTATTGCCAAACATTACCCTTCTCTGCAATTAATATTCACGCTTACCCAAAGTGATATGAGTTGGCCGGGATTCAAGGGACGATTAAACCAGTCAAGAATCTTGCAGATGGTGCCAGATGTAAGTCATCGAGCGGTTTATATTTGTGGGGGCGAATCTTTCATGGCTGATATGCACGAAGCTTGTTCTGCATTAATGGTAAAAGAAATATATGAAGAACACTTCCAAATAGTAATTAAAGAACAGCCTGCTATTCAGCATGAACAGCGTAGTATTACTTTGCTTTTTGATAGTTGGGATACTTTTATTGAAGATGGTAACAGCCAGGATACATTATTAGAACAGAGTGAAATGGCTGGACTGGATCTGGATTATTCCTGTCGTGCAGGGGTATGCGGTATTTGCAAGGTGAGAGTTGTTTCTGGGTCATATGACCATGTAGCAGATTATGCGTTGACTGAAGATGAAAAGGAAAATGGGATTGCGCTGGCGTGCTCTTGCATACCTCAGAGTGACATTGTCATTGAATCGCTATAAGTTTTATTAATAGTTGTTCGGTCGTTCCACTGCTTTAAGGATTGAGCATAAATTTAATGCTGTGAATATAGCTGTGGATAACAGTGTGATAAGTGTTCATTTACTGTGGATAGAATAAAAGTGATTTGTTGTTTTTAAGCTGCAATTAATAATGCGCTCTTTTCACTTCAATATTGTTTGCATACAGGCTTGGTTTTTTAGTTTAAGAATCAGAGTGGAGTAATGACTTTTACGCTTGTTAAAAACTAAGTATGTAAAAAATATAGCTTAGCGGTTTCTCAGTATTGATAAACGAATTGACTTAAAATAGGTATACACAATATGATGTATTTTTAAATGCATTAATACAGCTACGGGGTTTTACGTACGAATAGTACCGGACTCAAGTTTATCGTAATAACTGAATTTAAAGGTACGATGAACTCGTATTTACGATGAGGTGTTGCCTACACTGCTAAATATTGAAACGCTGTTTTAATAATGAAAGAAATTGGCGGTAGACCAATATATTGGTATACGTGTTTCCTAAACAATTGATGTAGTAGCAGATTGATACCCAGACTCGTTTGATACACTGAAGCTTGATATATTTAACAAAGTTTATTCGATCTAAGATAAAAGAATGAAATCTGATATACACAATATGGTATAGGTATGAGAACTAGCTTATACACTTTACTTTCATTCTTTTATACAGTTTGGCTTTCAGGATATTAAATGACAAAAGGGTAAAAGGAGTTAAAATGGCGATTACTACAACAGATGGTTGGGTGGTAGTCCACGATAAACCCATCAATGGTTTTCCATGGTTGTATCGTCGGCTTATTGATCCAGACCATTTTCAAATTCGCTATGCAACACCGCATGGTGACTGGGTAGAGAAAATAGGGTCTTTGGACTTGTTAGGTGAGCTGCCTGAGCCAGATGATCATATTGACTGTGTAGTGGCTGGTCACTGTCTTATGGATGATGACGATACCCGTTCAATTGCTCTGCTTAAAATTGGCGTAAGACATTAGTATATACCTCACCAGTAATCCACTTCCCTTTAGATGATATTGAGCATAAATGCCCTTGGTTGCTTAGGGCATTTGTAGTGTATATAAATCGTATGCTAAAACACGCCTAGCAACATTATCACCAAACTTTCGCTATAGTTATGCTTAGTTTTTTATTATTGGTTAGGCAATACGCTACTTCTTCTAACAAATCAAAAGTCTGAATAGCCATATATACGACAAATGGTTAATATTAGTGATTTGGTATATCGAGTTGAGCTAAGCAATTTTGGGTTTTTATGGCGAATTTTAACACACACATAAATGTTGCTGCAGCAGCCGGTGGCGTTGTATCTATTGTGGGTTTGGGGGAAGGCTGGCTATCAATCTCTCAAGCGTTAACAACATGGTTGCTTATTTGTATTGGTGGTGTTTTGCCTGATATTGACTCCGACCATGCTAAGCCAGTCAAAGCATTATTTACAGCACTTGCTGTTGGGTCGGTCGTATTGGTAGTAACGCATTTAAAACCAGTACCTGCTACACCATTTTTATTGCTAATAGGCTTTTCCGTATTTTTAAGTGTACGTATTATTGGTTATAAAGTATTTGCAAAGTTTAGTGTACACCGAGGTATTTACCATTCATTGTTGGCAGGGGCATTTTTTATGTCGATCACAATTGTCCTCTGCCATTATGCCTTGCAAGCTAACCCTGTATTGGCTTGGGGTAGTGGTATTGCCATTGCGTTTGGCTTTTTGATTCACCTCACATTGGATGAAATATACAGTGTTGATATCGCTGGAGCCAGAATTAAAAAATCATTTGGTACAGCATTAAAGCCGATCGATTTTAGAAATCCACTTAATTCTGTATTAATGGGGGGAATTGTCGCTGCTTTATTTTTTATATCGCCTTCACCAACTCCTTTTGTTGACTGGTTGATTAAGTAAAACATACTTTCCATTCTCTGTGCACTTATCCCCTCCACCTATTATTTAATATGAGCGCTATCCTTAGCGCTTCCCCTAACAACTCCGCAGATCTGTATTCATGTCGTACTGACACATTTTTGCTGTTTGCGTTCTTAAACGAAAGTCCTTGTAATGCTCTCTTAGCCTCACTAAACCCCTTACATAAGGAGGATAGATTGCGCACATAGCTGTTCAGGAAGTTGGCCTTATTCTCTTATGGTTTATTTGACTGGCGGTAGCTATTTAGCTCTTCTAGTAGCCAGGATGCACTGTTTTGTATAGGTTTACCTTGGCAGTGGATACGATAGTGTTTACCAGATAGTTCGCTCTTGGTGGCACTATAGCGAATAAAGTCTTCAGTGGTTTTCACTTTGTCTTGGAAGTAGTTATATTTCTTCTGGATATGCTCTACAGCTTCTGAGCCTGTGTGCATTTCCCCATTTCGGTCATACTTGCAAGTAGTGTTTTGAACAAATTCCAATAAGTGTGCTATCTCTTGTTTGGTTTCAGGGCTTATGTCAGCTATTACTTGGGTACTTGAAAGCAGTGCAGTAAGAGCAATAGTGATTGAGTACTTCATTTAAAAGTCACCTGCTTACTCGTTTAACTTTTGATCATAATGGGTGATTCTGGATCCAGCAACTTGAGACTTATCATTCCATGGTTACTCGATCCCCATGGCTTGGTGGACATGATATTACCAGCAAGTGCAAGTCTTCACTTCCTTGATTACTGAGTTTGTGAGTGACACCCTGTGTTACATGAAAACCTTGGTTGGTTTTTAATGTGTGAATATGACTGTTTTCTAATTCTAATGTGGCTTGGCCTGCTAAAACATAAAAGAACTGCTCAGATCGCTGGTGATAATGTCTAACTTCGGAACTATTTGGCGGAACACGTTCTTGGATAACACTTAAGTTTGATGATTTAGCCAGGTGCCAACCATCACAGATTGACCCCCAGATATAATGTTCTGCATTTTCGGTGGATACAATACTCATCAAGCACTCCTTATTGTTATACCCTTCACGAATCATTTTTAGGGTTTGTTGTCCGCGCTCTTCACCCCAGTCACTTATTAATATAAGCTCCTGAGGCTTCATCGCTTGACAGCCGCCCCTAAAAATCCTTCGTATTGGGTATATTTAAAAGCTCCCGTAGCCTCTTGCTACCATGAGCGCAAGTAAAGGCAGTAATAAAAACAAGGTTAATTCTACTCGCAAAATGATGGGGATGGCTTTAGATACGGATATTTTACTTAAGTTGCTCTTACGATTTTTTATGAAAAATATTGTGGGGTAAATAGAAAGAATAACGATTAAAATAAATATTGAAATTTTGGTATGAAAAATCCAGTTTTTCAAATAGTAGTCTGCAGGCTTACCTACAACGAACCATAATAACAAACCGGCAGTTAAAGTGACTAAAGCGCTAATGCCATATACAGCATCAATCCTTGCAATCTTTTTAATTTGTTGTGCTGTTAATTCTGATGAGATCAGTAAATGCTCTACAACAAGTGTTGCACCTAATCCAATAATTCCAATAAAGTGAACATAGCGTACGATTATTTCTACCATAAATCCATGTCCTTAATAATGTCTGTTATTATACTTTTTTTATGATTATGAGTTTGAAAGGCTCATTGCAAAGCATATGCATAATAGCTATATAAAACAACAATTATATTCTTTTTTTGAAAATCCTAAATTTGCTAGTATGTCTGTGATTCGATCAGATCAGATAAATGAAGAAGCCTATGTAATTGATACGACTATTAAGTAGTCAGTTTTTATTAACGAGAAGTATTTTGTTAGACAATTGTTTATGCCAGTGAGTTGCAGAGAACCAGCAAGGCCGGCGAATATGAACTTGTTCTTATTGGGTTGTTAGGTCCTTTCTAATAAACACATAAAAGCTTCATATATTACGTATTATTCATCTTGTGGATATTCAGTACAATTATGCTTTGTAATCTCTTAACCCGTTGGACCCCTTTCTATGGATACTGACATACTGCTGGGCAAAGTTACCTTTTTATTTATTCTTGTTGTGCTAGGCTTTATTGCGGGCAAGCGCCTTCCTTTGAATACCCGAACATTCTCTTCATTACTAATTTATGTCGTAGCACCTATTGTTATTTTTACAGGCATGATGGAAGCACCAATTAAGCTCAGTTATGCCATGCTACCAATTATGTTTTTTTGTATTTCCTGTAGTTTAGCTTTTATAGCTTTTCTATGGGGAGGCCGTTTGTGGCAAGATAATACGCGTAATTTATTTGCTTTTTCATCGGGTACAGGTAATACGGGCTACTTTGGATTACCGATTGCCATGGCACTGTTCGATGCAGAAGGCATTGCTGTGGTACTTTTTTCACTAATGGGTTTTATGGTATTTGAGAGTACGGTTGGCTTTTATATTACGGCACGTGGAAATTTTACGATTCAGGATAGTTTACGTAAAATATCCCGGTTGCCTTTAATTTATGCATTTTCGACAGGTTTAATTTTAAACTTAGCGGGTTTTCATTTACCTGCAAATTTAGCAGAAAGCCTTGAAGCATTTAAAGGTGCTTATACTGTTTTAGGTATGATGATTGTTGGCCTTGGTTTAGCACAAGTATCTCGTAGCCATATTGATATGAAGTTTATTGCGGTCACATCAATTGTTAAATATATCTTTTGGCCAGTTGCCGTAATCATCGCAATCATTATTGATCACTTTGTTTTTCATAGTTTTAATCGCACAATTATGTACGGCATTTTATTAATGTCGATGGTGCCTTTAGCGGCAAACAATATTGCAGTAGCAGTCGAGCTGGATGCTCAACCACAAAAGGCTGCAGTTGCCGTACTTGCGAGTACGGGGATGGGCATTATTATTATTCCATTTTATATGTCATTAGTGCTTGCATATTTATAATACTTTAATTTCTTTTTTTATTCTCCTTCTTATCCCCACCCTAACCCTCCCCTTACTCAAGGGGAGGGAACAGAGAGCATAGCGATATGTTGCATGTTTAATTCCGCTTTTTTGTTGAAAGGAATGGAATAGATTGTGCGGTTTTTTAATTCCTCCCCCTTGTTGAAGGGGGAGGTTAGGAGGGGGTTAAGTAGTGTGGTTAGGCAAGTGTCTTAGCAGGAAGCGCTTCAAACCTCATAATAAAGCCCGAAACCTTCACGAGGACCCACAAAAACAGCAACGGTAATAAGACGGTTTGTAGTAGAAAGCTGGCAATTAATAGCATCATATCTTCAATAGCTTGGTTTGCTTTAGCCTGTAAAGCTTCAAACTGTTTTGATGGGTTAAGCTGCCGACTAACCTGATCCCATCGATCACGAAGAGAATCCATGAAAGATTTTTCTTCATGGGATTGTTCGATTTGCTGCTGTTGAAAATCCTCAATAGCCTGAGTGGTTATTTGCAAGTGTTCCGTGGCTTGCTGCTGTTGTTGCTCAAGAAAATGTACTTGCAGTAAATGATTAGCCAGCACAACTATCGTTAAAGCAAAGCGTACCACAATCAGTAATGCAAACAGCTTGGTAAACCACAGTTGAGTACGAGGTATTGCTTTTGGAGTCCATAATGCAATGACAAGTAAACCCGCCATGACTGACAGCATAATGTTAAACCAGTGCGCACTGATCATTTGAATCAACAGTTTTTGAATGCCGAGGGAGGTGGTACTGGCGAGCATTACCCAGGAAAACCGCTCAACCATATCATTCACTGGGTCAAGAATTTCCCCGGCTTTAAAGGTAAGTCCTATACCCACAGGTTCTATGGACAGCTCAGTGCCTTGCACAACCGAGATAGCGCCATTCAATAAGCGTGCAGCCGCAAACGTGACAGCCGCATTTTTTAAGTGCTCAGTTATGATGGCATCGGTGGACTGATCAATAGGCTTAATCCAGGCAATGCTTGCCAGCAATGCAATAATAAGACTTATCAAGCATTTCAGACGCAGCGGCATAGTGGCTCCTTTTCAACCTGTCTGGTTAAAAAAGACACTAGCATCTTTGTTTGCTATAGCCTAGTTTTGAAATGAAGGAGAAGGGCGTAAAACACATTACGCCCAAATTTTACTGGAAGAAAATCACGTTTTTAGTGAGACTTATTTGATAGCTCTAACTTTTCAGGCAAACGTAACACAATAAACTCAGTGTCGTCTGGTTGCTTGGATGCTAAATGACGACCCATACTGAATGGGTAGTTATTGTCGTTCATTATTGCAATGTGCTGTTCATCCAACACCTCAATGTTTTCAATGGTCGTGTAGCTAAAGGCAAACTTACCATTGCCAACGCCAAAATCACCTGTCTGTTTATCTGCCAGTTGATGAGGATCATTAATCGTCATTAAGTTGACCAATGGCTTTTTTGATACTTGACCATCGTTCTGCAAGGTAATGAGATAAACCATTTTGAAGGCTTCAGCAGTACCTTCTTCGTTATCACGTTCTATCACTAACCCATGTTTTGCATTAATCATGGTGAAGTCACCTATGGCCTTGCTTTTATCTGCCATAGGGTAGCGATAGCTTTTTCCGGAAAATACTTTACGTTGCAGGTCAAAAGCATGAATTAACAGCTCACGTTTATCGTTACCAATCACTGGCTCTTCAAGCATGGCAAACAGAGTATTGCCATCGGCACTTAATGCCATGCCTTCAAAGCCGCTACTGCGATTGATGCGGATACCATCAACCAACGCAGTGTTGCGATAAGGCCAGTATAAACCAGCTAACCACGGTGTATTTTTACCTTGTTCATCCTGTAAGTTGGTACCGTCATCAGCATAAGGCCCTTTATTGGGAAAATCACCGATGAGGTAAACGGTTCGAATTGCAGGATAGTTTTTCTGAACATATAACAGTGAGCGAAAATCAAAGCTTTGAATATCCGCTCGCTTTGTTAATCCATTACGCATGATAGTATTCGCTAAAATTGTTGCCATTTTTTCTGGCGTAACAGTACGCTTGTTATAAACGACACCATGGCTATCACGATCACTACGTGGATTTAATTTCGTTTCAATATTAAATCGAACTTGCTGAGCTACTTTGCTGCGTTGAACGGCAAGAGGATGGTTTTTACCTTGGCCTGTTGTATAAAACTGTTGATAAAAACGAACAAAGTTAAAAACCTGCTGTAAGCTAGGCGGTGTATAACTGTGTTTTAAGCCTATTTTCTGGGTAAAAGCTAAAGTAACTGGCGATAGTGAGGCATCGTTAACCTGAGAGTCACCACGAAAGACTTTATCGCAAACAAAATTGTTTTGAATTTCATTAAATGTAAGGTCTTTGATAAGTTTTTGCTGGTGTTCTGTATAAACCCTGTTATTACTTAAACGACACTTAGTGGCTTCAATATAAGGGTCATGACTAAGTACCGCAACACCATCTTTAGTAATACCAATATCTGTTTCCAGTGTCGTCATTAGGTTATCCAATGCGACTTCCATTGCGGGCAACGTATTTTCAGGGCGTAAATTACGACCGCCACGATGGCCTTGGGCGTCAAAATGTTGGGCATCAATCAGTCCTTCAGCAGTGAGGTAATCTGGTTTGCCATCCTTGTTTCCATCAAACTGCTTAACTGCGGTTAATAATAAGTCTGGACGGTCAGAAATAATGCCACTCACTCCTAGCTCCATCAGTTCCAACATTCTTGGAAGCTCATTAACGGTCCAGGTAACAACGGGGTAGCCTGCTTTTTTAATGGATTGAATATCAAATACATCACTTGCCGCAAGTTTTAAACCATTGGGGGTGTCATTATCCCGTGCATAGTGAATTACTTTTGGATTATTGTCCTGCAGCATAACATGGTAGGGTGAAAACACAGGCTGATAATTGGCACCGTGTTGTGCAGCATGTTGAGCGACAGCATTCATAATACGAACACTAGAGCCTTCCTCTAAATAAGGATTTTGTGGCGAGTTTAAATAGTGACCTGTCCGACTAAAGTCAGGCAGTCGATAAGGCTCTTCTAAAACTTTGCCATTAGCATCTACATGCAGTAAAAAAGGACCAAACTCATCGCCTAACCAATAAGTACCATCTGCTGTACGACGTACAGATTCAATATCAAAATCCGCTCCTGTTAAAACACGTTGTTGAGTAAAGTGGTTAACAATAGCAAAGGGAATTTTATGGTCAGGGTCATGTAGCTCGATAAAGCTTTTTACCTTTACGAGGCCTGCATCTGTTTTATCATTGGTTTTTAGGTTTGGCTGAATAGTATATAAACGCAAGTTAAAATCAGCTGAATTTTCCACCTTACCAAAGCCATTGTCGGACATGGCTAAAAAGGTGCCATCAGGATTTTTTAAAACAGCGGAAAAGCCTTGGATGGGCTGTCCTTTTTTAAAAGGAACTTGTTTGCCGTTAATGGTGGATACACCTAAACCTTTACCTGCCACAGGCCCTTGCGCAAAGCTATCGGCCGGTAATTTAGCATAACCCACCAGAGTAGCAGGTGCTGGTTCAGTATAGTGTTGACAACCTGAAAGAATAAACGCAAGCGATGTGCCTAAAACACAACGAGAGAGAAAGTGATTTGTCATGTTACTCATACTACCTTTTTTATAAGCGATAGCGTTAACAGGCATAAATCGTCAAGAAATGACTTATATAATGCACAGTTTTCGCTCAACTTACTGTCCATGTGTTGCTTTTTAGTGACGGTAACATGACAAATTTAAAATATAAAGTACAAACCCCACTCTAACTTTGTATCTTTATTGAGAAGGGGTTGAACCGTAACTTTTAGTTCCTCTACCTTATTTGAGGGGAGATATTTTCGCATTAAGTTCCTCCCCCTTGCTGAAGGGGGAGGCTAGGAGGGGGTTAAATGAGCTTAAATATATAAGTGCTGAATTTTGCGGTATGTATTACAAACCCCACCCTAACCCTCCCCTTACCAAGGGGAGGGAATATACGGTGTATACTTTCTGCACTTAGTCCCGCAACCTAGCTTTAAAGAGAGATATGCTTTTGTGTTAAGGCACTCTCTTGTTCTAGGAGGATGTGCCTTTGCTTTTGGTTCCTTTTGCTTATTGTAAGGGAGGTATTTTCGTATTTAGTTCCTCCCCCTTGCTGAAGGGGGAGGCTAGGAGGGGGTTAAAAGAACAAACAGAAAATTTAATCCTTTAAAGCCCGAATAAAAGCTTTAGCGGTGCTCTCACTGGACTGAGGATTTTGCCCAGTAATTAATAAGCCATCAATTTCAATATGATCTGACCAATTGTCAGACCCACGATAATCGGCACCAAGTTCACGTAACCGGGTTTCCAATAAAAACGGCACATGGTTAGTCATACCGACTTCATGCTCTTCTTCATTGGTAAATGAGGTTAGAATACGGCTTTTGACGAATTTAGGTCCATAACCGGGGATATCATTAATTAAGGCACAAACCCCATGACAAACTGCTGCAACAGGCTGATGTTTTTCAATATAAAAGCCAATGGCATAAGCAACCGCAGGATTGTTAGGCAGGTCAAACATAGTGCCATGCCCCCCAGGAATAAATAAACCGCAATAATTGGCAGGGGCCACATCAGTGAGGGGAATGGTATTTTCTAATACCATCATCGCTTCGGCATGCTCTCCCTCTTTGGGCAGACTTTGTTGGTCTACCGGTGCCTTTCCTCCTTGAATACTGGCAACAGTGATATCAAATCCAGCCTGTTTAATTAGCTCGTAGGGTACAGCAAACTCCTCAAACCATAAGCCTGTGGTTTTGTCATCCGTGAGTTGACTGTGGCTGGTTACCAGCATCAACACTGCTTGATCACTCATTGTACACTCCTTGTTATACGTTATAAGACTGTATGACAAGTATAGTGTAGTTAAGGGACAGGTGTGTGAAGATGAGAGGGGATAAGGAACTGAGAGTATTGTATACCTAAAACGAAGGGTTTTTATACCACTAGGGCACAAGGGGGTGGCCGTTAAATGCTCCTCGGCAATAGCTCCTGCATTGCTCTACTATATGACATCCATGTCATTATGTATAAACTGCATTCCCACCGTCCTTGGTAGTCAAGAGTGCTGACAATAAACCCTAAAAATAATTCGTGAAGGGTATATTTAATGTTTAATAGACTTTTGGAAATCAACTAATTGTTGTTGCTGATGTTGGGGAGCATTTTCAATGGCTTGAGCAATCAGCATTGATGCTTTCTTTTTTTCTCCAATATCATTTCGCACGCGGGCCTCTAGATAATAGTAATACCAACTATTATCTCCATGGGTCTGAAGCCATTGCGTCCACTCAAAAGCTTCTGCAGGATAATATTTATACCAAGCTTCAATCCAACGGTTAATGATTAACGTTGTCGAAGGAAATGACCGCACCATCGTTGCTGCAAAAGAGTTGGGTGCTGGTATAACAGGTCTAATGAGCCAGTAGGTGTTTGTGAGATGTAAGCAAAAGAGTAATATAACAACTCCGCTGCATAAGTTCTTATATGCAGTAGTTAATATTGGTTGTTTGTTGTTTAACGAGATTGGCAATAGATAAGCA
This sequence comes from Zooshikella sp. RANM57, assembly GCF_050749885.1. Lineage (NCBI taxonomy): Bacteria > Pseudomonadati > Pseudomonadota > Gammaproteobacteria > Oceanospirillales > Zooshikellaceae > Zooshikella > Zooshikella sp. RANM57. The sequence goes on along the minus strand of NZ_JBOIUB010000020.1, from coordinate 11,296 downwards.
ATACACAGCGCAAAAACTAAAATAGAGTAGGAATGATAAAATACGCCTGCATTTAAAGAGTGTAAGCAGAGTGATACTGCGGCAAAAAAAGCAATAATTTGAGTATGACTTTCAATAGTTTTTTTGTAGATTTTTAAGAGTGTATTAATCAGTATATAGCCGATCAGTGAAAGAAAGCTGACTGTGCCTATAGTTCCCCAGTCATGGAGAGCCTGTACAATAGCGTTATGGGGTTGCATAAACACAAAGTTTTTACATGTGACTTGATAAGTATTGACACCATAACCAAACAGAAGTTTTTTAAAACTAGATAAGCTTTGGAGGGTTTCAATCCACATACCAATTCTGATGGCAATTGACATTCTACTTAAGTGCTCAATTTCGCCTGCACTAGTGTTTGTAGATGCAATGATAGCGATAAAAAAACCAAATGCTAGGGATATTAATGTAGTTAATACTAGTTTTTTTCTATAGGAAGGTAAAACAAACAAAGCAAAAATAATCGTGATTAAATAAGAGTAGAATGCACCTCTTCCTGCTGTCCACACTAAAAAGCTAACAGATATGATAGTTGCTATAAGCCAAAGTTTCTTGTGAAGATCATTACTACTAAATAAGTAACTAAATTGTGCAATAACAGCTGCTACTGTACAAAAGTATCCCAGCTGGCGGATATTTGTAAAAGGCGTTGCATAATTTACCCAATTGAAATTATGTGGATCTTCTAATGTAAACCATTGATATACATAGTAAAATGCAGTACAAACCAGCGTAAAAGGAATAGCTGCTATTAGCTTATCCCAGTGCTGTTTGCTGAGATGTTGTGCTATCACAAAAGCAAATATAGCGTGAGTAAACCACTCGAGTTGCGTGATCAGAGAAAAGTAAAACCTTACTGATAGCACCGTGGATACTATGGTTGAAATAATCCAAATGCTAAAGAATATTATGATCCATTTGGGTAAACTTTTAGCGTGGTTACTTTTAGATTGAAAATAAATAATGGTGGCTAGTTCAATTAGGCAGATGATAGCCCGAACACTATCCACATTCGCTGGCCCAATCAATAATTGCCAATATTGAGCAAAGCCAACACAAATAAAAAGCGCCCAGAAAGGCGCTTGATTAAGTAAACTTACTTTAGATTTCATTTAACTACCTGAAAATTTTTGACAAAGTTGGTATTTGTCAAAACCTGTATCATTTTTATAGTGTGTACAAAGTGCATCGAGCATTTCGCGCCAAGGTGCCATGTTCTCTTCTTTATAATGGGTTAATGGCCACCAGATTTTTGATTTACGGTTAACCATAATCATGTTATCCGTCATATCCGGAAACATTGCTAATAACCAGTCTTTATAGATAACACCGCGCTGTTTGGCTGCTATGGTTTCATCAATGAGTTCTGGCTTAATGGTTACCAGGCCTTCTTTTGTAGTTGTGTAGTAATGTATACCTTGCATCATGACTTTAATTGCATCAAGACGGCTGCTATTCATACTTTCAACACTTAAACTACTTTCAATAAATAAGAAGCGTTCGCTATCTTCTTCAATACCGCCTTCTTGCCAGCTTAATGCTTTACCTTCAGGCTTATAGTCAGGAGTAATATTTAAATAATCGTAGATAGTAGGTGCAATATCAATTAGTGAAACAGGTGTTGTTTTGACTATACCTTGGCTTGATTTCTCAAACTTTTGAATACCTAAAACAACTTGATATTGTTCTAGGCTTAAAATGTTAGTACCGTGTCCCATGGCATTAGTTTTAAATGAAACACCTTCAATGCCTTTGTTAAGCTTATCTTGATCTAGCATAAATCCTTCACCATGGTCAGATAAAACAATAACTAATGCATTTTCAAGCACGCCAGCATTATTTAATTGATCAACAAAATACTGAAATTGCTTGTCAACAGCTTGTAACATTGCCATATAAAAAAAGTGATTGGGTTTTTTTTCGTCAAACTTACGACCCTGAGGTATCTCTAGTTGAGAATAACGAAAAGGCCAATGTGGAAGAGTAAAGTGAGTTGATATAAATAAAGGTTTGTCAGCATTAGCCTTTATAGTTCGCATAACAGAATCAACAAAATTTTTAGGTATATAGGTTGAGTGTTTGGCTCTGTTATTGCAGGAATAAGGGAATATATACTCTCCAGCTGAAGTCAAGCAAGTAAGGTTGACTATTGGAATATCTGATATGCTAGCAAGAACAAAGTCGGCTGCACCAATTTTGGGTCCTACCACATAGTCAAAACCATAGCTCTCATCTATGTTGTTAAAACGGCGCTCATCAATTGCGTAAATTGTAGTATAGCCTTTTTCCTTTAAAGTATTTTGAAGGTTATGCTGACGGTCAACCATTCCTTTAGGCATTAAGTTGAAACGGGCATGTGTGTTGGTGCCATAAAGTCCTGTAAGAATTGACACCCAGGCAGGGTATGTTCTTGCTAATGGAGTCGTGACGTCTGTATAGAAAGTACTGTTAGTTAGAAATTTATCTATATTTGGAGTGATACTAGGTTGTGTATCATTTATTCCAAGAAAATCTGGACGTAAAGCATCTATCCCTATAATAACAATATTTTGTTGTTTCTCTTGCAAGCTTGAATTTGATGAAAATAGAAAAGCAGAAAGAGCTAACAATGGTAAAGCAAAGGCAATTTTATTTATCTTTGATTTGCACTTGTTCTTATATTTTTTTTCAATTAATAGTGAGCCAACGATAAATATTATAGTTATGATTGTCGATGGTGTGAAAATATTGTTGTAAGGAAAAATATTTTGGTTTATTAAGACAAGAATCAAATTAATAAAAGCAGATATTGTTAGTGGATACTTGCTGCTAAGAAGAGAAGATGCAATAAATATTATTGTTTGTATAAGTAATAAGGTTAATATAAATCTTGATACAGGAGCAAGAAGAGGAAGGAAAGAGATGTCTCCCGATTCAACTTTTTGTGGTAAGTTGAGATAATTTATCCAAATCAAGGATAGTAGGTACAGAATGTATATAAGAAGTTTTTTACAAATACTCATTTTGATATATCTGTATACGTAGGGCTGACACCCCTACGTATTTTTAAAGGTAAAGTTTTGTGTTATGACTGGGTTTAGTCACAAATTTTAGGTCTGATGTCAGAGCTTAATGTAGTCGTTCCATTTACACAATCCCATTCTAGGTTACCATTACGATCTTGGGCCTGAAGAACAAGTATTCCACCCGTTTGAACCTTAGGACCAAAGCTAATAGAAATTTGACTACCAGTAATAGTTATACTTGATACGCCAGCTTCAGTGTTCGATCCAGCTATGCTACTGGCACTACCTAATGCTGAATTGTTAGCTGGCCAGCTTCCATTGAATGCATAATGTTCAACCATTTTTGTTTTTACACTTTCCACGGAAGATATAGCGTTCGCAACACGTGATCTTTTAGTGTAGTTTTGATATGCAGGCATAGCAACAGCAGCCAAAATACCAATAATCGCAACCACGATCATCAATTCGATGAGCGTAAAACCTTGTTGTTTTTTCATTCGAGTCTCTCTCCGTTCTTTTTACTAATAAACAATCCAGTTATGTTCTATGAGAAGAAGATGTAAGTTATGTATTTAGTAAGAAGATTTGTTGACCTTAACCAAGAACGCATTCGTATGAAAAACAACAAGGAGAGCCACTTTAAGGAGGCTACGAATATGTATTTATCTGCAACAGTTAAGGTCGTCTAACTTTCTAAAATACGATTCTTATATCTAACTTGCTTCATAGTTGGTTTGGACAACCAAGAGAGATACACTCTAATTTATTGATTGAAGTTAATTATACTTTTCTAAAAAGGCATATTTAAGCTGTAAATCAACATAAATTGTAGTGTACTAAAAGATAAGAAGACTCCTTCTCTTATGTTAATAAAAGAAGATTCAAGTGCTTCGTATTTATACGAATATAATAGTTATCTTTTACTGTCTTGATTACTTCCTAACCAAAAAAACTAAACACGTTGCATTTAATATTTTAAAATGTAGAATTCATCACACATTTTCTGCTTGTTCTACTAAAACCATTCCTGTAGCAAAACAAGTACGATGCAACGAACGTACATATTAAGTGCTTTGTGCTGTGGCATTATGCTACAAAGGTTTTATGATTGCCAACCTGTTAGCATTTTAGTATTGATGTGCGTATATAAAAAAGTGATAACTGTTAAGCTTTCAACGATGGGTAACCAATTCTACGCATAGTTACGTACAAATTTTGTTGTATAAAGCTTGTGCAATAAAGCACTTTATGTGTATGTATTTTATACAGGCTATAGATTTGTAAAAACTAAAGTACGAATATAATCGTATAATTAATATACAGATTGTTGGTTGTTATCTTTCTGGGCTCTCTTTTCCTTCCGAATTTTAACTATTACCTCTTGTACATATACCTCATTAAACGTACTGCTTATGATGTTTATGGTTAGTTCTTAACCCCACCCCTCCCCTTGCTAAGGGGAGGGAGCAGATCATGCAAGCAGCAAACAATTTGTGTTTCAGGTTTAGCACAATCAATTCCTCCCCTTTGTTGAAGGGGGAGGTTAGGAGGGGGTTAATGAAGGTGGCCGGTTGAACTCTATCTATAATCAAGTTAAATACACACAAGCATCAACCCAAAATTTACACTACAGTGAAAAACGACAAGAACAGTCTAACCAGAAGAAGAGTATTGCGTAGTAATTTGACTGAGCCTGAAAGAAGGTTATGGAATGCTCTGCGTAAGAAACAATTGAGAGTTAAATTTAGACGTCAACATGGTATTGGCCAGTATATAGTGGACTTTTATTGTGCTGAGCGACGTTTAGTTATTGAAGTTGATGGCGAGAGTCATTTTACACAAGAAGGAATGGCTTATGATGACGTACGTGATACATTTTTAATGTCTTGTGGTTTAAAAGTACTTCATTTTACTAACCAACAAGTGATGTGTGAGTTAGAAGGTGTATTAGGTCGAATATTGATGGAAGTAAATAAGACTTAAACCGTAACTCTCTGAATTTCCTGTTAGAAACAAACCCCACCCCAACCCTCCCCTTGCAAAGGGGAGGGAGCAGACCGAGCAAGCAGCAGATAACTTTTGTTTCAGGTAAGCACAATCAGTTCCTCCCCTTTATTGAAGGGGGAGGTTAGGAGGGGGTTAATAATCTCTACGTTTGGCAATCGTCCTAGGCTTTGTAATACTAGAGCCACTTAATAGAAACCAATTGACTAATCACAAAGGTAGCTCAGCACATGCTTACACTATCTATAGTTAACCATTGCTTATGAACCAAAACACCACGGACCATCAGCCTCAGGAACGCTTGGAAGGTAGTGTTGAGCGGGTGACGTTTCATAGTGAGGAAACGGGCTTTTTTGTGGTGCGGACAAAAGTGCGTGGTTATCGGGAGTTAGTCACTATAACGGGAAGTACGCCAGCAATCACGGCAGGCGAATATATTGAAAGCTTTGGTATCTGGGTGAATGATCCTCGCCATGGCCTGCAGTTTCAAGCTAAGTCTGTGAAGATGATTGTGCCTACTAACCTGGAGGGTATGCAGAAGTATTTGGGTTCGGGCATGGTTAAAGGGATTGGCCCCCACTTTGCTAAACGACTAGTGAAGCATTTTGGTGAGCAGGTATTTGATGTTATTGAGCATCAGCCAGAACGCTTATTAGAATTGGATGGTATTGGTAAAGTACGACAGGAGAAGATCACTTCCGCATGGCAAGAGCAAAAAGTCGTGCGCGATATTATGGTGTTCTTGCAGTCTCATGGTGTGGGTACGGCACGTGCTGTACGTATTTATAAAACCTATGGTGAGGATGCGGTCGAAAAAGTCTGTGCTAATCCATATCAGCTTGCATTAGATATTCATGGCATTGGTTTTAAAACAGCGGATCAAATTGCCCAACGACTCGGTATTGAGCCTACTTCATTAATACGTGCGCGAGCGGGCATACGCCATGTGCTGCAGGAAATTTCTGGCAATGGACATTGTGCTGCGCCCTTTGAAGAGTTGGTTCAGTCGGGAGAGAAGCTGTTAGATATTCCAGATACCGTTTTACGGCAAGCAATAAACGAGGAGTTAGTTGCCGAAAACTTGATTGCACAGAATATTGATGGTGTACCTTGTGTGTTTTTAACACCTTTATTCCATGCTGAACAAGGTGTAGCGAATCATATTCGTCAGTTGGCTCAAGGGCATACATTTTGGCAGGGGATTGACTTAAATAAAGCAATTCCCTGGGTGGAACAGCAAAATCATATTCAGTTATCAGCGTCCCAACAAGATGCAATTCGACGTGTTATCCATAATAAATTCTGTGTAATTACGGGTGGGCCTGGTGTAGGGAAAACCACGGTTGTAAATAGTATTTTGACAATTATTGCGGCTAAAAAAGCCCATGTTACTCTGTGTGCACCGACTGGTCGAGCTGCAAAGCGTTTAACTGAGTCTACAGGGCGAGAAGCTACTACAATCCACCGCTTATTAGAGTTCGATCCAAAGCAGTTTGACTTTAAGCGTAATGCTAAAAAGCTGTTAGAAACCGACTTTTTGGTCGTCGATGAAACATCTATGGTGGATGTGGTGCTCATGAACCAGTTATTACGTGCCGTGGCAAATAATACGGCAGTATTGTTGGTGGGAGATGTTGATCAGTTACCTTCAGTTGGGCCAGGATCAGTACTGGCAGATATTATTAACTCAAATACTGTTCCTATCGCAAAATTAACAGAGATTTTTCGGCAGGCGGCTACATCGAAGATAATTACTAATGCACACAGTATTAATAGAGGTTATAGCCCTAAAGTCAGTGAAAAAGATGAACAATCTGACTTTTATTTTATGGAAGTTGATGAGCCTGAGTTAATTCAAGCAAAGCTGATATACTCGGTAAGCGAACGTATTCCTAAGCGGTTTAATGTAGACCCGATTAATGATATTCAAGTGCTTACACCAATGAACCGTGGTGGTCTTGGTGCGAGAAGTTTAAACCTTGCATTACAAGAAAAGCTGAATGGCGACGCTCATCCTAAATTAACGCGATTTGGCTGGACCTATGCACCAGGCGATAAAGTCATCCAAAATGTGAATAACTATGATAAGGAAGTGTTTAATGGCGATATTGGGCGTGTTCAATCGATTGATGCAGAATCAGGCGAGTTGTTAATTTGTTTTGAAGGACGAGATGTTGCCTATGAACAACATGAGTTAGATGAGCTTTCTTTAGCTTATGCCACAACAATTCATAAGAGTCAGGGATCAGAATATCCTGTTGTTGTGATACCAATAGCGACCCAACATTTTACCTTGCTTGAACGTAATTTGCTTTATACCGGAGTGACACGGGGTAAGCAGTTAGTTATTTTAATCGGTCAGAAAAAAGCAGTAGCAATGGCTGTGCATAATGTCAAATCCAGCAAGCGTTTGACTTACTTACTGCAGACATTACAAGCGTTGTTTAAATAATTTGTTATAAACATGTAATTTATGTAAGTGTTTTTTCGATAGAGTATATTTCTTTTATTATTTTTAGTTTTATAAACTTATTTAAGGTAATTGAAATGAGTTAAATTAATATCTATTTTGAATACCTATCTTATGAATTGAATAAGAAAAAACATATCGATTGCCAAATTTTATTCAAACAAAAATCTTAATTTGATAAAAAAATTAACCCCTCGTTCATTTTGTTTATGCCAAAATGATTATTGTTAATAATAAAAATACTTAAATGTGCCCTGTATTTTAGGTATACATTTATTCTTTCGTTGGTCGATATTTATTCGATTAAACTCTATTTTTATGTGTAGCCAGGAGGCATAAGCATGTTAACGGACTTACTTAGAACAAAGCTTGTAGCAAGTATTTTGCTGTCATTATCTGCCACACCTGTTTTATCTCAAGATCAGAATAATGTATTAGAATATACCTCGGAGGTGAGCAGTGAAGAATTAGAAGCATCGTTAAAACCCATTATTATTGCTGATCGAGTCGAAATGCCTGCTTCATTATTGGGTGGAGATTTAGAAGCACTGGGTGGAGAGGTTGTGATAAATGAACCAGGAGCAAGTTTTATTAAGGTGCATTTTTCTGAGTTTGATATTCCTGAGGGAAGCTGGGTAACAGTCAGTAATAAAGATGGGTCAGAAGAATATCGTTATGGTAATACACAACGCGATGACTTTACTGTGGATAACGAAGAGGATGGTGTTAATCGTTGGGCAAGTATGTCAATCACTGGCGATACTGCCATTGTGCGGTTGCACCAATATGAAGCAAATAGCTGGGTGCCTACAAAAAATAATCTCAAAATAAGTCATTACATGAGAGGCTATTCGGAAAATGAAATTGCCTATCGTGTTCGTACATTATCAACATGCGGTAGTAATGAGCGTAAAGATGTCGCCTGTTATGAACGTTCGCACCCTACTGAGTTTAAATATGCAAACGCGGTTGGACGATTAGTGATGGGGAGAGGTTTATGCACTGCATGGCGGGTAAGTGCAGATAACCGCATGTTTACTAATAACCATTGCATGAGTACTGAATCATCTGTACGAGGCTCAGAAGTTTGGTTTAATTATCAGCGTAGTAGCTGTAGTGGACAGCAAATGAATCAGGTTGTGAAGGTTTCTGGCCAGTCTCTGTTAAAAACTGACTATACACTTGATTATACGTTATTTACGGTGAACAATTTTAGTGCAATTCGACAGTTTGGTTATTTAGGGTTAGAAGTGCGTGACCCACAAAAAAGCGAAGTTATTTATATCGCTCAGCATGGTAGTGGAGCGCCAAAACAGTTTGGTATAGAAAGTGACTATAATTCAGGTAATGTGTGTCGGGTTGATGCGTCAAGTCGAACTGGGCGCGCAAGTGGGACTGATTTAGGCTACTACTGTGATACAACGGGTGGCAGCTCTGGATCACCTGTTTTAGCAGGGAGTTCAAATAAAGCGATTGGTTTGCATCATTATGGTGGTTGTTTGAATCAAGGTGTTAAAGTGTCCCGTATCTGGCCTCAGGTTCAAGACTTTTTTAATAACCAAGTACCTTGATTAGTCGTTAATGAATAACTTCCCTTGTTTGAACGAGGGGAGTTATTAGCGTGTTTCTAATAACCATTTTTTGGCTTCTTGTTCTTCATAAAATAATTTAATATTGACATGTCTGTCTTTTGCGATGCGTGTTACAGACTCTGCTCCATAATTGGTCGGTGTGGTGATGATTGCGATTTGAGTATTTTGAGGAAATCCTTCAGAAAAGAAACTAGTGGCAAAATTATAATAATCCATTGCATTCCGATGTACTGACTCCCCCATTTCTTTTAAAAACACGAGCAAGCGATAGTTATTATTCTGCTGACAAGCCTTAAGCACTTTTTTGCGTGCATGTTTTAGTAGGTGACTATCTATTTCTACAGCTTCTACTTGAATATATTGAAGCTGAGGATCAAAGGTCGTTTTAATACGTTTTATTGCAGCGTCATTTGTCATGGTAAAAATGATTGTTTTGTTAGAATCAATGTTGTTCAAATATTTCAGGCTGTATGATTTAACATGGTTATACTCTATCAGGCTTGTTTTCAGTTTATATTAAATAAGCAACTTGTGTAGACTGTCTAGTTGATTTAGTTATGTGAAATACTGAATGTGTTTGATGTAATAAAGAATGACCTGGAATTTCAGTTATATGATCTTTCGTTCTGATGGGGGGGTTATCAGTCGGCGGGTTGTTCGAAAAATGGACAGTTGTGGTTGTGTAGTTTTCTAAAAACGAAATTTACCAATGTTTTTTTCATAGCAATAGCTTACTGTGGTTACTGAAAGTATAAGGAAGGAGCGTTAGACAATCTTCAGTATATTGGAAGAGATATTCTTGATTGAGCTATTTTAAATAAGCGGCTCATGATTTAGGGTTGGGATTGCTTTATGTGGGATCAGGAGTATTGCCTTGAAATGGCGCGCCCTAGAGGATTCGAACCTCTGACCTTTGCCTCCGGAGGGCAACGCTCTATCCAGCTGAGCTAAGGGCGCTTAGATTTGGGCTGTAGATCATACCATAGTTTTTTAGATAGTCCATACCTCATACCAGGATATTTTAGCTGCTATTTACATTTAACCTGTCGTTTTATAAATGTCTCTGTACCAATTAAGAGCCAAGCAGATCACAAGGTGAGGTACTTATATGGTTTCTGCTGGTTAATTAATTGGTTTATAATCCCCTGCCATATAAATAATGTATCAATGAATCATTAGTCACTTGTTCAAGTGTATACAAAACTAGATACACACTCACAGCTTATTATCTTTTAATTACATGAGTGGTATTAATGGTATTGAAATGGCTGAAAGCTCAGAAAGTTGACTGATTGTTGGAAGCTGGCACAACTATATATGAGTGAAAATGCTTTCACCTTTCATGCTTGGATAAGTTGATAGTGCTACAAAAACGTGATGTGGTCTAAGTGGGGACTGTTAAGGGGATAGTAACGTGGGTTCTATGAAAAAATTATTGCAACGTATCTTACCTTCAGCTGTAGTGGCAGGTGTTGTGTTTTTGGGGCAGGGGGCGAATGCCGCGCTTAATGATGAGATTGCAGAACGTATTAAGCCTGTTGGGGAAGTTTGTCTTGAAGGTGAAGAGTGTGCAAAAGCTGCAGCTGCTCCCGTTGCTGCAAATGATGGTCCTCGGTCTGGTGAAGATATATATAATAGTGCTTGTACTGCTTGCCATAGTATTGGTGTTGCCAATGCACCTAAGAAAGGTGATACAGCAGCATGGCAGGCTCGTCTAGATGCTGTCAGTGGTGATGTAAGTGCATTATTGAATAGCGTCATGAATGGGAAAGGTGCTATGCCCGCAGGTGGTAGCTGTAGTAACTGTTCTGAAGATGAATATAAAGCTGCTATTGAGTTTATGAGTGGCTTAGATATTGAGTGATCTACCTCTTTAGTTGTATTAGATGGACACTCTAAAGGCAGCTTTTTATCAAGCCTATTTAGGCGAAGAAAAAATTGAAAAAAAGGTTGCATCTGTGAGGGAGGTCTTTATAATGCGCCCTCACTTCAGCGGTAACGCTTTTCAAGCCTTCGACGCAGTACAGGTTAATCCGGATTGAACAAATCCATTAACCAAATTGATACGCGTCAAACGTCGTTTAACAAGATGACGGAAAAAAGGAGGGGTTGACAAAGTTACCCAGTGCGCTAGAATGCGCGGCCGCTGAGAGGCGAGTTGAGGTGTGTTTGAGCTTGAAAATAAA
>NZ_JBOIUB010000019.1:0-56764 GCF_050749885.1 Zooshikella sp. RANM57 | reverse complement strand
AAACAGTTTTTACTATGCTTTCCAAAGATAGATTCCTGTGACAATACGACTTTGACAACCGCATTCTCGCAGTTTCTATCTTTGGTACAACCTACCATTCTCAGCCAAAAACTGTCCACAGTATTGAAAATCCTAACCTGATTGATATTAAAGTAGATACCTCTAAGCTTGAGCATTTTTCTCTGGAGCCATCCCGCTCACTAAACCAAAATGAAAATCAGAATAAAACGAACATTACATGCTATAAATCGGGTGAAAAAACAGCGGTAAAAATTAATTTTAATCAACAGGTTTCTTGCCAAAGCATTACATGGCATACTGAATTAGCCGTATTGTCAGATTTTGATTATAACGCTTCTTCTCAGCAAAGTATTTACTCACCTTCAGATTGGTGGCTACTTTTTGAGTGGGACAACTTTCACCGCTTTAAGGGAATCGAAAATGCTAAAGTATGTATAGCGAATAATAAATCCTTACCAACAAAGAAAAAAAATACTGCATTATGTAAACCTTTGCCACAATCAGACCAACCTCCTTTATTATTAGCTTGGGGCAAGTCCACAACAAAACTTAATATTAATAACCTGAAGCTAACCGTCTTTGCAGATAATGAATTGTTGATTCATGAACTAAAAACAATCAAAGCATCACTACAGAAACAGTATAGTTATATACAGACTGTATTTTCACAACCAGAGCATATGAAGCAGATGCGCGACTGGTCATTGATCTGGGTAGGTATCGATAAGAAACATAAATCCTTAGGTGGTGCAGCGGGTAGTAGTGCCTATATTTCAAATTACCTGGTTGATAATCAACAATTAACCAAACAATCAATTCCAATGTTACTCAAGGTTTCAGCGCATGAAACGGTACATAGTATAACGGAATATTCTTTTCCTCTTTGGATGAGTGAAAGCTTGGCTGAATATTATGCTTATAAATCCATGCAACTAACTTTCTATACAGTGAATGATCCCCTGGCTGAGTGGAAGCAGAAGCGAGATGTAATCCCACATGTTAAAACAGGTTTGTATGAAGCTAATCTGAAGGTCGCAGAACAACATGACATGAGTTATTATCCGTTATTTTATGTAAAAGGCGCTGCTTTTTGGCAGGCTTTGGATAAGGCTTTACAGGACAAGCAAAAAACACTGGATACCTTTATACCCTTGTTAAATACTGAGACCACTCAACATAAGCTTAGTAATGCCTTTATAAAGCAAATTGAAGGTATTATTGGTAGTCAACGTTGGCAGGCATTGGCAAAAGACTATTTTTAAACGTAAGTTTCTGTGATAGACATAAGGTTTGGCAGGGCCTCATACTTAGGTTTAATAAACCTTAAGTATGAGGCTGTTGTTTCATAATGGCTTGAGCTGTTAATGGCTCATTCTGTTATGAAACAGTGATATGTTAAATATCGCCTACTTGGTTTGGTGGTGGCTCATGAGAGGCATTTTCTCTTAAACCAAGTTGGTTGCCATCAATGTCTTTAAAATAGGCAAGTTGAACACCCTGACCAGCATCTTCAATTGGGCTGACGTCAACATCTCTGGCAAGAAGCTCCTTACGGGCGCTTTCAATATCTTTTACAACGATCGTGTTGACTTCTCCACCGTTTGTGGCTGGATTCTTGCTTTCCCATAAGCCTATAGCTGTTCGTTTAATACCTGGCATATTCAACTGGCGCCATCGAGGATTTTCTGTAAAACGAGGGTCTACTTTAAAGCCAAGTTTATTACTATACCACTCAACACTTTTCTTGATATCTCGTACTTCTATCTTTGCGACAAAAGCATATTCGTCGGGAATAAGGTTTAGCATAATATTTCTTCCATGAAAAAGTCATGTTTAATAAACATATACCCACAGAGAAGGGTATATTTATCAGTGACTGATATGTATATGTTTAAACATACACTACTGATTCTTTGAGTATATACGTTTTACGGTCAATTTCTAGAATCTATCACATGTAATATGCTCACTGTGGTATGAGCTAAACCACAGTGAGTCTTACATGCTATTTAGTTAAAATACTCTTGATACACAACCATTTTACTACAATCTTCGGTAATCCATTTTTTGATAGCCTCTTTCTTTTCTTGCTCTGAGCTTAAGTAAAATGCAACATCAAGAGGTTTATAGGTTTTTACGCCTTTATTATTGTTGAACCACTGGGCGGCCTCTTTAGTCTCATTGATATTTTTATAGGCGGTCCACGGCGTATTTTTAAAATCGTACAATTTATCTGGGAGTGACAGTACATATGACCCTTCAATATCTTCATTGTCTAAACCACTATCACCGCTGGTCGTTATTTTGGCATTGAATCCCCAGAATATTGTACTGCTTCCCCGGCCTACGCCTGGTCTACCTTCTTTAGAGTGGTCATTTGAATAGTCCCAGTGTTTATCTGTAATACCAAAAGGTCTGAGCGCTCTCACTGCTTTACCTGTAAAATTGTGGTATTCCGGAATAATTCTTACTGCAAAAATATTTTTTCGTCTATCTGCATAAATATCATTTCCTGCAATAAGGTCGATTAAATTTAATCCCCAGCTACGGCTAATCGGATCTTCAGTGAGATCTGTGATAGACGTTAGGGCTTCACTACTGGATAAACTGTCTAATAATTCTTGAGTCAGTGAACTGGCATTTTCTTTATCCACTAAATCCCACTTGATTGTTTGTTCACCTCGTCCTTCTCGTACAATATCGCCAATATACTCAAGCTGAACATTAAAACTGGGCCCTTTATCAGAGCCACCCGTAAAATCTGATAAGGACACAGTGTTATCTGTAAACTCTGATAATGACAGTGTGGCAGGGATATTTTTCCAGTTAATGTTTTGGTTTTTGTAAGATTCCAATGTAGATTGTTCTATTTCATCACTCACCACCAAAACCACGATTTCCAGAGGTTTTTTCCAATCATACTTTATTTTAGTCATAGGGCCATAGTTGGCGCCGATAGGATTATAATAGTGAACGCGCTCATCATTAAGTGTATTGATATAGTGCTGATCGGGGAAGATATACTTTTTCATACCATCCAATCTAACCAGCATATGCACTTTGGGATTGTTAAATAACTCGGGATATTTTACGCCTTCTTCAGCAATCGCTAAGAAAGCAGGGTCAAGCAGTAAATGTTCGTCTTTGACCTTAATGGTTTTACTGGTATCTTTGGGGTCAGGTCGTTGATATTCACGTTCAGGGTCTAATGATAACTCAAAGACTGCATTATAATTTCGTTCAATTAGGTGCATATATTCACTTTGGTGTTCATTACCTGAGACACGAATGAGACGATTCGTACTGCCATTATTGGCCAATGTGACAGTAAAGTAGTATTGCATTAACCAAGCACCGAGGTACGTAAAAAGTCCTTTTCGACGTTCAGAAATAAACTGAGATGCCATAGGCTTAGTACCAAAGATGACTTGACTGCCGTATTGGTAGGAAGGATGATAAACAACACCATAAAGCGTCCCATCACTCAGCATTTGATTAACGGCATCAGTTTTATCTTGTGGTAATAAGTCATTAGCGGTGAGTTTACGTATCCAAGTGGTTTGCTTTGGACCATTCATGTTTTTCAAATCACAGCGTATACACTGGAACTCAGCTGGAATAATATAGGTAATTCCTTGTTCATCCCACGCTTTAAATTTTTGTCCTACTTCAGCTTTTAATATGACAATAATCCGTATTTGGTGATAGGGGGTAATGGTTTTATGTGAGCTGACAGGTTGCCAATCATCTTTGTTTTTGGAAAAACGCGCTCGCGCATAGATTAATGTGTGTTCATAGCTATCGTAATCAAGCTCAGCGTTATAATCTGTTTTAAAAGCACGCATTAACGAAATGAGGCTTTTGTTACTAATATAATGAATAGGGAATATTTCTTGGAATTGTGCTTTTATCGTTTCATCAATAGGGGCATTATAACGCGCACCTATGTAACTAGCGCCTTGAATAATATGTGTACTCTTTAAGTTTACCAACTTGGAAAACATAGGGAGAGGAATAGTATCAGAGTCAGAGTTTGCATCGGTATTAAGCGCTATGGGTATAGTGACATCATAAATTCCTTTTCCTGTTTCAATGGTGTCACGGACAAAGTCTTTTTCTTCTTCACTAAAGTCTTCTGTTGTCCATTTTTGAATGGTTTCTTCTTTTTTATAGTGTCCCAGAGAAACTCGGTCAATCAAGCCAGCCCACTCAACCCGTGTTACCCAGTATTCATCGAGCCCAATGGGTACAATGGGGTTGTAATCAGCATACCAGCCATCCTTTAAAATATAATTTTCGATATATTCATTTATAAATAAATCATCAATGGCAGCCTGGTAGGCGGCATCTCCTTGTGACTTATGTTTGCTGGCTAGACTGCTGGCTCTAAAAATTAAGCCCACCAAGCCATTGATCGCCATTGCTCGGATATGGAATTGTTGATAAAGCTTTTGGAAGTACTCATTTTGTTTACTATTATCCATTAAGCTTAATGTCGCATTAACATAGTCTAGTTCTTGGTGACTATTAAATAGTTTTTTAGCTTCTTGGATGCCATGACCATGAACAATATTGTTGACTTCATCAATGACTGAAAACAATGCTTTAGCGGCTTCTTTGGCAGTACGAATGCCAATGGCAAATGCCTGAACAACAGGAACAAATGACAGCACACCCGTGATCATATCAAAAGCGGATTCAGCTGCTGCAATCAGGGCATCATCAATGCCTGCTTGAGCTGCAACGGCTCGGCTACGGTGTTTTTCCAGCATATCAATTCCCTCTCGGCTGGGTGGATAGAGGAAATTAACAGGATTTTTAGGGACAACGGCGACCACACGACGGCTTTTTTCGAATTCAACTTTGCCATTGGCATCTTTAACAGGTTCGCTTTCACCTTTACCGATAACGTTAATTCGGTTTGCAGTGACATCATCAGCGATTGCCAATAGTTTATTTTTAACAGCTTTAGCGCGTTCTAATGACAACACTTCATTGTAACGTTCTGTTCCCTTAGGGCAGGCATGGCCTTCTAATGTAATGGATAAATAAGGCAGAAATTTTAACGCATCGGCTAGCTTCTGTAAGCTTTCATCGAAGTTTGTTGAGCTTTTATCGAATGGAAAGGTAACCCGAAGATAAAGCGAACCATTTTTTTCATCTTCAGTTACCTGGGTATCATCACCCGACAGTTCCAGTTCTTTAAGCTTGTTTTGGTAATTTTCTATTTTTTCTTTGTCTTCTGTTTCTTCTACGGGTACTGCAATATGTTCATCATAGGCTTTAACAGCACCACCCATTTCATTTGTGGCATCATCTACTTTTTGATAAGAGTCACTGACCCCTTTGACATCATTGTAAAACGAGTAGGTAGATACGGCAGCATCAACAATGGTCAATGCCTTTAATGCTGGCGCCATAAATCGCTTAGGAATACGAACGGCATGAGCAAAGGTCTTATCATAGTCTTCATGACTGAGCCACCATGAGCGAGTAAAGTAATCGGTGAATTTTGTTTGCTCTGCTAAATTAATGGGCTTAGTAAGCTTTTTAGCATTTTCTATAAGGTCTTTGCCAGAAAAAGCGAGGTCAATTGCAGAGTGAAAAACTGGATCATCACTTACTCGCTTTAAGTTACTCAAAAATAACGTACCCCATGCCATAGGACCATCAGCACCAAGAATTTCTGTACCAATATCTGTATACGTCTTTAATACATTGTAACCATGAATAACTGATTCAAGTCCCTCTGGACTTGATTGTGGATCATCTACTTGAGTTTTTGGAATATCTCCCATATCGGTAGCTCTTTGAATATAGCTCGCATAAAGATTGGGAAATTGTTTTACCATGGCCTCTTCAAGGCTGAAAGGGTCGCCGTTGATTAGTTCAAACTCTCCTGATGGCTTTTTGATCCCAAAACGGATCTTTTCTTTTAGTATATAAAAACCATCATCAATTATTTTTTTGCTTGTAGATAATGATGATAAATACTCAATGGCAGATTCAGAAATGGAAACCTTTATTCTATAAAAATCATTTTGAAAATTAGTAGGGCAAGGTAAAATGGCTGCTGTAATTGTGGTGTTTTCAATTGTTAAAGATTGTACTAACCTAGCTGAAATAATAGTATTATTAGTCGTTTTGTCGAGTACTTCAATTTCAGACTCTAAAAAATCAGAGTGTGAGAAACTAACAATGATAGTCTTAAAAAAAGGAATAAAGTAACCACGAACGGTCTTATCTTTGTAACTGTTATACCACTCTTGGTATTTGATTTCGTCCTCATTTTTATTTTCAATTTTTTCCTTATCTGGCTGACGCATCCAGACTTTAGCATTACTTTTTTTTGATACAGGTATTTCTATTGCTTTTAATTTTGTGGTGTTGGCTTCAAATCCTCCCTCTAGCTGGTTAAAAGCATTTGCCATGATTTGGGTCCAACTTTCATTACTATCCGTGGTGTCCGTTTCTACTCCACCTCCATAGTGAGCACTGTAAAAAAAGCTTGCTGCAGATAAGGGAGGTATAAAAAACTCATCCTCTTTAAGGTGCAGGTTAACAGGATCACCGAGTCCCCACCCTGGAGAATTCTTTGTTGAACTTTTGTTTTCAAAATTAGTATCAATGTTGACAATGGCACCTATATCATCTGTTTGTAGTAATAAAGGTTCATTGATGCCTTTATACAAAACACCTTTATCATACTTAGTGGATGACGTTACTACTTTTGATTTTTTGGCGATTAATATATTGGGAATAAGTGATGCCTCACCTGATGGTACTCCTTGGCTATCAACAGGAATAGAAAATAAATATGCTCTATCTTTACGAACTCGTTTAAATCCTGCCAATTTACTACTCCTTGGTGAAAAAAACTTAAAATGTAATTTTACTTAAGTGTTGCTTAAATAGATTTTTTATTATTGTAAACGGTGAGATTAAAAATCCTATACCTTTTTTTTCCTGGTTTTGGCAGAAACGATAGCTTAATTGTTTTATCTGTTTCAATGTTAATTTTTTCCATCCAGCGCATGCCTTGAGAAATTCTATATAAATAAATGAATTTTCCTGTTGGTCCAATAAGGCTAGTACTAGGCCTTTGGAACTCAAAAACTGGTTTTAATGGACTGTTAAAGGAGTAAAGACCTTTTTTGCTTGTGTTGTCAGAAGAGAGATAGGTAAACTTTTTTGTTGATGGGCTTCCTTGAAAATAGGTGTGTGATAGTTCTTGACCTGTATCCCAGGCCTTTAAAACTTTTCCTGACTTG
This sequence comes from Zooshikella sp. RANM57, assembly GCF_050749885.1. Taxonomy (NCBI): domain Bacteria; kingdom Pseudomonadati; phylum Pseudomonadota; class Gammaproteobacteria; order Oceanospirillales; family Zooshikellaceae; genus Zooshikella; species Zooshikella sp. RANM57. Next base: position 49,472 of record NZ_JBOIUB010000019.1, on the reverse strand, counting down.
AAATCATATATTTTAAGGGATTGATTATCTCTGGCAAATACCTTTGTATCATTTTCATATAAGTATATCGGCGTACCAAAATGATGGGGATAATCACTGAGTTTATTAGTTTTAAGATCGTAGTTTTTAACGGTTTGGGCATCCATGAAGTAAAGATTGTTATTATCTTTACTCCAGTTAAAGGATGGAATACCAACGCCATCTGCTATTACTGTTTGTTTTCTTGTTTTTAAGTCAAAAATACAACGCCAATATTTTCCTTTTGTCGCAACAAACCATGTATAGGCCAAATAACGATTATTAGGTGAGCGAACAATTGTTGTAGAAGGTGAACCTAGTTGCCCATTACCTCCTACACTAAGCTCTTCAAACGTTGCAACTTGACGTAGTTCATCTGCATTTAGACTCATACTCCATACTTCTTCTTTTCCATCTTCTCTATGAGGAGGATGACTCCACGCAAACTGGATACGAGGTTCTTTGTAAAGACTGCTATCGTTGATATCTTCCTTAATGACCTTTAACTCAGGAGCTTTTGGTTGTGCTTGAGCAGAGGTAGGATCAGATTTTACTGTATCCTTGGTTTGTCCAGGTTGTTGATCGTTATTTTGTTCACAACCGGTTATCAACACAAGGCTGAATAGGGCAATAAAAATGGATCTTGGCATAAAGTCGCTTCCCCTGGATTAGTCTCTCTAAATGATAGCAAAAACAGTCGTTTAGGATTTTTAACTGTGCCTCAATGTAATATGACTCTAAGTGGAATAAAGCAATGCTCTGTGTGTATTTTGTTTTTGATTTATGCTCAGATAGTCAAACTGTAATGTTATGTAACTGATTGTTGGCTTGTTTCACACACACATACACAAAAGGTAGAAGGTATTGTCAGGAAGCACGATGGTGAATGACAGTAAGGTAGGTTGTTTATGGAGCTGATGCGAGGGACGCATCATGAGTGCCAGAGGCCAAGGATGGCCTTTTGGCACGGGTGGAATAAATGAGCTACCTTACTGTTGATACACTGAATTGGACCAATCAATGACAGGCCTTGTTTGTTGTGTAGCGACTTGCATTAATGGCTTCAAATGAAGTATTACATATAGCTATTTTTGTGAGTGATGGCATTGCCCTAACTTAACTGCACGAAACAACATAAATAATATTCAACGCGCCGTGAATCCATCCCTGGAGGCTCAATTGCAGCATCCATGCTGCAAATGGTTTCATATTATTTATCTTGTCCGTGCTCATACATAGCGAATGATTTTACTACTTTTGATTTCTTTGCGATTAATACATTGGGAAGAAGCGATGCTTCACCTGATGGTATTCCTTGGCTATCAACAGGGATAGAAAATAAATAAACTCTATCTTTACTAATTTGTTTAAATCCTGCCAACTCACTACCCCTTTGTAAAAAAACACTTGAAATTTATTTAACTTGAATGCGTTTTAAATTGATCTTTTATTGTTGTAAATAGTTAGATTGAATATCCTATACCTTTTTTTTCCTGGTTTTGGTAAGAACGGTAGTTTAATGACTTTATCTGTTTCAATATGAATTTTATCCATCCAACTCAAGCCCTTAGAAATATTGTACATATAAAGAAATTTACCTTTTGGACCGATGAGAGTTATACTTGGCAGCCGGAACTGATAAATGGGTTCTAATGGGTTTTTGAATGTGTATATACCCATTTTATTTGAATCTTTGAATGAGATATACGTAAACTTTTGATTAGAGGGACTGCCTTGAAAAAAAGTATGCGATAGTCCTTGACCTGCATCCCACTCCTTTAAAACTTTTCCTGACTTAAAGTCATAAATTTTTAGTGATTGATTATCTCTGGCAAATACCTTTGTATCATTTTCATATAAGTACATTGGCGTACCAAAACGATGAGGATAATCACTGAGTTTATTCGTTTTAAGGTCGTATTTTTTTACTGCGCGCCCATCAAGGAAGTAGAGGAAGCGACTGTCTTGACTCCAATTAAACGAGGGTATGCCTACACTATCTGCAACGACAATCGTTTTGCGTGTTTTTAAGTCTAATATACAACGTAAGTATTTTGGCCCAAAAGGAGACCAGGCATAAGCTAAATAACGGTTGTTGGGTGAGGGAACGACAGTCGTGCCATTTTGACCCGTTCTACCATCTTCATCACATATAAGCTCTTCATGACTGGCCACTTGGCGAAGCTCATCACCATTTAAACTCATGCTCCAGACTTCATCTTTACCGTCTTCTCGGTTAGGAGGAGCATCCCATATAAACTGAATACGAGGCTCTTTGTAAAGGCTGCTATCGCTGATATCTTCCTTTATGACCTTTAACTCAGGAGCTTTTGGTTGTGCTTGAGCAGAGGTAGGTTCAGACTTTACTGTATCTTTGGTTTGTCCAGGTTGTTGATCGTTACTTTGTTCACAACCGGCTATCAACACAAGGCTGAATAGGGCAATAAAAATGGATTTTTGCATAAAGTCGCTTCCCCAAAATTAATCTCTCTAAATGGTAACAAAAACAGTCGTTTAGGATTTATAACTGTGCCTCAATGTAATGTGACTCTGAGAAGATTAAAGCAATACACTGTGTGTTTTTTGTTTTTGATTTATGCTTAGGTAGTTGAATTGTAATATTATGTAGCGGATTGTTGACTTAGTTTATTTCACGCTTTTAAAAGGGTGAAAGTGTTGTTAAAAAGCTTGATGGTTAAAGACAGTGAGGTAGGTTATTTATGGCGCTGATGCGAGGGACGGATCATGAATGCCAGAGATCAATGATGACCATTTTGCACGGGCGGAATAAATGTGCTGTAGAATTATTTTGATTATAAAAGTATGTTTTCTTTTTGATTTATAAATTTAAATTTTAATGTGTAGTATGAGGCCAAAAGACTACAGGATTTAGTTATTCATTCTATAGCGCAGGAATTAATGGGTACCGACTTGGTCGAATGTTTTGTCATGATAAGATAATAATTGATGCAGAGTAGATGTAACGTAAGAGGTGTATTGTTAAGGTTACGTTGTGACTAAATTATTATGGGGATCTCATCATGAGCATGAAAGATACATACGAAAAAAAGCTACAAGAACAACTTGATCATTGGAATGAGGAAATAGATAGACTCAAATCCAAAGCAGGGCATGTTAAAGAAGATACTCGCCACGAATATCACGAGCAGCTTGAGCATATACGACAGAAACGTCAAGAGGCTCATGCTAAACTACAAGAATTAAAAGCAGCAAGTGATGATGCCTGGGAAGATTTAAAAGCGGGCATTGAGTTAGCCTGGGACTCGTTGAGTGAGGCGGTGAAATCTGCTGCGTCTCGTTTTAAGTAAGTTGTCTAATCCATAGTATATATTGAGGTGTTAGTCATGACTGTTTTTAAGGCTACTTATACAGCTTTCATACTGTCATGGGCAGTACTATTTAGTATGTTTGGTATGGCTCAAGAAGATGAAAGTACAACATCAATTGAAGAGGTAAAGCAAGAGTCTCAAGAAGCGCTTCACGCTGTCAAAAATTACTCAGTGGAAAAGCGGGATCAGGCTATGGAAAAAGTATCTTCTGCTTTAGATAAGGTCGATATGCGTATTCATGCAATGCAAGAAGATATTGATAAAAACTGGGATCAAATGAGTGAGGCTACGCGAACAAAAACACGTGCAGCACTCAATGAGTTACATAAACAGCGTAACGAGCTGGCTGAATGGTATGGAGGGATGAAAAATAGTACCGCTGATGCGTGGGATGATATGAGACAGGGATTTTCGAATGCATTTTCATCCTTTCAGCAGGCCTGGGAAAAAGCTAAAAGTGAATTTAAGGACAGTGATGAAAAATAAGTCTTCTGTTGCTTAGTTAAGTGGAAAAAATGAATGAGGGGCTGTTATTTCAAGCCCCCCCTTAATTTAGCAGATTAATGTTCAAAAGAGAAAAGTGGTGTGTGAAAAGCTAACCTTCTGCAAATGACTGTGATATTTGGTCATTTGCTTGAATATCTTCAATAGTAAGATCATAAAACAGGTATTGTGGAAGGACACCGGGTGTGTTTGAATCCTTGATTAAATCAAAGGTTGCCCCTTCTGGGTAGTCCTCGAAAATGGCCTGTAGCCAGCCTGTTTCGACTTCTTCCATCTCTTTTGTCGAGAATGTTTGGCTCCAGCCATCATCAGTTTGTAGCGTGAGCATTTGATCTTTAGGCTTTTCTTTACCTATTCCATACTCAAACTTGACTACTAAGCCACGTGGCGTTGCATCAAGATAGGCGACTGATATTTTATTTTGCCGGTTTCGGTCTAAGTATTGTGCAGGTTTTACACGGCTGTTCTGACGAGGAGGCAAAACCTCTGGATTTTGGTCTAATAACGCGGGTGCTATGGGACCTACAGGACCATCCTCCAGTTCAAAGCCCTGACTACTTTCATAAATGTTAACGGCATCAATCGATGTGGCTCGGGAGTTTAATCGGCCAGGGTTACTTTCCAGACGGTCTATTTCTTCCCATGAAAGTTGCCGTTTACTATACATCATTTTGACGCCTGTAGCGCCTTGTTGAACCTCGCCATTCAGTTTATAAGGAATCCAGATAGAATCATAAGCTGTACCCAATGCTTCCCGTTCCATGTTGTTAGTGGGGTTGAGCTTACTATGACGTGTATTCCGATAAAATCCCAGACGAGTATCACGATAGGTTTGGTGTTTACCAACTTGAAGCTCTCGCCAGAGCTTGTTTTTCCAAAAAACATAAATCCATCCAGACTCAGGTAAAACATCTGATTCTGGACGGGTTTGATTTTCAGTGATATACCCAAGTGGTTTAATGGGAATAATAATACTTTCCCAACGTTCTTTGTCAGTCTCTTTGGGAATAGGCTGAATACTGTCTACTAGTGGTAACAGTAAAGGTGGCTCACCACGGCCATGCATTGCAATGCGTAACCCTAGCTTGCGAGGTATGTTTGGAATGCCATGGAAGACAACCAGACTGCGGTAGGGACTGTTGTCTTTTCGATAGGTCTCAGCCGCTTGAAGCTCCTGTGCTAAATTATTTTCCCGGCTGGCATCCAGATAAAGTCGTTGCGTTGAGGGAAGTTTGATGCCTGCAACTTCAATAACAATTTTGTAGTTCAGATCGGGTTCAGTATTTGGGGGCGGGACCGGTGGTACTACTCGTTCGGGGATGGGAGGCACCTTTTCTCGAATAACGTAAGGTAACAGTGGTATACCATAGTCTGTCTGTTCGAGACTGCGTACGTCATCCCAAACAGATGTTCCCAGTTCTGGGTCACCATAGATTGACATGGTTTGATCTGGTTCCCAATAGCGGTCTTCTGCAATGTCAAAAGAGGGGTCCTCTTTGTATCGCTCACTGAAAGGGCGCACATCAATAGGTTTAAAACGCATGACTAGGTTCCTGCCGTATACTTCAACACCATCATAAAAGATAATAACAAAACTGACGTATCGAGAGTTTTAACTGTACCGCATCATATTTATTATTTTTTGTAACTGTTTTTATTTTTCTTTACACAAAAAAAACACTATTTTTAGAGGTGCCCTATAGTAAAGCTCAAAAATTTCTGTGCTTGACGTTGCCCCAAAGATCGTTTTTAATTTGCGGCTCTAACATGAATTTTGATAATGAGGAATGAAAGTCAAGCTTTCGTTTAGATCAATGTAATACATCCCACCTTACTTAGTAGCATTAGCTACCTTCTTTATTGAGTATGCCTCACGCTCTTGGATTGTTTCCTTATCGATGGATAGGTATTTTGTTCGGTATTTAGCGCCTTGTAGTGCTTGTGCTGTTCTATATGAAATGTGTTTGCGCTCTTTTCTTTAGAAGCATATAGGCTCATTGTTATGCGCATAAGTAAAATCCAGCACTGCCTTGTGTTATGTATAAATAACCGTTGATTGTACTCACAGTCTAGTTGTGGAAGCGATCCTTTAAGCGATTACTATGCTTAAAAAATGGCATAGCATGTTTGAGGGTCTATTCTCTTGTGCCAAAGCCAAGTACAGAAATGTTATACGTTAATCCCTGCAGCTCAAGTCCAGGGCTGAAAAACGGTACCTTGGCTGGTAGGTTCGGAGTACATTGATAATGAGCAGTAATAACATAAAACGATACAAATACCCACGAACACCTCACTTACCGTGGTCTCCAGGAGGATCCAGTGATGATGTGCGGTGTTGTGATGTCAGTCAGTTTGAAGGTAAACAGGTTATTGTCACGGAAAAAATGGATGGTGAAAATACCTCCTTATATTGTGACTATATTCATGCGCGCTCAATTGATAGTCGTCATCATGCTTCTCGGGATTGGGTGAAAGCATTACATGCCAGCATAGCGACAGATATTCCTATTGGATGGCGAATTTGTGGGGAGAATCTTTTTGCTAAGCATGCCATTGGTTATGATCAGTTACCCTCATACTTTATGGCTTTTTCGATTTGGGATGAACATAATTATTGCTTGTCCTGGGCTGAGACTGAGCAGTGGTTTGAGTTACTAAATTTGACACCTCCTCCTGTGTTATATCAGGGCGAATGGAATAAAGGACTCATTCAACAACTTAAAATTGATACCACGCTTATGGAAGGTTATGTGGTACGGGTTAGTGAACATTTTCATTATAGTGAATTTGCACAGTCTGTTGCGAAATGGGTAAGGAAATCCCATGTTCAAACAGAAGAGCATTGGATGCATACCGTAGTAGTGGCAAATAAATTGCTCTCTAATGAAGTTGAATAAGATGGAATATAAATAAAGAATAAGAGCAGTAACATGATGAAACGTAGAGATTGGTTAGATGCTTTAAAAAAAGACGCATTTCCTGGTATTGATGAATGTATTCATTACTTAGGCAGCGTGTGTACCTGGTTACATGATTTAAAATCAACACCACAAGATCCTGAATGGCATGGAGAAGGTGATGTCTATATCCATACAGGTATGGTTCTTGATGAGTTATATGGATTGTTAAAAGATCAGGCTGCTCACATTACGGGTGAAAAGCGTCAGGCTTTAATTTTGGGGGCTTTATTTCATGATATAGGTAAGCCAGTTACAGCACGAGAAAGAGAAGTACAGGCGATTCGTCGTATTGTTTCACCACAACATGAAGCTGTTGGTCGGTCTTATTTGGCTTTTTTATTACCTGAGTTGGAATTAAGCCATGAGGTTATTTACCTCATTATGGGGTTAGTAGGTGAGCATCATCGACCAAAATTATTGATGGTTAAAAATCAAGAACCAGAGCACTTTTGGTTGTTGTCTCGATGTGTTGATATCGAGCTTGTATATTGGCTAGAAGTTGCTGATATGCGCGGTCGTATTTGCTCAGATATAAAAAATCAGTTAATGCATTTAGAAGAATTCAAGCTTTTTTGTAAAGAATATAGGGTTTGGCAATCAAACATCCATCGTGAATGGCAGCATCAGCTTAAGAATACGTTGAAACCACTATCAGCCAGTAGTTGTGATTATGTATATAGCCGAGCTATTTATGATATGGAACGAGCAACGATTACTACTGTTGAGGAAGCGGTTGCTAAAACCTATCAACGACGTGAATGCTTTGTTGAGTTAATGGTTTTATGTGGGCCTAGTGGTTCAGGTAAATCGGCATGGGTAAAGCAACAATCAAATTATCAGGTGGTTTCACTTGATGCAATTCGTCAGGAAATTAACGGACATGCAGCCAGTCAAGCGAATGTTGGTAAAGTATTACACTTGGCAAAGGATCGCCTAAAAGCCTGTTTACGTAAAGGCGTGAATGTTATTTGGGATGCGACTAATTTACGCTATGACTTTCGAAAAATTGTGTGTGATATTGGGAAAGACTATCATGCACTCGTAACGCTCGTTGTATTTCAAGTTCCACGTTCGACAATTTATCAAGGTAACCGAAACCGTGCGTTGGCTGTGCCAGATGAGGTTTTAGCAAGACAGTTTAATTCATATCAGTGGCCAACACCCGATGAAGCCCACCGCTACTGTATTGTTAATGATCAAGGACAGATTTTATTAAAGCATGGTTTTTATTCAGATTAGTCGTGCTGTTATTTTAGGGGCTGTGAACAGGTCCTAGTAAAAGGGGGGAGGGAGCACGAATATGTCAGTTATAAAGTACCCAAAAACCTATCATATTGAAGGTTCAAAGTTATTTCAAATAACTGCTCCAGTTGAATTAAATCAATCATTGATGAAGATACCTTTACAGAGTGTGCAAAGCCAATATCTAGTGATTGAAGAAAAAATGGATGGAACGCAAATAAGCGTTAGCTTTTTACCATCAAAGCAGCCTGTTTTTCAGTCTCGAGGAACAATATTAAAAGGAGGAAAAGGTGAAGGTGAGTTTGATTTATTAAAACAGTGGGGATGGCAATATCATACTGAATTGTGGGAGCTGCTTGAAGATCGATATATTTTATTTGGTGAATGGTTATATTATCGTCATACGATTTTTTATGATGTACTGCCAGCATATTTTTTAGAATTCGATATTTATGATAAAAAGAATGGAGTGTTTTTAAGTACAGAGGAACGAAAAAAGCGACTGGCTGGATGCTCTTTTATACATTCAGTTCGAGTTATTGATTCAGGGTGTTTTAAATATGTTGGAGAACTAATAGCATTGATTAGCTATTCAGCATTTATTAGTAAAAACTATAGAACGAATTTTTTAAAGCAAAATGTAAAAAATGCTACTCTTGATAAAATTACTGATACGTTGGATCGCTATATGGAAGGACTATATATTAAAGTGGAAAATAAAGCTGAAGTGGTCGCTAGGTATAAGTTTATTCGAGGTGATTTTCTCACAAGAATCAATTCAGTAAACGCACATTTGTCCAAACTATCTGTTACGCATAACGGTTTGATTAGCCTTTAGTGTTATTCATAAATAGTTGATTGTAGAGGAACTGTATTTGTAATGAGTACAATATACACTTGCATACTTTGATGGGTATATTAAGTATTCTCTTATTAGTAAAGACAATGTATGTTGGACTGTTTAGCCAGGCTATTGACCTATACAAACTATGGAATTAGTATAAGAAACATAACATACCACTAAGTGAAGTAATATAATAATAAAAACGTTAATAAGTGACTGTGGTTTATGAATTAAACTTACACATCACATTTTTGTTTGAGTTTCTGTTTACCCTCAAAGTTAACGTTGTAATAATATATACAGTTCACGTAGTATATTTATTATCGAGCCTGATATTGATAAGTGGGTACAGTATCAATTAGGAATATACTAGGGGTGATGACTGAAAAGTTAACACTGGCTATGGAAGAATCATACTAAAGTATAATACAGCATGGATGGCTAGTCGTGCTATAAGTGTTCTGTATTACGTCTTAATAATAAAGAGTGCTATATTAGGATATTTTTATGTTATCATCATTAGGGTTGACTACAGAGCAGCTTAGTCAGGTAGAACAGTTATTTACGTTGTCTACTCAACGTTTTGGACAGTCTAGTTTAGATCGCTTAAAGCAGGCTTTATTTTCTCAAGACTTATCTCCTCCTCAAGACAATAGATGGCAACAGCCTAAGATATTTTTTCCTTTTCTTAAAAGTAAACCTTGGTATGAAAGTAAAGAAATAGATGGAGTCCAAACACTGATAAGTATGGCTAATGCGATACAAGGTGAGCTGGAAGATGCTTTGATGCTGAAAAAAAATTACGAGTGTTCTGATAAGACGGGCTATAATGGCCAATGGAATATTTTTTATTTATCTCGTTCACCCTTATTGGTTGACGAACGGATTAAATTTAATCAGCAAAGTTGTCCCTCAACACTAGAAGGGTTAAAGCGTTTACCTCGATTCGCTGGAACTGCATGGTTTTCGGCGCTGAATCCACATTCATCTATCCCTGCCCATTTTGGAGATACTAACTTAAAACTTAATTTACACTTAGGTTTAATTGTGCCTGATGATTGTGCTTTGCGTGTAGCGGACGAAAGTAAGGCTTTTTTACATCACGATTGTTTGATTTTTGCTGATAGCTTTGAACATGAAGCTTGGAATAACTCAGATACCACGCGTATTACGCTTTTTGCTGATATTTGGCATCCAGATTTAACAGACGCTGAAGTTTTTGTGTTATCTCAATTACAGGGTATGTATGACGTTGCTATACAACAGCAGCGTACACAGGATATTGGTGGTAAACATTTTCTAGATAATGAAAAGTGGTGGGTGTTATAAGTCATGTTGCCCTCAGAGATGATACCTGTAGATCAGGTATCTGCCATTGTTTATGATCAGTTAGGTCCACTGGATCGTATTATCAAACAGTCGACAGACAGTATTATCAATACACATATTAAGCAGGGAGTTGTTGATCAAAAAGTAAGCCAGTATCGTTGTAATGCATATCAGGATCGGATGCCTTATTTTCTAAACGAATTTTACAAAAAAATTGAACATGATTTAGAGATTGACGCTCGTAGCTATCATATTCATATTGAAATTCTAGGTAAGATTGTTGGTAGCTTGCGTGTCACCTGTGCGCCTTTTGAGTTTAAAGAAGTTCTTCCTGTAAGTGAAGGTATACCAAGTGAGTTTGATCAATATGTTGAGTTGAGTCGTTTAATTGTTGATCATAACCGATGGCGAGCAGATATTGGCAAGTTACTCATAACGCGGGCCATAAAGCTGGCTTTTGACCTGCAAGCAAAAGGCATTGTTGCTTTATGTAAACGGTCAACAGCAATGGTTTTTAGCCGTTATGGTCTGGAAAAGTATCACTCCAAGCCTATTATTGTTGCTTCTAGGCATTATCAGCCGTATTATTTGATGCACACAACGCTTAGACGGCTTATCATGCATATTGATTCAACTACACATTATGATAATAAAACAACAGTAGCAAATATAGCGATGCCTATCGTTTAAATGCAGCTTAGACTGCATGATTTATGGATAAACTCAAGCCTGTTAGAATTGTTAAAAAAGCAATAAATACAAGCAGTTATTAGCAACAAGGATACCGTATATGTATATACCTGAATCATTCAGGATTAGTGATTTGGAAACATTACATAGCTTTATTGAGCAACATTCATTTGGCATTATTGTGAGTGAGCGTGAAGGTAATTTATTAGCTTCTCATGTACCATTTTTATTAAATAGAGATCAAGGTGTATTAGGCTGTCTACGTTCACATATGGCGATTAAAAATGATCATTGGAAAGTTTTTGAGAAGGCATGTGAAGTATTAATAATTTTCTCAGGACCACATGCTTATATCTCCCCTAGCTGGTATGAAAAAAAACCTGCTGTCCCTACATGGAATTATGCAGCCGTACATGTTAAGGCAAAAGCCTCTATTATTAGTAGTGATGTGCTTGACCATGATTTAAGTGAACTGGTAAAGAAATATGATCCTGTATTGTCAGGTGATCATACAATGATTCCTGATGATTTCAAAGAACGACTGATGCAGGCAATTGTCGGGGTTCAATTTGAAATTACTGATATTGAAGGAAAATATAAGCTTGGTCAAAATCGAAGTACAAACGATCAGGAAGGTATTATTGCTGGATTAAAAGCACAGCCTGATGTAGATAGCCATTTATTAGCCAAGTTTACTGAAGAGCACAGGAAAAAAGGGGAGTAAAAATGACTAAAGAAGAAATTAAGCAGAAACTGACTGAGCTTAATGAGAAACTGGCACAGGTTTGGGACGAAATTCTTTCAGCATCAAAACTCGTCCAAGCTATTAATGAAAAACGTATAGATCAACGTCTTTTTGCTTTATATATGTTAGAAACCTATCATTATACACGCCATAATGCTAGAAATCAGGCTTTGGTTGGAGTCCGTAGTTTTCAAGCTGCTCCAAGTTATATCAAGTTTTGTTTTGATCATGCGGCAGAAGAAACGGGTCATGAGCTTATGGCTTTGCATGATGTCAAATCAATGGGATTGAATATAGAAGAAAATGATCTTCCATCACCATTGCCTGCTACTGAGGTATTGATTGGGTATCTCTACTGGATATCTATGCAAGGAAACCCTCTACAACGTTTGGGTTATAGTTTTTGGGCTGAGAATTGCTATCAGTATATTAATCCGATAATACATAGCTTACAGGAACAGCTTGGCTTAAAATCTTCACAGCTAACATTTTTTATTGCGCACTCTACCATTGATGAGAAGCATGCCGAAGAAGTTAATAACATGATCATTACTCATTGTAAGTCAGAGGATGATTTAAAAGATGTTGAGAAGGTAATGGAAACCAGCTTACGCTTGACGGGGCAATTGCTTAATGCAGTATATGATGCTTATGTTTCACTTGAAAAAGGGAGTTCAGACACATATCAATTTTTGAATGTGTTAAAAAAAACAAATTAAGTGAAATTAACGAGTTGTAAATTTCTTTGAACATTAAGTAAAGGATTTTAAGGGTTGATCTAGAAAGAAAGGGCTAACATCTAACATATAGATCCATTATGAAGAAGATCTTAATTTAGGTAATAATGCCGTTCGTTAGCCCCATAATCTAAGGTCAGCTCCTATGGCGAAAAGCATGCAGACTTATTTTACACATTTGAATTATAGTTTAGGGGACGAAGATAGTCTGATTGAATATAGGCTGTTAGAGGATAATGTTAATCATGTGATTTCCATTGCAGGGAGTGGAGCGAGAATATTGCCGTTATTAGCAAGGCAACCAAAAAAACTTACCTGTGTTGATATATCTCAGGAACAATTGGCTTTAACACAGCTTAGAATTATGGCGGCTAAACATTTTGAATATGATGATTTTATTGGTTTTTTAGGATATCCACCGGCTACTTGCTCTCATAAAAAAAGAGAAGATTTATTTAATACATTACCTCTAACTATTGAATTAAAAGAGCAACTACATCGTTTGTTTTCTCGTCATCAGTGGGCGCCAATTATTTATTTGGGAAATTTTGAGTCAACATTGATCAAGTTTAGCCGCATTATTCGCTGGGTTACCCGAGGTAAACTTGATACGCTTTTTACTTTTAATACCCTACAAGAACAAAAAAACTTTGTTAATAGTGCTGATTTTCCAAATAAACTATGGCGCTTAATCGTATTGTTACTTGGGAATGCTAATGTATTAAATGCTTTGCTTTATAAAGGAAGTTTTCCCAAGAAAAATATCCCAGGCTCTGCTTATCTGCACTATCAACGTATTTTTAAACAGTTGTTTCAGCAAGTACTCGCTAAGAACAGTTTTTTTTTACAGCTATTATTGCTAGGTGAGCTTCGTTTTGAGGCAGGTAACCCTATTGAAACGGAGCAACATGTTTTTGATAAGGTTAAAGAAGCACTGAATATAACAGAAATAAACTATGTTCTTGGTGATATTATTCATACCATCAAAGAACAGGAAAACCCCATTGATTTTGTTTCTTTATCTGATGTACCTTCATTTTTCGAAACACATCGAGAAAAAGTTTTTTTACAAGACATTAAGGCTAAGCTACTCCCAGAAAGTAAAGTGGTTAGTCGAGGACATTTAAGGCTAGCTCCAGCAGATACAACAGGATTTATTGATATAGCCAATGAGTACCAGACATTATTTGCGGAAGACGTCACTCAGCTTTGGCATATCCAAGTCTATCGGAGAGCCTGTTAATGGCAGAAGTTGCACTTTATGATCGAGAATCTGTTATTCAATTACATTTTCCTAAAACAAGCTCTGGTCGGCTTGCTGCAGATTACTTTGTACCTATAGTCAAAAATGGGACAAAAAGCTATATCGATAATGTTGATCAACCGTTACTGATTGCAAAGGTTGATAATGAGATTGTGCCTTTGGTTATTAATAATGGAGAACAAGATCAGTGTTATTTAACTTCACCTATCGCTTATTATATTCATTATGTAGCTGACTTTATAAGAACAATAAACCACAAACCTCTTCGCATTAGTTTGCAGTTATTAATTGCTGGGTTGAAACACATATTTGGCTTCCTTAAGCTAAACCGAGTCGTTTATGTTAACAACTGGTTATTACCCACAGGTCCATTTTTAGCATTAGAGCGAAAACAAATTGACTTACTCATTAAAAAATTAAGCTGCCAGTTTCCACGACATGCTATTGTTTTTAAAGGCTGTACTGAAGCAGCACATGAGCAGTTGAATCGAATGACCGCAACAGGGCTGCTAAAAATTGTTCATCGACAGGTATATACCTGGGACCAGTCAACAATTGAAGATATTAATTTAAGCACCGCTAAACAGCGACGTACATTTAAAACAGATCAAAAATTTTTAAAGAATACACCTTACCAGTTATCATGCATGAATGGTAAGCATGCTGAAAAGCTTGATTACTCCCAAGCATTATGCAATTTATATAGAGAACTGTATGTAAAAAAATACTCAAGGTACAGTCTTCAATATAATGATCGTTGGTTTCAGCATACGTTGGCAAGTGAGTGTTTTAATTTTGTTGGTTTTTTTCATAAGGCATCTGAGCAAACACTGCAAGGATTTATTTCTTATTATAAGTCTGAACAGCAGTTAATCAGTTCTTTAGTCGGGCATCAAACACTTGAGGCGAAAGATACAGGGCTTTATCGATGTAGTATTAGTTATTTATGTAAGCAGTCTAAGGAGGAAAACCTACCCGTTAACCTAAGTTCGGGGGCTGGAGAATTTAAACGTCGACGTGGTGCCAAGCCAAGCTTTGAATTTGACTTTGTATATATTCATCATTTATCGAAATGGCAGCAGTTAGGATGGCGATTATTAGCTTTAATGTATAATACATTAGCAAAGAAAATTTTTACAACGATGAAGGTTTAACTTAATGCAACCTTTAAAATGGATAATTGGCTGCACATTATCATTGCTAATTGCTATTACATTACTTTTAATAGCTGGCCCTTATCGTTACTTGCCTTCTCTTTTGATATATCAAAAAGCTGATCTTGATGATCATAAAATATTTGATAATCGAATTATTGAGGTCAGTAAGTCAATGCCTTGGCCCAAGGCTAAGATGTATAATAAAATTACTTTGACTCATGACGCTCAGTCGATATTAAGTCAGTATGACTCAAAAGCATTTTTGGTTGTGCACAATGGTGAGTTACTATTTGAAAAATACTGGAAAGGATATGATGAAAATGTCCGCTCTAATTCTTTTTCTATGGCAAAAAGTATTGTTTCCTTATTATTAGGGGTGGCGATTTCTGAAGGTTATATTCATGATTTAGAACAAAATTTGAGTGATTTTTTACCTGCTTTTAACCAAGGTCAACGAAAACGAATAAAAATAAAAGACGTTCTTACAATGAGCTCAGGGCTAAATTGGGATGAGCGTTATAGTAGTCCTTTTTCTGTCACGGCACAGGCTTATTATGGACAGCGTTTATCAGGTTTGGTAAATACGATGCAAGTGGCTGAATCGCCAGGGAAACACTTTCGCTATGCCAGTATTAATACGCAAATTTTAGCTGAAGTACTCGAAAAGGCGACGGGTGTAACTATTTCTAAGTATGCAGCAACAAAGCTATGGCAACCGATAGGTGCAACACAGCCTGCATTATGGTCTTTAGATCAGGCTAATGGGGAAGAAAAGGCTTTTTGTTGCTTTTTTAGTAACGCTCAAGATTTTGCGCGTATTGGCCAGTTGATATTAAACAGAGGTCAATGGCAGGATCAGCAAGTTGTTCCTTACCAGTATTTGGTTGATGCATTACGTCCTGCAAGATACCTCAAAGACCATAAGGATGGCCAAGAAGTGGATTTTTATGGTTATCATTTTTGGCTTACGACTTACAAGCATATGGAGGTTGTTATCGTTCAGGGTATCAAAGGCCAGTATATTTTGGTTATTCCAGCAATGAATGCTGTTGTTGTTCGGTTAGGAGAAAAGAAAAGTGCTCACCGAACCCGTTATATGGCTGATGATATGTTTAATTATTTAGATATAACTATGTCTGTACTAAAAAAGAATAAGGCTTAAATCATCGCATTAAGTTCAGCCTACACCTTGTGTTGAAAACATATTCAATAAATACATCTTAAAAAATAATGTAATAATAAATCGACTCCAAGAATATGATTTTGAATAGAAATAGCAAGTAATAATTAGGCTATCTGTTCTATATTCGATGATGCGTAAATGATGTACTAACCTTAAAATGACAGTATTGTGATGTTTTTAAGGTAATTACATGAAGATGGGTTATCGATTACTCAACAGGTGGTGCATTGTATTATTGAGTGTTGGTTATTCTATAACCAGTATGGCAGAAACCACGGTATTAATTGCGACAGGGGAGTATCAACCCTGGGCCTCAGAAAGCTTAAAGCATAAAGGATTTGTGAGTCATGTCATTGACGAGGCGTTTAAAAGGGCTGGTGATTATAAAGTGGAGTTTAAATTCCTGCCATGGAAACGTGCTTATGAATCTGCTAAAAAAGGGGACTACCATGCAACGTCTTTTTGGTTTCATTCGGCAGACAGAGAACATGATTTTATTTATAGCACACCTGTGATGTCAGAGAAAACGGTATTTTTTCACTTGAAAACAAATCCACTAAAAGCGTGGCATAAACTGACCGATCTTTCAGATAGAACGATTGGTGCCACTATAGGTTATACCTACACAAAAGAATTCTGGGATTTAGCTAAGTCTGGAAAACTACAGGTACAAACAGCCTCAGCAGATGATAAAAATTTTAAAAAGCTGTTTGCTTCGAGAATTGACCTGTTTCCAATGGGTACTGTTGCCGGGTTTGGCCTATTAGCCGAAAAGTTTGATCAATCTGTTGTACATTTAATTGATTTTAATCCAAAGCCGCTTGTTGAAGCGAAGGGACATTTATTATTTTCCCGAAAACATACTGGGTCAGAACAGCTTGTGAAAGACTTTAATAAAGGGATTAAGCAATTACAAAGTGAGGGCTTACTGGATAAATGGCGGGAAGATTTATTAGTGGGCGCTTATAAAAAGTGACATTTGGTTAAGGATAACCGCTAAATATAAATGGTTTTAAGTGATGCTTATACGGTGTTGAAGTATATGTTTAAATTCAGAAGTACCTGTTTCTCTTGAATAAAGAAATGACAGGTACTCCTGATTAATTTAATGATTGCCTAAAATTTCATAACAAGGCTCGTAGTCACCACTGCCTGGAAGCTTCATCCGCTGATTGATGACAAATGAATGCAGTAGATGATTAATGTCTTCAGTAAGCTCTGGATCACCGAACAGTTTAAAAGGACCATGCTCAGTAATTGCTGTGATGCCAATTTCTTTGACATTGCCAGCAACAATACCTGACATCGCACGCCGTAAGTTGGCCGCCAGCTTGTAAGCAGGTAATTGTTTAGATAACTCAAGATCAGCCATATTTTCATGGGTTGGTTCGAAAGGCTGCTGGAATTCATCGTCTACAGTCAGCTGCCAGTTGTAGTAAAATGCATCTCCTGTCTGTCGTCTAAAACGAGTGACTTCGTCCAAACCAAACTTTATTTCCCGAGCAACTGTTTCAGGATCATCAATAATGATTTTATAGCGTTGCTGGGCTTCAAGGCCGAGTGTTTTACCAATAAACTGGTGTATATCTTCAAAGTAGTTTTTTGCAGAACTTGGACCCGTAAAGACGACGGGGAATGGTATGTCATGATTACTAGGATGTAATAAGATACCTAAAATATAAAGAATTTCCTCAAAAGTACCAGGCCCCCCCGGAAACACAATAATACCATGTCCCATACGGACGAACGCCTCTAGGCGCTTTTCTATATCGGGCATGATGACTAACTCATTGACGATAGGGTTAGGAGATTCAGCGGCAATAATACCTGGCTCCGTAAGCCCTATGAAACGACTGCCCGTGATGCGCTGTTTGGCATGAGCAATATTGGCACCTTTCATAGGGCCTTTCATAGCACCAGGACCACAGCCTGTGCATATATTCATGCCTCGTAGCCCTAGCTGATAGCCTACACGTTTTGTGTATTTATACTCAGCTTCACCTATGGAATGTCCTCCCCAACATACAACAATATCGGGATGTACTTTAGGGCGAAATGCATTCGCATGGCGTAACACATGGAATACCATATTAGTGATGTTCGTTGAGCTTTCAGCGTTAACTGCGGCATGTTGCCTAATTTCATTAGCAACATAGAGAATGTCGCGGACAACAGCAAAGAGATTTTGTTTGATCCCTTTGATGAGCTGCCCATCAACAAAGGCATTACCGGGTGCATTTATCAGTTGTAATTTAAGACCACGGTGTTCTTGAATGATGCGTATATCAAAGCTCTGATACTGTTGAAGAATTTTATAGGGATTATCTGAGTGCTCGTCACAGTTTAAGACAGCCAGCGAGCACTGACGAAAAAGTTGGTAAAGTCCCCCCTTGGACGTGTCTTGAAGCTGTTTAACTTCATTATTGGAGAGGACACTCATACTTCCACTGGGACTGACTAACGTTGAGATTAATGTTTCACTCATATGAATTCTATCTGCTTCTTGTGTTAACGTACCTAATCTCATTGTAGATAAAACATTTAGTGAATGAGTTCAATCACCTACAAAAGAAATAGTCCACATCATGAAGAATTGGTTGAAACTGCAAGATTAAGGCATTCAACTTTGAGCCTGTTTGAAGATGGTTGATAGAAGAGAGTCGTCTGGTAATTTGAGGATGAGATTGGCCTGCAGGGGGTGGGCCATCAGTCAACATCATGATAAGGTGTGATAAGCCTAGTACAATAGCCACAATGATGGCTATTCATATGATAAAAATAATGAGGGAGAGCCATGCCACGTGAACAAATAGCAAAACCTTGCATCCATCATGAACGAGTAACCATCGTTAATGAACAAAATGAGTGTATTGGTGAAAGTACCCGCTCAGAAATGCGTCAACAAGGGCTTTGTCATCGGGCTGTGTATGTGTTTGTGTTTAATCCGCTTGGGCAATTGTTAGTTCAAAAGCGAACAGTCACCAAAGATGTGTATCCTGGATTTTATGACCTTGCAGCAGGAGGGGTGGTGCAAGCAGGAGAGGAATATGAGCAAGCAGCTTATCGTGAGTTAGAAGAGGAAATGGGTATTACAGGGATTCCATTGGACAGCTACTTCCATTTTTACTTTCAAGAACAGGATCAGCGGGTATGGGGTAAGGTGTATGCCTGTGAATACGATGGTCCATTGACGTTAGAGGCTGAAGAGGTGGAAGATGTCGTATTGTTGTGGCCTGAAGACATCTTGCGCTCGCCACAGTCACTGCAATTTACACCAGATAGTCTGATTGCGTTACAGCGACTGTGGCCTAAGCTTGCCATTGCCGTTTAAATAACCACTAAGTCAGTTCTACTTGTTAGATATGTTTTGCGATATGCTTAATCAGTAAATACTAAATTAAAATAATTCAGAATATCGTTAATACATAAACGCGTTGGGCTTTATATCCTTGCAGAAAGTCTTTAAAGGCTTTCTGCCCCTCTACTTAAAAACTTGCATAAAAACGCGTGAAGCGTATTTAGCAATTTTAACTTCCTTTGATGTTATTGTTGATAACACCTCCAGTAAGTATTTTTCTTGAATTACCTATATCTTGAGTTAAGTTTTCGCTATTCAGATAGAGCTGTTGTACTTTTTTACACCTTATACATCTTTTTTTGAAATGTTGTTGTCGTGTTTTTTTAGTAATCGTTCATAACCTTGTATTTGTTTATGACTAATACAATTATTTTTCTGGTTAATTTGTTTGGCGTGGATTCTGCACTGCAATTGCCGGGTTTTCAGTGTAGAGTGAGAATTAGCATGAGGCTTTATTACATGGATGCAATGCGCAGCACATTAATGCTGCTTGGTGTTGTTTTGCATGCGGCGCAAATATATAACCCTGATCATGTCTGGAAGGTTGTTAGTAGCGAACGTGCCATATTTTTTTCAGAATTAAGTAATATTATTCATCTGTTTAGAATGCCGGCTTTTTTTATTGTTTCAGGTTTTTTTTGTCTGATGACGGTTATTAAATATGGTGAACCTGTATTTATTAAGTTGCGTTCAAAACGAATTATGGTTCCACTAATCTCAACAGCTTTATTGGTTAACTCAGTACAAGAGTATTTGTTAGGTAACCTTACTGTTCAGCGATTCTTTTTGGATTCAGGGTGGCTTTCTCATTTGTGGTTTCTCGTTAATTTATGTTGGTATTTTTTAATCGCCGTATTTTTGGTATGGGTTGCTAGGCAACTCCCGTTTTTAAAAGGTATGCTGGCCATCAGTGCCAGTGAAATTCTGTCGAGGCGCTGGATTATTCTACTATTACCAGGATATGACTTTTTAGTCATTATTCTGGGCAAGATTATACCTATTTACAGTATTTCACTGGGAGGTGTGACGTTATTTGGTTTGTTGATTTACTTTCAGTATTTTATATTTGGCTTGTTCCTTTATCGTAATAAAAATATGCAATATTTATTTGCCAGTTTTCAATGGGTGTATTTGTTATTTTTAATGATTGCCTGTATTGGTGTTGAAATTGCCCCTAAATTAATTTCAGGGCTTGGCTTGGAAGTAGTAAACATCTATCTGCATGGATTGATTACTTGGCTAGCCTGTCAGCTCTGCTTTTGCTTTTTTTCGAAATTATTTAATCGGCAATCACGTGTATTTTTTTATTTATCAGATGCCTCTTATAGTATTTATCTTTTCCATCACTTGATCGTCATTACTCTTGGTATATGGATTGTGCAGTTGGAAATGAATATGTATTTAGGCTTCAGCCTCATTGTTATTAGCGCTATGCTGCTCTCACTATGTATTCATCATTTCTTGATACTTCGCTTACCCCTATTGCGCTTGCTATTCAATGGCAAATAGGGGGAGTTAAATAAATCGATGCGTTGTTGTGTTAATGAGAATATTCATTTGAAGCTTGAATGGGTTGTTTGAATAACTGCTGTTTTAGGTTAATCAGTCGATCTGGGAAGTCAGTAATAATGCCATTGATGTCTTGTTTCATTAAACGCTGCATTTGTGCCGTATCATTGACTGTCCATACTTGTACCCACAGTTGATGGTGGTTAGCGGTGGCGAGTAAAGAGGGGGAGGTTATAAGTCGTTCATCGTGATATTCAGGGATTTGTAAGGCGATTGCGGGCGGACGGTATAAATGACCTAAACCAACAGTATCAAGAATGACCATGTTCCTGACTTCGATATGGCTTGCTGATGTGGCGACTTCTGGACAAATGTCACGAAATGTATAAAGCGATGTTTCTATAAACGAGCCAACAATGACATTGTGCTGCATATTATATTTTTGGATAGTGTTACAAACTTTTTGTTCTATGCCAACCTCTTTGATTTCAATAATCATGGGCTTTTGAGGGAAGGACGATAACACGGAGGAAAGTGTAGGAATAGTGATGCCTTTGCCTCGAAAGGGATAGGTTTGTCCTTTGTCACTTGTCCAAGCATATCCAGCATCCAAGTGTTGCAAGTCTGTCCATAACAGGTCATTGACACTACCATGGCCATTTGTTGTGCGGTCTACTTTTTGGTCATGCATAATGACGAGGGTGCCGTCTGCGGTAGTGCGAACATCCATTTCTAACATATCTACCCCAAGCTTAACGGCATTATTAAACGCAAATAAAGTGTTTTCGGGCCATAACCCCCTACCACCTCGATGTGCAATCACCAAAGGTGAGTCATGGGGTTGGGTTATGGTGGGGGCATTCGGGGGGGATGATAGTGCAGTTATGGTAAAAGGAATAAGGTATAGGCTTATCAATAGTAATATGACGATTGTTGCAAGGCGCTTCATGCTCATCTCACTGTTGTTTTTGTTGTTATTAACCGACAGCTCTTTTATTGGGCGACTGTCATCTGAAAAAGCAATAATCAAAGAGGAAATACATAAGATTGCTGCTTATTCTGGTTGTCGGTTATTACTGCAAATATCCCGTCTGCAGAAAAGGGGTCACAGGATTTTATAGTGCAATAATGTACTGCTCAAGCCGTTGTCATGCAACTTAACTTGCAGCAATATGCTTGTGTAAATGTTGAAAACATATTTGATAGACAATTTGACAGTTGAGCTAGAGGAACAAACATGAGGCGAGTGTTCAGCTTGAACTTGAAATGGTCTATAGCGAGCGGTGAGTCCTCTATAGACCATTTTGTTTTGAGCTAATCTGTTTTAAAACCCAAGTACTATGAAGATATCCAATGTCTTTGAGACGTTATAGCTCTCTGATTTTTTTGACTACATTTTTATTGACAGACTCATCATTGCCGTTGTCTGTCTCATACTCATAAAAGCCAGTGTCTTCATTAAAATCGGGGGTATCTACAGTTTGGATATGGGTACCATCTTGAAGCGTGATCAAGTGGGGGGTAGAACAGCCAGTTAATGCAGCAAATAATACAAGCGGTAATACAGCTCTCATTTGACAACTCCTATAATAGGGTGATCAATTATACTCGCTTATTATATTAAGCTTAGGAGTATACCTGATTGACGCAAGAATAGGCGGCTTATGCTGTGTTTACTTCCTATTCATAGGGCTGTCTTTCAGGGTTTCTACTTGATCATTACAATGCTTAGTCATGCACTTAAACGTTAGATTTACTCAGCTAACGCTTGCCCTTGTCTTCCAGACGTTATTTTCCTTTTTAAGTTCAAGTCTTTTCCGTTAAAAAGAAAAGGCTTTATAGAATCATTTATTATTGGGTAAACAACATGCTTGTGATGCTGAGTTTTAACTTATTCTACTGAGTAATATTCAAAGCTCCAGCCATGCTTTAAAATTATTGAGACCTGTATCATTAATTTGGTTCACTTATGATATGGATGTTTTAAATCTGTGTAGCAGGTAACTGTGTCTGTGATGACTGAGTGGACACATAATAACCATCACCTGTCAGCAAAAAAATTGAATTAAGTCAAACACAATACGTATTAATACAGCAATGTTTGCCTAACGAATTGATTCAATGTACATTAATGACCCGAAATCACATAAGTTTTCTATAAAATTTTTACACTAAATACAGAATCCAGTCGCTAGTCGATATCTAATTATGAATAACCATGCCTGATTGTTGTTGTGAAGGAAGACATCAGGCGTGTAAGGAATGGACAACATAAGACGTGGATATCGTTTATACTGGATATCGCTTAACAGCGTGGAATTCTAGTTAAGGAAAGTCTATGGCCCCTGCTGAATTAATGACCGAAGGTCTTTACTTAATGTTGCTCGGAATGGGGTTTGTATTTGTGTTCTTGACGCTGCTGGTCTATGCCACAGAGCTCATGTCAATTATTGTTCAGAAATATTTCCCCGAAAAACTAATACCAACTAAGTTAGCAAAAACAGGTCCTGTCCCTGCAGAAACAGAGGATACCCAACTGATTGCGGTTATCTCTGCAGCTATCCAGCAATACCGTAAAAAGCATACTGATCGGGACTAACAGATAACAATTCATTTTTGGTTAGCGATGGAAAAGGCCTTTCCTCATGAGTGAAAATAAAAAGCCCCTTGGAATTACCGATGTTGTATTACGGGATGCACATCAATCATTGTTTGCAACACGTCTTCGTTTAGACGATATGTTGCCTATTGCCAGTAAGCTTGATCAGGTTGGTTTCTGGTCTTTGGAGTCGTGGGGTGGTGCTACCTTTGATTCGTGTATTCGCTTTTTAGGCGAAGATCCCTGGCACCGTATTCGCGAGTTGAAAAAAGCCATGCCAAAAACCCCTCAGCAAATGCTGTTACGGGGGCAAAACCTGCTTGGATATCGTCATTATGCGGATGATGTGGTAGAAAAATTTGTTGAGCGTGCAGTTAAAAATGGCGTAGATGTCTTCAGGGTATTTGATGCTATGAATGACCCGCGTAATTTACAAACTGCACTTGCCGCTGTTAAGAAACAGGGTAAGCATGCACAAGGGACGATTTCTTATACCACAAGTCCTGTACATACTATTGAAAACTGGGTGGATCTAGCCAAGCGTATTGAAGATATGGGCGCTGATTCGATAGCAATTAAGGATATGGCGGGTATTTTAAAACCTTATGATGCTTTCGAGCTGGTGACACGTCTAAAACGCTCATTGTCCATTCCTATTCAACTTCACTGCCATGCAACTGCAGGGCTTTCTCCCATGACGTTGATGAAAGCCATTGAGGCTGGCATTGATAATGTTGATACGGCCATTTCTTCAATGAGTATGACCTATGGCCACACACCCACTGAGTCAATAGTCGCGGCATTGCAAAATACTGATCGCGATACAGGACTTGATTTGTTATTACTCGAAGAAATTGCTGCTTATTTCCGTGAGGTTAGAAAAAAATACGCCAAATTTGAGGGTAAATTAAAAGGCGTCGATTCTCGTATACTGGTGGCGCAAGTGCCTGGTGGTATGTTAACGAACATGGAAAACCAGCTAAAGGAACAAGGTGCGCTGGATAAATTTGACCATGTACTGGAAGAAATACCCAAGGTTCGGGAAGACTTAGGGCATATTCCCCTGGTGACGCCTACCTCACAAATTGTGGGTACACAGGCAGTACTTAATGTACTTACCGGTGAGCGTTATAAAAATATTTCAAAAGAAACGGCTGCCATTCTTAAAGGTGAGTATGGAGCCGCACCTGCTGCATTTAATACAGAGCTGCAGAACAGAGTCCTGGAAGGTAAGGAAGCCATCACCTGTCGTCCCGGCGATTTAATTCAGTCTGAAATGGATAAGCTGCTCAAAGAAGTGGCTGAGCTTGCTAAAGAAAAAGGATTTACCTTGGCCGATGAGGTAGTGGATGATGTATTGATTTATGCACTGTTTCCACAAGTTGGTTTGAAGTTTTTACAGAACCGAGGCAATCCTGCTGCCTTCGAACCTGTGCCCACAGGGGAAGAGGTTATACCCGCTCAGGCTAAAGCAGCACCACAAACAGTCAATGGAAACGAGGTGTATACCGTTAAAGTCAATGGTCAGGTTTATGTCGTGGAAGTGGCTGAAGGGGGGGATATTCAGTCAGTATCTGCAGCTCCTCCAGCAGCAGTGAGTGCCAGTCAGAATGCTGGTAGTGGTGAGCCAGTAATAGCACCGCTTGCAGGGACCATTTGGAAAGTGCATGTGACACCAGGACAAACCGTACAAGAGGGTGATGTATTGGTGGTGTTGGAAGCGATGAAAATGGAAACAGAGATACGTGCCCATAAAACAGGTAAAGTTATCACTGTTAGTGTGAAGGATGGCGATGCGGTTGTAGTGGGTGATCCGCTGCTGACTCTGGCGTAATTAAGGTGTAGCTCCAATGGAAAAACTCTACGCACTTTGGCAAGGGTCAGGGCTGTATAATTTAAGCATTGGCCAGTTTGTAATGATATTGATTGGTTTCTTGCTGTTGTTTCTTGCCATTCGTAAAAATTTTGAGCCCTTGTTATTAGTACCTATTGGTTTTGGGGGGATTCTTGCGAATATTCCTGAGGCTGGTTTAGCTTTTTCTGCTATGGACAAAGCCTTATATCAGGCGGCTAATTACCTGGCTTCTGGTGATATTGGTTTACAGCAGCATGCACAGCATGTGGTAACAGCCATTGCAGGGGCTTTGCAATCAAAAACGACAGATCCTTTATTGTTGTTAAAAGAATACGCTGCAGCCAGCCACCATTTACAAACAGCTGCCATGAATACGGCACTTGACTTACAGTATAATCATGGCGTGCTGTACTATTTTTATGCCGTTGGAATTGGTAGTGGTGTCTTCCCGCTCTTAATATTTATGGGCGTGGGGGCTATGACTGACTTTGGGCCGCTATTAGCCAATCCTAAAACGTTGTTTCTTGGTGCTGCGGCTCAGTTTGGTATTTTTGCAACCGTTTTGGGAGCGTTAGGACTTTCCGCAACAGGATTAATGGACTTTTCTGTTGCCGATGCGGCGGCGATTGGGATTATTGGTGGTGCCGATGGACCTACAGCGATTTATGTATCTAGTGTCTTAGCCCCACAGTTGCTGGGTGCAATTGCTATAGCCGCTTATTCTTATATGGCACTGGTCCCATTGATTCAACCACCTATTATGCGAGCGTTGACCACGGAGGCTGAGCGAAAAATTGAAATGACTCAGCTACGTCATGTTTCTAAAACCGAAAAAATATGCTTCCCGCTAGTGTTGCTTATCTTGGTCGCGTTATTTATACCTGATGCAGCACCACTATTAGGGATGTTTTGTTTTGGTAACTTAATGCGTGAGTGTGGCGTTGTTGACCGATTAAGTGATACTGCACAAAATGCTTTAATTAATACGGTGACTATCTTTTTAGGTTTATCCGTTGGCTCCAAGTTGGTTGCTGATAAGTTTTTACAAGCAGAAACCTTAGGTATTTTGGCGTTAGGTATTGCTGCGTTTGGTATTGGTACAGCAGCAGGTGTACTAATGGCTAAATTGATGAATAAAGTCAGCAAGCATCAAATTAATCCACTGATTGGTTCTGCAGGTGTGTCAGCTGTTCCAATGGCTGCTAGAGTATCAAATAAATTGGGACTGGAAGCTAATCCACATAACTTCCTATTAATGCATGCCATGGGACCCAATGTGGCAGGGGTTATAGGCTCAGCAGTTGCTGCGGGTGTTATGATTAAGTACGTTTCTGGTTTGTAAGTCACCTGTGCGTCGTCCTAATAATTGGACGACGCCCAACCAAGCATAAGCACATGGATGCGCACATTGAACTTTCCTGGCTGACTGCCATTCTTATTGGTCTTATTGTTTTATTGGCCGTCTATTTTCATACTGTGGCCTTTCAACCTCGAACGGTTAATCATGCGCCCACATTACTCACTAGTATTGGTATTTTTGGAACCTTTTTAGGAATTGCCTTAGGTTTAAAAAATTTTGATACGACGGATATTCAAGCCAGTGTCCCTATGCTTATTGAAGGACTTAAAACTGCTTTTTGGTCATCGATTGCAGGGTTAAGTGCGGCACTTACCATAAAAGCACGCTTTGTGCTCAGTAAACCAAGCCGGGCAGAAACAACACACTATCAAACCCAGTTAGAGTTATTAGGGGAAATACGGGATACAATTCAACAACAAGGTAATAACCAGCAACAGGCGGTTGTTGGTATGCATGATGACCTTAAACAAGCTATCGTTCAGTTGCAGTCTATTTATGAACAGCATCAGCAGGCACTCACGGCGAAGCAAACGGAGGCACTTCAAGCAAGTTTACGCGAACTATTGATTGAGTTTAATGAAAAAATAGAAGTGCAATATGGTGAAAATTTCCAAGCGTTAAATAAAGCTGTTGGCAGGATGCTTGACTGGCAGCAAGCCACACGACAACAACTGGATAGTTTTATGGCGCAACAGCAGGTATCCCTGCAAATCATGAATGAAGCAACAGCGGCTCATGAACGTGTGGTTAAACAAACCAGTATATTTACTCAGGTGTCAGGTGCACTTGAACAATTGCTAGGAGGGCTAGAAAAACAAGCGAAAGGACTGGAAGATTATCTTCAGTTACTGGGGACAATTGTTAATTCAGCCTCCAGTGGTTTACCTAAGCTGGAGGAGCGAATTATCAGTTTAACCTCAGGGCTGGCTGATACATTAACAATGAATCAGCAACAAATGAAGCAGCTGCTAACCGAAACAGCTAATGACCTTGTGGTTGAACATAGAAATTTAAGCACCCAATTACAGCGTTATCAACAGGTATTGGACAAGCAGGGTGAAAGTTTAGTTGGGCTTACAGAAAGGCACTGGGAGCAATTAGACAGTGTGTTGACCACTCAGTTAAATAAGTCACTTGAAACCTTTGGCTATCAATTAACCGCATTGTCAGAAAAGTTTGTCAGTGACTATGCGCCATTGACTGAAAAATTACGAAAAATAATAACAATCGCGGAAGCTATGGATGCTTAGCGATACCTTTTGCTAAAGGGAAGGTTGATATAGAGGTAAGGGTTCTACGATGTTTACTGAAGAACATGCTGCGGAGAGTGAATCTCATTGGGTGGCCATGAGTGATTTGATGGCTGGCCTGTTAATGATATTTATGTTAATTGCAGTATTGTTTGTAGTGGTTATCGAGCATGAACGTAATAAAATTCGTAATGTAGCGCTTATCTACCAGCGGTTAAAGTTGGATTTACATACTAGCTTGTATGCTGAATTTAAAGACGATTTACCCCGCTGGGGAGCAACATTAAGTGATGATGCCAGTATTCGGTTTAATAATACGGATATTTTATTTGATCGTGGTAAGGCAGAACTAAAAACGGAATTTCAATCTATTCTTGCTGATTTTTTTCCTCGTTACTTAAAAATTATTACGGATGATGACTTTCGAGGGGCTATTGAAGAGATAAGAATAGAAGGGCATACCGATAGTGGTTGGGATAATGCTTTAGATCAGGATGATGCTTATGTTAAAAATATGGCTTTATCACAAGCGAGAACACGAACAACGCTTGCTTATTTACTGGCCCTTGACCAAGTGTTGGTACAACAAGAAAAACAGTGGCTAAAAGCACATTTGACGGCAAATGGTCTTTCTTCTTCAAAGCTTATTTATACCAAAAATCATGAGGAAAACAGTGCTCAGTCGCGTCGGGTTGAATTTAGACTCAGAACGAATGCTGAAGCCAGAATTGCTGAAATTATTGAGGGTATTCAGTGAAGCTCATTAATTTTTTAACGTTTGAGCCTTTCAATCAGTTAAGAGAAAAAATGGGGGCTAAGAAACTGGGTTATTTTGAGTTGTTTAACCCGGAAAAACATGTGACCGGTAATGAGCGAATTTCCTTATCTGAAGCAACGCTTACCATTGAAAGTCACTATATAAG
Source organism: Zooshikella sp. RANM57 (assembly GCF_050749885.1). Taxonomy (NCBI): domain Bacteria; kingdom Pseudomonadati; phylum Pseudomonadota; class Gammaproteobacteria; order Oceanospirillales; family Zooshikellaceae; genus Zooshikella; species Zooshikella sp. RANM57. The sequence continues at coordinate 20,595 of NZ_JBOIUB010000019.1, read as the reverse complement.
AATGCTCTGTGATCAAACAATAGCCTATAAAAATAGTCGAATTATTGTGGCTGGTGCTGATCAAATTGTGCACATTAGTGGGTGCGAGGTGGTTGAACAGGCGTGTAAACAGTCAGTATCTCTGGTGATATCCGCTAATGAAAATTTGTTAAATTCAGTAGAGTTTCAGTGTTTTACTATTTGTAATTTGTGCCTGCAAAAAATCCGTTATAAAGGGTTTGATCAACGGATTAAGCGCAGGGTAGGGTATAACCAACTGATTCAACAGCAGTTTTCGCTTCCGGCATTTTTTTTAGCCTATCCACCCTACCCACTTGTTTTTTAAAAGCATGTAATCAAACATGCTATAAAAGTATTACTTAATATTGATTATAATCGTGCTTAGGTTGAAATATACCTATTTGAGGCTGATTATACTGACGTTTTTTCTTATACGTTACACGAGTATTGGCGTTGTTATTACGTCGGCTGGGATAAGCGCTATCTGTAGGCTGGTAATCATGTGTATTACCTGATGTAAAGTGCCGATTGCCTCGTGTGTATGGATATTGACCTTGACCTTGTTTTTGGTTATTTCTGTGGTTATAGGTTTTAACTTCCTGCTGTTGAGGGTAATAAGTATCAGTGGGTAACTGATCTTGGGCCTGTTGCATATTGTGGCGCATCCGATATGGGTGACCATGGGCACGGCGAGGACGTTTGGGTTTTTCTTCCCGTACTTGGGGTTCGGGTGGTTTTTGACCAGTAAATTGTTCGTAGACTGTAGGGTATAAATATTTTGGCATACTAACTCCGGCTATTCATTAAGCCTGTTCACTACTTTATTCACGAACCAACCCTGCTAGTGCTAATTTTGCAGTTTTCGTCAGAAATATCTGCTCAATCTGAGATTAACGAATTAACAGATATTTAAAAAAAAACAGAAAATAAATGGTTAAATTCTGACGTAATGAGTTCGCTATAGATAAATCATAAAAACAATTACCTTCTAGTAGCATAGGCTACTTGAAGCATAAATTCAGGGTTATTCTTGGTTTGACAAGAAACTATAAACTTAGAAAAGCTTTACACGAAATATTTACTGTGTTGCTTTAATGTATGATTAAAGGGTCGATTACAATACATTGTCTTCCAAAGAAACAAGTAACTTCTTAATTTCATATAAAATAGAAATGCAACTATTAAATTCCACCAATGGTAACCACTAACAAGCTTCCTTAGCACGTTAAAATGAGGAAAAACCATGGTAAAAACAATACAGAGGCTATTTGGGTCCTTTGGCTCTGCAGGTTCTCTCTTTGCTTCTTAATGACTATAAATCGAGTGCAAATAACTCAATTAGTCAGTAAAACCAAGCCTGTATACGCTTAAGGTCGTATATTTTTATGGCTTACTACGCCGAAGCTACCAAGAGGTCTTTGATTCTATTATAAAATCGACTGAATCACAATACAAAAAATTATATTAGATTAATACCAATTAAAGTCATGCTGCTAATTATGTATTAGCTAACCGTTTTGCCATAATCGAAGACCTTTAACCATATAGCATTATTGTGCGCCTTTTTACTTTGTTTTTTTGATGCTTAAACTATTGGTTATCATGGTAATCAACAGGCTTATCGAAGTTTTTGTATACCTACTATTTTCCAGCTGTCATCACAGGCCAGCTTCTCCAAGTGCCAAAGATGAGCGTAGGCTGTCACATCTTTTTGATCAGACTGTTTCATCCAGCCATGAAACTTAATGCTGAGCATACTGATATCTCCCATATGGTTAGCATGGGTAATATCATTGAAAACAGTGACAATAGACGTAGATGGCTGGTTAGCCATGCTATCCCTTTCGCTTAATAATTGTTCAAATAATTCAGGTGAGGTTAGATTGGCTAGCACACTGTCATTATGAGTCATAAGTGCAATATGGAGTTGTTTAAAGTGTTCTTTGGCTTGCTCTAAATATTGCTCAGGATTGAAGTCCGGTGGTAGATCAAATTGGTTATAGTGGGGGTTTACTTGCTCTGCTTCCAAAGAAGCAAGAGCTTGAACGGCTGCTGACCGAGTATTGGGTTGAGGAGGTGGGTTGGCAACTTCCTCAGCGACTGGATCTACATCTGCTGTTGTTGTTTGTTGTCCAAGAGAAGACGGTGGCATCTGACTAGATGCTGTGGGTTCTGTTGAGAAAGGTGAGGGAGAGTGTACCTTGGGGTCGGCAGATGGTTGTTGGGCTTGAACGGGGGGTGTGTAAGGAATTGTGATATCCCGACGAACAGGCTGTACACTTGGTTGCGGTTGCGGTTGCGGTTGCGGTTGCGGTTGCGGTTGCGGTTGCGGTTGCGGCGCAGAATAGACAGTACGTTGGGCTTGAAGATGTAGATTGCTTTCTCGTAGTCCTGTTTCTACTGAGTAGTGTTCATTACGCAGTGATTGTTCCACAAAGGTGGGTTCTTCTCTGACTCTATTATGCCCTTGAGATGGAGATGTTCCAGACTGACGCCTGAGCCAGAAGACTACCAGACAGACGGCACAAGAGAGGATAACAATATCCACTAGCTCAAGCCCATCAAATTCACTACCGTATAGCAACCAGGCGACTAGCCCAGAACCCACAATATTTGCCAGTATACGGTCATCTTTCTCAGAATCCGTTGTTGAGGATTCCTGTTGTTCTGTCGAGGGGGCGGGTGATGCGGCCTCCTCAGCTAAGAGTAAGGGGCAGTGGAACATTATACTGACAATGCAGTATAGGATAGCCAGTTGCAGACGCTTCAATGCGATAGCTCCAAATTTCAAACAAGGTTACTGCTAAAGATGAAATTATGCCCAGTCAGGACGTTTGCTGCAATTGGCGTTTATCTTCAGGAATGTGGTGAGTGTCAAGAGTAACAACTTTTGTACACGTTAACGAACGCTTATTCATGTGTCTTGTTTATTCATAAGTTGCTCAATTACCGTCCTCATTACATCATGAGAAGATGTATTTTGGGGTTGAGCTGATTTAAGTCAGTATGTTGTTTTGGGACTTAGTGCTGCAAATCCATTAACCTGTCAGGGAAATTTTTTTGCAACATGACGTCTTAGTTATGTTTATAATGTAAAAGCTCACCCTTAAAGTATGATAAAACAGGGAATACTGAGGTATTTCATGAAGTCGATTGATGAACTCACCGCGTTTTATGTAGATGCATTTACCGAAGGTAAGGGAGATTTGGTTAAGCAGAGCGAACTGATAGGCAATACCCTTTATCAAAGTGTGCAGAAAGGTCTACTGGTTTGGTTGGCTGCAATCATTATTGCTGCGTTAGTTTTTTCCAGTAGTACATTGATTTTATTTTTTATTTTAATCTCCGCTGCTGTTATTGGCTGGTTGTTAAATGACCAGTACAAGCAGGCTAAACAAGCATTTAATGAACGATGTTATGCTGAAATATTTCCCAAACTTGTTAAGTTTGTTGATGGGAATTTACATTACGCTCCTGCGCGTATTGTTTCACAGCATATTTTCACTGATGCAAAGTTTATCCCTCTGCCATTCAATGCTTATTCTGGTCAGGATTACTTGTCTGGAGAGTATGATGGTGTTCATTTTGAAGCATCAACGATTGTTGTAAAGCATCAAAATGAGTCTTCAAATCCTGTTATTAAGTGCTTAGCTCAAGATAAAGCGCTGTTTAACGGTGTATTGATTCGTGCAGAGTTTGAGCAGGCTAATAACAGTCAGGTTGTCATTTTGCCAAAATGCAAGCCAGATTTTGATCCTGAGTATTTGGATGCAAAATGTTATGCAAGGTTAGAACGTTACCATACAAAGTTTGCAGAGTTTGAACGTAGTTTTGCCGTTCTTACTTCAGACCCTATGTTAGCCAAAACCTTACTATCAGAGCGTTTTATGCTAAGGGTACTGTCTTTGCAGCAAAAGTTTGGCAATAATGTGTATATCACGGTTGAAAAGGGTCATATTACAATTGCTGTCAATGGTCAGCATATATTTGACCGTTCTAGAAATATATACTTTGAAAATTTCTATGCCGATGATGTGATGAGTTGGTATGGAGATTTAATGCGCGTATTTACAATTTTTTATGATCTTGGTTTGACTTCACGCGCATCATAATCAAACAAGTTGAGTAACAACAATAGGGTTATTTCTCTTCATAAGTAGAGTCATTCTATGTTGTTGTTACTCACTTTTTTCTACTGACTTTGGCTATAAACCAAGACAAGTCCTAAGGATTTAGCCACCATTGACTATAACGGTCAGGGTAGACAGGACGTATATCTTCTTTTTCTATATAACGTTTTCCTTGCTTGCCTTCACCATCTGTGATGATAACCGTTAGTTTGATGGTGTTAATGGGGTAACGGAAACGGTAAATTCCGCGATCACTTAAAGACTCATCAATAATAACTCGGTCAAAGTCATTAAAAACTTTGATGTTGCCTCCTGCAATAGGGTTTCCTTCCTGACTATATGCGCGAACGGTAATATAATCGTTGATGGCTGAGAAATATACGGCAAGAGGGTATTTTGCATGCATTTTTTCAATGTGGCTGCAGCCAGTAAGTATAAAACTTAACCAACAGGCGATTAAAAAGTATATTTTTTTTTGCATTGCCTTGCCCTTACTTTAGCGTTGATTTAAGTGTTTTGTTATCAAATAGTTGTATATCCGAATTCTTAGTGTGCGTGTATTGGACGACAGTTCAAAGGTTATTAAAGGTTTAAGTGCACTGCGATAAACAGTACTCAAAGTGTAATCCTTTACAATATGCATTCTTCCCTCCTGTAAACATAGCTAAATTCAGCACGACATGGGTTTAAACGTCAATCGAGTCAGATGACAGCGATGTTAAACTGCTTTTTTATGGCAACATTAAAAAATGGATAACTCATTGACTAACAGCCGCAGGCAAGACAAGGAGAAGATAGTGAGGGTGGAAGAGTGAGTGCCTGCAGCTTACAGGCACTATTATGAATGATTTGCTGAATGACTACAGAAAAGTCACGTTTTAGTTAATTAAGGAGTGTATTTTAGTCTTGATGAGGTCAATCGCTATTCGGTTTTTGCCGCCGTGCGGAATGATTAAGTCTGAATACTGGCGGGAGGGTTCAATAAATCTTAAATACATGGGGCGAACGGTTTCTTGATACTGAGAGATAACCATGTTGATATCTCGGCCACGGCTGATGATATCTCGCTGTAATCGTCTAATTAAACAGATATCCAGTGGCGTATCCATGTAGAAGCGAAGGTCAAACTCTTCTCGTAACTCTGGAGTAGCTAATAGCAAGATCCCCTCAATAATGACTACCTTGGTAGGTTGAACAGTACGTGTTTCTGTTCGGCGATTGTGGATGGAATAGTCATAAACAGGAACTTGCACTGAATTACCTTTTTTAAGCTCCTGCATGTGCTGGATTAACAAACCATGATCGAGTGAGCTAGGGTGGTCGTAGTTCGTTTTGACGCGCTCCTCCATGGTTAAGTGGCTTTGGTCTTTGTAGTAAGAGTCTTCAGAGATAACAACTAAGTGTTCTGATGGTAATTCTTTGGCCAGCGTCTGTGCTAATAAGCTTTTACCAGATGCTGATGCGCCAGCAATACCCACTAATATCGTTTTTTGAGACATCGATGACAGCCTTAGGGAACTTGCACGATACAGAGTCAAAATTTTTGCGATTCTACTGAAAATTCTATGTGAAGTGCATCAGTTTTTTTACCTATCTGCGATATTAGCTTGTTTGTAAGAGCGTAACTGAGTAATAAGAGAATATCTGTGGGTATTATAGGCTATCTCTTCTCTACATTGAGTTTATGATCAACAGTGATAAGAAGTCGAAGCCAATATCATTGCTGGGAGGAGATTAAATCAAGGGAGGCGATTCCTGCTTTAATAGATCCGTTCAAAAGAGAATAATGAGTCTATGGTGCTTTTATATGCACTATTAATATAAATGTGTTATTTTTTATTATTATTCAATAGCTTAAGATTCCGGTATGCTTCCGCGTCAAAACGTAAGTCCCAGCGGGCATGTTTTACATGTGAGTGTGAAAGCAGGCATTTCTGGATAGACGTTTGTGGCGATATCACAAGATAGGTAATGAAATATTATCAAAGTAAAAGGTCATTACCCAACCACTACATATCGGTACTTTTAGTTTTAGTAGGTGAACTTTTATGAGCAATAGTATGCTGCAGCGTACCCTTTGGGTGTTATTTCCACTAATGGTAATGTTGTCAGGGTGTGAGCAGTCATCAGAAAGTGCTACTGCAGAAAAAACAATTAGAGTGGGCAGTTCTGGCAGTTACTATCCCTTTACCTTTGTTGAAAAGGATAAGCTGCAAGGCTTTGAGATTGATCTTTGGAATGAGATTGGTAAACGTCAGGGATATAAGATTGAGTTTGTAACGGCTAAATTTTCGGGTTTATTTGGCATGTTGGAAACAGGAAAAGTCGATACGATTTCAAATCAAATCACTATTACCGATGAAAGAGAGAAGAAATATTTATTTTCTGCTCCTTATGTTTACGATGGTGCTCAGTTGGTGGTCCATAAAGATAATACCTCAATACAAGGTATTAATGATTTGGTGGGCAAAAAAGTGGCGGTTAACTTAGGCTCTAATTTTGAGCAGGTTTTACGAGGTTCATCTGTTGGTGACCAAATTAATGTTACTGCTTATGATGGGGGCATGGAGCAAGATGTTGCGATAGGCAGGATGGATGCTTTTATGATGGATAAAGTGTCTGTTTTGGCGCTGATTAAAAAGTCGGGTTTACCTTTGAAACTGGCTGGAAAACCTGTTGAAACTATCGCTAATGCCTTACCTTTCAAAAACAATGAGTCGGGAAAAAAGCTTCAACAACAGGTTAATGATGCGTTGGTGTCAATGCGTGCTGATGGCTCTCTGGCGCGTATTTCAAAACGTTGGTTTGATGCAGATATAACGGCGAAGCCATGATTCAATTTGATGTGCATTATGCGTTAGAGTTACTGCCAATAATTCTAAAGTATTTACATATTACACTTGGTATGGCGGCAATTTCGTTGGTAATAGCCCTGGTAACAGGGCTGTTGCTGGCACTGATAAAAGTTTTTAAGTGGTCAGGACTGGTTTGGCTGGCAGATCTTTTTATTTCATTTTTTAGAGGCACACCGTTATTGGTGCAGCTATTTTTGTTGTATTACGGATTGCCTCAATTATTCCCCGCATTAAAAGACATGACAGCTTTTCAAGCGGCTATTGCTGGGTTGAGTCTGCATTTTGCTGCCTATATGGCAGAAAGCATGCGGGCAGCAATATTAAGTGTTGAGTCCTCACAACGGGAGGCTGCACTCAGTATTGGCTTAACTGAAATTCAGGCAATGCGTCGTATTATTTTGCCTCAGGCAGCCCGCATAGCCATTCCACCGTTAATGAATAATTTTATCGATTTACTCAAGTCAACATCACTCGCATTTACATTAGGTGTCGCTGAGATCATGGCAAAAGCGCAGTTAGAAGCGGCGAGTAGTTTTAAGTTTTTTGAAAGCTATTTAGTTGTGGCTTTAGTATATTGGCTTATTGTTGTTTTCTTTACTAAAGGGCAGCAATGGTTAGAAGTAAGGCTAAGCCGGGGGTATCGATAAATCATGATTTCGGTAAGTGGACTCAGCAAGACGTATGGATCGCAAACCGTTTTTAATGACTTAAACTTTTCGATTAAGAAAGGGGACATTATTGCTATTATTGGTCCTTCAGGTACAGGAAAGTCTAGTCTTTTACGTTGTTTAAATTATCTGGAAGTGCCCACTTCGGGAACGATTACGATTGATGATTTAACACTGGATAGCCAACACTATACTAAACAACAAGTGTTAAAGTTGCGTCAATATACTTCTTTTGTTTTTCAAAATTTTGCTTTATTTAAAAATAAAACGGCTGTTCAAAATATTATGGAAAGCCTGCTTATGGTAAAAAAAATGCCTGTTGCAGAGGCAGAGAAGAAAGCCATGGGTATTCTTGCTGAAGTAGGGCTGGCGGATAAACACGATGTGTATCCTGCGATGTTATCAGGAGGACAACAGCAGCGAGTAGGTATTGGCCGTGCCTTGGCCACTGATAGTAAGGTCATGTTATTGGATGAGCCTACGTCGGCTCTGGACCCAGAAATTGTTGCTGATATTTTAACATTACTACGGCAGCTTGCTGAAAAAGAAATCACCATGATGGTAGTGACTCATGAGCTGCGTTTTGCAAAACAACTGGCCAGCGAAGTGTGGTTTATGAGTGATGGCGAGCTTGTGGAGCGAGGAACACCCCACCAACTCTTTTCTTCTCCCCAAGATCCACGTACTCAGCGCTTTTTAGAACACCTTGGTGTTTAATGCTCGTGGTTGCCATGGGGGGTGACCACGATATTACCTGCGGCACCAGGCTGCATGACGGCTTGATGGGCTTTAGCCGTATCACTTAAAGCAAACTCATCGCGCACAATCGGGTCTAGCAGACCCTGAGACAGTCCGCTGTATAAATACTCATGTGCTTCTGATAACTCTGCCGAACTGCTATTAAACAGTGCCATACCAATAATTGTTGCATCCTTTGCCATAAGTAACCGAGGGTTAATATTGACCTCCCCACGGTTACCAATCACAACAACGCGGCCATTAAATGCTAATGCGGGTAAATCATGACCTAAATTTTTATCGGCTAACATTTCCAAAATAATGTTAATACCGTGACCCATAATATTTTTAGGAAGAAGTGTCAGGTGATCGGCTTGATGATGATCGATGACATAATCAGCCCCTAGTAGGGTAAGCAGTTGCCTTCCAGAGTCACTACCCGCACTGGCGATCACTTTTAAACCATGGGCTTTGGCAATTTGCAGCGCTGCTGTTCCTACACCGCCAGAGGCACCATGAATTAATACTGTTTCACCGGGTTTGGCCTGAGCCTTTTGAATCAGTGCACGATAAGCCGTGGTATAAGGTGTTCCCAAACAGGCACCTTGGGCAAATGTAATGTTATCAGGTAATGGGTGAACCTGGGCTGCTTCACACAATGCATATTCAGCACAGGTACCAGTAATACTGCCTGCACAATAGACCCGATCACCCACATTAAGGTGCTGAATATCATCGCCTAACGCGGTTATGATGCCTGCGCCATCTTTGCCCGGTGTGTATGGAAATTGTGCCGTGTAATTATTGCTACCTGCGCGAATATAGGTGTCAACAGGATTAATACCCGCGGCCATTATTTTGATTAAAACCTGGCCTTTTCCTGCTTGTGGTATGTCTGTAATTTGTTCTTGTAATACATCTATATCACCATGTTGATGTACACGAATAGCTTGCATGTTATGTCCCTCAATACACGTGTATTGTGTATGTATACTCTTCACATTATATAGTTATACATTATTTGTATTAATAAACTGAATATCATCCACGACGATTCCTGCTGTGGAGTAATACCAGCGAATATTTAGATCCCAAAGCGATATACCGTGGTAGCGAGGTTGTTCGTTCTTTGATACGGGTTTATTACGCAGATAAGCAGGCCTTGGATCTTGAGTTAATGTTTGTTGAATAAGTTGAGCCAAGGCTCGGCCCGTTTGTGCTTGGTAGTTAGTACAAAACTGTTGTACATCTGCGGTGAATAAAATCGGTAGCTTGTGTGGAGATTGGTCATCAAAAGGCTGGTCAGCATAACCATAAGTTGCATCAGTAATGATATCAGCATAAGGCAGATAGGGTTTAATATCCACAACAGGTGTTTTATCTAAAAAATCTACGCCACTTAGTTTTAAACAAATTTCACTTCCTTGAAAACAGATTTCTTCCAGTTTTACTGCGGAAAGTCCCAAAGGATTTGGGCGGTGAGTAGAGCGTGTAGCAAAAACACCTAATCGTTGTTTACCTCCAAGGCGGGGAGGACGAATTGTGGGTAACCAATCATCGCCTTGAATCTGGTGAAAAATGAATGATATCCAAATATGTGAAAATTGCTCAAGGCCTTTGACCGCTTCTGCTCGGTTATAAGGTGGTAAAAGCACTAACTCTGCTGTTGCTGCGGGTGCTAGCCTTGATTGTCGTGGTATGCCAAATTTTTGCTTGAAACAGGAGTGGATAATACCAATAGGTTTTAAATAAATGGGGGTAATAGACACAGTGCGAAACCTGTTTTAAATCAGCACAGTTAGCCGCTTTAACAGCGGCTACTCAGCATATAACTCATCTTCAGCAACGGCAAGGGACTCGGCAGCAATACAGTCAAACACTGAAATCCTTTCTAGTGGAGTATCATTGCTCAATGCCCAGCTTAGTGTGGCAAAGTCCTGCCATTTAGGGCCACGCTTTTGACTATTGTTATAAGCCCATAATGCTAATCGAATAAAACGGGCTTGCCATTTAGTACGATAGGGTTCAAGTAGGTAGCTAACAAAGGGGCCTTCGTGCTGTTCTTCTAATACATGCTGTGCTTTTTTAACCGTGTCGGCATCATTTTCAAACCACATGAGTGAATCAAAGTTTCTGACAACCCATAATTTATTTCTACGCATGGCTTGCTGTAAGGCATCAGAGGTGAATATTTCTGGGTATTCTTTTTGCCAGCGAGCCAAAATTTCTTGGTAATCAAGTGGTTGGGGCTGCCATTGTTTTAGACCGCAATATTCTAACGTCATTAAAACTTCTGCTGTGAGTGGCTGGCCTGACTGTGAATTTAAGGCTAAAAAATGGGGTAATACCGTTTGTAAGTAGTTAATAGAAATAGGTAACGTATACACTTCCTGTCGTAAATGACTAATAATGTTTTCACAACTACGCTTAGAGCTTAAGGGGGTTAACCAACCATCAATAATCCCTAGCTTTTCTTTCAGTAAAATACCAATAAGTCGATATTGGCCGTACTCTTTGCATAAAATGACGATTGATTGGGCTCCAGCCCCATCGACTGCAGAGCTGAATACCTTCTCGATATGAGCGTTTTTGGGTACTTCATATTGAGCACAGGGTGTACCAAGTTTTCTGACGTTGCGAATTATGCGGTCTAGAGTGGCTTGTTCGGACTTTTCAATCCAGTTTCGAATGGTAATAAGACGACGAAGTCCTAATGGTGTTACTAATCGTTGGTACTGTGGAGTTTGCAGTAACTTAAGTAAGGTTTGTCGTACTTCTTTTTGTTTGTGAAGCAAAAATAGCAGTGTACCTTCTCGAATATCATCATGATGAGTCTGCAGTAATGACTGTAGTAAAGGGTCTAATATGGAATCACGAATAAAGGTTAACTGCTCAGCAAATAATAAATAGAAGTCGTACTCCGTTTGGATTGCTTCCTCATCAAGTAAAAGTTGAAGGGCTTCTTGAGGTTCTAAAGTAACAAGTTCTGAGGTTTGATCTACTTTGTCGGAATAGTAGTCAGACTGCCAATCTTTAGTTTGCTCAATAAATTCTCCATCCATTGGCAAATCAAGGCTGGCAAGAAGGCCAATAATACTCATCATTGCCTCGCCGTTGATATCTTCATTATTCATGTATTTGGCAAGTTGTAGCTGTATTTGCTGCCAACCAGCTTCTGCATTGGTTCGGCCTTCTCGAATGTCAATCATCAGCTGCAGTAAGCTGGCAAACAGAAGTCGTTCAAAGGCTTCGTTTTGAAAAGGTGATGAGGGTAAAGTATTAGATGATTCTAAGCCAATAGGTAAAAGCTCACTGATAAAGTCGGCAGGTGTCCGCCAGCCCATTGAATAAATAGCGCGCCAGTCTGGTGCTGTTGAGTCGCCTGCTTGTTCAATTTCTTGTGCTACTGATGCTAATAACTGAGCTGCAAGAGCTTGGTTAGATGGCATGTATAATTAACCTTTCTTTTGAAACGTGCTACGAGTGATTAAACACGGATAGTCACTCTAGCATCAATATATTGTGAAATAAATCTACTTTTTCTGACGCCTTTGAAGGTTGTTCTCAACTTGAATGTGAAATAGAGACTTAATCAGCAGTTTGTATTTCATTAATCGTGTATAAAATACTCACTGTCCGTTTTGACAGTGCTTACCAGATTATTTCGACTGATCTATTGAGTAAAAACGAATAATTAAGATACATCATAACAGCTAAGTCAGGTTAGTTGTTTGCCGAAAGCGAGCACGGAGACTCATCATGGCGTTTTTAATCATTACCCTTATTAGTTTGTTGACGCTAGCAGCCGCTATACTTGCTTGTGTTTTGTTACCTCAGTGCTTTTGGCGACTGACTGATGAACTTCGTGAACAACTGCTATTAAAGCAAGTCTTGCCCTTTGGTTTTCCTGTGTTAGGAGCCGTATCCACACTTTGTGTTTTTCTCATGTTTTTATTATCTAAACCAGTATTTATTGCTGCTGTTATCATGGTGACGGTGGCGGCCGGCCTTTTCTCTGCGGGCTTTTATATGATTCCTCAATTGGTTCAAAGTTATAAAAATCGAGAAAAGCAAGTTTATGGGGCAGAACAGCTTGTTCAGCAGTGGCAATTTGCCTGTGTGGGTACTGCAGCAGGTGCCGCTTTATTAAGCATAGTGGTTATTGCCCTAATCTAGAAAAACTCGCTAAAAATAATGTTATTACCTTTCCTCTAAAAATATCTGCCAGTGAAAAAAGCAATTTGACTGGCAGAGTTTTCCCGCCAAACTTTCTACAAGTTTAATATTTCTACCTGATTCTGCTTGGTAAGTCGTACAGAAAATTAATTATGCTATTAACATTCGGTTAGTCAGTAGGCTTGGTGTCTGCGATAAGTTTGGGGGTTAAGTGTTTTTTGTAAAACATCTGATCTAACCGGATGTCATGCATTAAATGATGCAGCATATTTCTTTCTACATCAGCTCTTACTTGTCTTGGATAGTGGGAAGAACCGGCTAAAAAACCAAATGTAAAATACCAAGTTTCAAACTGGTCGTGATATTGGTAACGTTTAAGGCGTTTATCTTGATGGAACACTTCTGCTGTTAGAGTGCTGGCATATGTGACTTTTGCTGGTATCAGCCAACCTAGCATAGCAGTGGAGTAAAACCACAATGAACCCTCTTCATAGAGTGAATCACTCCGATCAACAGTCAGTTTTATTTGCAGTGGGCTTGTGTGATTTCGGCTATAGCTTGGGGGAAGGCCAAGCGACTTTGTAAGGTGATATATATCATTACTCGTACGGTATGCTGCACCAAGCGGAGAAAGTTGTCCGTTAGTAAACGAAACTACCCTTACTGTCATTGCCGACATCACTTGTGGCTCAAGTGGTTTGGGGGGACGAGCAGGTAATAGATCAGATTTAATTGCACATCCAGACATCATACTGATCATGATGACTAAGATAGATAAAGACTTCATATAAACAAAAGCGTAACGGTAGTAGATTTTTACAACATGCTCTGTTTGCAGATCTATGTTCCTAGGAGAAATGGAAGCAATAGGGTTTATTTGGGTGAAATAGAGCATATAACTGGAGAGGTGTGTTTCTCTCCAGTTATGATAAATGGTTTTAGTTATTATGTGAAGTGGTTATCTTTATACGGCTTGTTGGCTGTTTAGATGAAGAGGGATGACGGGTTGAGAGGGGAGGTAACGACTGATTAACCGACCTTTTTTCACAAAGTTGCAATCTACCAGTTCTGAGGCAATAGCAATAATACTTTTCAGAATAGGCGTATTTACATTAGCGGCTTTGGCGAGAGACAGCCAAGGTACTAAGAGATAAGGGACATCTTCCGAAATATACCGATGGTTATAACAGGTTGGTGCACTGTAACGCTGATTATGTACGGCTGAGGTTAGCGCAAAATCCCGTAATGATAATGCATTAATACCATAGTAGTGGTGAATAATATCAAGTAAGGGGGGTAATTCTAGGCCATAAGCTTTACCTATAGCTTGGCGTTCTTTATCAAGAGCATTAATAATTTTGCAAACGGCAGGCGTCATTCCATCTTTGTAAAAATAGAATTCGCCATGAGTGCTTTCAATATACCCACAATTGAGAATTGTTAGGGTGGGGTGAACAATGCCATTTGGCGAATTTAAGCCAATGGCTAAGTAATTATTGACAATTTTGATGTGAGTTTCAGGCATGCACTTTTGTAAAAGTGTCTGTGCTTTTTTTGTTTGGTATTCTGGGTAGACGCTGAATTCAAGCAGATTTTTATGCTGAGATGCTATATGCACGGTACCTGGTTCTTCTATTTCTGCAACGTGCAGTAATGAGGAGCTTTCGATTAAAGTAATATCTAGCGTCGGACGAATTTTTTCGAGCATGTATTGCAGGGGATAGGTAGCAAAGTTACCAGGCATAACAACAATGACTTGCTCGTCAACTAAAAAAGGGAGCATATTTTCAAAAAGAGCTTCCTGACCAAAGGCGGGAACAATCATGAAAATGATTTCTGCGCCATGAACAGCCTGTCTTATATCAAGTGTGACTAAGTCAACATTACAGGTTTGGGGGTGATGTCCTGTAATATGGATTTCACCCTTTTGCTCTGAAATAGCATAAGCATTCTTGGCGTGTTCAGGTGGGGCATATAGGGCAGTTTGGAAGCCCAAATGGGCAAGGTGACTTACAAGTGCAACGCCACCACCACCGGCGCCCATAACAGCTACTTTCATCGGTTAAACTCCCTTTCCAACCAGCATTTGTAGGACTTAAACAAGATCAACGTATGCGAATGGGGAATTTTTGTCATTTTTTTGAATCGCATACGTTTAAGCAAAGCAAAGCTATTTAGCTAACGCAAATAGCATTTAAATAGCATTTTCATGTCAATAGTATGAAGTGCTTATTAGTCTTTACCTAATTAAGACATGATAAAATGTAAAACAAGTGTAGGATGCTATGGCTATGGGTACTGACCTGGAATTCCTTTTATATTAGGTTTAAAACATTTTGTGTCAATGAGGAACTGAGAATCAAAACAATGCATAATGATCTTACTGTACCAGTTCACTCATTGACGAATACCTGTGGGGCTATAGATTATTCTGAATTCTCCATACATCAGTGGTTGCATGTCTTATTGGATAAGGTAAAACATACTGCACAAGCTGTTGGCGTCTCAGGTATCAGTGGTACTGGTAAAACTTCACTACTGGCTCTTTTGATTACGGAGTTGGAGAAACAGAGGTGGCAGGAAAAGGACATTGTTGTTATTTCGGCCAACTCATACAGTTGTTGGCAACTACAAAAAAAAATACAAAAGAGTGGGGGGCACTATCTCAATTGTTGTCATACTTTAGACTCATTACTTTTAACCCCATTACCGAAAGTAGTTTCTGAAGGTGAACGTATACAACTGATATATGAAACTATTCTGGCTTCAGGAAAAAAAACAGAAATACAGCAGTTAGAGTGGGTAAGTGTATTGCTACGTTGGGTGAAACAGCTTTCTTATGCTGATGAAGTACTAAATCAGCAGATCACATTGTGGTTGCAGACATTAAATGCTCAAGAGCGTGCGTTTATACTCAATGTATATGCTGGATATCAACATTTACTACGAAAGGATACCTACCGAATTGATGCAGATGATAGGCTTATTTTGTTAAAAAAGGCTTATGCTAATTCTGCTATTACAAGTCGTTTACTGATTATAGATGATATCCACTTAGCAGGTCCCCTCCAGCGGGAAATGATTAAGCATTTAATCCAATCGGCTTCATCTGTCATATTATCCAGTGCGTACTCAATGGATGATAGTGATCAACAGCGCTTAGGTGTTAATCTAAACGAAACTATCGTATTATCATCACAACTACGATCATCGAAACTACAAGTTCGCTCAGCTTTGCGATTGGGAGGGCTATTAAACTTAGGTAAGCCTTCATTAAGGGTTGCGGATCAAAAAGGAAGTGGTCAGCGTCCGTGGTTGTATTCTGTAAGAAATATTGTAGAAGAAATAAATTTAACCCATAAGCTCATCAAAGAATTACTTTTTGCCACTGAAGTGAGTACGTTGCTTATTGTTTCTCATCAGGGGTGGTTATTGAAAAAACTGAATGATCACTGGTCAAAATATATTCAGACGCTTGTTGTTAATGAAAACTGTCATAATGACCATAAAGAGAAGCAGCCTAAACTCCTATTTAGCTTAACTTCTAACTTGGCAGGGCTAGAAGCTGATGTGATTATTGTGCTTGGTGTGCAGCAGTTTTGGAAGTTTCGAAGACCTCCTGAAGTGCGATATAAAGCATTATGTGAAACAGCATACCAGCAAAAGCGTTTTGACTTATATAGTCTGATGCTAAAAGCGAAGCAACATATTATTTTTGTTTGTAATCATGTTAAACCATTATTGGAATTAGCGGTGATATGTGAGAAGAAGGCAATGCCCCGTTAAGTTAAGTCTGCTTTAGCGGAAAGATGGCAGTAATACTATTTGCCTAATTTGGAATAGATGTGTAGTATGGAAGCTCTATGCCAATTGTAGTATAGTGGGTTATTGTCTAGTTGACTTGCCGGATTGAATTAAGCTAGGCATAGCCGTAAATCGTTAAGTATTAATGAATAAAAAAATCACAATAAAGATGTTGCCTCTTAACTTCCCGCGAGTGATTGTTCAGATGTTTGTATAGACGCTCTATTTATAAAAAGAATATTGTTTTCAGGTTTATGACAAAAAGTTGTTAGGAATGACTAAAATAGTTCCTTATGCTGTCAATAAAGCAGCAATCAATTGTCATAGATAGTGTTAATAATAAGGCACTACAGAAAACCATCTCATCTCATTTTATTCTTAGGTATAAATACGGGTATTACCGTATAAAATAATTTAATTTATTTTGTTATTATCAATAACCTGAATTGGATTTGGTGGTAAGTATTGCTTTATGAGTAGCTGTTAAATTGCAGCACAAGAAGATATATCACAGTGTGATTTTTAAACTTAGTTGTTGCACTTTTTTTATCAGCTGTTTATACATTCAATTTATATGGGAAAGTAGCTTAGCACCGTTATCTAAAGCTTATGTTTTGAGTATAAAATGAATATAAAGCATAGTGAATATTCATTCTGCTGGATTGCAATATATTTCGTGGAATGTTCTTAGGATTACAGCATTTGTTTTCTAAGGTTTAAGAAGTGATAGGGAGTGTCATTTTTATTAATGCATCAAGCTGGTTTTCCATTTTAGCTTACCGTGGTTATGAGTTGTTAACGGATTGTCTTACCTGTTGACGTTCTGGCTGGAAAATAGTGTTATACCAACAATGCTCGATGGTTACCCTTAAAAGCTGCTTGTAAATGTAGTATATAATTGGAAGGTAAAAAGTAATGAAAAAGAGTTTTAAGGTGCACTTGCAGCGTCATGTAGGTGTGCAATGGTTTTTATTATCATGGCACTGGATTAAGTTAAGGCGGCGTCAGCGGATGCAGGTTATTCAAAAATCAGCGGCTGACCAGCATCTTTCGTCACAAAGCTTTGCTTCAAGTCACTGGTATCCTTTATGGGAATACCAGCGCCATCATTGGCATAGATAATCGTTGAAAGAGTAAATCTATTGTACAATAGTTAACTGCTTTTCGCTTACGTTTAACTGGATGAAAGCTTCTTTATTATTTGTCTTAAATAGATAAATTAATCTATCTACACGATTGCCTGCGAGTTTAAGAATATATTTGGCTTCTTCTGTGGAGGTGCCCTTTTTAGTTTGACATGCAGATTTATTGAACTGTGGTGAATACCAGGGATAATAGCTGACCTGCTTATCAGGTGTTATAAAGTAGAGCCCTTCACCAGGACGATCTGCGCTACCTTTTCGTGTGGAACAAACCTCTACCATTATATATTGACGTTGGTAATCGGAATAAGCAAAACCACAAAAGGGGCGTGATTTGTCTTGTAGTGTGCACGTTCTAATTGAGCTTAGTATAGGAAATGCTTGGCTGTAATCTGCTAACCCCTGTTGTAATAATAAACGTTGGTTCAAGAGTAGTGTGACTTGATTTGGAACTGAGGAGCTTCCTTTTTTGTTTAGCCCACTGCAACCAAGAAGTATAAAACTTGTAAAAACAACAAGTAAGCAGGTTTTAAAAGGCATGAGGTTTCCTTAACATTATGTATACTTTATAGCTGATGCCTGTTGTGCTGGCTCTTTAAAAAGGGGAGATACAAAAGTACTGTATCAATTTTAACAAGCTTAAGTATTTTCTTGAACTTCTGTCATTTACTTAAGCCCTCCCTAACACAACCACTACAATAGAGGTAGCATCTAAGGTAGAGGTTAATTGTTCATTGAATAGCCTTTGCTGTATAGGATCTGATTCACATCCTGATGCTTTAGTTATTTGGTAAACTGAGTTAGACTGTGTATTTATACAGTATGCGGGTTGGTTAAGTATACGCATGAAGCTTTATATTGCTGAAAAACCAAGTATGGCACGCGCTGTCGCTGATGTTTTACCAAAACCACATCAACGACAGGATGGCTATATTCGGGTAGGAAATGGTGACTGTGTATCTTGGTGCATAGGACACTTACTTGAGCAAGCAGAGCCTGAGGACTATAACCCACAATATAAGAGGTGGGATTTAGGCCATTTACCGATTATTCCGCATGAGTGGAAACTGAAAGTTAAACCGAAAACAAGAAAACAATTTGAAATTTTAAAAAAACTGATCCTGCAGGCAAGTGACTTAGTACACATAGGCGACCCCGACCGCGAAGGGCAAATCTTGGTCGATGAGGTTATTAATTACACAGGTGTACCAGATAAACAGCGTAATGCAGTTAAACGCTGTCTGATTAATGATTTAAACCCAAACTCTATAAAAAAATCACTGGCAAATTTACGGAGTAATCGGGAGTTTATTCCTCTATCTATTTCTGCTTTAGCGAGGGCACGGGCAGACTGGTTGTATGGTATTAATATGAGCAGGGTGTGTTCTATTCAGGGTAGAAAAGCAGGTTATCAGGGTGTACTTTCTGTGGGGCGGGTACAAACCCCATTGTTAGGTCTAGTGGCTAGGCGTGATCTTGAAATTGAAGATTTTCAATCAAAGCCTTATTTTGAAGTATTTGCCTTATTGGAAACAGAGAAAGGTGAGCAATTTCGAGCCAAATGGCAACCCAGTGAAGCGTGTCAGCCCTATCAAGATGATGAAGGACGAGTGCTCTCAAAAAAATTGGCTGAAAACGTCGTCAAACGCATTACTGGTCAACCAGGGCTCATTACAGCCGCTACCAACAAGCGTAAACAACAAGCAGCCCCATTACCCTATAATTTATCAGCCTTACAAATTGATGCGGCTAAACGTTACGGGCTTAATGCTCAACAGGTGCTGAATACCTGTCAGGATTTATACGAAAAGCATAAACTGATTACCTATCCGCGTTCAGATTGCCGTTATTTGCCCATAGAGCACTTAAATCAGATTAATACTGTATTGGCTGCGATTGATCATGTATGTGACTCATTAGCAACTGTAGTTAATGAGGCTAACCTCAGCTTAAGAAGTAAAGCTTGGAATGACAAAAAAGTAGAAGCGCACCATGCGATAATTCCCACAGAGCGTAAACTCGATGCAAACAGGCTATCGAAAGTGGAGTTACAAATTTACGAACTTATTGCAAGACAGTATCTCGCTCAGTTTTACCCCGCATGGCAATATGATGATCGCCGAGTAGAGGTAGAAATCAATGGTGGTAAGTTTATTGCCACAGCTAGGCAAACCTTTGACTTAGGCTGGAAGAAGCTATTTACCCAAAATAAAAAAGCTGGAACTCAAGCGCCGGATGTAACGCAAACCAATGTTCAAGCCAGTGATCAAGAAGATCAACAAAAGCTCCCTAATGTGAAGAAAGGTGACGTTGTTCAATGTCTAAAGGGTGAGCTAGCTGAAAGAATGACTCAACCCCCTAAAGCTTTTACTGATGCCACATTACTTTCAGCCATGACAGGTATTGCTCGCTTTGTGAGAGACCCTGAAGTCAAAAAAATATTAAGAGAAACGGATGGTCTTGGTACTGAAGCTACTCGAGCAGGTATTATCGAGTTATTATTTAAGCGACAATTTCTCATTCGACAGGGTAAAACAATTCGTTCGACTGAGACTGGTCGTCAGCTCATTGCTAGTTTGCCTGAAATTGCCTCGACTCCTGATATGACCGCACAATGGGAGTCGCAACTAACGTCCATCAGTAATAAAGAAACCAATTATAAAAGTTTTATGGAGCCGATGGTGAATACACTCCATCAATTAATTACTCAAGTGGATGTCAGCGCTTTTAGGCAGTTAAAAGGGAAGGGACAAGTGGTGCAAAAAAAAATCAAAAGAAAATATAAAAGTAAAAAAAAGTCTTAATATACTCATTATGAAGGGTTTTTATAGTCCTAAGACACAAGGGAATAGCTGTAAAGTGATGAAGCCACAGGGTACGTTTACTGCTGTAAAGCATGCGGTAGCTACTTTAATTTATATAACAGCATTGCTGGGTGCTTATAAAAATACTAACGAGTCGGAAATAATGGATACTTTCTAGAATTATGCCATACTTATTAGTATGAAATATGATGCCCGACAGTTATCAACAGAAGAAAAAGCATTATTAAGACGTTTAGCCGTTCAGAGAGTATTTGACG
>NZ_JBOIUB010000018.1:0-61368 GCF_050749885.1 Zooshikella sp. RANM57 | reverse complement strand
ATCAACATTTAATGAGAAAACTTTTTGACAAGTTAGGGTTAAGCTTAAGCATTCAAAAAGTCGCTCAAGTGTATGAACAGCTGAGCGACTATGGGGCTATGGCTGGGTAAAAGTGTCTACAGTATTGCCAGTAGTAATAACAAATAAATTTCATATTGGGCAAGGTAAAAAGAATCAAATAAAATTTGAATCTCAAACAGGTAAAACGACTATTATTGATGACCTGATTGAAAATCTTGAAATAATTATTGCTTAGCAAATATTAAATGTGAAATAAATCAGCTAGAATAACGCAATTCAATCGTGCGAAACGCACGATTGAATTGACAGAAATTATATGCAATCTTATAGCAGTTTAAAAAAGTAATTAATCCCTTATCGGCACCTTGTTAGTTTGTTCACGTTCGTCTTCATTGTTAATATTATGCGGAAGTATTCGTTTAGTTTTACGTTGTTCCTGCATATTGGCTTTAAGTGCATTAAGTACCTGATCATTTACGGGGTTGGGACACAATGGACTGAGCAGATTGTTTTCTTCTGTGGGATCTGTGGTTAAATCATAGCACTCGTATTCGCTGGGAATAAAACGACTGGTGGTGACACCATCTGGATTACCAGCACCAATCAGGTTACCTGCATCATGGCGACTGCCCGTTTGCCCGGCGAGTGCTCCTTCACCTGAATAATAACGGGCATTATCATAATAGCGTACATACTTCCAACGAGTATCTCCAGTTAAGTCTGGCAGTTTGGTCACTATGGCTTCAATGTAGTTAGGCTGAATAACACTGTTGTAGGCAACACCTGTCAGGGGGTTAGTCATGTTAGCACCAACTTCTACATTATCATTAGTCATAAAGTAGATAGGTTCCTCTACTGGAGTTTCTTGGCCTAGTATCACTTTTGATAAGTCACGTCCCACTAGAGGGCGGGCTTCACTGTGGTTTTTAGCTAAAATATGGCGTACGCTTTCCACATTAACATCTGCTAGACCTAATAAAGTGGGTAATAAATCGATATGAGATGTTGTTAAATCCAACTGTCGAGACTTTTCAAATAAAACTGGGTTAGACACGATAAAGGGTACATTTAATACTTCTTGATAGGCGGTATACCACTTCTGGTGTAAGCCGCCATGTGCACCTAGTAATTCGCCATGGTCAGATGTAAACACCACGATGGTATTTTCATAGAATGACGTTTTCTTTAACGCTTCATATACAGTTCTTATATGTTTGTTCACTTCAGCCATTAAAAAGTAGTAAAACTGACGGTAGCTTTCGTCTGGTGGTTGGGGAACATACATCCGGGGATAGGTATAGAGATAGTCTTTTTGGCAGCGTGGTTTATCCACCAGACTTTCGTTTTGACTGGGGGCTGCGGCTACATGGGGCAGCTTGCCTGCTTCTTTTTGGTGATAGAAGTCTTCAAACCAGGTTTTTTGGCGCGGTAATACAATATCGTGTGGATTAACAAAAGAAGACACTAGCAGAAATGGCTGCTGGTTTCCGCTTTGTGCTGCTTTATCCAGCATGGCCAGTGTGCGGCATACTTGATCAGCAAATCCTGGATCACGAACTGTACCACAGTTGTTTTTTGCTGCACCATGAGGCTCTGGGCCAATCCATTGGTCAAATCCGTATTTATCCAGACGATTGGCTTTATCATACAATTCGACTTTTTCGGGATAAGGTTGGCCAGTCGTGGAATTACTGAGTAGGGTTGTTTGAGTACCCGGAATGTTAATATCTTCGTCGGATAAATGCCACTTACCCCGATAGTATGTTTGATAACCAGCCTGACGAAACCACGAGCCCATGGTGGGTACTGTGTTTGGTTCAAGCCAGAACATATTTTGATCAAATGATGATTTACCAATACCAGGCGTTTGACTGACACCATGTAAAGATGGGTATTGGCCGGTATAGATAGATGTTCTACTTGGAGCACAGGCAGTTGATGCGGCGTTATGATTAATAAATTCTATTCCGTTACGGCGCATTTGACCAAGGCATAGACTGTTCTTCAGTCGGTATTCTTTTGCTTCAGGGTTTTCGTAAGGTGGCGGAAATCTTTCCTCATCGGTAGTGATAATCAGGAAGTTAGGTTGTTTGCCGTTAATTTTCATCAGAATTTCCCTATAATTATTAGATATGGGCAGTCTCACATTCAGTGTAGACTGCTATCTGTCCACCAATTGGGTTTCTTGAGGTCGATTCCAGTCTCAATTTTTAAACTTTTAATGACAATGCTCTAAATTATTTGTTTGTAAACAATGTGGCTGTTACTGCGATGATTTTGTTATCAACGATCGGAAAAAGACTATTCTGTTACTTTCGCTTGTCATGAAAAAATGGCATGTAACCTAAATACTGCTAGCCTTTTAGGGTTTATAAACAAATACGTGGGTGACCTCGAATAAGAACAAAAAAGTACAAATTGTCAGGCAGGTTTCTGTTGAACTACAAACCCGCTACAGATTGTAGGGGAAGTGACTTTTAGTGAGAAAAAATGAACGTTAAACGAATAGTTTCAAATATCGAGAGTTTACAATTAGATAAAGCAGATTCTTTCTATAAAGATATTTTAGGGCTTGAACTCCTTATGGATCATGGTTGGATTAGAACGTATGGTTCAAACTCAAAAATGACATTGCAAGTAAGCATCGCAAAAGAAGGCGGTTCAGGAGCACCAGTGCCGGATTTATCTATTGAAGTCGATAATCTTGATGCTGTTTTATTCGCAATTGAAAAGGTGGGTTATCCCATTGAGTATGGACCAGCAAGTGAGCCTTGGGGTGTTCGTAGATTTTACGTTCGTGATCCCTTCGGTAAATTATTAAATATTTTGCAACATGAAAAAATATTACCCTAATAATACAATTAACTTGGACTGCCAAAGACAGAACTATAACGGGTGAAAATATTAGGGAAATAGGTGGTATCGAATCAGTAGATGATTTGAAGAATAAGCATCATGGATACACTAACGTGTGCAAATTATTCAGATTTTAAACGAACCAAAGGAAATATTCATGTTTGATCATTTAAGTACATACGCAACCGATTATGATGCAACAAAAAAGTTCTATGATAACGCTATGGCTACTCTTGGCTATGCAATTCAAATGGAGTTTGTTGCAGAGTGGAATTCAGAATTTCCAACCCAAAGAATGTGTGCATTTGGACCGAAAGGAAAACCTGCATTTTGGATCATTGAAGTGAAAGAAAAATACACACCAAGGCATATTGCTTTTTCTGCTGTCAAAAGAAAAGAGGTAGATTTGTTTTATGATGCGGCAATTAAAGGTGGTGGTCATGATAATGGTAAACCAGGTTTACGTCCTATGTACCACGAACACTACTATGGTGCTTTTGTAATAGATCCTGACGGTAACAATATTGAAGCGGTGTGTCACCAACCGGAATAAATTTATCTAAATGAAGTTTCTGGTGTTGTTCTTATTACAAAGACATTACATGTCTTAGGAAATCTCGTGCCAAGTCAAAAAGAAATATGTGACAAATTTGGAGCTGTGCCGCTTTCCTGTAAAGATGACGAGAAGCTAGGTATTGCTATAGAAACTTATTGGTAAACTTCCAATAAATGGTTTACGGCATAATCCTGAAAATGGAACATGTGGCTGGTACATTTGGTGTGGAGAAGAAACTTCTGAAGACCTAGATTTTTTTAAGCCTTTACATGTTAGCCACATTAAGGAGTACCTACCTGAAGTAGAGCAATATTTATCATTACCTCCGGGGTATAGGTTTTTAGTTTCTGGAGAGTATGAGGATGTATGGTATGACCCGGAGCTTATCAGCATGTAAGGAGGAAGGTAAAATAAAAAATCCTGATAAGCCTTGGTCGCGAATTTCAGAATTGGCAGCTGCTAAGAAGGCTCGTTTTATGATTCATTGCGGGGATCAGATTTATGCTGATATCCCATTTTCACCCCAACCTGCTCAGTACATGATTTTGGATGATCATGAAATTACAAATAACTTCGATCAAGATATGACTTTTAATTCCCAAGATCACGTTGCTCAACGTAATGCAGGCTTACTGGGAGTTTCAACACAAACATAACCCAGATACATCATGTGCAGGTGGATGCCGCGAGTATTAATATTCGTTTTCATACGGATTGACGAAGTTCTTTGTGTTTGACACACGATTCCACCGATCATCCAAGTTTAACCAAATACTCGACCCAACCCAGTTTAGATCCCTACAAAATTGGCTACTGAAGAATAAAACCAGTCTGAAATTTATAGTGACAAGCATCCCATTTATTAGTCTCCTAAAAGATTAAAGCCATCGGCTTTAGCCGGTTAGCTTTAGCTATGATACTCTGAAACTGCTTATGAAGTAGTAGGGGTATAGTAATGGAGTTTGGCTGTTGCTTCCAACGGCAAACGATTTATTCCTGACCAAGCAGCTTTTCAGATCCTTGATCAGATTCATATGATTTATTCTTGAGCTGCTTGGAAGTGAGTTGTTGTTGGGCTGAATTTTAGTGGTATAAATAGTCGGTGCCTTTTTTCTGTTTTGGTTGGTTGCAGCCAAAACGCTGAACTTATCTGTCTGACCTTGTGCAGGGCATTAGTTTCATCAGGTAGAAATCATGGAAATTTGGAAGTTGATTTTCTTTATACCTACGTGTGTTGCGCTCAATTTTTGGTCAACTTTCGTAGCGATCCTTCCACTTTGATGTCCCTTAAAATTACTTGTCCAGTTTTAGGTTGTGAGTATCACAAATTAATAAGTATATTTTCGAAAAAAGTTACTTGAGAATAATTATGAAGACTGATTTTTTAATTTTACCTTTAGATAGCAGCTTATTTAATTCATTGAGTAATAGTGAGTTAGAAGCTGCAAATGCAAAGTGGCTAGAGGTTGATACTTGCCCAGGTTACCCGTGTCGTGTATCGCTCGAAGATGTAAAAGTGGGAGAAAGCATTTTGGTGTTAACTTATACGCACCATAAAGTAACAACACCCTATCAAAGTTCAGGGCCAATTTTTGTTAGAGAAAATGCCATAACAGCTGAAACCAAAGTCAATGAGATACCACACATGCTTCGCCACCGACTTCTATCAGTCCGAGGTTACAGCAAAGATGGAACAATGTTAGAAGCAGACGTTATTGAGGGAAAAGTGCTTGAGAGGCATATCAAAGGTATATTCCAAAATGCTGACGTCGACTATATCCAAATTCATAATGCCAAACCAGGCTGTTTTAACTGTACAGTGGTAAGGGCGTAACAAAAGCATCAAACAAACAACACTTGCCGTTTAGGGTTGGTGTAAAATAGGAATGTTGTCCAAACTTAAATAAATATAAAAGAGGGGAGGCGTTATGGCTTTATCAGATATCGTACAACGAGGTTGGGAAGCAGTTGCTGCCGGAGATTTTGATGCATTGGTGACTGATTATGAAGACGATATGTCGTTTATTATGCCAGGGCAAGATGATATTCTAGAAGGACTTCCGGCATTTCGTAAGGCACTTGACTCTCTTGGGCAAATATTTCCACCAGGTTTTTCCATTAACTCAATGCGTCATATTGAAGGCGCAAATGAAGTCGTGTCTATTGTTGAGTGGAGTTCAGATAAAATAGTGAATTCACAGTTGACTGTTCTGTTCAGATTCAATGGCGAAAAAATATTCGAAGAGCGTTGGTTTATTGATACTGAGCAGTGGAAGAGTGCTTTCTAAAGTATTCACTAAAGGGCATAAGAGGGCGGTAGGTTTTAGAGGTAGTATATTTGAAGCTACATTACAGTAACGAAATAGCTTATATGACTTTAATTTGGAGTATTTGCCCAAAAATCGAGCTAAAATGTATCACATTATACTGACGTATAAGAATGGCTGTATTCATTACAATTAGGGATTAATAGAGCAAGGATAGAAGAATGAAATATTACGTAGTTGTTGAAATAAATATTACCGACCCGTCTTGGATACCAGAATATCTCCAAAAGGTGACAAAGATGGTCGAATCTGTAGGTGGTAAATATTTAGCTCGAACAGCTAATATTGAGATTATTGAGGGAGAAAAAACTCAACCTAATAATATAGTGATAATTGAGTTTCCATCTAAAGAGGTTGCTCATGCGTTTTATGAAAGTGATGAGTATCAACCTTTTAAAGGAAAAAGAATTAATGGTACTAAAGAAGGCTCTTTTATGTTGGTGGCAGGGGAAGATATAGCAAAAAGCTAAATAAATATGGGGGCTTAAACATAACTAAAGGCTTGTGCTAGCCCGTTGTAGGGCAGCATAACCACGTGTTAAAATTAATCAAAAGTTAAGATAGCCAAGATTTGCTTGTGATTAAAAAATCTATGCATCTCAGAATGGGGACTCAAATTGAGAGTATTTTTAATTGGTGATTCCATACGCATCAATAGTGAAAAGTACGTGATCAAGAATCTAAGTAAAGATTTACATCTTTCCTCTCCTTTGGAGAATTGCGAATCATCAATTAAAGTGAAGGAGAAGCTAGATTCCTGGTTGGCTAAGGAACATTTCGATATAATACACATTAATTGTGGTTTGCATGATGTTCGATATAACCCTGGTCAGGAAAACCCTGTCAGTTCAAAAGAGCAGTATTGTGAAAACTTAGAATCTATATTTGGCCGATTAGCACAGCGAGGATTGTCTGTAATTTGGGCAACATCTACGCCTGTAGATGAAATAGTGCACAATGCGTTTAAGGATTCCCGTCGGTTCCTCAACGATATCATTGAGTACAATAGGGCATCAGTTGAGCTTGCAGAAAAATACAATTTGAGGGTCAATGATCTTTACAACAAGGTTTCAAAGCAGGTTTTATCAGATATACTGCTTCCCGATGGTATTCATTTCAATGAAATAGGCAATGCAAAAATTGGAGAGTGGGTTTCTAAAGCTATTAGTGAGGCAGCATATCTATAATAAATTGCTGTACGTTGATATACCTCAGTTACGTCAAATTTCGGTGTGTGGGTGAGCAAGGTGTTAGGCATTCTGAGGTGAAAAGTGTCTTATTAACAGAAGAAGAGCAAGATAAATATCATAGTTGCGTAATTGAAATAGAGCATTCAAAACATATGGATTTGTCAGATTATGGCGCAACTTTGGTCAAGCAAAAAGTTGAGTCATTGATTAAAGGCTTTTTATCCGGTAAAGACTGCAACATATTGAAATCGAAAAAAAAGGTTGCAAGTGTCCATGTTAACAGGCCCTAGTGAAATGAATCAGGAAAAAATGGGTACTTGCTTTTTGGGTATCTCTCATGGCTGCATTTTATACAAAACACGCTCTGCAATAGTTTCAGGTGAACTCTGTATTATGCGACTGATGTGACGTTACCAGTTTTTTTAAAGCAGAATTGCTAGGTATTATATCTGTATGACTAAACTTAACCGAATGCCTTTGCCTTTGCCTGAAGAATTTAATGTGGAAACCGATCGGCTGTTACTCCACTCTTGCTGTGCCCCTTGCTCTGGTGAAGTCATGGAGGCAATTCATGCCACTGGCGTTGACTACGCTATTTTCTTCTATAACCCGAATATCCATCCGATTAAAGAATATGAGATCCGTAAAGAGGAAAATATTCGATTTGCTCAAACACATGGTGTGCCTTTTATTGATGCGGATTATGACACTGACAATTGGTTTGCCCGTGCCAAAGGAATGGAAAATGAGCCGGAGAGAGGAGTTCGCTGCACTATGTGCTTTGACATGCGTTTTGAACGTACTGCTCTTTATGCCTATGAAAATGGCTATTCCATGATCAGTAGTTCATTGGGTATCTCTCGCTGGAAAAACATGGATCAGATTAACGATTGTGGACATCGTGCAGCTGCTTCTTATCACGGACTGCAATATTGGGACTACAACTGGCGTAAGCAGGGCGGCAGCCAGCGTATGATTGAAATCAGCAAACGCGAGCAATTTTATCAGCAAGAGTATTGTGGTTGCGTTTACTCTTTGCGTGACACTAATCGACACCGACGTTCTCAAGGGCGAGATCGCATTAAAATAGGAGTTCAATATTACGGTGTAGACGGAGAATAGGCAGAGATAA
This sequence comes from Zooshikella sp. RANM57, assembly GCF_050749885.1. Classification (NCBI taxonomy): domain Bacteria; kingdom Pseudomonadati; phylum Pseudomonadota; class Gammaproteobacteria; order Oceanospirillales; family Zooshikellaceae; genus Zooshikella; species Zooshikella sp. RANM57. Next base: position 53,286 of record NZ_JBOIUB010000018.1, on the reverse strand, counting down.
AATAACAGGGATTCTCAACACTTGGTATTTTCAGTTCAAGGTTGGGTTTTGTGTTTAAGGTGCAATGGTTTAGGTATGGTGGTAGCGTTGTTCACACCTTAATGCAATGTTCGTATCCTGGAGTATGAATTGATAGCGTTACACCCATTTAATGAAGACGACTTTAGTCAGTTGATAGCCGAGATTCCTGATGCTCGGTTTCTCCTTCAGTGGGCAGGTCCCAAATATACCTATCCCCTGGATGTTGCTCAGCTAAATGATACGTTGGCAAATACCAACGGAGTGAAGCCAGCCTTTAAAGCCATCAGATCAGATACTCTTGAAACCGTTGGTCATATTCAACTGATGGATATTGATTACAGTGCTGCGAGTTGTATTCTCGGTAGAGTGTTAATATTTCAAAAATATCGTGGTAATGGTTTCGGTAAAGCGATTGTGAAAGAGGCTGTTAAATTTGCTCTCGAAAATATGCATTTGTCTGAAGTCACACTGGGTGTTTTTGATTTTAATACGTCTGCAATCGATGTCTACAAAAGTATAGGTTTTACTGAGTTTCAATTCAATAAAGGTGCACGACAATTCCAAAATGAAAGCTGGAATGTTATCAGGATGAAATTAAATAAAGTCGACTGGTTACATATGAATGATGCGAACAACGGCATTGAGTAGCACGCGCAAAAAGCGTGCGTCTCTTAAGCTGGACGTTAGCCGTCATGAGAGTTTCATTTGAATAATCACGTAGTATTTATGAGTGGACCGCTATTCTTGGCTAAAAGTGTCAATATAAGACTGGTGTATTATGTACCAATAAGGGATAGAGACGCAGTTGAAATGCCTGCACAGTGAGCGGTTCTGATGATATCAGATGAAACAGTTTGTGGCTAAATTTTACTTTTAGCATGGTATTTAATAATAGATACAGTTAATATTAGTTTGTTTTACAGCCTATTATCAATACATTTAAGCAAGTATTTACAAGGTAGTTTTATGAATCGGATTCTTCAAATAGACTGTTTTCGAGGTTGGATGCTGTTAATAATGACGGTAGACCACCTTTTCTTTCTACCATTTTCTTACCTTGAAGGTTGGTCAAATATTACGTATGGTTTTGCGGGATATGTAACCGCAGCAGAAGGCTTTTTCTTTCTATCTGGATTAGTATCAGGTATTGTCTTCACTAATGCTATAGCAAATAAATCCTTTGGATATGCATGTTTTAAGCTATTCCATAGAGCCAGAGAGTTATACCTTTGGCATTTATTATGTTTTACATTGGCAGCCTTAATTATTTACTGTTTTCCAAGTATTACTTCAAGGTGGGCAGAAAATCCATATATGACCGACTTTGTTGAAAGTCCTGTAATTAGTTTAATAATGGGCGTTTTTTTTACATCCCTACCTAATTTACTTGATATTATACCTGTGTATGTTTTATTTTTAGTTATCACTCCCTTTATATTGAAAGCATTCTTACTAGGCAAATTTAAAACTATTATTAGTTGTAGTTTTATTTTTTGGCTTCTTGCTCAGGTTAGACCACAGAGCCTATTATTAACTCAGGTGAACGCTTGGTTTCCTCAATTGCCGTGGAATTTTGGCTATTTCGAAGTTTTTGCCTGGCAATTGATTTTTGTATTAGGCCTGGGATTTGGCTATTGCTTAGTGAAAGGAACCTTAAAACTGCCTAAATCAAGAAGTTTATTGATGATATCGTTATTTTTTACGATCTTTATGCTTTGTCATCGACACTCATCTAATCTTCAATTAGTTATGCCATTACAAGAATACTGGACAAGTATTTCTTCATTTGGTCCATTACGACTATTAAATACTATTACACTTGCCTATATTTTATTTAGGGCTGCAGATAAGTTTCCTCGTTTTTTCAATCAGAAGCCTTTAGTCTATTTGGGACAACACTCGTTGTATGTGTTTACTTACCATATAATTCTTCTTTATACACTCACATTATTTAGAACTCAAATTAGTGAGTTGAACGTCTTTTTGCAAATCCTCATATTCGGAGCTTGTTTAGCTAGCTTATGGATTCCAGCATATGCACATTCTGTATGGAAAGAAAAACAAAAAATAGCACTCTCTAGAACAAAAGGAACAACGTTGGCAACGTAGCCCTGCCAATTTTGCTCAGTATAATGGTGCCGATGGCCAGTGCTGGAGAGAAACAGGGTATCGGAAGTCGGTACTCTGGTAGTCATGGATGAGGATATGCAGGAAGGTTGGAGGCAAAAAGTGGGTGTCCTTTTTTCTCCAAATTTTTGCCGGATTTTCCCGGTACACTGCGTGTGAGCTTAATACCACAGAATTTTTTAAACATTACCTCTCATTCTGTCCAAGTACGGCGATTTTTTTCAGCAAAATACCTAAAATTTACTGGTTCTGAGTTCGTCAATTCTTGAACCTCTAGTGATATACGGTTTTCTACTCCTTCTGCAACAGCTGTGTCCATCGCTGCAAGAATTTGAGCGTAATGGGGTTCCATACCAGATTGTACAAACCGTTCGGCAAGTTGTTGTTCGGTAATTTTTACATGTTCAACAGCTTTGCCGATAACCGAACTAATCGTTTGTGCTACTTCATCGTAAGAAATGGGTTGCGGGCCAGTTAAGATCAAATCTCTGTTAAGCGGGTTACGACACAATAGCGCTTCAACTGCAACCTTAGCAATATCATCCACATCTATAAATGGAACGCGGCCATTGCAAGTGGCGGAATAAATGCACCCCTCATTTCGAATTGTTGGAAGATGTTGTTGCTCTGAAAAATTTTGCATGAACCATGTTGGTCTTAACACAGCCCATTCATCCACTGATTTCTCTAAATAAGCATGCACCTCACCCATCATGGGGCCGCCTTTTGGCACAGATGAAGCACTCAGTAATACAAAACGGCTAACTCCTTTTTCAATTGCACAATCAATAAGGGGTTGCATGGCGGTGAGTTGTTCAGTGACATTAGTCGGCGCAACTAGATATATTGCGCTCACGTCCTTTAGAGCAGAGTCAAAAGTGGATGGGATTTTCCAATCGAAGCGAGTACTCTCACAGTTTACGACGGAGCCACCGGAGCGCGATGCCACCCTGACGTTCACATTGGCCGTAGATAACTTAGATGCAATACTGCGCCCTGTTTTGCCTGTTCCTCCGGTTATCAGCACGGTATTCATTCTTTGTTTTCCTCGGCAGGTTTAAGTGAAGCAAGACTACCAATGGCGTCAAAAACGTTTAGAGGATTCCAATAGTCTACATAGCGCAGAATTTTTCCTTCTCTTAACGTAATGACCGAAATATAACGCTGATTGTAGGGACGTCCAGTTTTCTTAGCATGGCCACGACATTCGAATTCCAGGATCACAACATCAGAATTCTGAGCACGGTAAACTTTGGGCACAGTGATCCGATCAAGCACAATTAAATCTTGAAGGTTGGCAAGATAGTTGGCTAGCGCATCCTGTCCCTTGATTTCTTTCACTCCATCTTCTGGGGCGTAAGGAAACTCCATCACGAAATCCTTTGCCATCATGGCAATGAAGCCATCTGCAGATTGGTCAATCTTGTCTCCCAGTGCCTGTTTAAGCATATCCACAAAACTGGACAATTCATCAGCGCTTTCAGTCATGTTTAACAAACCTATGGTCATTCGGTGGAACAGTGTCGTATCATCGTTATGATCACATACTAAGAGAGATATGGATGAGACGCAAGCGTATCAACGAAAAAAAATCTAAACCTCGAACACCCAGTGGCGCTGCTGTCATGCAGAAATCTGTCACTCAAGCAATCGAGCGAGCTATGTTTGAGGAGTGGGCTAAAGTTGGCTATTCGGCGTTTACTATTGAAGCAGTAGCCAAGCGAGCTGGTGTTGGGAAAGCGGCCATTTACCGCCGCTGGCCATCTAAGCTAGCGATGGTCAATGACTGTGTAACTCGGGTTGGTACAGATTTGATCACATCGCCTAATACGGGCAACTTGCATAGTGATATTCGACTTATGTTGGAACAGTTACGGCGTATTTTACGCCACCCATTGGTAACTCGAATATTACCGGATCTTCACGCAGAACTGCCAAGAACCCCCGAACTTGCCTCACATATTAGATCCGCGGTGCAAGCACAACGGCGATCCAGTGCAGAGACGGTTCTACGCAATGCGATGTCAAGGAAGGAGCTTGCCGCGGATCTGGACATAGACCTTGCCCTTGATGCGCTTGGCAGCATCATTTATTGGCGCATTATTGTCACAAAAAAACGAGCTGATAATGCTTACCTTGATCGACTTACTGCGTTCATTGTAAAGGGTTTGAAATAAAATAAAGGGTCAGATTCTAATGGCACTTACTTAAACTTTTTAGGATTAGGATGTCCATTTTTTTCTGACTTTTTCACGCACTTTACCTCTAGGTTCTGCATAGGCTTGTTTGTCATCGAGCATATTGAGTATCAAAACTGAAAATATCCACCACCAAGGTCGATTGGGCTATTTTTAATTGGATCAGATTATACGCCAGTAGACACACCCAGGTTTCAATCAAAAGCTACCTTCAATCCAATCAATTAACAGATCCACGTAGTCTTGCCCTGCATCTTCCGAAGAAAAGTGCGATGCATTTTCAAATATAACTAATTTGTTATTAGGAATGTTTTTGGCTAAAAATTTTGCGTTTTCAACTAATACAAACGGATCTTGTTTGCCCCAGGTAATCAAGGTAGGAACTTTAATTTCTTTCAGTCTTTGCTCAATCCATGGCAGTTCTTTTGAATAGGAGCCAAAGAAACTAATCGCACATTTGTGGGCCTGAACGTCATAGGCAATGTCATAATATTCTTTTACCGCGCGTTTAGTCGGTTTGTAGTGATGATATCCTTCGTTGACTGCGGTTAAAAAATTAGTTTTCATCACAGACTTTCTATTCAGACCTTTCGCTAACCACCGAACAAAGCGTGATTTAATCACTGCCATCAAAATAGGCGACAGTTTTGGTGGGTAGCTGCCTGGTCCATCAAAGATATTTAAACTCAGGAATCGTTGGGCATGATTAATCACGGCGGTCAGGGCAATGGGTACCCCAACGTCTGGTCCTACTAAGTGGGCTTGTTCAATATTGAAGTGATCCATCACCTGAACAATCACTTCGCTCAGGTTACCAGGCGACATATCTGCTTCTTTTGCTCGTGATAAACCAAACCCAGGGATATCGAAGGCTAATATGTCAAACTTGTCACTGAAGGCTTCAATGGAGGATTCCCACATGCGAATGCTTTGAGGTAGGCCGTTTAACAGTAGCAGGGTAGGTGCGAGCGGCTTTTCTTTGCGGATGTAGCGAATTTCATATTTCCCTACTGATACAAATTGTGGTGAAAACGGATCTTCAGAGGTTTCAGGCTTATCCGAGGCATACTGAGTTAGTGCTTTTTTTAAAATAGATTGTGTCATATCGGTACCTATACTAATGTCCATGAAGTAATTGGTTGTAGTGTTGGTTACTAATATATACTATGTTGTCATATAGAGTGTTAGGTTACAATAAGGCAGGATTCTGTAGCTAAGTTACCTTTTGATAACCTACGGGGAGTACACGATGGGTTTACAAAAAGACAATGAAAGACGTGTTTTTCTGAATAATGAGGAATGCCCCATCCGTAATGTGGTGGCTCAAATCGGTGATAAATGGTCCATTCTGATTCTGTTTGCGTTGGTTGATGGCCCGGATCGCTTCAACTCACTAAAGTCACGTATTGAAGGGATTTCACAACGTATGCTGACACAAACACTTCGCGATTTAGAGCGCGATGGTTTTATACTCCGTACAGTTTATCCCCAGGTTCCGGTGAAAGTGGAATATGAGCTAACCGAGCTGGGAAAAGGCCTATCAGCTTCCGTATGGAAGTTAGTATCCTGGGCAGATGATCATCATGCCGATATCCGCAAAGCACGACAACAATACGATGAAGAAAGTAAAAGATAGCAATGAATAACTTTTAATCGTTAAATTCTTTAACGACACAGCTCTTCGCTCCCAACAACAGTCAATGGAAATCAAGGGGGTTAATCTTGCCAATGCAAAGCATCGAAAAATTAATGAATTATGGAGCCATTAGTTAACCATAAAATTAGCTACAATATAGCCGTGTGATTTACGCAAAATGCAGTGAATATTGAGTGGGTTTGGTTAAAACGCCAAAATTCATAGTAAAAATGGCCATCGGTTATGGCGACAATTTACAGCAAATCTTTTTAGGCTATATCGAAAAAATCACTACCGTCGACCAACAGCAGCAGCAATTATTTTGCAGGGAATTGACGGGAATTTTACATTATCCATTACCGATGAATTTACGGCATGTGCATTTAAATGATGTCTTAAATCATATGGCCAAACACACTGGTTTAACCTTTATTACCCCAGAACAATCTTACGTTACTACCAAAATACCGTATTTTTACAGCCTGAATAATGGACTGTTTGCCATGGCCTCCATAGCGGAGGCCTTTGTTATTGAGGACTATTGCTGGCAACAACAAGGGGATGGCCAAATATATGTTGGGAGCTGGCAACACAGTTATTGGGCCAATAAACCGGTGAAAATCCCCGACCAATTTTTAATTAATCACCAGTCGCACAACAGTGCGCAAATCGCCGCCATACCCCAAGTTCGACCTGGTGTGAAATTAGTCGATGGTCGCCGTATTCAAAAAACACAATGGCAAAATAATCAAATGGTGGTGACATGGTAGACGCCATTAAACGTATTGTATTGAGTTTATTTTCAGAGCTGGCAGGCAAGTATCATTTACCCCGTTATGGTCGTGTCGTAGCGATCAGTGATACTCCAAAAGAAGGTGACCTCTGTACTGACTTTAGGCCCCATTATGCCGTGGATGTGGAAGTGCTAGACGCCCAGGGCAAACCCGACAAGAAACTACCCACCTTACACAGCTTAATGGTACCGATGGCCAGTGCGGGTCAGGAGCAAGGTTTTTATGGGTTACCGGAAGTAGGCACTCAGGTAGTGGTGGGCTTCGCCTATGGCTTACCCAATAAGCCGTTTATACAACAGGTGTTACCTCATGGTTTATCGTTACCCAACCTGGAACAGAAAGAACAGCGTTGGCAGCAACATCGGTTAAGCTACCAACGCTGTGACCAGAGCGCCGCTTAGGAACGATCAACAGATACTAGTATCAAGGATGAATGCCAGCAATATCAGCTGGAAACCATTCACCAGAAAACCCACACTCAAAGCTAACAGACAACAATAGCCGAACACAGCACCGAAACCATTGGCGGCAGCAAAACGCTGGAAGCGATGGGCGCATTAAAGCTGCATTCAGGAGGCACGGCAGAACTGGCCGCCATTGATAACTTAAAAGTCGCTACCGGCAATGACAGTCATACAGTGGTAGGTAAGGATTTGCAGGAGCATATCAATGGTATTAAACATAGCCTGGCCAAGCTTAAGCAAATTACCCAAGTTAAAGACGGAGGTAAGGTTTGGCTAGGAAATGAAAGCGATAATGTACTGCAGTTGTTGTCTGATTTTATGGCGGTGGTGGAGCAAGCGTTTTTGGATTTATCAACCCATGATCATACGCCTGCTGGACCCACCAATAAATCCAGTTTAATCAAACAAGCGGGTAGGGTGAAGCAACGAAAATCACAGCTTGATATTATGCTTTAATTGTATTGCAAATAAACCCTTTTTATCTTTGAGGAACCACACTCACTAACTTTTTATTATAAAGCTTATTTCAAATAGGTAAGTCTTCTAAAGGGCTTATGACAGCTTGCCCGCCTTTTTGTAGAACATACGTATATATTTGAGTTGTTTTAACATCCTCATGTCCTAATAGTTCTTGTACAGTTCGTATATCTTGACCTCTTTCAATTAAGTGTGTGGCAAAAGAGTGCCTAAACGTGTGACAACTTGCAGGCTTATGAATATTTGATAATCTTACTGCTTTTTTAACTGCCCGTTGTAAAGATTGTTCTCCAAAATGATGGCGTCTTTTTTTATTACTGTAAGGGTCGATACTTAAATTTCCTGAAGGGAATATGTATTGCCAACCCCACTCTTTACCTGCTTTGGGGTACTTTCTATTAAGTGCATATGGCATATAAACCTCACCAAAGCCACTAAATAAATCCTGCTTATGTAAAATTCTGGCAGATTCTAATTGTTGTTTTAATGGAGTAATCAGTATTTTTGGAAGGGGAACAACTCTGTCTTTAGCGCCTTTACTTTTTCGAATAGTGATTGTTTTATAACTAAAGTCAATATCTTTTACTCTAAGACGAACACATTCCATTAATCGAAGGCCTGAACCATATAATAAAGAAGCCATTAGCCAGTGATTGCCATGTAATTTTGATAACACAAGGGATACTTCCTCTCGTGTTAATACCACAGGTAAATTTTTAGGTTGTTTTGCTCTTATAGTATTTTTTATATTTAAGCTTTGTTTAAGCACCTCTCGATATAGGAAGAGTAAAGCTGAAAAAGCTTGGTTTTGGGTTGAAGATGAGACGTTTTTGTCAAGGGCTAAGTGGGTCAGAAATCGACTAACCTCATCAGATCCCATTGTTGCTGGATGTTTGATGTTATGGAAGCGAATGTATCGGCGTATCCAATATAAATAGCATTTTTCAGTTTTTAAGCTGTAGTGCCGAACTCTAATTTCTTGTCTTACTCTCTCTAGAAGTGGGCTTGCCATGATTTTACCTCAAGCAGTATCGATCATTGAGGTATCATAATACTGTTTTTATATACAGTATTATTAGAGATGCATCAAAGTGACGTGATATATTACGTCACTTTGACGTATAACACCCAGCTAAAAAATAACTAATTCATATTAATCAAGTAGTTAAATTAGTTTTTTAATATTTAATCTAGTATTGAATATGTGATGTGGTTAAAATATATTTAAGTATTATACGTCAGCGTGACGTAATGTATTACGTCATAGTGACGTTCATTAATAGTTAGCTGTTAGGGATCTGATGAATTACGAATTAGTACATGGAGACATCTTGGATCAAGATGTTGAGGTCATAGTAAATAGCTGGAATAGGAATATTATTCCTTGGTGGCTATTGCTGCCTCAAGGCGTATCAGGTGCTATTAAAAAAAGAGGTGGAACAGGCCCATTCAAAGAAGTAGCAAAGTTTGGAGCAATTCCACTTGGTGAAGCTAGGATTACATCAGCCGGCGGCCTGCCATTTAAATGCAGGTATTAACATGTTTTGGATGGCTACAGAGTATTCAGTAATCCATTCAGTTCGAAATGCTATGAATATAGTGAACAAAGAGAAATTCTCTAGTGTTGCATTTCCATTAATTGGAGCAGGTTCTGGTAATAGAGGTGAAGATTGGTCACTAAACCTCATGTCTACAGAGCTTGAGACAATTGAAAGTGAAGCGAAAGTAATTATTGTAAGGTATAAAGCAGCTAACAAATAAATCAACGGGACCCCTGGCGGGTCCCGTTATTAAAGCGTTAGGTGAGAGAAAAATATGGAAGAGCAGGAATTAGAAAGACAGTTAGCAATTGAATTGGAAAAGCACTCAGAAAGCGCATTAAAGGCTATGAGTGATGTCATAGCGCGTCTCTTCCAGAAAAGGCAATCCAGTTGAATTTTGAAATATTTCCAGCGCAGGATGGCGATGGCTTCTTTTCAATTAGGGCAAATCTTGATGGCCCTGACCTATACGTACTAAACAAGGCAATTGACACTGTTGCAGATATATTTAACCCCAAGTACGTAGAAGGTAAAATTGAGCCTTATATCCCAACGGTAGATCCCTTCGATATTGATTATGAGGCAAATAATATCGTAGTTGATTGTTCTGCTAGATGGTTGGCAGTGCTATGGTCACAACTGAATACCGAAAATATCCAAATACCCGTTTTTATTGTTGGGCATGATGACTACGGCACAAAAACTCCTCTGCAACTAAAATGAATACATCACCTAACAAACGCGTAAACACGGATCGCCCAAAGCTGCGCCGCTTCGCTCTGCAACTTTGGGCGCCCGGTTACGCGAAGCGTTAAGCGTAAAGGAAACGTATGGGACTTCACGTAAGTGCAATATCAGATTTACCCCTTTCAGAAGAGAGGGATTACTATCTATACGTTCTCGACTATTACAATTGGGAAGAGCCTATATCTGAAACGTTGATGGCTAACTTGCCTAAGATTGAGTCTCTCTGTGCAAAGCACCATTCTGTAATGGTGCGCGGACTTCCCGATAGCCATTTTTACTCAGAGGTTCTCAACTGGGTGAAAATCAATGGTCAGGGGCCAAATACAATATTACCTGCGCTAATGATAACTACAGTTCACCCCAAGTACTTTATCGAGGCAAATGAAAAGGAAGTAGAGTCGGAAATCACTGATTCCATTATATTCATTAAAATCAGAGAGGTTTGTAAACAGCCTTCTGATGTCATAGAACTTATTGAAAAAATATTTACTGACATTGAGCAGAAGAAAGAAATTTCTAATTTCACAGTTGCACGAGAACTTCGTGCTTCCGAGCACGGTGCTCTTGTTGATGCTTTAATTCTTGAGCCAAACTTTGCTGGTATGGGTGTAAACATTAAAAAGCTCGTAGCGTGGGGCAAGTCACACTTAAGGTAAGAAAAGGACACTCGCTTTTTGATATTGATCAAAAAATAGCCTTTTGTGTGTGGTTATGATGTTGTCTGAAATTTGATCAGTTGTAGTTAGAGGTTTAAGGATGACTAGGCCACGAAGTCAGTTGGTGAGTGTTCAGGATACACCGTATTACCATTGTATCTGTCGCTGTGTACGCCGCGCTTTTTTGTGTGGCGATGATAGAGTGACAGGTCAAAATTTTGATCATCGTAAAGCGTGGATGGTGGAAAGGCTGACTGAGCTAGTTAAGGTGTTTGCGATTGATATCTGTGCCTATGCGGTGATGTCGAATCACTATCATTTAGTGGTTCGCATTGATGAAGAAAAGGCTGAACAATGGACTGATGATGAAGTGATTCGTCGTTGGCGCAAGTTGTATCAAGGCCCTCCTATGATTCAGCGTTATTTAGCGGGAGCAACGCTGGATAAAGCTGAACTTAACGTTGTTAATGCTATTGTGCAGCAATGGCGACAACGGTTATCGGATTTATCCTGGTTTATGCGTTGTTTAAATGAGCCTATTGCCCGTTGGGCCAATGATGAAGATGGTTGTAAAGGACGCTTTTGGGAGGGACGTTTTAAAAGTCAGGCTTTATTAGATGAATCGGCATTATTAACCTGCATGAGTTATGTGGACTTAAATCCTGTCCGTGCCGGTATGGCCGATACACCGGAAGCATCAGATTTTACATCGATCCAAGCACGAATGATCACGTGGGCCAAGCGGCAACAAAAAAGAAAACCACGAAACCAGACTTTTGTACGAAAAACAAAATTGCCAAAACAAACCCTACCTGTTGTACCTCTATTACGTTTTTCAGGTAATGAAAAACAAGGAAAGAAAACGACAATCCCCTTCAGTTTAAAAGACTATTTGCAATTAGTGGATTGGTTGGGACGCGCTATCCGTGATAATAAACGCGGTGCCATCAGCGAGCAACAGCCACCTATTATTGAGCGTTTAAATATCAATAAAGATGAATTGCTTGCGTATGTAAGCCGAAAAGAAAAGCGTTTTATTGATGTGGTTGGAACGGAAAATAGTATGCAAAAAGCAGTAGTGCAATGGCAGCGTAAATTTATTAAAGGCATTAGACTTGCTAAGCAATTATTTTCGGTCAGTCGTGTTCAATATACTTAACATGATGGCAGGAAAAGAAATTACCACGCGCTAATGAATAGTGTACTTAAGAACATTTGATAACCATTCACAGGCTTTACTTATCAAAAGACTTTTGTAGGGTGTCGTTTGCATCGAGATACCATATCTACTTTATGAATTTACACTCAAAATCAACTAATATAGCTATTTGCTGCTAATTTTAAATATGTGTATGTGTTGCTTTATAAGTTGGTTGTCATCAAAAAGTGGGTGTCCTGTTTTTTTGAATAGATCGAGATTGAAAGAATCCCATGATGCGTGGATTTATGTTGAGCTGGCTAAAAACCATTTATTTTCAGTTGAAGATCTTGGAAATGAAGCAGTATTAACTTATCCGAATAGTGATTAAAAGCGAACAATCTGCTGTTATGGACTCTCAAAAATGGCGCCCCAAAGCAGTGCGTTCGTTTGCAAAAGTAAGGTTCTAAATGAGCTGCATTTTAAGAATAAGTGGAACGAATATGAATTTAAATAAATTTCCAAGCAGTGGTTTATTGCCGGACTCCACCTGGGAAAAGGGCAAACCAAAGTTCCCAAATAAACCAGATGGTAAAATCAATTCATGTTCTGGCGCACGATACCTTGTGAGCGAAGCAGACTTTGATGAATTTGAAATACAAAAAGCAGACGCTATTGAGTATTTAAATGTAAATCGAAAAGAGCTCAAAGAGCTAATGAGCGTGAAAACTATTGAAGAAGCATGTTTGGATTTCGCCATCGAACGTAGAGATGTTGTTGTACAGAGTGATTTTTTTCAATCAGAGCTGCTTCGTCTAGCGGGGGAGCTTGGTATTGGGATCATGTTGTCTCAATACCCAATAGGAAATGAATAAAAGCGAACAAGCCACTACTGTGGACTCGGTTCCCTCGCCGTAGAGTTGCGACGTTAGGTGTGGCAAGGTAGGAAATAATGTTTGATAAAAAGCCAAAAATTAATGAAATTGAATTGAGCAGGCTCTACAGCTTTATGTATGAAAACTTTGTAATTGCCACCCAACATAAAACCTATCTCTTTCTTGGAAAAGAAGGCGATATTATCCGGGCTCTAAAATTTGATTCTTCTAATATCAAGTATGGTGGCCCAAATGATGAAGCAAGAGGTGCTCATCCTCTGAGCAAGTTTGGCCCTTTGCTGTATGGGTTTATGAAGTTATCAACTCACCTTTGATTAAGGCGCAAATGGAAGGTAATAGGTGCCATCCCCGTCATTATGATATTTTATTTGGAGGAAAGAAGCATTTTGTGGCATGTTTTAAAGATGTAATGTTTGAAGTAACTTGCAGATCATTTGAAGAGGTTGAGTTGGACCAGAGTGAAATATTCAATTTGGTTTCTGGTGAACTCGACAATCTTATTGATTAATCACCTAACCATTTGCTGGTAAGGACGGGCAAAACGACCGCGCGCCCCACAGCAATCCGTTAGGTTGCACAAGAGGCGATCGGGATGGCCTACTTCTACAGCTTCAATGAGTACCTCAGGCCCTGGAAGCTGTTCTCACTTGCTTGCGGCATTGCACTCTTGATCCTCGGTTCAATCTACACGCCTGCCCCAGACTGGGATGTCTCGATCAGCTTCATCATGGCTGGGTTTACCTACCTCACAGCGCCTTGTAGCCTACGAACCTTCCTGGAGCGAAACTGGCGCCACGTCCCGCTGGCTCTGTTTACTACTTGGTTCACAGTCGACGGCTGCTATGCCATCTATTGGTACTTCAAAGACCCGGTAGCCCTGGAGTACATGCGGTCCGCGAACTTCCTTGCGTCCTTCGGGCTCTACGGCATTTGTGGAGTTATATGGCTCTATCGAGGTTCGTTGCGCCAGCTGCTTGCTGATGTTCGCAAGGCGCTCAGTTCTGGGCGTGGTTAGAGGTGCGACCTAACTACGCATTAGAGCGGACCGATGGAACAGGCTTCGATATTTATTGAGATGATATTGGCCATCGGCAGCTCAATGCAGCGTTATGTTGTAGTTTTTATAAAGTAAATACTGCCGTTTATTGTGGGGCTTTAGCTTACTGCCTACCGTGGGAATACTAAAACTAAAGTCTATTTTGAATGATTTTAAACAGTGGGGTGGATTGTCGTTTAATGGGATCAGGCTGGCCTTTTTCCATAGCATCCCAATATTTCCAATGCACTTTTTCTGTACCAAGCTCGTAATCCATGGCATCCCAGGTATCTTCTCTAAAGCTATAAAATGCCCAGTGAAGATTTTCTTGATCCAGAAATGTTAATACATCTTTAAGATAGGTTTTACATCCTGGTAGTTGCCGAACACAACCAAATTCTCCTGCAACGAGTCGGCTTTTAGGTATATTGTTTGTCTTTGCCCAATTTATAGGTTGTTGTAGATACTTAGCTACCCTTTTAGCATCCCAGTATTCGACACCATTTGCAAAAGGGACATTACCTGGGTATTGATAAGGTTTTTTCCTTCGAAGGTTTGGGCCACTGGTCGCATCATACGGTTCATACATATGAAAACTATAAAGCACTCGGTTGTCTGATAATGCGCTTGGCCAATAGTTGAAAGCATCAGCAGCGGCATACCACCCAGCGTCCACCATTATAGGTGTCTTAGGGTCAACCACGCGAATAGCTTGGATAATCGTTTCATAAAATGCAATGATGTCTCTAGCACTGCCTTTGTGTTTTTTATACCAGGCATTCATGGCGGCTAAATCGGCATGTTCTTTCAAGCCACTATTTTTTTCTGGTGTGGGTTCATTGATTAAATTATAGGCAATGACGGCAGGATGATCTTTAAGGTTTCGAGCTAAATCTTGCCAGAATTTAGCAGCAAGTAGCCAGTTTGATTTTTTCTGCCAGAGCTGACCATCATACTGATCCCCATTGTTTTGGGACCAACGTAAGTAGGGTAGGGATAATGGTGAGATGACAACTTTTAACTTCGCTTTATTCGCGCGGTCAAGTGTATCCATTAAGATAGTAAGGTCTTTGGCTGATAATGTCTTATAATGATTAGTATTACCTAATAAAAAGTCTTTATTTTCTCCTTTCCATTTATCATACGTTAAGCGAACCCACGTTGCGCCATAGTTTTTTAATGCATTGAAATATTCCTGATTGGGGGGTAAACGATTAAAGCTATTGGCTCCGTGTTGTGGTTCATTCCAAAATGAAAGTTTATCGAATGCCGATGCCCTGTTTAAGAAGGGAAGCTGAATAAGTAAAATACAAAAGATAAGGATACTCTTCATTTGTATAAGTCTCACATAGTGTTGTAAGCCACTCATAAGAATATGGAATGAGAAGCGTACTGATAAACGTGAAATTGAAAGACCACGAGTAAAACATATTTGTATTGGAGAAATGTCAAGATTGTGTAAAATTTTCAGCTACCCCAAAGAGATACGTTAGTCATTAGGGAGATATTGATGTTTTTAAAACGAAAGGTTGAGTGTGTAACTGAATACACCGATCCAGATGGTATGAAGCTTTATTCCATTTCTTTTTCTGGGTCAAAAGTAGATGCTTCAAAATATATTGAAAGGCTTGCGGCGGTAAAAAATGAAAAAGCGTTAAATTGGGCGGATATCCCAGCTTATGCCATATTTCATGATGGTGAGGAAAGAGAGTATCTTATCGTTTGCTGGTGGTTAAACGGTAATGAACTGTTTCATTCTGTGTCAGTAAAAGAAGGGGGTGCCTGGGTTGAGGACCCCAATAAGTATTCATTTTGTGTATACGATCTGGAGATAATGTGGGCTGAACGTAACTTTTATATTCAAACGGTTGATTGTGAAAACGCATCAATAAAAGAATATAGAAGACGAGTGTATAAAACTGAATAGCAACAGCATCAACCTAGCGTTGGGCATGGTCGCAAACCAAAAAGAAATGAGCTTTTAATACCGATAAAACCGTGGTCAGTTTTTGTTGGCCACTACATAATAAACCTCAACAGTCGACTAAACTATACTGCTATAAAATCAACCGTTGAGTATTGCATTTAAGGGTTTTTAGATACTAATTCACATAAATAAATATACAACAACTATTGCTGATTATGGTTGTGGCATAGTACATTTTATTTGAACAACGGCTTGGTCATTGTTACCATAATCAATGTTTCTTATGCCAGTAATGAAATATCCAGGATCACAATCTGAAGGGGTTTTTGCGCCTTTTCCTCCCCACCAAAGGACTTCTTTTACATAACTGCTACTATGCTGTGCTGGACCATCAACAATGCCACAACAACGCATTTGATTGACAGACTGGTCATTATTACCATAGTCGTAGTTTGCAAAGCCAACAGCATATTTACCATCAGGGCAGTAAGACCACGTTTTATAACCTGCTCCACCCCACCAAGAGACATGTTGAGTGACACATGCGGTATGAGAAACATTATAGCCGGATAAAAAGTCACTCATTTTTTGACAGGTAGCTTTGTAAGCAGATTGATCATTATTGCCGTGGTCATAATTGGCAATGCTATTTGCAAAATAAGTATTAGAACAGTTAACAACGGTTTTTTGCCCATATCCACCCCACCATGGAATGCCAAGTTCGTATTTATCTTCAGCAATCGATAATGTAGGTATAATGATGAGTCCAATGGATAATAGTTTAATGATTTTCATTGGGGGCTGTCCTTATGTAAATACCCATCGCTCGGGGTATATTTATTTTTTCTTAATTATTAAAAATAATTAGCGACAGGTATACTTTGCAGTATCAAGCTTTATTTTACCACCCGCTTTGCATTAATTTACCGTCAACACAACGCCAGAGATTTAATGGATTGGCGTTTTGTAATTCAGGCGGAAGTAATTTATCTGGCGTATTTTGATAACAGCAAGGTTGTAGAAAGCGTTGAATAGCCTGGCTGCCAACAGAAGTAAAGTGATTATTGGTCGTAGCGGGGTAAGGACCACTATGGTGCATGGCATGATTAACTTCCACTCCTGTAGGGAAACCATTAAATATTATTCGACCTACGCGTTGCTGTAGAATAAACAGTAATTGTTGAACCAGTGGCGTATTATTTTGCTGAAAAATAGACGCCGTTAATTGCCCTGATAATTGCTTCGCCAGTGCTATTAACTCTTCTTGAGTTGAGCACTTAATAAGTAGTGTTGTTGGTCCAAATAACTCTTTTTCTAATTCTGGGTGTTTTAAAAAGTGTTTTGCTGAGGTGGATAGTAATTGCACCTGGGCTTGATTTGCACCTTGACTGGGGCGGCCCGATGTGAGGGTAATAACACCAGGTATCGACTGTCGTTTATCACATTGCTGAATATAATGTTGATATATCATTGAAGACAGCATGGTTTGAGCGGGTTGTTGTGCACACAGATTTTTCAGTGTTTCGATAAATACTGATAAATTTTCATCATCAATTACTAAAACTAAACCAGGTTTCGTACAAAATTGTCCAGCATTCAGGGTAAATGATTTGCATAGGTTTTCTGCAATGACTTCATGTTGTTGTTTAAGGGCATCAGGCAAGATAAAAACAGGGTTGCTGGCCGCCAACTCGCCATAAAAAGGAATCGGTTCTGGGCGTTGGCAGGCAAGGTTATATAAATGCCGACCTGCTTGTAGAGAGCCTGTAAAACCAACGGCTTTAATAGTGGGGTGTTTGACCAGGGCTTCACTTAGCGAATGTTGCTGTCCTTGCAGCAGAGAAAAAATACCCGCAGGCATGGCTGTTTCTTTAATGGCCTGATCAATAGCATAAGCGACAAATTCGGCAGTACCAGGATGTAGAGGGTGGCCTTTCACAATCACGGGACAACCAGCGGCTAATGCTGATGCGGTATCACCACCTGCGACTGAAAATGCCAGAGGGAAATTGCTGGCGCCAAATACGACAACGGGTCCTAGGGGGAGCTGTGTTTGTCGTATATCTGGCTTGGGGAGAGGCTGACGGTCAGGATCGGCGCGATCAATAATGGGGTGTAAGCTTTGATTTTGTATGAGAAGGTCTGAAAATAGCTTGAGCTGATTAATGGTCCGTTGCAATTCACTGGTAAGACGGGTTTCAGGAAGAGCGGTTTCATTAATGGCTTGCTCAATAATACCAGGTCCAAGTTGTTGAAGCTGTCTGGCAATAGCGCTTAAAAAGTTTGAGCGTTCTTTAACTGAAAAAGAGCGGTAATCTGTAAAGGCAGACTGTGCTTTCGTTGCGGCTAAATCGACTAGTTTTTGGTCTGCCTCACAGTAGTGGGTGGGTAAGAGTTCATCCGTGGCTGGATTGTATGCGTTAAAGGTAAGTTGGTCTTTGGGTTTACTCCATTCTCCGGCAATATAAGACAAGCCAGTAAGTGAAGGTAGCATGGGAAGTGATGAGGAAGACGACATGTGTGACATAGGTGCATCCTTGCGTGTTGTTTTGTTATTCGGTTGAAGAGCTAAAAAGTCAAAAGTCCATGGTATCCTTGGTTGATGACAGGTTACTTTACCTCAAAGCCTTGCCAATATGGGTCATCGGTATCAACCCAAATGCTGTTATGACCCGTGACTTTAGCCCAGCCAGTAATACTGGGGAGAATGGCAGGGTAGTGACTCACCTCCGTCATAGCCTCTACTCGTCCAGTAAATAGGCTGCCAATAATGCTTTCATGAACAAATTGATCTCCTGCTTCCAGGCGGCCTTTGGCGGCCCACTGCGCCATTCGGGCGCTGGTACCCGTACCACAAGGGGAACGATCGATGGCGTTACTGCCATAAAATACGGCATTACGGCTGGTGGCTTCAGGTTGGGTTGGCGTACCTGTCCAGAGTATATGGCTGACGCCTGAAATGGTTTTATCAAGGGGGTGTTGGCAGGTAACTGCTTGGTTAAGTAGCTCACGAATACGCGGACTGTAGTGTAAAATTTGCTGGGCAGAAAGTGATGCTAACCCCTGATAGTTAGGCTGGGGGTCAATAATGGCGTAAAAATTTCCACCAAATGCAATATCAATCGAGAGTTCACCCAATTCCGGGAAATTAATGTTGACATCCTGGTGAAGTAAAAAGGCGGGAACATTAAATAAGGTCACTTCACTGACATAGTTACCTTGTGTTTTATAATTAAGATGTATTGTCCCAGCAGGTGTATCGAGTATTAATTTTCCAGGGTGTTGAGGGTGTAATAAGCCAGATTCTAATGCAGCCGTAACAGTACCAATCGTGCCATGTCCACACATGGGTAAGCAGCCACTGGTTTCAATAAATAAAATACTGGCGTCGGCTGTTTTAGAACAAGGCGGATATAAAAAAGCGCCAGACATCATAGCATGTCCACGTGGTTCAAACATTAATGCTCGCCGAATCCAGTCATAATGCTGAAGAAAATACTGACGTTTTTCACTCATCGTTTCCCCTTTTAAGTGGGGGTGACCGCTGGTGACCAAACGGACTGGATTACCGCAGGTATGGGCATCAATACAAAAAAAAGTCCCTTTACGCATCGTTTTTCTCTTATTATTGTGTTTTGAATTTACTGTAAAAGTGGTTAATCTAAAAGTCAAAAATATGTATTCATTTTTTCTTAAAATAATTTGCGTCATTTAAACGTCATTATTTTAAGAGAGTATCAGAAGAATAAGTATGAATTAATCTTTACCTGTTTTTGATTCGGCTGATAAAAAAAATGATAAAGATGCCAGTAGAAGGTGATATTGCTGTCATAGGGGCGGGAATTATTGGTATTTGTTGTGCAATTTTCTTGCAGGAGCAAGGTTTTAAAGTCGTCTTAGTGGATCGTGAGCCTCCTGCTATGGGGGCATCCAAAGGCAATGCGGGCCATTTTGCGACAGAACAAGTATTGCCTTTAGCCTCACCACAGCTTGCCTGGCAGCTTCCCTCTATGTTGTTAAATCCTTTTGGTCCTGTGGCTATTCAGTGGCGTTATTTCTTTAAGGTCATGCCCTGGTGGTTACGTTTTCTACGACAAATGTCGACACAAAAATACCAACAAAATAGTAATGGCATAGCCGCGTTAAATAATAATGCATTATTAGCTTATCGTGATTTATTGTCGCGTACAGGGTTGAAAACATTAATTCGTTGTCAGGGTTCAATGTTAGTGTTTGAAACTCAACGAGCCTATTTAAGTTACTTGAATCAATTAAAAGCTATGCAGGCGCAAGGGGTTCAATATGAATTAATGTCTGGTGCGTGTGTTTTAAAAAGTGAGCCAGCCTTAAATACCAACATAAAAGCAGGCATTTTCTTTCCGGATACGTGGCACACGGTTAATCCTTGGCAATTTGCGACACAACTATTTAATTATTTTCGTCGTGAGGGTGGATTATTTAAACAAGCAGAAGTACTTGAGCTTAGGCGAAAACACAATGGTAAACATCAGGGCATTAAGGTTAAAACAACGACTGGAAAATCATGGTGGGTGCCTCGGTTAGTGCTTGCGACAGGCGCGTGGTCTAAACCTTGGGTTTATCAGTTAACAGGAAAAAAAATCCCTTTAGATACAGAACGAGGTTACCATTTAAATTTACAGGGTTATCAAAATATTATTACGATGCCTGTTACCTCTGGCGAGCGTAAGTTTATTATGACACCAATGAATGAAGGGCTACGCCTGGCGGGTACGGTAGAGTTTGCAGGTTTGTCATTACCCCCTAATATGCGGCGAGCTAAGATGCTTTTACCTCATGCTCAGGCGCTATTACCTGGGTTGCCTGAGCAGAAAATTAGTGCATCACAATGTTGGATGGGCTGCCGGCCATCACTACCTGATTCTTTACCCGTAATTGATGAAGATAAAGGCGTTTATTTTGCTTTTGGTCATCAACACCTGGGTTTAACACAAGCGGCGATCACCGCGTTATTAGTGAGTCATTTGGTGACAGGTAAACGGAGTAATATTGATTTAACACCGTATCAATTATCTCGATTTTGATACATATAAATACAAAATATACTTACAAAGATGAGTTCTATAATAATCAACCCAAGGAGGGGCAAGCCAAGATGGATATCAATTGGAAAGGCGTTTTTCCTGCGATAACCACACAATTTAATCAAGATGAATCCATTAATTATGCGGCTACCCAACAGCAAGTGGATCATCTTATTCGCGAGGGCGTTCATGGTATTATTGCCTTGGGCACCGTGGGGGAAAATTGCTCTTTACATGAAAGTGAAAAAATAAAATTGTTATCCGCTGTTAAAGAAGCGGTAGCAGGTCGAGTTCCTTTATTATCTGGTGCGGCTGAATATACAACACAAGGTGTTATTCATTATATCCAACAAACAAAGCAAGTGGGTGTTGATGGTATTATGTTATTACCTGGCATGGTGTATTCAGCATCAGAAGCCGAAACAATTACTCATTATCAGACAGTGGCGAACCATTTTCCGGATATACCCATTATGGTGTACAACAATCCGGCGGTTTATGGGGTCGATGTGTCTATTGAGGTGATGGCACAATTGGTCCAATGTCCAAATATCGTGGCAATTAAAGAATCATCAGCTGACACACGTCGTATTACTGAGCTTTTTAACCATTTTGATGAGCGTTTTATTGTCTTTGGTGGGGTTGATGATATTGCGTTGGAATGTTTGCTGTTAGGAGCAAAAGGTTGGGTGTCAGGGCTTACTAATGCCTTTCCAAAAGAGTCTGTCACACTGTATCAACTGGCTCAGGCGGGGCGACTTGCTGAAGCAAGAGCATTATACCGCTGGTTTTTACCATTGCTGCGCTTAGATACATTACCTACCTTAGTGCAATGTATTAAATTGGTGGATCAGTTGTGTGGACAAGGCGCTGAATGGGTTCGTGCACCTCGTCGCCCTTTACAAAGTGAAGCGCGGCAACAAGTGATCAATCTTGTTGAGCACGCTATGGCTCATCGCCCAGACTTATCAATTATGTAATTTAGGTGACAGGTATTTCACCATTAGCTGTTGAATTTTGCCTTGATTAAGCAGGTTATTCATACTCTGCACTAATGTTTTACTGATTTCAGGGGACTGCTCTGCACATAAGCAGGTTAATGGGTAGTGAGCATCCCTGAGGCTTGATAAGCGTAAAGTAAAGTCTGGGTTGTTCTTTTGCCGATAGTAATAAGACCAGGTATTGTCAATCAGGGTGTCAACCCGCTTCAGTGTTAATAAACGATACAATGAATCAGTATCCTGTCGGTTGAGGCGGACTGAATATTCTTTTGTGAACAGTGCTTCCAGTTGAGGGCTATAGGTGTAGCCTAAGCGTGCCGCAACAGTCATGCCTTGTAGTTGTTCATAGCTTTTAATATCAGGCGTATCTTTATTCAAGATAAAGTACTCCTGATAGTGGGTTAAATCGGGTCCCCATATAAAACGTTCAGGTTTTTTGAGCCAATGTCTGTTGTACAAACAAAGCATATGAATTTTATTCTCTGCTAGCCACTCTTCTGCACGGTTCGTTGGTATTGCGTGGAACACCGCAATATAGCCCGCTTCATGGGCAATGGCGGTGCCTACCTCGAAGACAATACCGCCTATTAACGTATGCTCTTCCATGGCATCAATCGGTGGACCATGGGGTACAAATCCTATTTTTATCAAGTCCTTAGCATTAACACTCAGTGTTATGGCTGCAAACAAGATGCTTATCCATTGATGTCTCATGGACCTCATGCTAACTGCACCTTAGCTCTCCTTTAAGAAATTGAAAGCCATCTTTGTGTCTTGTCTTTAGCATAGCTGAACTGTTTTTGGTTGATTTAAAAACCATCACTTGAGTAGCCTCATTGGCTGGTAAATGGGTGCTAAAGAAGGCGATAAGTGGAACAGATATTAGAAATAAACAGCAAGTGTCTTGTATTTTGTGGTATAACACATGCGCTGGTTACAGGGAGGTGAGCAACAATGTAAAAGGACATAGTTTATGTTAAAGCAATTTCATCAATGGTTATTTACAGGCTTGCTTTGCTTGCTATCGAGCATGAGTTGGGCTGGTCATGCGGTTCAATTAGAAAAAGCCACCATTGGTACAGGGCTGGGTTGTTATGGCGCATGTGGTCATTTATCTGTGGCGATGACAGTAGAAAACTTAGCGGCAGATAAGCAGGTTGTTGTGAAATATACGGTTGATGGCCAGTCATGGTATACAGGGGATGCCTATTATCAAGCGACACTTGATAACAACCAGGAGCGTTGGTTTTTTGAAGTGAATATTCCTTCACAGCAATCACCTGTTCAGTTCGCGGTGGGGATGCAGGCGAATGGCACATGGTATTGGGATAATAATTATGGTCATAATTTTTTAGCCAAAGAAAACTTCCAACGTAAGCCTGTTCAATTTATGACGGCGGAAAGGGGAAGAGGTCTTGGCTGTTATGGACTGTGTGCAGACTTGACCGTTCATGTGGCGGTTGCCAACTTAGGCTACGAAAAAACAGTGCAAATGGTTTACCGTTTGGCGGATAGTGATCAATGGTATGAATCTTCTGTTGGTCGCTACGTTAGCGCATTAGACGATGGGCGTGAATCCTGGGTACTTTATCTTCCTTATATTTATCCCAAAAATCGGGCTATTGAATTTGCGTTACGTTATCAGGTTGCAGGAGAAACCTATTGGGATAATAACAAAGGTGAAAACTATCTGTTTTAAGTAATTACCTGTTTTAATTAATGGGTTAAATTTTTTTTTACTGAATTTTTTATCTGAATCATTAAACGGAGTAATGAAGCTTCATTATTCCGTTTTTAGTTTTTATACATTATTTTTTCGGTGTTGTTGTCGGTTCACCAGGACATACATTGACCCCGTTCCACCATCGACCGATGGCGTAGTACAAAAAGCCTGAACACAAGGGATCTGCCGTAGCCAGGTATTTAGGTAATCTTTGAGGGTAGGGCGAGACGATTTGCGACGGTGTGATTTACCATGAATGATTTTCACACAACGCATATTGTTGGCTTGAGCAAAGCCCAAAAAGGCCATGAGTGTCGTTCGAGCTTCTTCTACACGATATCCATGTAAATCCAGGCAATACTCAACGGGTAACTGGCCTTGTTTGAGCTTGCGCATACGACTGAGTTGTACGCCAGAGCGTCGATATTCAACAGATTCTTCAGGTCCTAGCGGAAGTAAGAGAGTGTCGGATAAGCCATCAACATCTTGAGTGATTGCTTGCTCTGCCGCCAGGCGACGAGTAGGTAACGCCGCATGGTGGGGGTGGGGTTCTGAGGTGGTATGAATGACTTTGTTGTGCTGGTAACGCTTTACTCCTTTCATCGCTTCATTAAAGACGGTTTTATCATCCTCATTGAGTGCACTGCTATTATTAGGCGTATTTGGAGTATCTGCTTTTACAGCATCAGATGGACGTTTAGCATCAGCCATGAGGAAAACCATTAAAACCTACAGCACTAAAATAAAAACACAATGTTACTGTCTTCATGCGCTACTTGAATAGAAAAACAGCATCATCGTTAACTTTGCGTTAACATAGCGTCTCGTTAATGATAGTCAATAGCTTTGGCCAATAGGAGACGAATGTGGTAGGTCAGCAAAAGCTTGCTTTTGACGGTTTAGAAACAGTCCGTGACTTCATCCGTTGGGCGTACAGTCGCTTTAATGAGGCTGAATTATTTTATGGGCATGGTACTGATAATGGTTGGGATGAAGCAGTTCACCTGATTTTGCAAAGTCTTCATTTACCCTGGGATATTGATCAGCGGGTGTTGGATAGCAGGCTGACCATAGAAGAAAGAGCTCATGTTGCTAGTTTAGTCTCCCGACGTGTTATTGAACGAATCCCTAGTGCCTATCTGGTCAATCAAGCTTGGTTTTGTGGGCTACCCTTTTATGTTGATGAGCGTGTACTGGTACCTCGCTCACCGATTGCTGAGTTAATTGATCAACAATTTCAGCCTTGGTTGGGTGAGCAAACGGTGTCGCGCATTCTGGATATGTGTACGGGCAGTGGCTGTATTGGTATAGCCGCCGCCTATGCATTTCCGGAAGCCGAAGTGGTGCTGTCTGATATAGACCATGATGCACTACAGGTGGCGACCATTAATATTGATAAGCATGAGCTGGATGATCGCGTCACTGCAATAGAAGCGGACTTGTTCCAGGGCATACCACAGCAGCCGTTCGATATTATTGTGAGCAATCCGCCTTATGTGGATGCTGAAGATTTAAATGATATGCCTCCAGAGTTTCATCATGAGCCTGAGCATGGATTGGCATCTGGTGAGGATGGCTTATTTCATGCCGTACAGATATTGGCACAAGCAGCAGATTATCTGACAGAAAAAGGCTTGTTGATTGTGGAGGTAGGGAATAGTCAGTGGGCATTGCAGGATAAATTTCCCCAAGTGCCTTTTAATTGGCTGGCTTTTGAGCATGGTGGAGATGGTGTGTTGTTATTAGATGCAGCACAATGTCGTCAATTTCAAGTGGATTTTAAACAGGCACTGAGTGATTTTTAATTATACATTTTTACGCATTAATGCACGACGATCACTGTGCTTGGTAATATGTTAAGTGTTTTATTGAGTGTAATAAACGAAGCAAGTAATCAGTAAATGTAAATACGCAGTAGAGAATCAATTCATGGCGGGTAATACATTTGGAACCTTATTTACAGTGACAACATTTGGTGAGAGCCATGGGTTAGCACTGGGCTGTATTATTGATGGCTGTCCTCCGGGATTACCACTGACAGAGGCAGATATTCAGCAGGAGCTTGATCGGCGTAAACCGGGCACGTCAAAGTTTACTACTCAGCGGCGTGAACCGGATGCGGTGAAAATTTTATCTGGCGTGTTTGAAGGCGTAACCACAGGCACACCGATTGGTTTGTTAATTGAAAATACAGACCAGCGTTCAAAGGATTATGGCAATATCAAAGATCAGTTTCGGCCTGCCCATGCTGACTATACCTATTGGCAGAAGTATGGCATCAGAGACTATCGTGGTGGTGGTCGCTCTTCTGCCAGAGAGACCGCTATGCGGGTTGCCGCAGGGGCCGTAGCGAAAAAGTATCTGCAAACCAAAGGGATTACCATTCGTGGTTTTTTGTCACAGCTAGGTCCAATTAAGGTGATGCCTGACAGTCTTGCCGATGTGAATTGGGAGGCGGTGAATAACAACCCCTTTTTCTGTCCTGATCCCAGCCGTGTCAGTGAGCTGGAAACCTACATGCAGGACTTGCGCAAGGAAGGTAATTCTATTGGGGCCAAAATAACCGTTGTTGCATCGGGTATGTTGCCAGGTTTAGGCGAGCCTATATTTGATCGACTGGATGCGGATATTGCTCATGGTTTGATGAGTATTAATGCGGTGAAGGGAGTGGAGATCGGTGCAGGTTTTGACTCAATCACCCAAAAGGGCACGGAGCATAGAGATGCATTAACGCCGGAGGGCTTTACCTCTAATAATGCCGGTGGTGTCCTAGGGGGTATATCCAGTGGACAGGATATCATCGCGCACATTGCACTTAAGCCTACCTCCAGTTTGCATTTGCCAGGTGATAGTATTGATATTCACGGTCAACCCATCACCGTTGTCACTAAAGGCCGACATGATCCGTGTGTAGGGATTCGGGCCACGCCTATTGCCGAAGCGATGCTCGCGTTAGTGTTGATGGATCACTACTTAAGACACCGTGGTCAAAATGCGGATGTTGCTGTGTCTACGCCTGTGATTCCCGCGCAGGTGCCTTCAGCAGACAGTAGTAAGTAAGAATAAAAATGTTGTTTGGTCTATGCCAGTAGACAACTCTCCAAACACTGTGCCAGTGCGTCCTCTGGCCGGTGTTTATGGTTGGTACTTTGTCATTTTAGGGATTTTGGTGCCTTACTGGGCTCCTTACCTGCAAAGCCAAGGCTTTTCTCCTAGTGAAATCGGTATTCTCCTGGCCATTTTAATGGCGACCAAAATCATTGCGCCATTGGTGTGGGGATTGCTGGCGGACTATCTGTTTTGTTCATTAAAACTCATAAGACTGGGTACATTTTGTAGTGTGCTGGCCTTTGCTGGCGTCTTTTGGGCAGAAGACTTTTGGCTTATGGCATTGGTGATGGCTGGCTTTAGCTTTTTTTGGAATGCGGTATTGCCACTGTTTGAAGTGATTACACTGCGCTTTTTGCAGGGACAAACCCAGTTTTATAGTCGCATACGACTGTGGGGGTCGATTGGTTTTATTGTCGCTGTATTTGGTGTGGGTAGTTTACTGGACTATATCAGTCTGGACAGTGTGCCTTGGTTGGTCTGGCTGGCATTTTGGGGATTATGGCTCGCTAGTTTAATGTTGCCAAAGCCGGTTAAAATTGCTTCAGAAACATCGTTGTTAACACCTAATGTGTCGTGTTTTCCATTAGGGCCTGTGCTTGGCTTTTTAGTGGTCGCAGCACTTGTTCAATTGGCGCATGGACCCTACTACACATTTTTTAGTATTCACTTGCAGGATCATGGCTATAACCATACAGCCATAGGTGCATTGTGGGCGCTGGGTGTATTGGCTGAAATCATTCTTTTTTTATTTATGCATCAGTTGCTGCCTAAGTTGGGTATTCGTGGGTGTTTAATTCTGGGGCTGCTAGGTGCAGCGTTACGCTGGTTGATTATTGGTTGGTGGGTAGACAGCTTAGCGTTAATTATTCTGGCGCAATTACTTCATGCATTGTCCTTTGGTGCATGCCATGCGGCATCTATTGAATTTGTCCACCGCCACTTCCCAGAGGAACTGGCGGGGCGAGGTCAGGCACTTTACAGTGGCATTAGCTTTGGCCTGGGTGCAGGACTCGGTGCGCTGGCTGCAGGTTATGGTTGGGATAGTTTAGGGGCGACGATGACATTCAGTATAGCCAGTTTGGTATGCATCTTTGGATTATGGGTAATTTATATTGCTTTGCCTCAGGAACGCTAACCTTTTTTTAATACGTCTTTAGGACGTAAACACTCTCGCACTTTCCCGGCATCAGGACCAATATCACGCCAATGGCGGATGGGGAGATCAATACATACTGCAGCACAGGTGGTCAGATGACCTGGGAAGGCACTGTCCAATTCAGTGGCAAGCATTTCTAAACCCGGGTTATGACCAATGACCATTAAGCTGGTAATCGAGTCGGGTACTTCACTGATGACTGTATACAATGCAGAAGTAGGTGCTTCGTAAATCATTTCTTCCCACTGCACTTTTTTGGGTTTGATTTTAAAGTAAGGCAGTAACAGTTTAGTGGTTGATCGGCACCGTTTCGCTGGGCTGGCAATAATATATTGTGGAATCCAACCCACATCCGCTAATACTTGGCCCATTTGCGGCGCAATGGTTTTTCCTCGCTTATTTAAAGGACGGTCAAAATCTTCGATCGTACTGTCTTTCCAGCTTGATTTGGCGTGTCGTAATAAAATGAGTTCCTTCATGTATTTCTTCCTTTATCAAGTGTCCTCATTACACGTCATTATTTTTAGAGGTGCCCAGTACTATGTTTTGTTAATTCATTGTTCAACTTGTTTGTTAAGTTGTTTTATAAATGCACTGGCTGCATTGGATAGGGTGCGCTCACTGTGGTGAATATAGCCTAAGCTGCGATTAAGCGAGATATTTTCTGGATTCAAAGCGGTTAACTGATCATCGATCATAGTCGCTGGCAATACACTCCAGGCCAGTCCAATAGATACCATCATTTTAATGGTTTCTAAATAGTTTGTGGTCATGGAAATCGTTGGCGTTAGACCTCGAGCGCGAAAGGCTTGCTTGACGATGCTATGTGTAAAGGTATGACTGCCAGGAAAAACGGCTTTTGTTGAGCATAAATGTGCGAGTGTCAGTGAATGCTGTTTTGCCAAAGGATGATCTGGTGCTACCACAAAACTGAGTTTGTCCTGCCAGATTAACTGGCTGAAAATAGAATCTGTTACCAGTTTGGCGCCATTGCTTGTTTGGTCAACCTGACTGGGGGCCAGGGTAATCACGGCAACCTCAACCTCACCATGCTGAATGGCTTCATAGGCTTGTTCTGAGTCTAAGAAACGAATATCCAGGGTGACTTCAGGATAAGTACGGCTAAATTGACGCAATACGGGGGGTAAGCGGTGTAAGCCAATATGGTGGCTGGTTGCAATCGCGAGCCGGCCATTCACTTCACCACTGAGATTACGAATCTCACGGCAAGTGTCTTCAATGTTGGCAAGGATACGATAGGCTCGTGGTAACAATGCATTACCCGCTTCAGTCAGGGTAATTTGTCGCCCAAAGCGATCAAATAAACGGGTATCTAATAACTGCTCTAGATTCGCAATTCGTTTACTGACCGCGGGCTGTGTTAGGCATAACTGATCTGCGGCCAGTGAAAAAGACTTGGATTCAGCAACTGCGAGAAATGCGTGTAAGGTTTGTGGGTCCATAGTTTAACATTAAGCTATTCCTTTTTTTTATGCAATAATTAAAAATTATTAATTTGTGTTATTCGAGGCAAAAAATTAGCATGGAGGCATACAATAATCACAATCCTTTATTGGCATAGCCTGTGACTTATAGCCCAATGCCCTGGTTATTATTTCAGAGCACAAGCACAGGGTTTGCTGTTTAGCCTAAATGAAGAGGATAGCCAAATGGCTGGCAAAACGTTATATGACAAGTTGTGGGATAGCCATGTTGTCAGTGCCCGAGATGATGGCTCTGCCTTACTTTATATTGATCGACATTTATTGCATGAAGTGACATCACCTCAGGCTTTTGAAGGGTTACGTATGGCTGGGCGAAAGCCATGGCGTCTCGATACTAACCTGGCGACACCTGATCATAATGTACCTACCACTGCACAAGAGCGTAGGCATGGCATAGCTGGTATTGCTGACCCCATTTCTCAGATTCAAGTTAAAACCCTGGATGATAATTGCCAGCATTTTGGTATTAATGAGTTTTCCATGAAGGACCAACGTCAAGGCATTGTGCATGTGGTTGGTCCAGAACAGGGGGCAACTTTACCAGGGATGACTGTTGTTTGTGGTGACTCCCATACATCAACCCATGGTGCTTTTGCGGCCTTAGCGCATGGTATTGGCACTTCCGAAGTAGAGCATGTGCTTGCTACCCAGTGCCTGGTCACAAAAAAAATGAAAAACATGCAAATTCGGGTGGAAGGTGCTTTGCCAAATGGTGTGACTGCGAAGGATGTGGTGCTGGCCATTATTGGCAAAATAGGTACCGCGGGTGGTACTGGGTATGCCATTGAGTTTGCGGGTGAAGGTATTCGCAGCTTAAGTATGGAAGGGCGGATGACGGTTTGTAATATGGCCATTGAAGCCGGTGCCCGAGCAGGGATGATTGCAGTTGATGAAACCACAATTCATTATTTACAAGGGCGTCCTTTTGCACCTCAAGGAGAGCACTGGGAACAAGCCGTAGCGTATTGGCAAACGTTGGTATCCGATGCAGATGCTGAGTTTGATGATGTGATCACTTTACAATCGGTTGATATTCAACCCCAGGTAACATGGGGTACTTCTCCAGAAATGGTGGCGTCGGTGACCAGTCAGGTGCCAGACCCTGAGCAGGAAACAGATCCGGCCCGTCGGGAAGGTATTCACCGAGCGTTACAGTATATGGGATTGAAACCTGGGATGGCGATCAGTGATATTAAGCTGGATCGGGTGTTTATCGGCTCGTGTACTAATGCTCGTATTGAAGATTTACGGGCAGCAGCAGACGTTGTGAAAGGTAAGCATGTGGCAGCTACCATTAAGCAGGCACTGGTTGTACCGGGTTCAGGGTTGGTTAAAGCACAGGCTGAGCAAGAAGGATTACACCAGATTTTTATGGATGCTGGAATGGAGTGGCGGGAGCCTGGTTGTTCAATGTGCTTGGCAATGAATGCTGACAAGCTGGGTGCGGGTGAGCATTGTGCCTCAACATCAAACCGTAACTTTGAAGGACGACAAGGTTTTGGTGGCAGAACGCATTTAGTGAGTCCAGCAATGGCTGCAGCAGCTGCAATTGCTGGTCATTTTGTTGATATAAGACAGTGGCAGTAGGGGGAAATCATGCAGGCATTTACCACATTAACGGGTTTGGTTGCGCCTTTAGAGCGGGACAATGTTGATACTGACATGATTATTCCCAAGCAGTTTTTAAAGTCGATTAAACGCTCGGGTTTTGGGCCAAATCTATTTGATGAATTGCGTTATCTGGATGAAGGTCAGCCTGATCAGGATTGCAGTCAGCGTCCTGTTAACCCTGACTTTATGCTGAATCAACCTCGTTACCAGAAGGCCTCAATTTTACTAGCTGGTCGTAACTTTGGCTGTGGCTCCAGTCGTGAGCATGCGCCATGGGCGTTATTGGATTACGGCTTTCGCTGTGTGATTGCACCCAGCTTTGCGGATATTTTCTACAACAACTGTTTTAAAAATGGCATTTTGCCAGTGGTACTGCCTCAAGCTCAAGTGGACATAATATTCCTTGCAGAAAAGGCTGCCAAAGATGGACTTGAGCTGACGGTAGACTTACAACAGCAGTTAGTCTCATTACCTGATGGGCAACAGTTTTCGTTTACTATTGATGAATTTCGATGCAATTGTTTATTGCAAGGGCTGGATGAAATAGGGCTTACACTGCAACAAACGGATGCGATTAAAGCATTTGAGGTGCGTCATCAGCAGCAATTTCCATGGTTATTTGCAGAGCACTAATTCACTATAAGGCAGTATTTGCCTGTTTTTGAGAAGAGATCTTTCTATGCAAGCAAAACGTGTTTTGACCTTAGCCGGTGATGGTATTGGCCCAGAAATAATGCAACAGGGTATACGTGTGCTGGAGACTGTTGCTGCTAAGTTTAATCTACCCATAAAAATGGAAAGTGCACTGATTGGGGGGGCAGCGGTTGATGTTGAAGGTCAGCCTTTACCTGAGTCTACCTTAGCGGCAGCAAAGCAAAGTGATGCTATTTTGCTGGGTGCTGTGGGTGGTCCTCAGTGGGATACGTTACCCCGGCCACAACGACCTGAGCAGGGGTTACTGGGTATTCGCTCACAGCTAAAGTTGTTTGCCAACTTACGGCCAGCCTTATTATTTGCGCCTTTAGCCAGTGCCTCTACCCTTAAGCCTGAAGTGGTGGCTGGGCTGGACCTGTTGATTGTCCGTGAGTTAACGGGAGGGATCTACTTTGGTCAACCACGAGGTGTTGAGACATTAAG
Source organism: Zooshikella sp. RANM57 (assembly GCF_050749885.1). Taxonomy (NCBI): domain Bacteria; kingdom Pseudomonadati; phylum Pseudomonadota; class Gammaproteobacteria; order Oceanospirillales; family Zooshikellaceae; genus Zooshikella; species Zooshikella sp. RANM57. Next base: position 21,321 of record NZ_JBOIUB010000018.1, on the reverse strand, counting down.
TAATGGTGAGCGGGAAGGCTTCAATACTTACCGTTACCGTGAAAGTGAAATAAAGCGGATTGGTCATGTGGCCTTTCAAGCAGCACAACGTCGAAATAAAAAACTGTGCTCAGTGGATAAGGCAAATGTGTTAGAGGTGACAGGGTTGTGGCGCGAAGTCATGAACGAGTTAGCGGCTGAATACCCTGATGTCGAACTGACCCATATGTATGTCGACAATGCCGCTATGCAGCTGGTGAGAGCGCCAAAGCAGTTTGATGTGATGGTGACAGGCAATATGTTTGGCGATATTTTGTCTGATGAAGCGGCGATGTTAACGGGGTCAATTGGTATGTTGCCGTCAGCATCCCTTGCTGAGTCTGGACTGGGCATGTATGAACCCTGCCATGGTTCAGCGCCTGATATTGCGGGTCAGGATAAGGCGAACCCTTTAGCTATGATTCTGTCCGTTGCCATGATGTTACGACACTCATTACAGTATCCGGAAGCAGCTGCAGCCATTGAGCAAGCGGTAGCCGATGTGCTAACTCAGGGGTTGAGAACGGCTGATATTGCTCATGATGGTGATGTGGTTATTGGCACACAAGCAATGGGTGAAGCGGTTATCAAAGCACTAAATTGATAATTCGCATAGTGATTTACGACAGTTTGCATTAGTCTGTAGTGTAATAGGTGTGCTTAAAGCAGTGCATTTATTTTAACGTTCATAAAAAATAGGATAGATACCACAAGATGAGTAGAACATTTGATGTGGCTGTAGTTGGCGCAACAGGCGCTGTAGGCGAAACTATGCTGGCCATTTTAGCTGAGCGTAAGTTCCCTGTCGGTAAGATTTATGCGTTAGCCAGTAGTCGCTCAGCAGGTAATACTGTGTTATTCGGGAGTAAATCAGTTGTTGTAGAAGACTTAGCCGAGTTCGATTTTAGTAAAGTACAGATTGCGTTGTTTTCAGCCGGTGGCAGTATTTCAGCAGAGTATGCACCTAAAGCAGGGGCGGCGGGCTGTGTGGTGATTGATAATACCTCACACTTTCGCTATGACCCGGAAATACCACTGGTGGTGCCTGAGGTTAACCCGGCCGCTGTCGCTGATTATAAAAAGCACAATATTATTGCTAACCCCAACTGTTCAACTATTCAAATGCTCGTGGCATTAAAGCCAATTTATGATGCAGTAGGGATTACACGAATTAATGTTGCAACTTATCAGGCTGTTTCGGGTACAGGTAAAGAGGCTGTGAATGAACTGGCTGGGCAAACAGCAAAACTACTGAATGGGCAACCTGCTGAAGCTGAAGTCTATCCAACCCAAATTGCGTTTAATGTATTGCCTCATATTGATGTATTTCAAGATAACGGATACACCAAAGAAGAAATGAAAATGGTGTGGGAAACCCAGAAAATATTTGGCGATTCTGAAATTAAGGTTAATCCCACATGTGTGAGAGTGCCAGTGTTTTATGGTCACTCAGAAGCTGTGCATATTGAAACACGCACTAAAATTACGGCAGATGAGGTCAGATCTCTTTTACAAAAGGCGCCAGGTGTCGAGTTAATGGATGAGCATCAGGATGGAGGGTATCCAACACCTGTGAAGCAAGCATGTGGCCATGATCCAGTATTTGTTGGGCGAATCCGTGAAGATATTTCTTGTGATCTGGGTCTCAATTTGTGGGTTGTAGCGGACAATGTGCGTAAGGGAGCGGCGCTAAACAGTGTACAAATTGCTGAGATATTGATAAAAGACTATTTATAATTGATACTTAGTAAGGTTATTACATCTAATTTCTAGATTTTGTTATTAACTAGTTATCAATTTTTTTGTGAAGTAATATTTTGTTCTGTTGTGATGCTGGACAGGTAAGCGGGCTACTTATCTGTCCATTCTGTTTTATACTCATCAAGAAAATGACACTTTGTGCTATCTCTTGAATAGATGCATTTTATATTTTTAAGCTGCTTATGTGAGCTACGTTATGGTTACCTGGGGAACTGGCAGAAAAAAAACGGGTCGGGATGAGTATGAATTCTCTGGCTGCTCAACAGAGCAAGACTTTACCGAATAATAAAGGATTGAGAATTATGGTGCGCAAGCTAGCAGTAGCAGTCGCAGCTGCCGGATTAATGACATCTGGCTTAGCGAATGCTCTTGGACTTGGGGAAATTACCCTCAATTCCGCATTAAACCAACCCCTTGATGCTGAAATAGAGCTGATACAAGTGCGGGAATTGGGGTCCTCTGAAATATTGCCGAATCTGGCAACGAATGAGGACTTCAATCGTGCGGGTGTAGAGCGCATATTCTTTCTCAGCAATATAAAGTTTCAAACTGTCGTGCAAAAAAACGGCCGGTCTTATATAAAAGTCACCAGTCGTAAGCCTGTCAGTGAACCCTATTTAAATTTTCTTGTTGAGGTACATTGGCCAAGTGGTCGCTTATTACGTGAATATACAGTCCTTCTCGATCCTCCTACATTTAGCCAGCAGCCAGTTACTACTGTTCAAGCACCTGCTTCCAGCGCGCCAACTCAGCAACCCCGTGCTGAACAACCCGTAAGGTCTTCTTCTACACCAAGCAGTCAACCGGCCACTACCGGTGGTTTAGATGGTGATAACTACACGATTCGTGCAAATGACACGTTGTGGGAGATTGCTGCACAAGTCAAACCATCTCGTGATGTGACCGTGCACCAGACTATGGTTGCTATACAGGCTCTCAATCCTGATGCATTTATCAATGACAATATCAACCTGCTGAAACGTGGCAAGGTGCTTCGGGTGCCAAGCTCAGAGCAAATCAAACAGGTTTCGCATAATGAAGCCGTTTCACTGGTTGCGGAACAAACCCGAGCTTGGAAAACAGGTGATCTTCAGGCACCCCAACTTGATGCGACACGCCGTGCTTCGGCTGCACCAGAAGCGGAAGCAGGGGATGGTGAGGGCCGATTAAAAATTGTATCAGCGCCAGCAACGCCTTCTGCATCACAAGAAGAAGGTGGCGGTGACACAGGGCAAACGGGTCCTTCTGCACAGCAGGTGGAAACATTACAAAATGAGCTATCGGTTACTCAGGAAAATTTAGACAAAGCCCGTCGTGAAAATGAAGAAATCACTTCCAGGCTTACTGAGTTGGAAGATCAGATTGGTACATTACAACGTTTGCTCAGTTTGAAAGATGAGCAGCTCGCCGCATTACAGGCGAAGTTGAGTGAGCAGGAGTCTGCTACAACCCAACCTGCAGTATCTGAGCCTGAACCAGTCAGCGAGCCTGCGGTTACTACCGAACCAGAGCCGCAACCTGAAACTGAACCTGTTCCTACTGAGACCGTTGAGACGCCACAACCAAAACCAGAAGTCAGCTTGATTGATCGTATCTTGCAGGAACCCATGTACTTGGTCGGTGCAGGTGGTACGGTGGTCTTGGTGGTGCTGGGCTTGCTGTTTTTGTCCCGCCGTAATGCCCGTAAAGAAGAAGAGTTATATCAGGAATCCTTGGACGCCGAAGCAGACACCATGCTGATCGACGAAGAAGAGGAACTGGAGCAAAAAAAAATTTCCGAGGTTGCGCTAGAGAAAGACGAGAAACCCTCAGCGCCAGTTAAGCCTGAAACCAGCGATCCATTAGGTGAGGCTGATATTTATATTGCTTATGGCCGTTTCTCTCATGCGGAAGACCTCTTACGTAACGCAATTAATGATGAGCCCAGCAGGACTGACTTACGGGTTAAGCTGCTTGAGGTTTATGCGGAAATGCAAAATGCGGATGCCTTTAAGCGAGAGTTTTCTGAGCTTGAAGAATTAGCCGATCAGGGGGCAATCAACAAAGCCAATGCGCTTAAAGGGAAGTTTCCCTCTGATGCTTTTGGTGTCGCAGATACAGGCATCGATTATTTTACAGACGATCAGGATCTGGCCAGCCTTGAAGCTGAATTGGCTGGTGATACTTTAACCATGGATGATCTGGACGAAGAGTTGAGTCTGGATGATTTGGGTTTGGAAGAGCCGACCAGCGTTGAAGAGCCTGAGGAAGAAAGTGTTTTAGCTTCATCAGATCTGGATGAAGAGCTTGACTTATCACTTGATGATTTAGAAAAGGAAGTCGATGAGTTATCTGGAGAGTTGAGTTTAGATGCACTGGATGAAGCGGCTGAAGCTTCTCAAGAGATTCATCCTCAAGAGCGGGAAGCTGGATATGCTGAAATTGAGGGGCTTGATTTTGACCTCGATAAAGAACTAGCAGAGGTTGATGCCGAATCTGAAGGTTTGGATTTTGATCTGGAAGGTCTTGAGCCTGCAAGTGCTGAATCATTAGACGATGTACTTAGCCTGGATCTGGAAACTACGGATCTAGAAACAGGTGAAGTGGAAAGCTCTTTGGATGAGTTTGCTTTGGATGAAGAGCTGAAACTTGAGCCTGAACAATCGCTGGCCGAAACAGAAGACGTTGAAATGGATTTCAGTTTGGATGATCTTGAAATCGAAGATACCGATATTGCAACGTTTGATGAAGCTTTTGATCTTTCGGTGAGTGATGAAGCAGCAGAAGCCGCTGTTACAGAACCAGAACTGACATCCGAAGAAAAAGACTTTATGCTTGGCGCTGAATTAGATGACGATTTGGCTTCTTTGGATGCGGCTACTGAAAGTTTAGCAGCGGAGTTGTCGGGTGCTGTAGGAGAAGAAGAGTCTGTAACTCAGAAAATGGTTGAGCCTGAACCTCAAGTTAAACCTGCCCCTGTGGCAGAGGCTAAACCAGAGCCTACAGCGGCTAAGCCTGAGCCTGTGCCAGAAGCACCTAAAGCAGCACCTGTTGCTGAAAGTGCAGATGACATGGCGCTGTTGGCGGGTGCTGATGAGACCGCTACTAAACTTGATCTTGCGCGTGCTTACATCGATATGGGAGACCATGAGGGTGCTCGTGATATCTTAGATGAAGTCATGCAAGAAGGTAATGACAGTCAAAAACAGGAAGCCCAGACATTAATTAATAGTATGGGTTAAATGGTAAAAGAAGTAACTTCAGTGTCGGATTCGACTTTCCAGTCTGTTGATTCCGACACTCAGCGCTATGCCGTCAGTGTTGAGTATGACGGCTCTCCTTTTCTAGGCTGGCAAATTCAAAAGCATGGTCCTTCTGTACAAGCCGCAGTGGAAACGGCATTGTCCAAGGTCGCTAACCATCCCGTCAGTGTTGTCTGTGCGGGTAGAACCGACACAGGCGTCCATGCGTCCAATCAAATTATCCATTTTGATAGTCCTGCTGATCGTAGTCTACGTGGGTGGGTATTTGGTGCTAACAGCAACTTACCACCACAGGTCGCTGTGCGCTGGGTGAAACCTGTTTCCACAGAGTTTCATGCGCGGTTTCGTGCAAACTACCGACGTTATCGCTATGTAATTTACAACGCACCAGTACGTCCTGCTGCTTTAGCCAAAGGCGTGACCTGGAACTATCGACCTTTGAATGCAGAAAAAATGCATGAAGCGGCTCAGCACTTAGTGGGTGAGCATGATTTTACCTCATTCCGAGCGATTGGTTGTCAGGCAAAAACGCCTCGTCGCAATATCACGCATCTCACCGTAAAGCGTTATGGTGAGTTGGTGGTTATTGATGTGCAGGCAAATGCATTTTTACATCATATGGTCCGCAATATTGCGGGTGTATTGATGGCAATTGGCTGTGGTAAGCGTCCAATAAGCTGGATTCAAGAGGTTTTAGCGGTACAAGATCGTACCCAAGGTGGGGTGACAGCACCTCCTTATGGTTTGTATTTTGTTGATGTGGGTTATCCTGAGCACTTTGGCTTGGAACGAGGGACGTTAGGACCTTACTTTTTATCTGCGTTATTACCAGAGTAGTGGAAAAATGGCGTGGTGAGCTACAAGTCAGCGTTCATTTTATCAATAGTGGCATAGAAAAGGGCATAAGGGTGAAGCCAAGAACAAGAATAAAAATTTGTGGGATAACTCAGCCTGATGATGCGGTCTTTACTGTTGCTGCAGGGGTTGATGCCATTGGTTTAGTTTTTTACCCGAAAAGTCCCAGAGCCGTTTCAATTGTTCAGGCACAAGCGATTGTTGGCAAAGTGCCTGGTTTTGTAACCGTGACAGGTTTATTTGTTGATGCCTCTGCAGAATTTGTTTGGCAACATTTAGAGGTGATCCCGCTAGGCTTGCTGCAGTTTCATGGTAATGAGCCTGCGGAATTCTGTGAACAGTTCAAACGGCCCTATATAAAGGCAATTCGCGTGCAGCCAGGTATGGATATTAACGCGGTGATCGGGCAGTATAAAACAGCTTGTGGTATTTTACTGGATAGTTATCAGCCTGGAGTACCTGGAGGTACGGGCACATGCTTTGATTGGCAGGCTATTCCTAATGACTTGGAGCAGCCGTTGATCATGGCCGGGGGACTGACACCAGAAAATGTTCGGCAAGCCATCCAAACGCTTCACCCTTTTGCGGTGGATGTCAGTGGTGGTGTTGAGATAAGTAAGGGTGTTAAAGACCATCAAAAAATTCTGGCTTTTGTGAGAGAGGTTGCCAGTGTCTGAGCATATAACCGAGGAAGTTTTAAAAAGTTTACCAGATGCCAATGGTCATTTTGGTAAATACGGTGGCCGCTTTGTATCTGAAACATTAATGGCGGCACTAGACGAGCTAAATGAAACCTATCAGAAGCTTGCAAAGGATAAGGACTTTTTAGCGGAGTTCGACCGCGACCTTAAATACTATGTTGGTCGCCCATCACCTCTCTACCATGCTGAACGATGGTCGCGCACAATCGGTGGTGCGCAAATATACCTTAAGCGTGAAGACCTTAATCATACAGGTGCACATAAGGTAAATAACACAATTGGTCAGGCCTTATTAGCGAAATTTATGGGTAAGCCCAAAGTCATTGCTGAAACGGGAGCCGGTCAACATGGTGTTGCTTCTGCCACAGTGGCTGCCAGGCTAGGGATGGAGTGTAAGGTGTTTATGGGGGCAGTTGATGTTGAGCGTCAATCACTCAATGTCTACCGAATGAAGCTGTTAGGGGCTGAAGTTGAAGCGGTTCAATCTGGCTCAAAAACCCTAAAAGATGCCCTTAATGAAGCGTTGCGTCACTGGGTTACTCATGTCGATGATACGTTCTATATTATTGGCACAGTGGCTGGTCCTCACCCTTACCCACAAATGGTGCGTGATTTCCAAGCAGTGATTGGTCGAGAAGCCAAGCAACAGTGTATGGAGCAAACCGGACGTTTGCCTGATGCTTTAGTCGCCTGTGTCGGAGGAGGCTCAAATGCAATTGGCTTATTTTATCCATTTATTGCTGATCATCAGGTCGCTATGTATGGTGTAGAGGCTGCGGGGTTAGGGTTATCGACGGGTAAACATTCTGCACCTCTGTGTGCAGGCCGTTCTGGTGTGCTGCATGGCAATCGGACCTACTTGATGCAGGATGATGATGGACAAATCATTGAAACACATTCTGTTTCTGCTGGCCTTGATTATCCGGGTGTTGGTCCTGAGCATGCTTGGTTGAAAGATATTGGTCGAGCAAATTATGTGTCGATTACTGATGAAGAAGCGCTGGCTGCATTTCATAAGCTGACACAATTAGAAGGCATTATTCCTGCGTTGGAAAGTAGTCATGCCCTTGCGTATGCTGAGAAATTGGCTGCTACTATGAAGCCTGATCAGACTATCGTGGTGAATTTATCAGGGCGGGGTGATAAAGATATCCATACTGTAGCAGCGCTTGACGGGGTGCAGGTTTAATAGGGGGAGTTATCATGAGTCGTATACAGGACTGTTTTGCTGCACTGTCGGCTAAGCAACGCAAAGCGTTAATTCCATATATTACAGCAGGGGATAGCCATCCCTCTTTGACGGTACCCTTAATGCACGGCCTTGTTCAGGCGGGTGCGGATATTATTGAGCTTGGTATCCCATTTTCTGATCCTATGGCTGATGGGCCGGTCATTCAGCTTGCCTGTGAACGTGCGTTACGACATGGCATTAATATCCAACAGGTGTTGGCAATGGTAGCCAAGTTTCGCCAAACTGATCAGTCAACACCTGTTGTGCTTATGGGCTATTTAAATCCTATTGAGAATATGGGCTATGATACGTTTGCTCATGCTGCTGCCGAGGCTGGTGTTGATGGGGTTTTAACGGTAGACTTGCCGCCCGAAGAAGCTGACTTATTGTCCACGGCATTAAATACACATCATATTGATAGCATTTTTTTACTGTCACCCACGACACAAGACGCACGAATTGCACAAATTGCTAAAGCCTCAAGTGGTTATTTGTATTATGTATCGTTAAAAGGGGTGACAGGTGCTGCATCACTCAATGTCAGTGATGTAGCTGAGCGTTTAAATTTAATTAGGCAACATACAACCCTACCCATTGCGGTTGGATTTGGCATTAAAGATGGGGCATCGGCTCAAGCTATTTCAGCCTTGGCAGATGGTGTTGTGGTTGGTAGTGCACTGGTGTCTCAGATCGGTGCAGAGCAAGAAAACCAAGAGGTGGCGCTCACCAAGGTTACCGCTATTTTGGCTGAGATGCGCCACGCAATGGATTCATAGTAATTATCCAGGGCGATTAATCGCTGTTTAGCAACAATTTTGAGAGAAAACATGGCTAATTGGCTACTCGATAAAATTCTGCCATCGCTTTCACGACCTGATGACAGCAGCAAACGTCGTAGTGTTCCTGAAGGGCTTTGGAAGAAATGTATAAAGTGTAACTCCATTCTCTACGCCCCAGAGTCGAGAAGAAACCTGGATGTCTGTCCTAAGTGTGATCATCATATGCGGATTTCTGCCCGTATTCGCCTTGACTACTTTTTGGACCTGGATGGTCGAGAAGAAATTGCAGCAGATTTAGAGCCTGTTGATCGTCTTAAATTTAAAGATAGTAAGAAATATAAAGACAGATTGAGTGCTGCGCAGAAACAAACAGGTGAGCGTGATGCGCTTATTGTCATGAAGGGTACAGTGAAAGATGTGCCTTTAGTTGCTGCAGCCTTTGAGTTTTCCTTTATGGGAGGCTCTATGGGATCTGTAGTGGGTGAGAAGTTTATCCGTGCAGTTAATATCTGTTTAGCACAACGGTTACCATTGGTTTGTTTTGCGGCCAGTGGTGGTGCACGAATGCAGGAAGCTTTATTTTCCCTAATGCAAATGGCAAAAACCAGTGCTGCACTGGAAAAAATGAAAGAGGCGGGGTTACCCTTTGTTTCAGTATTAACTGATCCTGTTTATGGTGGAGTGTCTGCAAGTCTCGCTATGCTGGGGGATATTAATATTGCTGAACCAAATGCGCTTATTGGGTTTGCAGGTCCTCGGGTTATTGAACAAACTGTACGTGAAAAATTGCCTGAAGGTTTTCAGCGTAGTGAGTTTTTACTTGAGCATGGCGCGATAGATATGATCGTGCCACGCTCAGAGCTTAGAGATCGTATTTCCGGGCTTATTGCTAAGCTGGTCTATGCCGAACATCCTGATGTGAAAGTAGAAACCAGTAATCCTGTTGCTGATACTGAGCCTTCTTTTGAAGAAGTTACACCAGAAGGTGAAGAAGCCGAGGGGGTATCGGTCGCTATGACAGAATCTTATCTAACCGATGATGTAGCCGAGTCCACTGAGCCTAAACCGGAGTCAGTAAAAAAAGATGAAGTTTAGCTGTCTGGAAGATTGGCTACATTGGCAGGAGTCTTTGCATACCCAAGAGGTTGATTTGGGGCTTGACCGGGTTCAGGCTGTTTGGCAAAGGTTAGCACTTGGTAAGCCTGCACCTTGGGTTTTTACAGTTGCTGGTACTAATGGTAAAGGCAGTACAGTCGCCTTACTTAATAGCATACTGCAACATAATGGCTATAAAGTGGGGGTTTACACATCGCCCCACTTACGCCGTTACAATGAGCGGGTTGTTATTAACCAACAGCCCGCCAGTGATCAGGATTTTTGCAAGGCTTTTGCAGCGATTGACCAAGCTCGAGGGGATATTTCTTTAACCTACTTTGAGTTTGGTACCTTAGCTGCATTATGGTTATTTGCTCAGCAACCACTGGATGCCGTGGTGCTTGAAGTTGGCTTAGGGGGACGGCTTGATGCCGTCAATATCATTGATGCAGATGTGGCAATAATCACATCCATTGGTGTAGATCATGAAGCCTGGTTAGGTTCTGATCCCGAAGTCATTGCGGCTGAAAAAGCGGGAATATTTCGCTCAGAGCAGTGGGCGGTTTGTGGTGAAGTACCTGTTCCTCATAGTATTTTGGCAAAAGCAGAAAATCTGGGTACACACCTATATTGTCGAGAGCAGAACTATCACGCTACTTGGCAAGAAAACCACTGGACTTTTATGGGTGTTGATACTGATGGACAGCCTGTTAACTGGTCATTATTGCCTCCACCACAGTTAACGATGGTTAATGCGGTTAACGTTTTGCAAGCACTGGCTTTGTCGCCTTTTACTCTTAATCATAAAGCACTTTGTGTTGCCTTACAGGAAGCAACCGTGCCTGGACGTTTTCAACGAATACCATGGCGTAACTCGCAAGGTGAATCGATTGAGTTGATTTTTGACGTTGCTCATAACCCTCATGCGGCTGAAAATTTGAGTCGTCAATTACAACAGTTGTCTTCTGCTAAAACGCAGGCCGTGTTAGCGATTATGGCTGATAAGGATAGCCAAGGTGTTGTTAAACCATTTGCTTCCATGGTTGATAGCTGGTGGATCAGCACGATTCCTGATTTACCTCGAGCTAAACCCTGTTCAGCGTTGGCAGATGAAATGCCGTTGCACTATCGTATACAGCAAAACGCGACTGTTGCCGATGCGTTAACGAGCGCTATTGAGTGTTCATCCGCAGGTGAGCGTATTTTAGTGATGGGGTCTTTTTATACTGTAGCGGCAGCAATGGATGCACTTGAACTTTAGTGTGCATCTTTAGCTGAAAAGTGCTGTCAAAAGAAATACATTGTAAGTCGTGTAGAAAATTAACAATCAAATAGCCAGCATAACAGAATAAAGTTTAATCATGCATAAACTTTATCTGGTGTAAGTATACTGTTGGCGTCGTACAATAGGCTTAAGTACGAGGAATCTTCATGTTTATTGATGATGGTTTAAAACAACGTGTTGTTGGTGCCATCGTTTTAGTGGCGTTTGCCGCTATTTTTTTGCCTTGGCTTTTTGATGAAAAGACGACCTATGAGCGAGTCAGTGCTGAGCTACCTCCACCACCGCCGGCTATTGCTGAACCTGATTTTGTGGGTGAGGCCAGGACTCAAGCACAGAAAGAATTAGCTGCAATTAATCCAAATCCTGAGCAGGTAAATGAAACTCAGGACGCGGCTGTTTCAGAAGAAACGAGCAAGCCATCAGCCGAATTAGCTACTGCGACTGTTGTTTTAGAAGACTCATCTTCAGAACAACAAGTTACTGAGCCACAAGCAACTGAGCAAAGTACCCTTGATCAATCTAAGACGGAAGTAGTACAACATCAGGCTGATAACCAAGACAAACCCAGTCTGGATAAAAATGGTTTGCCTATCAGTTGGGCGATTCAAGTAGGCACATTTGCAGATAGCAGTAATGCAGATTCATTAGTGAAAAAGCTACAGACCGAAGGCTATAAAGCTTACAGTCAAAAATTACCCAGTAGTAAACATGGCCAGGTAACACGTGTTTTTGTCGGGCCTCGTTTTACGAAAAAGCAACTGCAACCTGTTGTGCAAGCATTACAAGAAAAGTGGCAGTTGGACGGAATCATTGTGAGGTATACCCCTTAGCCAAGCTTGGGCGCTTGGCTACCATCTGTTACAATGCCTGCCAATTTCCTGACACAATAAAGTGAATATTTTTTATGGCAGTGATGTTTACTTGGGTGGATTGGTTAATCGTTGGCATTATTGCTATTTCCAGCCTTATCAGCTTATCACGTGGTTTTTTGCAAGAAGCGTTGTCACTGGTTGTTTGGGTAGCGGCAGTCATCATTGCCTGGACCTTCGGTGGCAGTCTTGCGCATATCTTCAGTGATTATGTCGCGACACCTTCAGTTCAAAAAATTCTTGCCTGTAGTGTACTGTTTTTGGTCACCCTGGTTGTGGGAGGGTTAATAACCAAACTGTTAGCAGAGCTTGTCAAAGCAACAGGGCTGACAGGCACTGACCGTGTACTGGGTATGCTTTTTGGTGCGGCGCGTGGTGTCGTGGTGGTGGTGCTGTTAGTGGGTATTGTTGGCTTTGCACCGGTTGAGCAAGATCCCTGGTGGCAACAATCCCAGTTAATCCCTTATTTTAAAGACATGGCTGACTGGTCTATGGATACCTTGATGACTTGGCTGCAACCCGTGTTGGACCAGGTGAGTCTTAAGCAAAAAACCACTTAGCTTTGCAATAACAGAGCCTCTAACAGGTTCTGACCTAGAAATTATAAACTATAGTTTGATCATTCAGAACTGATGAGGTAGCTGCATGTGTGGGATAGTCGGCATGGTGGCCAAACGTAACGTCAATCAAGCGCTTTATGATGCATTGACAGTGTTACAACATCGGGGGCAAGACGCAGCGGGGATCGTGACATGCTCAGATCACCGTTTTTTTTTACGTAAGGATAACGGTTTAGTTCGAGATGTTTTCCGAACAAAACATATGCAGCGGCTGGCAGGAAATATTGGTATAGGCCATGTTCGTTATCCCACTGCAGGTAGCTCTAGCTCAGCAGAGGCTCAACCATTCTATGTTAATTCACCTTATGGCATAACGCTGGCGCATAATGGCAATCTTACCAATGCTGACCAGATAAAAGAGCATTTATTTAAAGCCGACCTTCGTCACATCAATACCCACTCTGACTCAGAAATTTTATTGAATGTTTTTGCTCATGAATTGCAAAAGCTGAATAAGTTGACACCTGAGCCTGCTGATATTTTTGCAGCGATCAAACAAGTACATCATCGGTGTGAAGGTGGCTATGCTGTCGTGGCCATGCTGGTAGGTCATGGTATTGTTGGTTTTAGAGATCCTCATGGTATACGTCCTCTGGTGTATGGTCGTCGGCAAACATCAAATGGCTATGAATACATGCTAGCTTCTGAAAGTGTTGCGCTGGATGCTTTAGGTTTTGATTTAGTTGCAGATGTTGCGCCAGGGGAGGCGATTTATATTAGCGCTGAAGGTGAATTGCATCAGATGCAATGCTCTGAATCGCCTCAATTAACACCTTGCATTTTTGAGTATGTTTATTTTGCACGTCCCGACTCAATCATTGATGGCAGTTCAGTTTATAAAGCGCGCTTAAAAATGGGCGAAAAACTGGCAGAAAAAATTCTTAAAACCTATCCAGATCATGATATTGATGTTGTCATCCCGATACCTGATACCAGCCGTACTTCTGCCTTACAAATGGCTAATCGACTTGGTGTTAAATATCGAGAAGGCTTTATAAAAAATCGCTACATTGGTCGTACATTTATTATGCCAGGACAACAAGAGCGTAAAAAATCAGTACGACAAAAACTCAATGCAATCGACTTAGAATTTAAAGGTAAGAATGTACTGTTAGTGGATGATTCAATTGTCCGTGGAACGACGTGTAAGCAAATTATTGAAATGGCACGTGATGCTGGCGCAGCCAAAGTATATTTCTGCTCTGCTGCACCGGCCATACGCTTCCCTAATGTGTATGGTATTGATATGCCTTCTGCTCATGAGCTAATTGCTTTTAATCGGACGGAACAAGAGGTGGCTGAAATTATTGGTGCCGATTGGTTGGTTTATCAGGATTTGACAGATCTACAACATGCTGTGGCAGACGGTTCAGGTACCACATTTGATGGTTTTGAATGTTCCGTTTTTGATGGTCAGTATATAGCAGGAAATATTACGACAGATTATTTAGAGCAGTTACATCAACAGCGAAGTGATGCCGCCAAAGAGAAAAAAGTAGCTGAAAATACAGTCATTGACTTACATAATGATGCTTAAATATTAAGTCGTTAATTTTGTGTAGTAGATAAGTGGAAATAACCATGAGTAAATATGATTATTTAGGTGAGCGTTACCAGTTCGATTATTCTGCAACTGAACTTGCTACACAAGCCATTCGAATGGGACATCAACGCAGTCCAGAAATGGAGCACGCGGAGCCTATTTATACGACATCAAGTTATGTTTTCAACTCCGCGGCTGAGGCTGCTGCCTGTTTTGCAGGTGATATTCCTGGCAATGTTTATTCTCGCTATACCAATCCAACGGTGCATATGTTTGAGACACGCATGGCCGCATTGGAGGGTGGTGAAAGGGCAGTGGCAACGGCTTCAGGTATGGCCGCTATATTAAGTGTGTGCATGTCACTATTAAAAGCAGGTGATCATGTAGTGTGCTCACGAAGTGTCTTTGGCACAACCACTACCATTTTCAGTAAATATTTAGCGCGTTTTGGGGTGACCACTGATTTTGTTTCTTTAACCGATTTAGATCGTTGGCAAGAAGCGATCAAACCAGAAACCAAAATGCTGTTTTTGGAAACACCTTCAAATCCCTTAAGTGAAGTGGCTGATCTTGCAGCATTAAGCCGGCTTGCTAAAGCCAATGATTGTTTATTAGTCGTAGATAACTGTTTTTGCACGCCGATTATTCAGCAACCGCTCACGTTAGGGGCGGATATTGTTGTACATTCTGCCACCAAGTTTTTGGATGGTCAGGGGCGTTGTATGGGGGGAGTTGTTGTTGGCCCCGCTAAATTATTGGAAGAAGTTCATCTTTATATGCGGGCTGCTGGTCCTTCAATGAGTCCCTTTAATGCCTGGGTTTTCCTTAAAGGCTTGGAAACGCTTTCACTGCGTATGAATGCCCACTGTGATAATGCTTTAGCCCTTGCTCAATGGCTGGATGCTCAACCTGAAATTGAACAGGTTTTTTATGCGGGTTTGGAATCACATCCACAGCATGCGTTGGCAAAACAACAGCAGAAGAAGTTTGGTGGTGTATTAGCTTTTAGGGTAAAAGGTGGGCAGGAACAAGCCTGGAGCTTTATTGATGCTACGCGTGTGGTATCGCTTACAGCAAATTTAGGTGATGCCAAAACAACCATCACCCATCCTGCAACGACTACACACTGTCGTTTATCTGCTGAAGAGAAAGCTCAAGCAGGTATTACTGATAATTTAATCCGTGTTGCGGTGGGCCTAGAAGATATTAATGATTTGATTGCTGACATGCAGCGTGGCATTGATGCAATAAAATAATAGTTGCATGGTTATTAGGGTAGAGTGTTATATATGCTCTACCTTTTTTATTTCTTTTAATTGATCTTTAAATGGCCTACCCGACGTATTTTGACGCTATTAATTAACGATACTAATACAAAACTAATTAGCATGAGTAAGTACCATGAACTCAGTTTTGAGAGTGAAACCATTTGCCATTCAGCTGATTGATGTGGGTATAACCATATATTTGTAAAAGTAGCGATATTTTCAGCAAACCATATAAATAAAGCCACCAAAAACCATCCTACTAAGAGTGGCATATGGCGGTGTGTTTTGATAATTTTGAAATAAATTTTTATACGATAAAATAAGAATATCGTTAATCCAAGTAAAAACCACCTAAAATCCCAGATATAATGGTGGGAAAAAAAGTTTACGTAAATTAGTGTTACCAAAATCCCGGTGGCTTTTTTTGAGGGATAATGTGAATATTCCAGCTCAAAGATACGCCAAACACGGGCGAGATAGCTGCCAACAGCACTATACATAAAGCCTGTAAATAGTGGTACGTTGCCAATGCCAAAGAGATATTCTTCAGGGTATGACCATGATTGAATCGCATCGGATGTTTTAAATACTTCCATGACCGTAGCCACAATATGGAAAACGATAATGACTAATGATTCTCGAAGTGTTTCCAGCTTGGTTATTAACAGTAGAACTTGAAAAACGATGGCTGAAATAAAAATAAAGTCATAGCGGTGTAAATTTTCCAACGGGTACCAGTAACTTGTTACAATCATTGTAAATAACAGAAACCCACCAAAAATACTGGCATAGGCTTGTTTTAAACCAAATAGCCAAAGTTCGTTAATGATTTTTTTAAACTGCATAACTTCATCAGATGTTAA
This sequence comes from Zooshikella sp. RANM57, assembly GCF_050749885.1. Lineage (NCBI taxonomy): Bacteria > Pseudomonadati > Pseudomonadota > Gammaproteobacteria > Oceanospirillales > Zooshikellaceae > Zooshikella > Zooshikella sp. RANM57. Next base: position 5,191 of record NZ_JBOIUB010000018.1, on the reverse strand, counting down.
CGACCAAAAAATATTGCTTCTCTGATTCAATGTGACCTATATAGGGTGGACATGGACTGAATCTGAAGCTCGCCGATTATAGTGGATTTCTTGGAAGGTTATTCGTTAACTGAAGCCAGTTCAGCAGCTTTTGTATATTTTATACGTCGGTTTTATGCTCAATTTCGCAGTTATATGCTTTGCGAATGATGCTTATACTTATTAGGAACAAGGACTTTTTTGTCGTTATTTATTTTAACGGAATAAAAGAAATTTTGACAGGGAAGTCGTTATCGACAACAAGGAGATTTTTAACACTGAAAACGTATAACGAAATCTCCGGCATAGCCGGAGGTGGTTTTAATCTTCATGCACGTTATCAATGGTTACTATTTCATCTTTATTTATTGTGCGAAGGCGGCCATCAACATCTTCATATTCGTAAAAACCAGTTTCTTCATTAAACTCAACCTCATCAGGTGTTGTGACAGATGAGCCATCCTTCATTTTTATCACTTGTGGAGATGCGCAACCTGCTATTAATCCAATAAGACAGGATGCAAGTAGAATTTGTCTCATTCGTTTTCCTCATTATTGCTTTATGGTTAAAGTAAACGCTGTGTTAAAAACAGGAACGCTTCAAAGAATTTGATCTTCAGATACGAAATATTATCGCAACATTATTGTTATTACAACGCAGTGAAAAATATTAAATTAAATAGAACATTGGTTTGGTTTTTTGCTTTCAGTTTTCATTGAAGTTAAGAGAAACTATAGTGCTTAGATGTTAATGGAATCTATGTGTTTATCAGTAATCATATTTATGTCAAGACGGAGAACTTTAATCCATGTGGCTTTCACTATGGGTATATAAACTATGGAGAAAACTACAATATTTTGATCCATTAACATTAAATTTAATTATGTTTGAAGTCTAGTAACATGATGGTTTACAGTACTGGAATGGGATTGTGAAAACAGGTGTGGGTAGAAGTATCCTGAGACACTATTTGTAACATTTAGACTTTATTTGGTAACAGGAGGCGTTTGTTTAACGGCCTCCTGAAAGATTTAATAATTAAGAAATATCGTTCAATAAAAGTAATAATCTATTAATAACCTGTCCACATGGCGGGTACATAACCTTCACGAATTCGTTGTGGATGATCTCCCACATTTATCCGAATAATTTCCTTTCGTGACTTATAGCTAATGACAGACATTTGATCAGTTCCACTCCAGGAAATATAGCAATGCTCTCCGGTCTGATCACTCGTGACCCAGTAAGGCTTTTCTCCCAGCCCGGTAAGCACCTGGTAGTCAAAACTATTACGGTCCACTAATGCGACATAATCATCCATTGTGCCGGCTACACATAAAGTGTCTCCTGTATTGTTCATAGCAATGCCATGATGCGCGGAGTCGTTAACGTATTCAGTAATGGGCATATCTGGCACAAGATTGGGTAGCATTGCCAGCCGGGTTATTTTGTTTTCTTGCATATCATATTCAACAAAGCCATGGAGAAAGGATAATTGAAAATAAAAAAATCGTTCATCGGGGGTATGTGTCATTGGTCGGATAGCTGGACTTAAATTATGGAGGCCTGCTTCTTTTAATTTATCAGCCATGTTGAAATGCTTTATGAGGGATAGCGTTTTTGTATCAACAACCTGAAATTGACGTTTACCTTTGGTGAAATCCAAAAAATATTCATCTAAAGGCGTAAATACCATGCCAATACTAGCATGATAAATTTTGCTGCCATCTTGAGAGTAAACATTTTCATGAGGTGAGTCACCACTTGGAAACTGTCCTAATTCTTTGCCTGTTTCCACATCCAGAATATGGACCACTTTACCGGTTGAAGCAGAAACGGCCACTTGACTGCCATCCGGAGATAGGGCCATATGATCTGACCGAATGCCTTTAACAGGGAAACGCCACACGATGTCGTTGGTGGTGATATCTATACCAACAACATCGGCAAAACTGGGACGGGAGACAATCAACAATCGACCATCATTAGTACTATACATATCATCAACAAGCTGATCATGACCTTCACCTATCAGGTGACGAATGGCCTGGAAAGCGATCAACTTTATTGGATTAAAAGTGATTTCTGTCATTCGTTGCTGCTTATCCGGTACACCATTGATACGTCCGACTTTTACATATGTTTTAGCATCAATAACATCGATCATACCTTCCCAATTATTACCTACAAAAATAACACGTCGGGGACCTTGTGAGTTTACTTCATCGGCACTTATTGTGTTGTGGAATACGCTACTGAGAAGTAGGCAGCAAGATAAGATAATGGATGAATACAGCTTTTTGGCTAAATGTTGAGATTGGAGGCTAAGTAAATACCTGTGGAATGAATGCATTATGTCTTCCTTCTTATATTTATTATGTCCCTGCAGTAATGATATACGTCAGTTAAGCATTGATTTAATTATTAAAAAAGTTATCTATTGAAGATTACTTGCCAGTCTATTGTCTTATCTGGTTATTATTTTTAGTATCGAATCAGTAAGCTTTGCTTGAACTGTTTAGAATGATAACGATAATAGTCTGAAACTTTTGTGACTAAACTGAGAAAAGTTTTTTTAGCTTGATAGTAAAAGTCTTTGTAATAAGAGAAAGGTAGTATTTGACGGTTAAATACTTGGAATTAAATAAGGCACCCCTAAAATCCAGCCTTTGTCTACCTCGGGTGTGCATCGAAATACCACTGGTATTCATTTGATCCTGAAAATTAATTCATAGGCTGCATTGGTGTAATCTATACTCATCATGCATTATTTTATATGCAATTATACAAGGTAAATTTAATAGTATAATTCTATACCATGTAGTCACTTTCTTTATAGTTAGCTAAATATAAGGCAATGTTGAAATCCGCGTAGCTGCGCAAAAAATCAAAGGCTATATGGTCAACAGTTCGATTATCGATATATTCGAGTAATTGGAGAAAGTTTGCTTCAATGTCCTGATAACGCTGATTCCAATACTCAACTTCGGAAGCAATGAGTGACACATAGTCTGAAAGTGTTTTAGGCACTGCATTTTGAGAGAGGATATTCGTTTTCCAAATAAATCCCATATTCATCTCGGAAAGCATAATGTCTTTTGTCAGTCGCGGCATTTTTGTCATCGCACCAGGCCACTCGTGAAACAACGTTTGTAAGCTGGTGAGGTCTGGCCTATGGGCATGAAATTCGAGTAGTTCATTAAAATAATTTCTGACTTCATTTGTATCAATTAATACGAGTTGGCCGAAGTCATTTAAAAGTCGTGTGATTTGATGAACGAAGCAGGCGGCTTCTTCAATTTCAGTGATACATTTAGAAAAACCAAAGTCATGCCCGGTTCCTTTTTCAATATAAAGTAATCTGGCAATAATATCTTCGCTTGCTAATATCTCTGCGCCGCGAATATCCAGCAACTCATCACGAGATTGAACTTTGCCTAATAATAACTGATTAATTCCTGTGTAGCGTTTCTTGCAAATATCTACCACAAAATGATGAAGAGGGTGGCCTTTTATTAATTCATTGATGAACAGACACATTTCAATATTGGCAACACACCAGGGATAAAGTGAAATTTCGGCTTTTTCCAGATTTAATGCGGCTGATTCTTTGATATCAAATGCACTCATCAGCACCTTCTGTACATGTTTAGGATTGATATGAGCAATATCCGAAAGATGAACCGTAATATCGCGTAAAGGATGCAATAGAGTTGCTATGGGGGTTGGATCACCTGCTAATTTCCGATAAAAGGCCTCATTAAAAAGAGTATACGCACCAAGAATGCTAGATGGTTTTACTACTTGACCACCTCGTGCTTCGATATCAAGTTGATTAATAGCCAAATTATCGGTTAATCCTTCGAATAAAAATTTGACCATGTAAATGGCTGAGATTTCTGTATAAGCTGTACGACACTTTTCTGGCAAACATCGTGTACAACTTAGAATAAAAACAAAAAGTTCGATACAACCTCTCATTCCCGTGATGGACCAGGCAAGATCCCGTTCAGTAAAGTCTTTGGCAAAGATTTTAAGAAGGATCTCCCTTTCAAACCCTGGCGGAATTCGAGGTGCACCTTCAATCTGAAAAAAATGAATAAATTGATTAATGAGTGGACGATAGACGTCTAACGTGGCCATTTTTGAAATTGACATTAAGCTTCTCCAGATGCATTTTATTAAACCAACAATCCCTTATTTTCTTAGGTTGTTACTCGGCTAAAGGCATGAAATTTAAAGGTCTAGTATTAAGCTGCCCATAAAGTTTGAGCATAACCCTCTAGCATTATGCAGCGGAGAGCATTCAGTCCACCACGAGAAGCTCTTTTGGCTAAAGCCTCTACAGGTGTATTTCTGAGTAGTGACCCGTTCACAAAAAGATATTCTTGTAAAAAGTCAGCAAGCTGAATAGTCGCAAGCTCGTCGAACTGATGTCGGGTTAAGGTTATTCGTTCACCCTTATTGCGATGTTCTAAAGAAAAGGTTTTCTTATTGTCGTGGAGTTGTTCATAAAAAGATTCTCGATCCATAAAGCAACTTGCAAAAACAAGCCGTTCTGCTTTTTCACCAATGAGGTCAATTAGCACTGAGCGCTGCTCTATAGGAAGTGTTTTACGTTGCCATATTTGTGTGCCATAGACTGATTGAAAGAAAGCTGCATCACAGGAATGATCCGCACAGCCCCAACCTTTCATGCAAATATAAACTCGGGTTGAATGTCCTAGATAAGTCCGTCCTTTATGAGGTGTGCTTGCAAGGCCGTTTGTGGTTAGAAAGTTGACTAGGTCGATGAAGGCGGCCATTGGTTTTTCTCCTAGTAATTTTAGCTATATTATGTTGAGCTTCAGAGCAAACGTACTGGCAAAGCCTTGATCTTGAGAAATACGGCATCTCGTTCCCATTCAATCTCTTCTTCAGAGAGAGCGACTTGTATTCCTGGCCACCGTTTGATGATTTCTGTGATTGCAGCCTCTCCTTCAAGATGTGCCAAGTGCTTACCTAGGCAGATATGTGGGCCATGTCCAAACTCTAAAGTTAAATTCTCTTTGCGATGGATATTAAATATATGAGGAGACTCAAAAATACGTGGATCTCGATTAGCGGCACCAAGACATAGGCCAATATTATCATTGGCATGAATCTCTACTCCGTGAATTTCAAAGTCTTTCG
>NZ_JBOIUB010000017.1:0-73525 GCF_050749885.1 Zooshikella sp. RANM57 | reverse complement strand
AACAGTTTTTACTATGCTTTCCAAAGATAGATTCCTGTGACAATACGACTTTGACAACCGCATTCTCGCAGTTTCTATCTTTGGTACAACCTACCATTCTCAGCCAAAAACTGTCCACAGTATTGATAATTCGGCTGTGTTATTTTTCTGATTCCACCACATGAACCTCTTACCTAATATGAGGATATTTTCTATGAAAAAATTATCAATAATTGCACTGTTGTCCGTAGTATCTTTTTCTGCGGCTGCCAATGATGCTCTGTGTGTAACCGATGGTGTTATTAAAGCTGTTGAAGTTGGTGACAATAATAGGAAAATTAAAGTTCAGGTTGAAAGCCATTTTAATAATTTTCATAAAAATATCACTAAAAATGACAACCAATATGATCAGTATAAATCTAGTAATCCCATAAAAGCTTACTGGCTAAAACTAGATGAAAATATTGATATTGATGCTAAACCGGAGGGAATGGCTTATTTACAGACCGTTTTATTTGCAAAAGCGACAGTCGCCAAAGTGATTTTGAGAGACCAGCATGGTAGTGACTGTGATGACTGGAACAGAATTATTATTGAATAATTCAAATCATTATTTAACCGGTTTTTCTGAATTTTCAATAAGGGGTTGATTATGAGAAATATTGCGATATCTATTTTTCTCTGTTTGGGTGCTAGCACTGCTTTTGCAGAGGCCTCATGTGCTGAGGGTATTATCAATAAAGTGGATGTGGGGGATGAGAATAAATATATAAAGGTTCAGATGTTAGGCAAGTCAGAATGGCATCGCGTGAATGCTTGGGATGATATCAATAATGAAGTAAATGGAATTATTTTTCTAAAAAGTATTTTACTTGCAAAATCAACTGGTGCCAAAGTACAGCTTGTTGATCAGAGAGGGGGTACTTGTGATGACTGGAATAAGATACTCATTAAGTAGTATCGAAGGAGATTTCAATGAGTATGAATTGTAGTCGATATGTGAAGATTAGTATGCTGGTAACTGCATTGATTGCATGCCCAGCTTTTGCTCAGGATGATCCTCCAGGGAATTACAGGCTAGAAATAGGCGATAGGCCTGCAGCACCTTATCCCGCTTTGCCTAATTATAATGCTCGATTGGATCGATCTGGTGTTGGTGCAGAATATACTATACCAGTGGCGAGGCACCATATTATCCCTTTTAATGTCTTAAGAGCCTTTTATAACAATGTCATTGATAATGGGGATATTTTGCTGGCTAGGACTTTTTTTAATCAATTTGGCAACATGATCCCTCGATACTTTGGAGCAAATGCCAATGGTTGTGCTGCGAATGCGGTTGACTTGCAGGCTGTTGCAAATATGCTTGTAAATATGGGTTTTGGGCTTATTCGTGAAGGCGGTGATAATTACCCTCAAGCATGGGATAATTTTGAATCTTTTTATGCTTGGATGCCATGGAATCTTTTCATTGGACCTGAAGGTGGACGTAGGACAGATGATCCTGGAGAAGGATTTGAAGAGAATGCCCAGTATATCATAAATGATAATGAACGGTTTCAAAGGCTCAGGCAAACATATGATGATATGCTTGCCTATAATGCTAACCGTGATACACCTACTCTCCGTAGAATTTTAGAAAACCTGTCCAGGCTTTCTCGCAGGCAACGTGTATATCAGCTTAATGCTAATCAATGGGAAAGCGTTGGTAATAATTACCGAATTAGGCAAGGAGGGCATCATGAGTTGAGAAAGCGTGAAATTAATGAGGATTATCACTATCGAGATAAACGTGTGCTTGAAGAAGATGACTCGTGTGGTGATATTAAACCTGACTATGGTGTTATTTCCGTAATAATTTAAGCTGAAAAATTGATCATACTGGAAACCATTGGGAGAAAGGGCAGGATTCGAACCTGCGTCTAGCTCTCGTCAGAGAGCGCTCCCTTTCGGGCAATGCCCCAAAATTTATTCTTTCTCTAAGTGTTGTTTTACCAAATGAGCATGACTTAGAGGCTTTCTAAGATCATTGATATCTCCATTGGTCTCATAATCGAGCAGAACAACACCATTAGAAGCTTTTTCTTTAATTATATTAAGCTCAGTTGTTAGCTTATTATTTAATACCCAATAATAAGCTGGGATATATATTTTTTTTCGTGCTTCTAGATAACCAAGAAGCTCATTACCATGGATGCCTTTTCTATGACCTTTTACTTTTCCAAGTCTTCTTACTGTACGCTTGATCCCTTTCATATTCGTAATAAGCGTTTTTTTAATATCAATATCTTCTTTCTCAAAGACCTTTAGAGCTTGCCATAAGCCTTCGACTGATTGGCTCAACTCATTTGAAAAAGGAATTGGAATATCTCCATGGGGATAAAATGGGCTAAATTTTACCCAAGGGTCTACTGCTTTTGAGGTAATATCTAGTACTTCGTGACCAGGATACTCTTTATTCAGAGTATCAATTTTCTTTCGCTTGCTTGCTACAACAATTTTCATACTTCACTCTTTGTAGGCATCTATTCATTATTATCAAAACTTGGACAATATACACATATTAATATTCGACAACTGTAATATACAGTGCTTGAGCTCGATTATCTATACACCAATTTTTGAGTCCAGATAGCGATATGACACAGTAGGTTGTTTTTGAAGTGAGGGTAGGGAGCTAACTTCTTGATTTTATTGGTCGGAGTGACTGGATTTGAACCAGCGACCCTTGCCTCCAGAAGCCCATTAATAGAAGGACTTTTGTATTAACTCATTATTTTATATAGTTTATTACAGTCAAAAATAGCCTTTTTGGGGCATTTTTTTCTTCTCTGCGTGACACTTCCGTAACAGTTTCCCTAATTGTCACGTTCAAATCGGCTGCTTGAATTGATTAATAATTGATCGGTTTTTCATAGTGTAGCTTTTCATCAACCACTGAAGGTAATAGCAGTGGAGTTGTTCTATAGCATTAAGGAATGCTGATTTAACGCAGTTGAATGTGATGTACTTATCGGTATAATGCGGCGGCTTTTTGCTTAGTACGAAGTTAGTGAGTAGTTATGAGTAATAGTGAAATTTACCACGCACCTGATGCAGAGTTACGAGAAAATGTTTCAGATACATATAAGCTTGCGTCCATATCAAAGCGCTTTTGGGCTACATTTATTGATAGGATAACATTGGCTGGTTTGCTTTTTTTGGGGTTTTGGTTTTTGGAGTCTCAAGATTATTATTGGCAAGATAAAGATACTATTTTTTTAACTTATGTTGGTATAGTCATTTTATTATTTTTGGTGCTAAATATTTACCTTCTTATCAAAAGTGGTCAAACCGTAGGTAAGAAATTACTAAAAATTGCAATTGTAAGCTATAGCAGTGATGAAAAATCTGATCTGTTCTCCTTATTATTTTTACGTCATGCCCTATTTTGGATCGGTGATGCATTTCTGGGAGTGTTATGGTTGATTGATGGACTTTTTATATTCAGTCGTGAAAGACGTTGTTTGCATGACCTAGTAGCAAGCACGAAAGTAATTGACATGCAAAAGTGAGAAGTTTTGCTAATGAAAAAATACTATCTACTACTAGCTTTATTAAGCATTATATTGACTGGTTGTATAAGTTCTCAAAAAGAATTAACTAAGCAACAAATTTCTTCAGATTATGCACAAAGTATTCGCAGTAAAGTTCAAACCTTGGATTGCATTAAGCAAATAGCTCCAAACTCACGTATATTGGTAGCAGTTGCTTCTGATGGTGCTCTTTATAATATTGTTCTACTTGATAGCCGCACTGATGTTGTTCCAAGTTTATTACAGCAGTGTATAGTGAATATATTTCCACTTAAGCCGTTCCCTGAAGATATGAACAATATTGATATCTTCGAGGTAGTTATTCAAATTGGCGATGGCGGTAATCAAGAAAATAAAAATCTTACTAAAGAAATAAAAGAGCTTGAAGCTGATTTTGATAAGTTGGTTGAGGAAAGAAAATAAGGGGCAAGCCTCTTGATTAATAATACTTAACGACTACCAGATAGAACTAAGAAAGAACAACAATAGCCCTTGCCAATAAGCTTGGGTTATTTATTATCAGGATAAGTATAATTACGTGATAGACTCTTTGAAAAGGAATTTCATAAAATTAGATACTTCAAATTGTATAAGGGATTCTATTAAAGGGGTATTAGTTTGCACTTAGTAATTATTGCCATTCTGTTATTTGTGACGTCCTTTTTTCTGTATAAAAAACTTTTTAATCGCAAGAGTACAGGGTATGAACTCGATTCAGTGATGAGTGAGCTTGTAGGACTCTGTCGTGGTGATGTTGAGCGTGCAGAGCGTTTGTTAAATCACGAAAAAAATAAGAACCCTAGACTATCTGAAAAGCAAGCTATTGAAAATGCGGTATATTTTCTAAGACGCGATAGTTAGTGCTCTATCTTACGATCTATAAAAATCAATTTTCCTATTGAGCTAGCTCAGTATAAGCTTTTCTTCGTATTGGATGCTGCTTAGCAAGCTGCTAATATGCCGCGATTTACGAGTACCTGTGCAGTAGCTACGTAAGGTTAATTATGAAGAAAGCTTTATTACTTATTGTTTTATCTGTGTTTTTTTCAGGATGTGCCGCGCCTGTAAAGCGATATGCTGGCTATGATAACGTTGTAGTTTCTGAGAGCCACCCAAAAATTCGACTAGCAGTACCTTATGAATATGAATTTATTGACTCTTTTTCGGGGAAAAAGCTCGTTCAATTTTCTAATGTTACAGGTAGTGCATACGAGCATCGTGACTGGTTTTACTTTAAGAAACGTAATGCCGAAGGGGTTACTGATAGTACTTTAACAATAGATTTTAGCGATGCGAGTAAAACATTAACGTATGATATTAAAAACTGGGGAAATAGTTACTTTAACCGAAGTGCTATAACTATTAATGACACTAGTTATACCACTTTTTTTGAAGTGCACAGATCACCACTGGATAAAGATGTCATAGATCAATGTAGCCTAGCCAAAAGGTTTTGGACATTTCTAAATACAGAGAAAAAGCATTTGTTTTCAATTAGCTACATTACAACTTTACCTTGTAACAAATTTCAAAATGGAAGAGTGGATGATAATGCTTTGTTGACTAAAGTTGATAAGCAAGCGAATGAGCTGGTTCGAAAAATGAGTTTATAAATACTTTTTCTTACAGTTGAAGTAATTGGATTAGATCAATATTGATGCTTGGGTATGTTGGCCGAATATTGAGCAGGTGATATTATGCCGGCCTCAAAATAGAGTATGAACAGTATCTAAATTAGGTTAGTTATGAAAAATACATTGTTACTTATTGTTTTATCGGTAGTGCTTGTGGGTTGTGGTATCAATGTCAAGCGAAACGTGAATGATAATGTGCTGGTGTCTAACTCTTCGCCTGCTATACAGCTCAACATACCTAAGTCATATGAGTTAGTAGACTCCTCATCAGGTAAGCGGTATGAAGAGTACCATGATGGATTTAGTGGAACTCAAAGCAAAGAAGAATGGTATTACTTTACTAGTAAGAATATTATAGACAACTCTGAAAGAACCTTCTTTGTTGTTTTTAATGAAGTAGGAGTTCATTCCTATATCTTAAGTGAGATAAAAGATAAAGATGCCTTTAACCACGATAATATGCTTTTTAAAGGCCTAAACTATCAGACTTATTTTAAGGTTAATAAAAGATCTTTTCAGCAAGAAGGGGAAAGCTTGCAAAAGTGTGTAGTCGAAAAAGTGCACCGTAAAGTACTACCTCCTAATCATAGTCGTTCTTTCGTTATGGTATATGGAGAATCAGTTCCTTGTGATGATGTCATGGCAAATAAAGTTGGGCCTAGTGTCATATCAGGTGTAAATATCCGAGCTATTGAATTTATGAATAGCTTGTGAGTTTGTAATAAATGACTAATCAAGCTTATAAATCACCTGAAGCAGACCTTTCACAAAACGACATTGTATTTGATGAGTCAAAAATAGCGGGTACGATGAAGCGTTTTGTGAATATGATAATTGATTTAATATTTTTAATTATCACTGCATTTCCTGTAGCTATAGTTATTAGGCTGTTACTGGAGGTATTTGAGGCTACTCACTTAGAGTATATATTTACTGACAAAGTTATAACCCTTATTACATTTCTCGTTTATTTTGTTCCTCAGGAAGCCATATGGGGAAGAACTCTAGGAAAGCTTATAACGCAGACCAAAGTGGTTAATTGGCAGGGGCTAAAGCCAAACTTTTTTCAGGTGGTTATACGAACCCTTTGTCGGTTTATCCCTTTTGAAATGCTTTCGTTCGGAAGTAAAAATGATCGACCAGTAGGTTGGCATGACAAAATACCGAGAACATATGTTATTGAAGTAGAAAAGGTGATTTAAATATTTTATATAACAAATTTTTCCCCTAACTTTCCGCTGTAATTTCTACCTATATTGGGCATAGCTAAAGGAGCTTGCTATGCCTCAGCCCATGTTAATTCTCACCAATCCTCAACAACAAGTCTGTTTTCGGTTTAGTCGCGATACGGCTGCTTATCAATCCAGTCAGCAAACCCATCATTATCGGTGGAATCAGCAGGAACGTATTTTGAACACTCCAGCTTACCAATATATAGGTCCAGGACGACAGAGCTTAACGCTTAACGGCGTGATTTATCCGTATTATTTAGGTGGTCTAGAACAGGTGAAACTATGAGATTAACGCCCTGGTTTATTATTACGCAAACTCCTCTGATATTGAGGTGGCTTTACTGGGCAATCCTGAATTTATCGCTGAAGCTGATATGCAGTTATCAGGGGTATGTAATAACTGTAGAAGCTGTAACGAAGTAAACCGTGTTAAGGAAAAGACAAACTAACAGTCTCTCTTTTCTCATGAGGAGTTTTTGCGTGTTTCCCCTGCTCTGCTTATGCGCACATTCTACTAAGGCATTTGAGTGACAATGTCTGTTTTCGTTGACTCTACAATATCAAGAAGCTCTTTGGTCTCATTTGCTGGCACTTTGTGTTTTGCAAGTACCTCCTTAAAAATAGTCAACATGCGATCCCACTCTTGTCCTGTAATATTTAAATGGGCATGAGCTGCTTTCATCGCCTTTCCATGATACTGACATGGTCCTCCTGTAGCTTGGCATACCATCGCAGTCACATGGTATTTCAGATAAGGAGCAGGAACTCGTTTTCTAGCTGCATCAATTGCTGGATTTTGATTGAGAGTAGCATCAGGTACTAGAGCATCAATAAAATCACTGATCACAATTGAAATAGGTGCTAATCCTCCCAAGCGCTCATAAAGAGAGGCTTCTTGTTGTGCCTGGATTTGTGCTGGTGCCATCAAAGCTCCTGTAAATAAAACAATTGCAAACTTTAGTGGAGCCCAGACTTTCTTACACTTATTTTGCGTAAGCATTGCTTTGACCTTTTTGAATATATCCAGCTGCAACCTCTCTTTAGTATGTAACAAGCTAACGTAATAAGTTTAGACGAGTCTATGCAGTGGTAACATGATAGTGGCAGAGGTCGATGGTGATCTTACCGTAAAACAGCTTTACATTAAGAATAACCAATACTGGCTGGCTACTGCCGATGAATCTTCAATATCCCAAAATCCGCCTTGATCCAGAACGGGAGTTCGCTGTCTTTGGTGTCGTAACATACAGTGTACATAAGGTAGAGGGGTGATGCTTTCTACCTCAAATAGGGCCAGTTTTATTGATTCCATATTTCGGGTGAACGGAAGCTGTATTTATAAAACGCGATTGTTAGAAAAACGAAGAATGGGAGCCAAAAAATGGTGAGAAACGCAATTGCAAAGTAAGCTTCTAGCTTATCTTCTACTAGTTCACCAAGCTGGTAAAACATTGAATAACCGTCCCAGAGAAGGGTCACAAAAATCATAAAAAACCAAAACTTTCTGACAAATATTTTTTTGTTAAAAGCAAACCCATACAGTCCTAGAAGAAGAAGGCCATATAAAACAATCTCACCAAATATATTGACTAGAGAAGTTGCTTCACCGAACACTAAAGATAATAAAGATATTATTTCTAATGCCACCATGATAAAGAAAAATACTTTCCACCCTGTTTTTGAATGGAAATGAAGTTTTTCTGCTTCTTCTTTTTCAATACCAGCCTCAGGGCCTTTATAGATATTTGTCATTATCATTCTCTCTATTATCTCTGAACAACGAATGCATAATAGATATTCAGTGACATTTTCCAAAACGGAAGATCATTTAAATATCACTCAAAAAGGCTACTACCTTATCCTCAACATGGCCAAAAATCTTGTGATGGTCAAGTGGAGCTGAAGAACGTCGCTACTCTATTGAACCTGGGCGTTGTATGAGGGAGTAGTTTAACTTAGTGATTTAATGAAAAAAGTGACGTAAGTAATTACGTCACTTGATATATAGAAAAAGGTAAAGCACTTTCTATTTTAATAGGGTCAACTAACTCCCCTTAATTGGTTTAAAGCAATACCATTTCGTTAAAATATTAGTTTGTTTACTTGTTTTCGATTTTTGATTTTAAATATGTTTCTACAAGCTCAATATCTATTCCTTCAGTACCATTTAGCTCAAGCTCATAACACTTTTCACCCGCTATAACGTAAGGAATATACAGTTTACCTGTATTTTTGTCATACGTTGCTGGTGATAAGGCTTCATTTTTTCCACAAACCCCTTCAGAAGATGATATAGCTCCAATGGCATCAATATCCGCTCCTGCCCATGGAGATCCACTTTGTGTTGGTAATAGATCAACTACTTTCACAAAATTATATTTTGTATTATGTGAAACCCCGTTATTTAAATAAGCATCAATATCTATGCCGCCTTTACCACCACTGGTTGATCCTACATAAATCCACTTGGAACCGTTTTCGCTGATGTATATGTCTGTAGGCTCAAGTACGTTACCAACCTCAAAAATCCATAAATCACTTGAAGAATCACCTGATGTGGTAAGTGAGTTATTCGTAAACTGTACTATAATTTCTCCCTGATCACCTAAAGAAACATACTCTGGACTTCCTCCAGAAACATAATCAGGAATGTCTATAGCGTTTTGTCCATTAGTATATGGTGTGGTTACACCACTACCAGGAGAATAGGAAACTAATTTATCTGCAAAAGATAGATTTCCATCCGGAAAGTCAACACCATTTATCTCTGAACAAAAACCTGATATCGGAAGACTAAATAAGAGAGCAGATATTATTTTTTTCACTACTAAATCACTTTTTTTATTTCAATAAATACAGTGCCTGTATTATATTACGTCTATTGCAAATCATACAACATTCCACGCTATCTCGAACTTGCCTGCTGCTTTTGTGCTTTTATTTCTTCTTTCGCCACTCTTCTGGCTAAGGCTTCACTGTCTTCGCCGGCTTGCTGGACAATGGTGATATGGCTGGTATTTTTGAATAACTATGGCTCCTGAGGTTTTGATGAGCGGGAACTTAATGTTGATTCCTCTTTATCGCCAAACATAGAATCCCAGGCATAGGAAATACCTTTCTCCATCTTGCTGAATTTTTCTTTGGTATTATCCCAAATTAATCCGGGAATTTTTTCTGGATTATTAATCATAATATTCATATGATCATGGATAGTTTTTAAAGTATTACAGGGACCAGAGTTTTATTCTGGCCTTCCACTCAAAAACGCTTTCACTTGGTTTCGGTTTTTATAAATGGCGATACCCGTTGCCACAATTAAACTGATAAACCAGCCAACAATAGGTGTAGTAAGTAAGCCGATGCTAATGGTTCGCAATCCGGTTAATAAGGCTTTGATCTCCCTGCTTGTGGTACCCAGCCCGTATGGCGGCTTATGTGGTATTCAGATCTACCAGATATTCCTTCACAAACATCGCCTGTTTCGGGAGCAGCTTACGACGCATTATTTGGCCCGTCCTCCGAACTTCTCAGCCGTTCTGAGCGCACCTAAACCCAAAAGGGCTAAGACCAGCTCCGTCATAATATCAAACGGCAGTTGAGGTCCTGGCTTCCCTGATACCCATTGTACGATGGGGTTAATTAAAAAGGTAAACGTTAAACCCAACCCACAGACCCAGCCTATAAACGGACGCCAGCCAGCAACAAATAAACTGCGGTGCTGTGATTCCAATTTATTCAGTTCAACCTGTAAAACCTGAGGCTGTTGACGCAGACGCTCTAATAAAATCTCCGCCTGCATACGCTCTGCATCTGAGGTGGTGACTTTATCCAGTACATTGCCAATGGCATCAATTGGCTCGGCCAGGCCACCACTGACTAATTTCGCTAACCAATTCATTCTTCCTCCCTACGCCGATCCATATGAGCGGCAATATCCTTATACATTCTGACGATCACCCCAATCACTCCCACGATAACGCCAATGGCGGTGAGCCAATCCATAGGATTCCATTGTTCCACGATAGCGGCACCCACAGCGGTCACTGTGCCTACGCTATAACTCGCGATGCCTGATTTATCCATCATGCTTCCTTGTAAAGTTCGAAATGTACCAGGTCATTAAATGACTGATCACTGACATCATGATCCCGGTCCCAATCACCACCCCAGCGTAATCGATGACTAATTTGGCCGTTTTTATACAGGTTTAATGCCGTACCCAGCACCAGCCCACCAAAGTAATAAAACCCGTTAATATCCTGCCAATCGATAGGATAAGGCGCGACATCCACCGCGAGTGATGGAGAGTGATTGTGTTTGCTTTGAGGAAATTTAAGCTTAGAACGACCGGCTGAATAAGCGTCATTCTGCGCTTCTCGGCTACGAAAACCTTCTAATATCGTACAGTCGCAGTCTTTTATGACTTCCTGGAACACCACCTGCAGATCGGGATGGCAACTGGTAAGTCGCTCAAGTGAGCGAGTACTGAATTGTGGCATAGTATCCTCAGCATTATTCAATCAATGCTGAGGATTGTGAGGGATTTAAAATGCGTTGATTAGGTGAAAAATTTCATTACTTGATTTTTCACTTGATTTTCACTTATTCTAATTAAAAAATTAGTTTGGAACATATCTAATAGAATATAACTGACAAAAGGGGCCTGCACTACCAGTCCAACGGCGCTGAGAATAACCTCTTACAAGAACACGGGTTTTGGCCTGGTAAGCGGCAATAATCATACTCATTGTAGTGTTATACCCAGGATGATTTTTGTTCATCCAATAGCCTCTTTCACACCCATTCACTTTTGCCACAAGATCGAAAATAATATCTCCATCACCAAAATCTGTAAAAGCATCAACGGATTCAATTTGAGTATAAGGGCTCGTTGTAAGCTCGTCACTTAACGCAAAAGCACTAAATAAAATAAATAAACACGATAATAATTTAAAAAAAGACTTCATGTGTTTCACTTCCTAATACAGTTTGACAAATCAAAAAGCCAAGATAAGCAATAATACACGCTCAATTGGAGGGAAAACCGATAATAATTATATTTTTAATTCGTACTCTTTTTTACATTCGAATTGTGGTATCTACAGTGTTATTAACCTTTAACTAACTTTAGTGCTCTCACATAACAAATATGATCATCAGCTTGCAAATCATCATCAACAAAAATCCTAATCTGCATACCAGCAGTGTATGCAGTCAAAATAGCAGAAACTAAGTGGGAGTCCTCATTTCGGATATATACAAATCTTTTATTGCAGTTAGTGCTATCATTCCAAGCTATGCTTGAAAAAGTGACTTGAACAACGCCTGCAGTTGAAGGGTAAATAGTCTCTTTCACCGAGTGAAATGTGATATCACCAATTGAATGGCTGCTGGCGGTATAAATATTTGCTGCATTAGCTGAGTGGATCACCAAAGGGAAAGTACTAACAAGAACTATTAAAAAGTATTTTATATGTTTCATTTTAAATAATTAAATACTGATAAGAGGTTAAAATATACTGACTAAATCGTCATAATTTTGATTGATTATAGATGCAAGCAAATATAACTATAGTTAATATCGCACACTAAGCGTTATTCACGCCTAAAATAGCGGCAGAATTTTAACACCCAACGAACTGTATCACAAAAATTTTGTCATGATTGTAATTCTAATGCAGTCTGAACTGGCTCCCCTTCCAGCCCAACCCCATCCTCCCTCAGTATATTCAACGCCTGCCGTTTGCATACTCCATACTTGATGGCTAACCAATCGGCTCGAGAACAACCACCACCCAACTTTAACGACTCATAATCCTTACGCATCATTTCATTTCGGATCTGTTTAAAGAGCTGTTTTGAGGGTAGCTCAATGTGTTCCCCTTGGTAATAATCACTGAGTTTTTGAGCCAAGTCCAAGCCTAAGAGTGCTAAGCGTATGGCTATCCGTCATCTGATGTGGAATATATAAACGCGCACCACCCAAGTGTTGCCCTAATTTGATGGCGGCATCATGACCGATCACTTCGGCTAATTCATGTAATACACTCATGGTCTATCCCCCTATGACCGATATACACCATTAAGCAGTTTGCTGTCTTTCGTATAACAATTGACGAGTGACACCAATCGCCAGTCTTCTGTTGATCAACTCGCCATTACAGCGATACACCAACCAACCTAACGCCATTGCTTCATGGTATTTTTCCAAGTCATTGGAAAATCCTTTACTTTGTGTATGTCGTCCACTGACCCAGGCACCACCTTCGACTTCGATGGCAAATTTACTTTCTTGCCAGGCAAAATCGAATCGCTAGAACCTTTTGGGGTGAAAGCGAAATTCTTTTTGAGGAGGTGTCAAGCAAAATCCCTTGATATGTAGTTCCAAAAGCGCTTCTAGTTGACTCATCGCAGATTATTTTCCATTTATGAAAAAATAAATACAAAATTCAGTTTAAAGATCTACGATAATTTAATAGATTGTTAGACAGGGTTTAAATTGACCTTTAAACCTCTCTTCTGCGCATTGCTTCATTCATCACGGTCCCTTCCTAATTTTTGAGGCAATGCTTTTTTTCGTTAGCGTAGGTTTGTGCTCTAAGCGTGGAGAGATATTTTTTATATTCACGACTTTTACATCCCCTTTTTGTTTATTAACTGATGCGTGACTACCTAGATACGAAAAATCATTGTTTTTTAAATTAAGCGTGTTCATAATCCTCTCCGTTCTGGTTGGATCCTAAAAGCTGCTTCACACCCACACTCTGTGAGCAGCTTTTTTCTTTTCGGTTAATCAGGACCTTTTCATATAGCTTCTCTAACACATCGACGGCAGATTGTGCTGTTGCCGCCGACTCCTTTAATTCCCGATGTGCATTTCAAATAGCTTCATGTGTGGGATTCATCCCAAGCTGAATCACAGAGAGCTGAGCTTCCATTTTTTCTTTCCTTAACGCGGCAGACTCAGACCCTTGGAAAACCCATTACGAAGAGATGGCCAAGAAGACCGTCATTCGTCGTTTATTTAAATATCTCCCCGTCAGTGTGGAAATGCAACGCGCTGTCACACTAGAAGAACAAGCTCAAATTGGAGAGAGTCAGGATCATCCGTTGGTGTTTGATACGAGCAATGTCTTTGATGGGGAGTACCAAAGTGAAACTGAGCACTCCAAGGAAATCCTTAATACCTCCACTGGCGAAGTGACAAAGGACTAATTCCATGGGCGAACTCATTCCGTTTCAACCATCACCTCAGTTTAAACCTAAAGCACGGTTTACCTGTTATCACTCCCAAATTTATGCGAATCAACAACGACGAGTGCTTGAATGTGCCCACTGTAAAGCCGTCATTGATCCGTTTGATTACTTTTGGGATATCGCCAATAAAACGGTTAAATTAAAATCCGATTGCAAGTTTTACTATGATCGCAAGCTCGCATTAATCGAACATGTTGCTAAATTAAAAAAAGAAAAACAGTACCTCGAAAACTGGCTCCGTAAAAATAACCAACTTCAAAAAAGCTTAGTGTAAATCACCAGGATGGCGTCACAATGGAAAAATGGAAGCCTAATGAACGCGTTATTCATTTTATTAAACTTGAAAAACAACACCTGCCGCCAGGTTTTAGAACCATTTTATCTACCACGCAATTAGATATCTCGGCATCGATTGCCAATAGGGCGATAGCCCAGATGATGGATAGGGTTAGACACAAAGACTGTGATTATTAGAGGGATGCGTAATGTCACTGAATACATTATTTTCGGATGCAGAAAACTATAAGGAAATTGCTGATGCCTTAGATATTAATTTATATGCGCAGTACCGCCCTTGTGAAGTAATCAAAAAACTAGATATTTCCCGTTCTACGTTAGACCGCCTTAAAGGGCAGGGACTGATTGGGTATATTAAGACATCCGCGCATGGAATGCCTCGTTATTGGGGTTGGCAGTTATGTGAATATTTAGTGAGAAGAACCGTATGTCCTGGAGAGAACCCAAGCCAAGATACCAGATCGGAAAATGGTTTCTTGCCCAACGAGGAAGCGTTTGGTACCGGTGTGGCTACAACAGCCGAACACGTCAGACAGAGCGAGTATCACTCAGCACTCGCGATTTTCAAGAGGCACAGCAACGACTAGCGGAGTTCTTTATTGAAACCTATAACCCCAATAAGGTTTCAAAAGCATCAATCACGTTAGCCCGTGCACTTACAATTTATTACACAGAACATGGCGTCAATATACCCAGCCATACGTCAGTTAAAACACACTGTGAAAAGCTGATTGATTACTGGAAAGATGCGTTGTTATCGGATTTAAGTATTCGGGAGCAGCGCGCGTTTAAAGCTCACTTGGAAACGTTGGGCTGCTCTGAAGGGTATATTCAACGCATCTTTACTACACTGCGGGCCGCCACCAATTTCTGTTACAAGAACGAGTACATTGATAAGCCCGTAAATGTCATGAGTATTTCAGTCCCCATGCATAATAATGTTGAAATGGGGCGTCCGCTTAGCTTGGAAGAGATGGCAAGGTTATTTGATGCGATTGAGCTGGACTATCTGATGCGTTATTGCTTATTGATGCTAGGCACATTAGCCAGACCCACAGCAGTCATGGAATTGCATAGCCGTCAGCTGAATCATGATTATCGACTGATTACGTTGAATCCACCAGGGCGCAAACAAACCAAGAAATATCGGCCTACGGTCAAAATGCCTGAATTCATTCATCAGGCTACACGGCATTTGACGGATTGTAATATTATCTCTGGATCCAATGTCCCGATTAAAAGCGTTAAAACCTCATTTGCTACGGCGATTAAAAAAGCAGAACTAACAGGGAAGGTGACCGGGTATTCTTTTCGGCACACGATGACACGTTGGTTACGCTCACAGTCTGTTCCTCCCTGGGAAGTTGTGGCGCAGCTTGGGCACCGTATGGAACAATATTCAACCACAGAAATTTATGCGCCTTATGATCCAGCGTATTTGTCAAATTGTGTTGAGGCGATTGAGGGGTATTTTGAAGCATTATCAAAGCAGTGTATGGCAGTGCAAAACTTTGTTAATAATTAGGTTATAAGCCAAATAAGCTTCAAGAGTTATGTAGATTAGAGCTATTAATGAGACGTAGTATATTATGTCACTCTGACGTATAACCCCCGATAGAAAATTACAAAGCACTTGATTATCAGTTAGATATGTTAATTTGATTTATATTAATATGGTTCAAATAGTGGGAACCAGTTAAAATCAATCAGAGTATTATACGTCAATGAGACGTAACGTTTTACGTCAGAGAGACGTTCATTAATAGTTATACGGTGGTCGTAGTGAATACTCTTGAGAACCAAGAAGAGAAGTGGGAAATTCGTATAATCAAGCGAAAAATATTTCCTGAAGGAAGATAAGCGTGGCAGGAAAAAATAGCGGTAGTCCAAAGCTTCATGAAGTTGAGCCACGGGAGAACGTTGGAAGGGAAACCATTGCCCGTTATCAGGCTCAGTTTCGCGGAGCGGCTTTTGAGTGTTTGTCTTTGTTGGAAGATGAGGCGCTAGATCGGGTGTATTGTGATTACCAGGACGATTTCGTATCTCGCCTCAATGTCGATGGGAACCATGTTTATAATTTCTTTCAGGTCAAAACTAAGGGTAAGTTGAATTACCAATGGTCTGTAAATGATGTCTTCGGGATAAGGAAAGGCGCTAAGACATGCGAACCAGCCAAGATTGCTGATAGCTACGCTGGAAAGCTCCTTATCCACACTATTAGATTTAAGAACTCCTGTAGTAACGTCGTTTTTCTCACAAATGTTCATCTGAACGACGATTTAGAGGGGCTGCGTGATGCAATACAGGACAATAGCGATAACAACTATTATAAATTGCTGCTTGAAAACTTTAATGACGCTTTAAGCCCAGAAGCGCCAATAGAAAATCAGGATATTATAGAGCGCATTAAGAAGCTTCAGCTTAAATCGAATATTTCATATTTGAATCCACATGATGATAAATTTTTCTCTGAAGCAAGAGAGATCATTTATCAATACAGTGAAATAGATTTGCAGCGCTCAGAGTGTGAGGAAATCCTTAACAGTCTTATATCCCTTGTCGAACGGAAATCGTTTGGTAAACTACTAGAGGAGATCGGAGAAGAGGACCTCGATGATATAGCAGGCGTTAGTCTTGTCGAAATGCTCGATATTTTAAGTATTTCCAAAGCGGCATATCAGAGCTTAAGAAATGGAGGCGACTCTCAGGCCATCAAGAATGCTTCGATTATTCACAGGCTGATGAGTAAGGCGGGTGCATCAGAACGAATGATAGAGTTCGTATCTGACTGTAAGGTTCAATGGGATATATGGTTTAGAGATAAACGCCATACTATTCCAGAGTTCGATCTGAATTTTATTCTTGAAGAAATAGAGAGTAATGCCGCTGACTGGGTTAAATCAGGAGAAAGTCTGTCAATTCTTCAAAGTCAAATTAATAAAGTATTGTCAACTTTGGATGACAATGATTTGTCTGCCACTCTTGATCGCAATCTCCTTCTCGGCGCTGTTTTCTCATTTTTAGTTAGAGGAAACGCGTGATGGATTACGAAGAGTTCTTTCAAGAAGCATCTGAAAAAGAAATTGTATTGTCTCTAGATCAATTCAGTAGCTCAGCAACTCATCGGCTCAGTAATGAAGCGCTTTTTCATCTCCCCTTGCTCGCGATGACTATTCTCTTGTTGTCCAAAACACGCCGCAAGCCGAAGTCAGACGAATTAGGTCAGTTGATTGGCGAATGTTTTGAGCGAACGTTTTCAGGCTTTAAAGGTTCATCCCAACACTTGGGATGGTCGGCAAACCTGAGGATGCGGACAGTCAAAGCGCTAACCTTTCTTGAGAGAGTAAGCCTTGTTGAGGTTGACCGCCATGATTCCCGCATTAAAGCTACTGAGTTTGGGAAAAAGGTCGTATCAAAAGCAATAGAGGTTCAATCAGACCTCGGTTATACGCTCCAGGTAATTGAACGAAATTATTTTGATTTACAAATAGAAAAACAAATTGCAATGGATTTGGAATGAAACTTGTTGAATTAAAAATTCATCCTTCAGGGAAAGATGGCTGGAGTTCGAAGGATCTCGTGTTTGCTAGTGATATTACCCAGCTATATGGGCCGAATGGCGCAGGAAAAACGCCTGTCATTCATTCTATTGCCTTCGCGCTTGGATACCCTGTTCGATATAGGGACGACATTATGGAGAAATGTTCGTCAGCCCGCCTCACTGTAGAGCATGAGAAGGATTTCTTCACTTTCGAAAGGTCATTTTCTGATAAGTTTCATATAGAAGTGTCGGAAAGAGGCTCTAATGAAACGCGTATATTCTACAACGAACAAGAGATTTCCGAGTACCTTTTTTTGAGACTTGGGCTATCACCGCTCGCGCTGACAACCAATAATAACGAACCCACTTATCCGTATATATCGACATTTTTGCCTCTTTTTTATATAGACCAAGACGCTGGTTACACGAGTGCTTACAAAGCCCCAAGTAGTTTCATAAAAGATCAATACGCCGAGATGATCAGATTGGGGATTGGCACAGCACCAAAACATTCGTTCGAGGCCAAGCGTTTTCTCATAGAAAAGAAAAGAGAGCTTGATTTAGTTAATATTCAAATCGTCAATACTGAAGGGTTTATCCGAAGACTCGAAGAGCAGTCCGATGTTGATAACATTTCCGTGGCGGAGATCGATGATGAGTTGGAACAATTGAAAGATGAATTGGAAGAACTCCGTAATAGTTTTGATGCAACAAACGACGCAGATTATGTTCTACAAAGACTAATTCGTGAGAAGCAGAATGAGCGGCTTAATCTTTCTGCTTCAATAAAGGACCTAGAAAGCCGGATATCAGGGTTCAATAAGATAAAGGGCGAAATTGAGATCGAGATCAATACCTTATCTCTTAACGAAGAATCCCGGCGACTTTTTAGCTCTTTTAAGGATATTTGTGTCACGCCGGGTTGTGGTCTTTTTACCTCCAGCTCTGACTCGTACGGGAAAAATTTGCTTTATCTTCGCGATCAAATCAAAGACTTAGATAGGAATACCAGATTTCAAGAAATTAGAGTGGATGAATATACATCTAACTTAAGAAAGCTCGATGAAGAAATTGCCTCGCTAGAATCTAGTTTGACGAAAGAAGAGGAAGATTCCCAAACAACATCTCTGATAGCGGCAATAAGTGCTTTAACGCGATCAATTATTGATCGACAAGGTAAAAAGGAAGTAATGGAAAGGATCGAGTCCGAGAAACAGAATTACGTTCAGCTATTGAATAATCGCAGGGGCCTCCAAGGCGATATCTCCTCTTTTGAAGGCGGCACGAGTTCGAATGATATCAGAATTCTCGAATTTAGAAACTCCTATCGCAAGAAGATTATTGAATGGCTTGATGTTCTCAGTACGAAGAACGTTTCGAGGGACATTACTGTTGACTCCGATTTTAATGTTCTGTTTGGAGCGGAAAAATTATCCCAATTCAGTGGTAGTACACTTTTGCGAACTGTTCTTGCTCTCAGAGCTGCCTTCTTTGAACTGTTCATTTCCACGGGATGCATTTCCATAGAATTCCTGATATTTGATACACCACGGCAGCATGATATTGAAACCAAGGATTTTGCAGCATTTATCGCTAGGCTAAAAAGCATCTGCAAAGATAATCGAGCTCAGATCGTCTTCTCTACCACAGAGTATCACTACAACGGAGTAGAGGGTGACATAGAGTGGAAGCCGGAATTCTCAGGCTTTGAACAGCCAATGTACTTAGGGGTAATTGATAATAATCAAGTACCTAGCCAGGTGGAATGACGGCAAAGTATGAAGTCTATGTACAGGACAAAACTTTCAGGGAGTGCCGAAATCCTGATAGGTGAGCACTTCCTTCTACTAATACCCGGTGTAAATAATCAAGCCCTAGACGAAATAAACTTTTCGGTTTTCGACCATGCTTTTTTAGCTTCAGTGGCTTAAGCTTGTTTTGCAAGATGCCTAATTTAAAAGGCAACCAAATAACGTTTCAATTGACCACCTGATAGCATAACGTTTAATAGCAATTTGGGGCTGCTTATTCGTTGCAACAATCACACGTCCTTGCTTTCCCATGATACAAGACAAGTACACTGAAATACCCCAAATGTCTCTTTGTTTTTTCAAATTCATCTGTTCATTACGTTGCAAACCAAATAAGCGTGAAACGGGTAAACGTTGATTCTGATGCCTGTTCCAGACTTTGGTATTATTGGGAATTCTTATGCAAAAGGGAATGTGTTCATCAACCAAAAACTGTAACCAATTTTTTCCCCTAAACTCCCTATCTGCGGTTAAATACGCTATTTTCTCAACACCAAACACATACAAAAAGCGTTTGATTAATGCCTTGCGTTCTTCGGTATTGGAATTACCTTTCTTTGGTAATAATACCCAAAAGAGGGGTATGGCTAACCCTTCATGTGCCACGGCCAAGACCATAAAATTAATTTTTAGTATGCCAAAATTCCAGTTTGTACGATCTAAGCACAGCACCCAGGCTTCATCTGAGCAAAACCACTTAGCTATCACACGAGCGCACTGATCATAGTCTAGGGTAAAATCTCGAAGAAACCGTTGAAGCCGCTTATAATTCGATGTAGGCAAAGTGGTACCATAAAACACGTGGGCTATACGTGTGAGATTGACTGAACGAACCTTCACCAGCGCCAGAATAAATTGGGCTAGCAAGATGACTCGGGCTTGATGCCAACCAAAAACCCCTTTAAGCTCTTTGGCTAGTGAGTTGATCTCTTTCATTGTTGTACAATTCTTAATGGTTTCGCAGCCTGAATTGTAATACCAGTGAAGGATCAATTCACTTCTAACCAATTGATTTTTCAAAGTTATTCAGCTTTCTGTCCTGTACATAGGTCAGAATATAAAAAATGGATTACCAATCAACTTAGAGTACTGAATGACGAGTTTGAAATACCTAAGACCTAGTTGAGGGTAAGAGACTTATAGTAAGCACAAGTAAGAGGGGACAAACATTCCGCTAGCACTCGAAGTTTTGCCCCTGTTGGGAGCTTTAAATATTTAGGGTATAAGGATTCGTATTGAAGAAAAAATTAAGAAAGCTTGTTATAGAGGATACGCCATATTTGTGGTGCTTGGATGAAGGATATATAAAGAGCGAATTAACTATTAGTGAATATCGGGCTCTGGTTGAATTCAAGGCATATAGAGAGGGGATGAAATCAACACCTCTTATAATAAAGTTTAATGTGTCTGAGAACCCGGTTACCGGTAACAAGTTGACTTCAAGCGCCCATGAAATAAACCTTAACAAACCGAGTTATGCTCGGCTGCTCATTGAGAGTGGACTTTCAAAGGGATGGGACCCAAAGGAACAGAGATGTACAATAGCTGATGGCCTTTCTATTCTTGAAGAGCATGGGGTTGAGACAAAAAATATTTAACAGATAAATCAAGCTGCCCCTTGGTGGGTATCGTTTTTAAGTCATTATGAGTTTTAGAGTGCATGGATCATCAAGAGATTGAATTGACATTGAGTTTGGGCGATCATGGTTGGAGCTACATTAAGCTAGATGCTAATGGTGAAAATTATGCGTTCGTTTTAACTCATGTATTCAATAATCCGATTGCTGAATTCCTTAATGCTTTTACCAGTTTGTTGAACTCGGTTAAAACATCTAGATGTATTCTGTTTGATGAGCCTGGAGCATATAAATGGGAAATGGAATTAAATAGTGAGCAGCAGCATATAGTTGATATACAAGTTAGTGAATATGAATCTTGCGGAGAATGGAATGAAACAGATAGACAAATATCTGAATTTGAGTTCTCTGTAAAATTGCAGCATATATCAGCATGCATATACTCTGAGCTTATAAGGTTAAATGAGTTAATGAAAATAAAAACGTATAAATTAAATCGTAATCATGAGTATCCAGCTAATGATATAAAGGCCTTTATTGAGGTTTATGAGCGACGATACTCATGATAAAAATGTCAACGTGATGCCTGATACTGTAGTTTACTAAAGCGTTAGAGCTGAGGGGGGGGGTTATTGCAAGCATGAAGTATTTTGAAACCTGCTATATCGTAAATAAGCCAATTGATGAGGTTTTTGATGTATTAATTAATATTCCCTTATTGCACGAAAGGGTGGGCATTTTTGGTGATGCGTATGTTACTGAAAATGACTTTAGTAAAGATCAGGTCGGAAAAGAATATAGCCTTGTTAACAGTCATGGAGATATAAAAGTAAGATGTATACTGAAGTTAGAGAAGATTGATAAACCCTTTAAATACAAGCTTAGTTACTCATATGAAACCAAAGATGAAAACGGAAATATCGAAGAGGGATGTAGTTTCATACCATGGGATACAATGGCTTGCAGTGTAAGTCTTAATAATCAAGGTAACCAAACTAGTGTCACTACGATAATGTATGCAAATGGTGTAAGTACGTTTTTTGGCAAGTTGACAACTAAGGTGATTGGTGTTGTGAACTATTTCCAACAACAAAAATATAATAAACGAATCGTAAGCTATATTAATGGCAATTAGCAAAAAAATAGAAGAACATTGAGTCACAAAGGTATTGAATATCTTTGGTGGGTTCTTGATGAATTTGATCCATATACTGGATATTCATTATTGGTGACTGTGGCATCTGAGGACAAAAAGTTTATTGTAAAATATTGTTTTTCTACAGCCTCGTTAAATTCAATCTAGCCCCTAGGTATTAAAATGGAAAGAAAGAAGTATGAATTAGAGTGGAGCTTACTCCAAAATCAGTTTGAAAGCTACGAGAAGCACTCTCTGTATATAAAGCTAATCAGTATCTTGGTCTTACTGTTATCTGAGGTAGCAAGTACAAATACTGCAGTGGTATTCTTTATTTTGTTGTTGCTATGGTTGCAGGATTCAATCTGGAAGACCTTTCAATCTCGAATAGAACCTAGACTATTGCAGATAGAGAAGAACATTCGAGAAGGAACCGAGGGATGCGAGTTTCAATTCAACAGCGAATATCAAAAAATAGAAAATAGCGGTATTGGCAAAATTTGTGAATACGCTAAGCAAGCAATGCGTCCAACTGTAGCATTTCCCCATGTGGCATTGGTTATTTTATTTATAGGGCGTTGTATAGGTGGGTGAAAAATTTAATCGGGTAAGAGCTGGTATCTCCCAAGCTCACCGGATACCACTAACCATAATGCTTACAATGATGTTAGGTTTTATGTCAGAGTGACGTTCATTAATAGTTAGGTGTATTGATCTTCCCCCCATTAAACGGACACCCCACTTTAGGATGAAATTCACCTAAACTATGGTGTATCCCATGAATGCAAAGAGAAATAAAAGCTATTCAGCCGAGTTCAAAAAAGAAGCTGTTAGGCTGGCTTTAGAGTCAGGTAGGCCTAAGACAGCGATTGCAAAAGAGCTAGGTATTGGTGTTAGTTTGCTTTACGCATGGATTAACCAACAGACAGCTGAGTACACGATGAAGGTAGCCCCAAAACAAACCGAGACCCAGAGGATCAAGGATCTTGAAGCAGAGATCAGGAAGCTAAAATCTGAAAATTCCCTGTTAAAAAAGGCCGCTGCATACTTTGCGAAAGACCAGCTGTGAAGTATGCGTTTATCAAGCAAAATAAGCAGGACTGGCCTGTGGCTTTTCAATGCCGTGTTCTAATGCGTTAGACTCATTGAACGAATCGAAATATGGTTATGAAAAAGTTACCAATTTTTTATCTCTTATTTTCAACGATGTTTATGTGTTCTGTTTACGCAGAATCAAATAGTATATTTGAGAAGCTGACTGGAAAATGGGATTTAGTATCAGCTGAGAATTCTTGTCGAGGCAGCAAAACTGTTCACGTTGTTAGCTTCTCGCATGATAAGCGTGATGCCTTTATCGATTTCATAAATATACCAACATCGTCGAAAGTATCTTATCGGGTTATTTACAATACAAACTCATCAGTAACCATGTTTTTGAACGGTGAGAATCGCAAAATAAAGCGCACAGGAGATTTGTACATATGGGTAATGGAAGCTGTAGATGTTGATCGTTATGCTTGGAGATTATACGCTCATGACCTTCGCGATCCTGAGCCAACGACATCGTTAAAATGTAATTAACTATGAAATCTAAGCCCAACCGAATAAGAAATGAGATCTAGCCTAACTTGTAGTAGTATTCGACATACTACAAGTCAATATCAAAACCACCATCATTACTTCGAAACATACGTCCTAGTAATCTGAATAGCCATAGTAGGAACTCTATAGGCAGCTCAATTAATAGCTCAAACAAGTCATAGTACCAACTATCTTTGTTCCGCTGACCTCGTTTCTTGCTTGGCCAAGTAAAGTACGCAGTGATAAAACAGGCCATAGCTCCTAGTAGGTAGAGCCAACTAAAACCTTCAGTGATCATCATTGCTGACAAGAACACTGCGGTGACAAATATTGCTATGGCTATAAACGCTCTCACTACAAACCTCAAACTATGTAAGATTACGGCAGGGTGCATTTTACCTAACGTTCATCAGTTAAGCTAGGCATGGCTGTCTGGTTTAAGTGAGGTGAGTCAGGTAAAATAGTACGATTGATATGCTGGCAACGTGAGTATGAACTGTAACTACTGGTTGAGATAATTGAAGATTATGAGTAATGAAATTGATACTGAAAGAAAATCTTGCGGTAACCGATACATCTATGGTGTATTGTCTTTAGTGTCGATTTTTCTAGGGGTATTCGAGGCAATTTATTCATTTGCTAGTCATTCTCAGCCATCCTATCTGGCATTGTACTTTCTTACAATGGGGTTTTGGGGATATTTAGAATCCAAAGATGAGCTTAGAATTCTGGCTAAACTCAAAATTAAAGAAAAGTATATAAGATTAATATGTGCAGTATTATTCCTCATTTCTTTAGGATTAATACTACACAAGTTGCTTTTTTTTTGCGATAAATACTCAAATGTAGGTTATAGATGTTTAGTCTTTAGATAATTAAGTATTTATAGATAGCTAAGAGAAATTTCTCTAAAGTCATCATTTGATTGATTCAGTTACGCTCTTGCTGAGCAATATTATACTACGCTTCCTAGCTGGAATATTGGCCAATATAAGCCTATAAGCACAGAACAGAAAATTAAAAAAGATAGAATAAGATTAAAAATTACAAGTGAGAATAACTTTTTTTGTTTTGCTCTATAAGTATAACGATTGTTAAATAATAATATGCAAGGTATTACACCCACTAAAATAAGAATGCTATAAAAATAATATGTATCGATGATGAATAAAGTCAATAACGGCAGGTCAGTACCAAAACCATCAAAAACCTCTTTGAATTGCGGTACGATTTTATAAATTGCAAAGTATATGATTCCAGAGACAAAGGTTAACCCTAAAGATGAAGGGACAATCCATCTACTTATAGCATTGTCATCTTCCCGACGACTATCTGACTGTGGTGGTTGATAATGGTTTTCCATATAATCTCCTTGAGTTATAGTGAGCGATGAATATTATATGAAATTAACACTAAAAAGAACCAATTTAACTTTACAGCAAAGAAATTACAGTACTAAAGGTGACACTAGACTTTATCTGGTTTTCTGTAAATTGAATATAATATAAGCAAGAAAAGTATTGAACTATTTTGTGCTTTCAGTGTGTTATAATATAAGCAGTTAAACATTAACTAATGACACCGATATTCAAACATTTGAATACTGACTTTTTCATCAGAATCCATGAATAAGTGGTATTTTGCTTTGATATATTTCCATTTCTTTATGTAATCACTGGTAATACCAGTTTTCTGGCATCCAGTGAGTAGGGTCTTTATCACCTTTTTGTCGGTTAGTTGAATTAGAAACAGCGAGTAGGTTTTCAAGATCATTGGCAAACTCTCGTTTTCGTGCAGCGTTCCAGAGGCTTGCACCACTTCGAAATGCTTCTTTGAGTGGGACTATATGATCAATATCGAGATCCGAGGGATTACTAAACACCAGACCAGTATAAGGGCACTGCCATACGCCATATGTGACTTTACAACCCCTTGGTGAAAGACCTATCTGCTCTGCATCACGGATAAGGACTTCTTCACGAGTATCTTGGCAGTCATGATCTTCATCTGTCCAGTGTTTCCAGTTTTTCCGATCATAGACTTTTGGAGCCATACTGAAGCAAGTATCTGTATGGCAATGGTATTGCCCTGTAGCGCTATCTGTGTGGCCACCCATTGCATCCAGGCCACCTCGATGGCTATAGACATTACTAGCAATGATTAGAGCCAGTATTGGCCATGTCTGAAACTGCATCATTAATGCCTTGCAATCACAAGATAATGATAAGTGTAGGTAATGAATTGGGTGTCTATGGTGGGAATGGATGAGAGGCGATTTATTGACCATGTATGCGGTAAATATGGTATAAATAGTCAAGTAATTTTGGATTCATTGATAAGGAAATATCAGTAGTAATTATTGATGAGGAGGATGTCGTTAGTGATGAACGTTTGTCATCAAAGCTTCTTTATCTTGGAACAAGGGAAAAAGCAATTGAAATTTAGAAACAAAATAATAAGTAAATGCTTAAACCAGGTATTTTTATCTATTCTATTATCAATTGTGTTAATTAATGGTTTGTCTGCTAAAGATGAGTTAAATGCTGATGACCTAGTAGGTATTGCGCTTACTATGGAAAAAGGCATGCAGAATAAGGATGTTGATGTTGTATTGTCCTTGTTTTCTAGTGATTTTGTTGCGTATGAGCTAATTAATAAAAAGCTTGTAAAAGTGATCAACAGCTATGATGAAGTGAAAGAGGTTATTACAAACCTGGTTAATACGAAAAACTATCATTCAGTTAGAGAGGTTGAATCCACTCGGCTATCTGAAGACAAAAGAGAGGGAGTTATTTATTCCATTGTTGAAGAAAATTTTGAGGATCATAGTGCTGTAACATCTGGAAAGACTAAAGAGATATTGTATATTAAACTGGTTGATGGTAGGCCGAGAATATTTAAGATCATTTATTTGACCTTATCTTTTTCTGAGAAAAAGAAGATTTAGAATGTATACAGTTGAAGTTAATTTTGGCGTTACTAAAAAATCAGAGTTAGATGATCAAGTTAACCTTATCGATTTATTGCTAGGCTCTTGGCGAATGAATGGTCAAATATTAGGTAGAGAGCATCCCATTGCTCATAGAAATGAAGCACTTTCAGTCTTTATTAAAACGCCTGAGGAAAATTCGCTTTCATTTGAATTTAATAATAAATATGTCAATAAATACTTTAAAGAAATAGAAGATAGGTTTTCAGAACCTTTGATTTCTTTATTAGGGAAAGAGCCAAGGTGTTTAGATATTTGCAAATGTAGAGAATCAAAATCATATATTCTTTATACCACTTATCTTTCTCTTGAGTGCCCACTTAGTTGTGGTGAATGCTTTGGTGTTGTTCCTCTCTATCGAATACCAAAAACATATGATGATGAATATTATAATATTATATGCTGGATGTCTGATTACCAGTCATGTGATAGTTTACAAATGAATTGTGCTGTTGGGGAAAGGTTTGGAACAAACCAGATTTCAAAGCTTGATAGTCCTTTGACCAGGTTAGGGCTTAAGGTTTGTGACTCTATTAAGGAAGTTACAGGTAAAAAGACATATTATTACTTATATAAAGGTTATTGTAGAAGTGAAACTCAAGAATTAGCTCGTAAATGTCCTAGTTGTAATGGTGAATGGCGTTTAGAAAGTGCATTTCATGATCTTTTTAACTTTAAGTGTGAGAAGTGCAGTCTGTTATCAAATATTGCTTGGAACCGGCGGGGTTAAAATCTTATTGGGAGAAAGGTCAGGATTCGAACCTGCGTCCGGCTGTCGCCAGAGAGCGCTCCCTTTCGGGCGACGCCCACCTTAAGCCACTCAATCACCTTTCTCATGGTGTTTTTTGTATTCTTCAAGGACACTTAAGAAGCCTTCTGTAAAATCATCGGTATCAGTTCTACAAGAAAAGCCTGTATCATTTCGCATTATAACCACACTTTTAGTATTTGTACTTCGCTCGCCATCCCACTTCAATATGACCACCGCACCTTGCGACTCAAGATCTTCAATTAATGGTATAAGCTCGTCAATCATTTCTTATCCAGTTAAGTAATAGGGGAGAGAGCATTTTACTAGCCTTGTTGGTAAATATATTCACTATAGGTTATTTAATCGCTACCCCCTTCATAAGTGTCCTCTAAATCTAATGATTTATGTAGGACTAGCTTAAAAGTAGTTTCCGAATGATGATAGGTTATAGGGTAAGTTATATAGTTACCTACAACGGTTCGATATACGTTATCATCATAGAATCGTTCCCAACCATTGATTTTTTTTGGGCACTTACTTTCCTGTTTGCATTGAGCATCAATTTTCTTGTAAATTTCTTTGGCTTCGTCTTGTGCAACACTATAGGAATAGCCAGCAATGCTACATAAACTACCAGATACAAGAATAGTTAATATAGGTCGAATCAAACGATATTTATTTTTTTGAAATTTAATTAATTTTAGTACTAGGCTTAATCCACTAATCATTAGGCATAAAAATGGTATACCCATGAGAAACCAAAATCCTGGTCCGTGTGTTGCTAAATGCATACAAAAGAAGAAACGGAGGCACTATTTGCCCAAGTAAATAAAGAAAAGAATCAATATTCATAGTGTAGAAAACAACTGCACAAAAAAATAATTAATATTAAGTGATGCTTAAGTAGCCTGCTGGAAATAGCAAGCAATGTTGCAACTATCCTTCATGCTCAATAGAAGACGACTGTAATATACAGTGCTCAAGTTTGATTAGCTACACACCAATTTTTGAGTCCAGATGGCGATATGACACAGTTCTGACACAGTAGGTTGTTTTTGAAGTGAGGGTAGGGAGCTAACTTATTGATTTTATTGGTCGGAGTGACTGGATTTGAACCAGCGACCCTTGCCTCCCGAAGACAATGCTCTACCAGACTGAGCTACACTCCGTTTTATCTTTTATCCTTGTCGTAGCATAAAAATCTGTGTGATTATCTTACAACTGAGTTTTTCTTTGTTCAATCAATTCATTGTGTAATTTCTTTGTGTTTTTAGCCGTTTAATAGCGTTATCAATGAAGAGAACTTTTGTCCTGATACGGTGATTGACTAAAGAGTGGGATATTGTACTTAAGTAGGTGAAAGATACTCCTTCACTATTGGGAAATATTGTATTCAGTGTTTTTGAGTGACTTAGCTTAGTCATTAAATCGGTACAAATAGAGGTTTTCCCAGTAGCTTATTTGGTAATAAGCTACTGGTTCTCTGCACATATGGCGCTAGGTAGCGCTGATTTAATCAAACTGACGAATAATCTTTTTCTTAACACAGAATAAAAATGTTTTTAAAAGAACATTTATAATTGGTTTATGCTCAAGCAAAATTGAGACTGACGTCATGATTATATATCAGTTGACGTATTAACCGCTGTGCTAAGAAAGAATCTTTTAGTTTTTAACCAAAACTACTAACCCGTTAGAGCAGAATAGATTTGATCTTTGATATGAACTCTTTTTCTTTTCAGGGAGCCATAAAAGCCATCATCAATGGGTATCTCTCGCATTTGCAATCCATGAAGCTGGTGGTCTATTTCATGGTACTCTGCAGCTAGCTTTGCAAACTCTGGGTTTTCTTGCTTCAGGCGGGAAATTTTGTCGCGATAATGAGGAAATTCTTCAACCAGGCTATGCTTATGCCGAATCATTGCGCTCCTCCAGCATGTAGGTTTCACATTACAAGTGTAGATAATCTGTACACACACTGCCAGTTTAAAAAATCGCCACTAGTCAGATTATGTTGTGAGAAATAGTCTAGAAGAAGGCTAAGGTGATGTCTTACTCAATCAACTAATGAGGAAAAGTAAAATTTTGGGTTGTAATCATCATCAAACTATGCTGTTATTTGATTATAGCTGAGCACTGCAAATGCTCATAAGTCAATGAATGGAGTATGCACACATATTTCGTAAAGTGTATTGATAAGTTCATAGAGGAATGTGGAGTAATTAAGTGTTGCTCATGCAGGCAGTGCAAATAGACTACAATAAGTAGTAGATCTGTTTCTAATAAGTGGGATAAGAAAATATAGTACGCTTGTGCCGCTTAATGTTGATGAGTTAGTTTGGAATATTCATCAATAACTTTTTGATAAAACTATAGAGCTTAGTTTAGACTGTTTTTTTGAAGCTCTATTTTAGACACTTTGATGACATTAGTTTTTGATATGTACGATTTATTTGTAGGTAAACTCATTAAGATTATTAAACTCGTGGTGATTATTCACCAACGAGGGGGTTTTCCTGCATAGCTACTAAAGAAAGGATACCTAAAAACCCCCGAGGCAAAACCCCGGGGGTTTTTTTTTGGCAGCTTATAATATTTAACGGTAATTACAGCATGAATGGCGCACAGTATATTATTCAGGCATTACAACAGGCTGGTGTTTCAACACTGTTCGGTTATCCTGGTGGAGCAATTATGCCCGTCTATGATGCCCTATATGACAGTCAGCTTGACCATATTCTGTGCCGTCATGAACAAGGTGCTGCTCTCGCGGCAGAGGCATATGCCCGTAGTTCAGGAAAACTGGGGGTTTGCCTTGCTACTTCTGGGCCTGGTGCTACAAACCTGCTAACAGGTATCGCCAATGCCTATCTGGATTCTATTCCATTACTGTGTATTACAGGCCAGGTTGCTTCTCCTTTAATTGGTACTGATGCGTTTCAGGAAGTGGATATCCTGGGGATGTCGATCCCTGTCGTGAAACATAATTACCTGGTAAAAAATATAAGGGAGCTACCACGAATTCTTGAAGAAGCAATGATTATTGCTCAGTCAGGTCGACCAGGACCGGTGTTAATTGATGTGCCAAAGGATATCCAATTAGCTCAAATTGTACCGCTAAATTTGCAAATGAATATTGATGATCCCGTTTGTTGCGGTGATGAATCAATTCGTCAAGCTAAGCAGTTAATTGTTCAAAGTCAACGGCCTGTTCTATACAGTGGTGGTGGCGTAATTTTAGCCGATGCTGTAGAAGCATTTAGGGCATTTTCACAAGAGACGGGTATCCCTTCCGTTGTCACGTTAAAAGGTTTGGGGAATGACACTGAACAAAACCCTAATTATTTGGGGATGCTGGGTATGCATGGAACCAAAGCTGCAAACTTAGCGGTGCAAGGCTGTGATTTACTGATTTGTGTTGGAGCAAGATTTGATGACCGTGTAACAGGAAAGCTCGATACTTTTGCTCCAGAGGCTAAAGTCATTCACTTGGATATTGATGCTGCAGAGTTCGGTAAACTGCGTCAACCTGATATTATTTTACATGGTGATTTAAAGCATAGTCTTAAAGCATTATCACAACAATTGGATATTGGTTCTTGGCAACAACATTGCCAAGCATTAAGACAAACCCACAGTTGGCGCTATGATCATCCAGGGGACAGCATTTATGCGCCAGCACTCATTAAAGAATTGGGGGATACAGCCCCTAGTAAGACTATTATTACGACGGATGTTGGTCAGCATCAAATGTGGGTTGCTCAGCATTATCCCGTTCCCCATCCTAGACAACATCTTTCAAGTGGTGGGTTGGGGACGATGGGGTTTGGCTTGCCTGCGGCGATAGGTGCTCAGTTTGCTAACCCTGATAGTTGTGTAGTTTGTTTATCTGGCGATGGCTCGATTATGATGAACATACAGGAGCTAGCCACGATAAATCGTTATCGATTACCCATTAAAATAATTATTTTTGATAATCATCGTTTAGGGATGGTTAAACAGTGGCAAGAGCTATTTTTTACGGAACGGTATAGCTCGGTAGAGTTGAATGATAATCCCGACTTTGTTGCTGTAGCCAATGCCTTTAATATCCCCGCCCTTCATATCAAACATAAAAATCAAATAAAAAATGCATTACAAGAATTAATAAATGCACAGAGTGCATTCTTGTTGCATGTAGAAATTGACCCTCAGGAAAATGTCTGGCCACTGGTTCCCCCTGGTGCTGCAAATTCGGAAATGATGGAGTGTACGAAAAATGCCACAGTTTAATTTACATTTAGTCGCTCGCAATACCCCAGGATGCTTAGAACGTATTCTTAATACCAGCCGTGTTCGAGGCTTCGAAATAACTAACTTTTCAGCAAAACTGGACCATAATGAACGTTACTATCAAATTGATTTAGCAGTCAGTAGTCAGCGATCCCTGCAATTATTAATTATGCAGTTGGCAAAACAGTATGATATTCGCGAATTAGCACCCGTTAAAATGAAACGTACTATTCGTTCTGCGGTAGTTTGATCGATAATTTCAATAAAGTCGAGTCATACTTAACTGCTTATTTATAAGAAGCGATTAAACATGACTCGAAAGTTGGTCTATGTCTTTCAAAAATATTGCTTAGCTTAATTATTTTAAGTTATGTAATGATGCAAAAACTAGAAATGTAATGTGTATACTTTATTAAGGAGAACGTTTGGGTTTACCTTGTATGAGAGACTATGGTAATAGTGTATGACTTGATGAGATATAAATAAGGGTTATGAAGTACCAGTGGATTTGCTCAGCATGTCAATCGGTTAACTCAGCCGGTGATGATTTTTGTCAGGTATGCGGTTGTCCTGCAGTTGATGATGCTTGGCTGATTGATGGCTGGAAAGAGTCCTTAACTCAAGAACCTAAAAAACCTTCTTTGAGTATTATAGATGTGTCAGTATGGGGTGGATGGAGTATTTTTAAACACAAAACATCTTCATGTCCACATTGTGCGCTACAAATGTATGTCTATCAGGCAAAATGCCCAC
Source organism: Zooshikella sp. RANM57 (assembly GCF_050749885.1). Lineage (NCBI taxonomy): Bacteria > Pseudomonadati > Pseudomonadota > Gammaproteobacteria > Oceanospirillales > Zooshikellaceae > Zooshikella > Zooshikella sp. RANM57. The sequence continues at coordinate 41,141 of NZ_JBOIUB010000017.1, read as the reverse complement.
ATTGTCTTAAAACCCTGTCACTAGATGAACGCTATGCGTTGATTGGTCGTTACCATAAAGCACGAAGAGTTGGCTTAATATATGGTGGCCTTGTATTTGTCGTATTAATTGTTGCTATGACGATAGTTGGTTATTTTGTTAACAGTCGTTAATGGTGATATGGGACTGAAAAATAATTGTTTTTAGCCATTGTGAATGGAGGTGAGTTAATAATTTTTGTACAATACAACGAGAGTCGCTCGTTTGGATAAGTGCTACGTTTAAGAGACATTTTTATAGCTAAATATATGAGTAGTAACGATTAACAGGAATGTTATTTTTATGAAATATCATCATTTAGGTATTCCCACTAAGAAAAAATTACCTGATGAAAGGTATTTACCTCACTTAAAAATGTATGTGAGTGGATATGGTAAGAATGAGTATGGCATTGAGTGGGTAAGGTATGATGACGATGCTGATTTTCCTGACATAGTGAAAGAATTGCTCCATGTAGCTTTTGAAGTTGAAGATCTGAAAGCTGCTATTGAAGGAAAAAATGTAATTATTAAACCTAATAGCCCTAGCCCAGGGGTTTTAGTTGCTTTTATTGAAGAAAACGGTGCTCCTGTCGAGTTTATTCAAGTTGATCGGTCAATTGCAGAAGAAGGAATATAACTTAGGACCTAACAGGTTATAAATATTTTTTGTTTTTTTACTTATTTGTCAGTTTTTATCTTCTTTTAAAAAATATGTTTTAAATAGGTGATTTGTGTGATGAAAACGATTGGGCTGTTGGGAGGAATGAGTTGGGAAAGTACTGCTACATATTATCAGCTACTCAATAAAGGCGTTAAGCAAAAACTTGGTGGGTTGCACTCGGCAAAAATTATTTTATATAGTATTGATTTTGCTCCATTGGAAAAGTTGCAACATGCAGGTAATTGGGATGAAGCAGCGCATTTTCTTGCGGAAAAGGCTTTACGCCTTGAATCTGCAGGTGCTGATTTCATTTTAATTTGTACTAATACTATGCATAAAGTGGCACCCTACATAGAGGAAAAAGTATCCATCCCATTACTTCATATCGCCGATGCAACTGCACAAGCACTCATCACTCAGGGCATTAAAAAGGTTGGTTTGCTTGGTACTGCTTTTACAATGGAAGATGATTTTTATAAAGGACGTTTGTATGAAAAACATGGGTTAAATGTATTGGTGCCTAATGATCATGATAGACAAATTGTGCATCAGGTTATCTATCAAGAGCTGTGTCAAGGAAAGGTAACAGAGGTATCTAAAAAGGCTTTTTTACGAATTATTGATGATTTGAAAGCGCAAGGTGCTGAAGGGGTTATCCTGGGGTGTACTGAGATTGGCTTGCTTGTCAATCAGTCCGATACACACGTTTCGTTATTTGATACCACACAAATTCATGCTGATTTTGCAGTAAAAACAGCATTATCTTAAGGGGGAATCCGCAGTAAAAGATCAGACATCCAGAAATGGTGGCGTTGAAATGATAAAACAGCGGATATCATTATTAATCTAGAGGTCTATCAGGATAAACGTAAAGAACAGCGTGCATAAAACTCATCTGTGAAAGGTGTATATTAGATTCTGTTAACAGGGTTCTTCTCGCGTCATTTTGAATCGTATAAGCTCCTAACTCCTAGTGTGAACATGCCCTATAAATAAGCACTTGCTGTTAATTAGGGCATTTATACCAATGATAACAATAATTCAATATAGGTGAATTATGAGCAGAACCTTCTTGCTAGTTATTTTATCCGTTGTATTTTCGGGGTGTGGGGTTAATGTAAAGCGTACCCTTAATAATAATGTCTTGGTGTCAAGTGGCTCACCCGCAATCAGGTTGAACATACCTCAGTCATTTAAATTAACAGACTCCGCTTCTGGTAAAGAATTTGCAGAATATCAAAATAAGTTTGGTGGATCACAGAATGACAGGGAATGGTTTAGCTTTTTTGAACAGAATAAACAGCCAAAACCTCATAGAATGTTGTTTGTTGAGTTTAGAGAAGCGGGTGTTAACTCACACTTTTTAGAAAATATAAAAAATAATACGTTGTTTTCTCATGGGAATTCATATGTGAAAGGCTTAAATATGAAGACAGCATTTAAAGTAGAAAACAAATTTGATCAAAAAAGAAATATGAAAATTTGTTTCATCACTAAAATTTATCGCAAAGTTTTGCCCCCTAAACAACGTAGAAGCTTTGTGATAATTTATGGTGAGCACTTACCTTGTAATAAGGTTATGCAAGCTAGGAATAACCGAGCATTGATTGCTGAAGTTAACGGGCGAGCTGATGCCTTGATCAATCAGTTGTAACAGATTTAAGAATTACCCTTTTCGCAACTCATTAGAAAACACGACTAGGCTACTGCTAATGAAACAAACAGACAGCTTTAAGCTTATTGGTTTTCCTAAAGATGCTTATGATGACGTGCGAAAAGGGAGTGCTTTATATATTAATGATCATAATACAAACACGGTTATACCTGGCTATTGTATAGAAGCACAATATAAAACCTCTGTGGGTTATTTGCTTGTGACATCGTTTGACTGTCCTTTTGAAGAGTCGAATGTGTTTATTCTATTAGATCTGAACTACAGAGTACTTGCCAAAAAATATCTCCAAATGTGGTACGAAACCTTTCTACTTAAGGCGCACTGGTCGGTTTCTGACACTAAACTTATGCTGCATTATCAAGGTAATTTAAATTATTCACTAACAATTAAGCCCAAAATACTCGGTAGAGGGTATAAGCTTGTTTTGCAGAAAGAAGCAGCGACGCTCGTCTATGACGCCTCATCTACACCTTCTGCTCATTAATATGTGCTCGATTGACAATATGGCTGGTTTAAATTCAAGAATATACTGGTTAATAAATAATCAGATTGCTTTTTTATGCACTGCTGGAACTTCAACTTTGAGTGTATGCCTGCAAAGTCAAAATGCTGAGTTTTTGATGTATTTGTAAAAGAATGGATTAACCTTGCATACTCTGGGTTCACTTATCACTATGCTCTATTGTAGAGTATACCCTTGGCGAAGAATCATTATGATGCGAGCAGTCATTAATATTTACCCTGTGTACTAACTCATGTTGGGTAAAATACACAAAACTTGGCGTAATCATCTTAAGCTGTGTTTTGTTGATATACTTTCATTTGCATGACTGTTTGTAGTGAACCATTTTTTGCTATGAAAATTGATTATTGGATTATGATTGCAATCTGAGTGAGCAAGTAACTATTTATGAAGCAGTGGACTCCCTCCGGATGGAGAAATTTCCCTATCCAGCAACAACCAACGTACCCTGATCAAAATACACTTAAATTGGTTGAGCAAAATTTGGCTCAAATGCCACCATTAGTATTTGCAGGTGAAGTACGACAATTACGTCAGCATTTTGCCGATGTAACCGCTGGTAAAGCATTTTTGCTACAAGGTGGTGATTGTGCAGAGAGTTTTGCGGAGTTTAATGCAACCAATATTCGAGATACCTTTAAAGTGATGTTGCAAATGGCGGTGGTACTGACGTTTGCAGCCGCTTGCCCCGTGGTTAAAGTAGGGCGGCTTGCAGGCCAGTTTGCCAAACCTCGGTCTACTGATAATGAAGTGGTTAATGGTGTAGAGCTGCCAAGTTACCGTGGTGATATTATCAATTGTATTGATTTTACCGCGGAAGCCAGAACACCTGATCCTCAACGCTTAGTGCGTGCCTATAACCAGTCTGCTGCAACGTTGAATTTATTACGCGCCTTTGCCCAAGGAGGTTTAGCGGATTTACACCAGGTACATCGTTGGAACTTAGGATTTTTAGCGAATAGTGGTCAGGGCGAACGTTACCAGCATCTTGCTGACCGGATTGATGAAGCATTAGCTTTTATGGCCGCTTGTGGCATTACCGCCAATAATACATCGTCTATTCGCGAAACAGATTTTTATACATCACATGAAGCGCTTTTGTTAAATTATGAAGAAGCACTTACCCGTCAGGATAGCCTAACAGGGGACTGGTATGATTGCTCAGCACATATGTTGTGGATTGGGGATCGGACCCGCCAGGTAGATGGTGCTCATGTAGAGTTTTTGCGTGGAGTGCACAATCCTATTGGTATAAAAGCAGGTCCCACAACGAATACTGACGATTTGATAACGTTACTGGATTCATTAAACCCAACTAATGAGCCTGGCCGGATTAATGTCATTGTACGTATGGGGGCAGGTTTAGTAGAAAAGAATTTACCACGACTTATTCAAGCGGTGAAAAAAGAAGGAAAGCAGGTGTTGTGGAGCTGTGATCCTATGCATGGTAATACGATCAAAGCTGGAACGGGTTACAAAACACGTGCATTTGATGATATTTTGGCTGAAGTTAAACACTTCTTTGCTGCACACCAGGCTGAAGGTACTTATGCCGGTGGCGTACACTTTGAAATGACAGGACAGAATGTCACGGAGTGTATTGGTGGGGCTCAAGCGATTACTGAAGACCGTTTGTGTGACCGTTACCATACACACTGTGATCCTCGGTTAAATGCAGATCAGTCGTTGGAGTTAGCCTTTCTTATTTCAGAGACACTGAAAGAATGCCGGCAGTACTATCTCAATGGCTCACAAAAGTAAATTGCAACAGGAGTGCTAATGCTTGAGATAACAGATAGCCTGTCTAATGAACATAAACCCACTTTTTATAGTGACCTGCAGCTTATGGCTGCAGGGTTGTTGGAGGACGATGATGATTTAATATCATCACTCGCCAATCTGAGCAGTTTATTGTTTTGGCAGTTAGAGGATATTAACTGGGCTGGTTTTTATCTTTTGTCAGAGAATATGCTGGTTTTGGGGCCTTTTCAGGGTAAGCCTGCTTGTAATCGAATAACTATTGGACAGGGGGTGTGTGGCACTGCAGTAGCAAAAGCAGCTACCCAAATTGTTACAGATGTTCATCAGTTTCCTGGTCATATTGCCTGTGACAGTGCTTCACTGAGTGAGTTGGTAATCCCTTTGTTTGATAAACAGGGAAACTGTCGAGGAGTATTAGATATTGATAGTCCAAGCTTAGCTCGTTTTGATCAGCAGGATGCTGAAGGCTTGTTACCTATTACCGATTTGCTTATAAATAAGTGGCGCTAAAACTGGAGATATGGCAGGGCTTGTGCTTAGCTATTGAGTAATTGTATTCAAGTCTCCTTAAACCTATGACGGAAAAACGGCGTACTGACCGAACTAAAGTAACGTTTGTCGTTGAAGTGACCGTGCCAGAGGGTGATTCTAAGCGTTTAAAAACCCAAGATATTTCTGATGGTGGTGTGTTTCTTCTTGCAGACGACTTTTTCCCTGAAGTGGGAACTCTGGTAGACATTCAGGTCGTTGGCTTACCTGGTGGAGATGCCCCTCGTTTACAAATGGAAGTCGTTCGTCACACGGACAATGGTTTTGGGTTGCGTATGATTAATAAAGGTGATGACTAACTGCTGATTTGTCCTGTAATGATGTGGATTGCTTTACTTTGCTGAAATCCATACATTGCAATGTATTGTGCTGCAAGCTATCCTCGCCCAGAATAAACGTACAAGAAAAATAGTCCTCATTTTGCATGGGGTGTAGCACAATGCATGCAGTCGAAGTCATGAGCTTGCCGCAACACAGTAAGCGGCATCAGCATTCTTTCCATCAGCTTGTTGTTGGTCTTGAAGGCACAACAGAGTTTGAAATTGCAGGCAAGGGAAATTGGGTTGATTCAGGTAATGGCTGCCTGGTTCCCTCCGACTGTCCTCATTACTTCTGTGGCTGTGGTGAAAACCGTATATGGGTTGTAAATATTCCGCTAGAGTTCACGCCCGCTATTATTGCGCCTGAAATTGTTGAGAGCTTGTTTAATCAACCAGGTTATTTTGAGCTTGATCCTGAATTACGCCAATTCATTCATATTGCTGTAAGCGAAATACAGCGTTTTCCACATAACACCGTGTTGGCTCAGCATTTAGCGGTTAGCTTCATGTTGGTTGTTGGTGAAAGGATTCAGTCTATTGCTGAAGTTAATGTATGCGCTGGTCCCTGGACTCAATATGACCCTGCTAAGCTAGCAGGAACTTCTAACGATAAACCATGTGATGCACCACTCGATTTTTGCCGGCTTGAACGTTACGTAGAGCGTCATTTACACCAAAAAATTGCAATTACCCAGTTAGCAGGACAAGCCTGCTTGAGTCCCAGCCATTTTCATGCTGTATTCAAGGCTCAGTCAGGGTTAACCCCCCACCAATATGTTACTCAATTGCGTATTAAACGTGCCCAAGAATTACTCATTTCAACATCCTTATCATTAATTGAAATTGCTCAGCAAACAGGATTTTCCAGCCAGAGTGCTTTAACGCATGCCTTAAAGCAAAAGACAGGGCAGACACCTGGGCAGCTTCGTAAGCATGGTCGCTTTATCAGTTAGTTGCTCTTTGTAAGGTAAGTGTCAACGTGTACCTTTTTAGTTGGTTGTTGTTTTGAGAATGTGATGCAAAGCATGAATATGCCATTTTAGAAAAATGCATTGCTTTAGATCAGAGTTTTTTGCAAAAAAATCATAGTTTTTTGTAAGACCTGTAATCTTCTAGACGTTACATTTGGGTTAATAACAAGAGTTATATCCTTTGCTGTGGGTATAACACTTATAACAATCGCTTTACATTTTGGAGCCTTGACTCATAACAATTAACAATTCGGGTCAAGGGTTGATAACAAAGCATTTTTGTATAGCCTAGCACGCCAAATATCGCCAATTAGGGTAACAGCATTTAAGGCCTTCCTTTAGGTTTGGGATGAGTTTGCCTATTGCCCGATGGTTTGTGACCAGGCTGTCGGGGAGAGTGTATGTTTTCGGTCAAACAGGTTTTTGATCCAGCCTTTATTCAGCAGCAACCACAAACAATATGGCCATTTATCAGCCAAAATTATTCGGTTGATGAAACGGGTTATGTGCAACAGCTTATTGCCATAGCTGAGCCTGATGCCCAGCAACTCCAAAAGATCACAGAAAAAGCTACCCAACTCATTGAGCAGGTTCGTGCTCAAGACGATGCGATTCATATGATCGATGCGCTGTTGTTAGAGTACAGTTTGGATACGCAAGAGGGTATTTTGCTGATGTGTTTGGCAGAGGCCTTGATGCGGATTCCTGATGCAGATACCGCAGATGCATTGATTAGAGATAAGTTAAGTGTGGCGGACTGGAAAGGGCACTTAAAGAAAAGTGACTCTGTTTTGGTCAACATGTCTACTTGGGGGCTACTGCTGACAGGTAAGGTCATTACACTGGATAGCCAGATTGATGGTGCGCCTGCAAATGTCATAAATCGGCTGGTCAATCGCTTAGGTGAACCTGTGGTGCGCCAGGCTATGCATCAAGCTATGAAAATCATGGGTAAGCATTTTGTGCTGGGGCGCAGTATAAAAGAAGCGTTGAAGAACAGTTATAAACCCCGTGACAAAGGCTTTACTTACTCCTTTGATATGCTGGGTGAGGCGGCACTGACTCAAACTGATGCAAAGAAGTACTACGATGATTATGCCCAGGCGATAACCGCTGTAGGAAAAGATAACTATAAAAGTGAAGGTACACCGCGTCCTTCTATTTCGATTAAGTTATCTGCACTGCATCCACGCTATGAGCCCACTCAGTCCCAACGAGTATTAACCGAGCTGTTTGAGACAGTTCGATTACTGATTAAACTGGCTCGTGAACATGATGTTGCCATTACCATTGATGCTGAGGAAGCTGATCGTTTAGAGCTTTCTCTACAACTTTTTGAGAAGCTTTACCGAGACCCAGTAAACCAAGGTTGGGGTAAGTTAGGTTTAGTGGTACAGGCTTATTCAAAGCGGGCTTTACCGGTTCTTGCCTGGTTAGCATCGCTGTCCGCACAACAGCGTGATTGTATCCCTGTACGCTTGGTAAAAGGGGCATACTGGGATAGTGAAATAAAGCATTGCCAACAGTTAGGGTTAGCGGGATATCCTGTTTTTACTCGTAAAGACGCGACTGATATTTCCTATTTAGTTTGCGCTCGCTTTCTGTTGGAAGGCCATTTAAGAGGACTCATTTATCCTCAGTTTGCCAGTCATAATGCGCATACTGTAGCCAGCGTGCTTAGTATGGCAACTCACAAAGAGTTTGAATTCCAGCGGTTACATGGCATGGGGGATGCGCTTTATAACACTGTCATTACCAACTATAAGCAAAGTGTAAGAATTTATGCCCCTGTTGGTGCACATAAAGATTTATTGCCGTACTTGGTTCGTCGTCTGTTAGAAAATGGCGCTAACTCATCTTTTGTGCATCGTTTGGTCGATGCAAGAACCCCTGTTTCAGAGCTGGTTAAACACCCTGTTGCACACATTCAGCAATATGCCTGCGTAGCGAATAATCGTATTCCTTTACCTTCACACCTGTATGGTAGCCAACGTTTGAACTCCAAAGGCTACAATATTGCCGTTCAGTCTGAGTGGCAGTGGTTGGCCGAACAACGGCAGGCTTTTATGCACCATCAGTGGCAAGCTGGCCCAATTATCGGTGGCAAGTCACTGCTTGATGGGAATTTGGAAACCGTCATCAGTCCTTATAACCCTGAAGATCAGGTGGGCAACATCGCCTGGGCTTCAGATGAGCATGTTGCTAAGGCTATGCAATCGGCTTATGACGGTTGGGCTGCGTGGAATGCGACTCCGGTATCTGAGCGAGCGGCTTGCTTACAGCGTGTTGCAGACTTACTGGAAGCAAATATGGCTGAGTTAATTGTTCTCTGCCATCGTGAAGCAGGTAAGACCATTCAGGACAGCATTGATGAGATCCGCGAAGCGGTCGACTTTTGTCGTTACTATGCATTGCAAGGATTGCAAATGTTTGGGAGCGAGCAAGTGATGCCTGGACCCACAGGGGAAAGTAACCATTTGTACTGGCAAGGCCGGGGGATTTTTGTCTGTATCAGCCCCTGGAACTTCCCTCTGGCCATTTTTATGGGACAGGTTGTTGCTGCGCTAGTATCAGGTAATACCGTTATTGCTAAGCCTGCAGAGCAAACCAGCTTAATAGCACATCGAGCTGTTGAGTTACTGCTACAAGCAGGTATACCCGGCAGTGTCATTCAGTTTTTACCTGGTGACGGTGCAACTGTTGGCGCCAAGCTTGTGGCTGATGAGCGTATAGGCGGTGTGGTATTTACGGGGTCAACCCAAACGGCTCAGGCTATTAATCAGCAACTGGCTGCTCGTAAGGGGGCAATCATTCCATTAATTGCTGAAACAGGTGGTCAGAATGCAATGCTTGTGGATAGCACTGCATTACCAGAGCAGGTAGTTCGAGATGTTGTGCAGTCGGCTTTCGCTTCAGCTGGTCAGCGTTGCTCTGCATTACGCGTGTTGTTTGTACAGCAAGATGTTGCGCCTCGAATTTTGGAGTTGCTTGCAGGCGCCATGGCTGAGTTAAAAGTGGGAGATCCTAGCACGCTATCTACCGATGTGGGCCCAGTGATAGACAGTGACGCCAAGCAGCTGCTGATTAAACATATTAATCACATGCAGCAAGAGGCTGAACTCATTGCAGAAGGAACCCTATCTTCCTCGCAGAAAGGTCATTTTATTGCTCCCATTGCCTTTAAAATTGAGTCTATGGCGCAGTTGCAGCAGGAAAACTTTGGGCCAATTTTGCATGTGGTGACTTATGCAGCCCAGGCACTTGATCAGGTGATTGAGCAAATCAATCAGGCAGGTTATGGCTTGACGTTAGGCATTCATACCCGAAATGAAGCAACGGCTGAGTATATTGATCAACGGGTACGTATTGGTAATGTGTATATCAATCGTAACCAAATTGGGGCTGTGGTGGGCGTACAGCCATTTGGGGGACAGGGGTTATCTGGAACAGGACCTAAGGCTGGGGGTCCTCATTATCTTTATCGGTTTGCTACAGAACGCACTCGCACGGTGAATACCACTGCAGTGGGTGGCAACGCGACACTATTGTCACTGGGTACCGAGAGCGTGTAGCCTTTAGGCGCGAGTCAGTGTAGACTCGCGCTTTTTCTTTTTTTAAAAGTGGCTGATAAGTCTAATTATGGCCGCTCGTTTTGAATGTGGGTGTTTTGAGTAACACAGCATTCAATCACTCCCTGGTTACAGTCTGATAGTTGTAATTGGGGAGATGACATAAAAATAGTGAGCAAGGAGCTAATTAATTCACACAGGCGAAGAAGGTAACTGATTTTCCTTGTGTATTTTATGTTGGCAGTGCTCTGGATTCGCTGGGATGCTTTTTGGAGAATAACAATAACGTGTCGGAAGACACTACCAGTAGTGGGGTTTAACTTGATGTCAGACGCAGTAAATAACGTAATTATTACCTCAACATTTTTAGTGTACCTTGTGGGTATGTTGCTGATCGGTTGGTGGGCTTACCGGCGAACAGCAGATTCCACCGATTACTTTTTGGGAGGGCGTTCTTTAGGTCCATGGCCAGCGGCATTAAGTGCTGGGGCCTCAGATATGAGTGGCTGGTTGTTACTAGGGTTGCCTGGTTATGCATTTGCTTCTGGTATGGAGTCTGCTTGGCTAGCCATTGGTTTATTGGTGGGAACGTGGCTTAACTGGTTAATTGTTGCTCGCCGCCTGCGTACATACAGTATTGTTGCCAATAACTCATTAACCTTACCTGAGTTTTTTTCAAACCGGTTTGCAGATCGATCGAACTTACTTCAAGTGATTTGTGCCATCTTTATCCTGCTCTTTTTCTTGTTTTATACCAGTTCTGGATTAGTGGCAGGTGGCAAGTTATTCAACCAGGTTTTTGGGGTTGAATATAAATGGGCAGTATTGATTGGTATGGTGTGTGTCGTTTCATACACATTGTTTGGTGGATTTTTAGCGGTATCTTGGACGGACTTAGTGCAAGGGCTTTTGATGGCCGCTGCACTGGTGATCGTGCCTGTTATTGCTATTCAAACCAATGGTGGATTTGAGGCAACGCTTGCAGAAGTTAACACGAAAAATCCAGAACTGCTGACTTTGTTTAATGACGTTAAGGGCGATCCTCTTTCTCTCATTACCGTGCTTAGTTTGCTGGGGTGGGGATTAGGGTATTTTGGTCAGCCACATATTTTGGCTCGCTTTAAGGCTGCCCGTGCCAATAAAGAAATTCCAGCAGCACGAAGGATTGCAGTCAGTTGGACGGCATTAAGCCTTCTTGGTGCTGCATTGGTGGGTTTTGCAGGCATAGGTATGGAGCAGAAAATTGGTGACTCTGAAACCATCTTTATGGTCATGGTGAATGCACTATTCCACCCTGTTGTTGCCGGAATTTTATTAGCGGCTATCTTGGCGGCCATTATGAGTACGGCTGACTCACAGTTATTAGTATGCTCATCAGCGGTAGCAGAAGACTTCTATAAAGCTATCGTTAAGAAAGATGCAACTCCTAAGCAAGTTATGATTATTGGCCGGGTAGCAGTATTAAGTATTGCAGTGATTGCAACTTTACTGGCACTGGATGAAAACAGCAAAGTACTTGATCTAGTGTCTTATGCTTGGGCTGGTTTTGGAGCTGCATTTGGTCCTGCACTGGTACTTTCCCTCTATTGGAAACGGATGAATTTACCCGGTGCGCTGGCAGGGATCATCGTGGGTGGTTTGACCGTCGTGGTGTGGAAGCAGTTTGAAGGTGGCTGGTTTGATTTATATGAAATTATTCCAGGTATTATGCTTTCACTGGTCGCAATTATTGGTGTCTCATTGATGACCGATGAACCTGCAGAAGAAATTAACCAGCAATTTGATAAAATGAAGAAAAGTTTGGAGACACTTTAAGTTAACTTATAAGTGTTGTTCATCTTACTCAATAAGGCGGCAGTTGCCGCCTTATTTTTTATTAAAATTTTATGTAGCCAATCACTCATAGAACCCTTTGAGCCATACATAAAATGGCCAAAGTAGCGCACTAATAACAATAACCCACAGTAAAACATCACCGATTTGATGCTCAATCTCGTCTAGCTTGTCCAACCATTTATATTTTTTATTAGCCATGTAATTGCAAGCAAATTGAGGGATTAAATACGTGCACAAACTAAAACAGAGCATGGCACTTGTTTTAGGATAGGCTCATATTGGCAACGTTGCTTAAGGCGTTCGTGCGTGTATTAGGCGGGGGGTGTAAAAATTCCCTGCATCAGTGTATTGGCAATGGCTTTTATGAGTTGTTCATTATCCGCAACACGGCTTTGGTCTATAAGCCCATCAATGAGCAAAGAGGCTAAGCCATGCACAGTAGACCAGGCACTCAAGGCTAACAATTCCGTAGCCTCATTACGGAACACACCCTGGCTGATGCCCGCCTCAATGATTTGCAGGATCGCATCATAGGACTGCTCTGTGGTTCGGTCTAATCCAGGGAAGCATCTGTCATGGAAGTGAGCACTGCCAAACATTAGGTGGTAATGTTCTGGATGAGTAAGTGCAAACCTAACATAGCTGACTCCGGCTTGCTCCATAGCCGAAACAGGGTCATGTTGAGCCGTTTGTGTTGCAGGCTGAAGCGCTTCTGCTAATAAATTGAAACCTTCAGCAGCAAGCTCGGCTAACAGGGCATCCTTATCTGCAAAGTGGCGGTAGGGAGCGGTTTGAGAAACACCCAAGTCTCGTGCTAAAGCGCGAAGACTAATTTTGTCTGCGCCATACTGTCGAACATGGTCAAGTGCGACTGAAAGTAGCGCCGCTTTTAGGTTACCGTGGTGATAGGAAGGCTTTTGCATGTGTCGCGACAACCTTAGGTTTCTTTTTTCTAAAGTACGACACATGTTGACACTGAGTACATTGAATGTCTAGTGTTGGTCAATAGTGTTTCAAAAAACCAGCCTCATCTTGACGATAACGATGCCCTTAAATATGGCTGGTGGGTTGGGGGTGAGCCAGAGGATTGGTGAACACTGAGTCCATTCCTACATAATTTGTATCAGGATGGTATCTATTCATGGTGGCTCGTACTTTAGGTTCTTCGTGGCGCCGTGCATCAACCATAATTAAATACTTACCATTGTCCAATGCATCATGGAATTGACTAATCTTGTAGTTTTCATGAGATAAGCCTGCCAAGCCTCCAACCCAGGTACCAAACATGGTAAATAGAACAATAACAACGATGAAAGTCATCCAGTGAACATCATTACCTGTTGGACTGAGCTGTAAAGCAATGTATCCGGCGATAGAACCCAGAAAAAAGCCAATCATTGCCCCCTGTTCACTTCGATGAATGAGGTCACAACGTTGTAGAGGGGTTGCAGCATGAAGCTGGTGATTATAGAGTCCAGCATCATCCCGGCTTAGGATGTGAAAACGCCAGTCAGTGATACCTTCTTTATGTAAATCTTCTGAAATGCGCTCAACTTCGTCAATTTCATCGGCTAAATAATAAAGTCGTTTCATGGTATAGCTGCCCTTTGTTAATGACTGTCCCTTAAATATAAGTATTAGTCTCGTTAATTTCAGGTCTTAGATCATTTTTACATCAACACTAAATTGAATAATGCTGTATGTTTTACTTGTTGAATGAAAGGGTTGGATAGTTATGGCTGTTTCGCTTTCTAAAACGATTAAGATGAGATAAGCATCTATTGTGCTTAATCAGTTGTACAATAGTTCAACAACTGTCTTTGTTTTTGCTACTGAGTAGACAAGGTGGGTCTGGTTATTTTCTCATTGTTGCATGTTAATATATCCAGCCTTTTGTTTAGAATTTCTTGAGCGATGGTTATGGTTGAAAACACCGAGCAAAAAAAAGATCGTCCTTTTTTTCGGCGCGGACGTCGCTGGTTACTCATTTTAGGTGGGATTTATGGGGGCTATGCTGCCATTGTAGGGCTGGTAATACCTTATTTTGCGTCTGATTTAATCAAATGGTTGCTTGCTGATAAACCTGACTATCAAGTAAAGCTAGGCAAGCTGAACATTAACCCCTTTACTTTACAAGCTTCAGCTCATAATGTGTCACTCACGTATCAACCTAACGCTAAGGTTAAGCCTGTTCAACAAGCAGGTTTCGAAACACTGGATTTCAACTTTGATGTATGGCCTTTAGTCCTTGGGCAAATTAATATCCCATCGTTTAGCATACAGCAGCCGTATGTTTTAGTTGAAATTGATACTTCAGGCCAACTTAACTGGTTGAGACTTATTCCCGAAAATACATCTTCACAAGAAGCTAAACATTCAGCGTCAGACAAAAAAGAACTCAGTGAGAATACGACAGTGTTGCCCAATATTCTTATTGATAAAATTGCAATAACAAGCGGCAAAGTGGTTTTTCGTGATCAGCGCTTAAAGCAAGGCAAGGATATTATTATTGATGACATTGGCTTGGCTGTAACCAATGTGAATACTCAAATAGGTCAATCTACCGCATTGTCGCTTTCTTCAACGTTGAACACGGGTGGTCTGGTAACCGTTGCTGGAGAGGCTGATATTGCTGAGCAACAGGTTAAACTTCAGTCGCAAGGCAAGGCTGTTTCAATAGGTTTTGTTCAGCCCTGGCTGTCATCGTTGGGATCTAACCTTAACATTAATAAAGGCAAACTGACTTGGGATGCCAATATCAACTGGAATCCTAAAGCAGGGTTAACAACAAACGCTAAAAAGGTTGCTGTACAAGATATTGCCGTTGCTACGACCACGGCATGGTCTGCTTCTCTATCAGAGGCAACGGTGAAAGATCTGGAACTGGTCTTGAATAAGCAGAGGCTGTTGATCCCCAGTATTCAGCTAACAGCCCCTGCCTTACATTTGACATTAGGACAAGATGGTCAACCAAAAGACCTACCCTTTTTTCCAGCTTCTTCCGAAGCGCCGACTGAAACCGTGCCATGGCAGTGGCAAGTTTCGGGTATTCAACTCGCAGATGGTAATTTGCACCTCCAAAATCAACAACTCACTCCTGCTGTTGATCATGAAGTCCGGTTGAAAAGTGTGTCAATTAAAGGCCTATCCAGTGATGTTAGCAAACCCATCAATGTCTCCATCAATAGTCAGGTCATGCCCTCAGGTGATGTTTCTGCTACTGGGGAGCTTAATCTGAAGTCGGGTGTGACTAATTTACAGTTAAGTGTGGCCAAGTTAGGGCTTACTTCTGTTTCTCCCTATATCAAGGTTAAGCAGCTAAAGATTAACCGAGGTGAGTTGGGTAGTGAGTTACGTATTTCAGGAAATTTACAGCAACCGGATGCCTGGAAGGTGCAAGGTACACTGGTTGTTTCAGATCTACAGCTTACTAACTTAAAGAATCAACCTTTACTCTCTTGGCAGTCTTTGCAGGGTGATCGGCTTAATTTTTCAATGCAGCCACTGGCATTAACCATAAATGAGTTAGCACTGACTAATCCGTTTATCGACATGCAAATTAATCGTCAACGTAAATTGAATCTTTTACAACTGGCATCAGATGATCAGCAAGAGCCTGCAAGTGATAATAAAAAGAACACAGCAGCCAAGAAGACTGATTTTGCTTTTTCGCTGCAACGTTTGACTGTCTCTAATGGCAAAATGCACTTTAGTGATGAGTCTTTGATACGCAAGTTTGCTAGTGATGTTGAAAAGCTTTCAGGACATATTGGTCCAATAGATACCAAACAGGCTAAGCTTGCGAAAATTGATTTAACGGGGCAGGTAGAAAAGCAGTCACCTGTCAGTATTTCTGGTGAGTTTTTCCCACTCAATTTTCACCAGCAAGCCAATTTGAAAATGCACTTTCAGCGTTTACCGCTCCGTAGCCTTACCCCTTATTCAGGACAGTTTGTGGGGTACGCCATTAAGTCAGGAAGTTTGCAGGCAGATTTGCATTACCGGGTAAAGAACAGCCAGCTGGTGGCGGATAATCGTTTTGTTATCAAACAGCTAACGTTAGGCGAAAAAGTTAAAAGTCCTGAAGCGGTTGATGTACCACTAAAGCTAGGTATTGCGCTATTAAAAGACAGTCGAGGTAATATTGACCTTGATTTGCCTGTGAAAGGTAATTTGTCAGAGCCAGACATCAGTTATGGTGGATTGATTCTGAAAGCACTTTTTAGCAATATTACCAAGGTGGTGACTTCTCCGTTTACCGCACTTGCCGGGTTGTTGCCAGAAGGTTCTGAAGATATTCAACAAGTCGGCTTTAAGCCGGGTAGCTATGAGATATCATCAGAGTTTCAAGACCACTTACATCAGTTAGTCAAAGCTTTACAAGATCGTCCTAAGTTGCAATTAACGGTTACTGGACAGGCTAATGAGCTGTTGGATAGTAAAGCAATCGCATACCAGTTGCTTGAGCAACAGCTTCAGCAGGTTTATCTCAAACAAAATCCAAAACTGGCGAAAACGTTAGGGAAAGAGGCTTTTGAGTTAACCACATTGCAGCGCCGGGAAGCGTTAACTGAACTCTATGAAATGTGGCTGGATCAAGGTCGAATTAAGACGCTTACTCGACAAGTCGTACAGGACTCGACCCAGTTGGCTGAGCAGCTCATGGTTAAAATACCCGTACCGCCCATTACTATACGGGCATTGGCTGAGCGGCGTGCGCAAGCGATTGCTGACTTTCTTGTTGAGCAATATGGTTTAGCGAAGGAGCGCGTTGCGTTGCTGGAGGTCAACACCCTATTAAAGCCAGATAAGGATAATACCATTCCTACGCTACTGGGATTGCAAGTTATTGGTGAAAAGTAAGGCAACTGATGTGCATGAGTGGTCGTGAACATACCGGTGATGACATTTGTCTCACTAAAACACAAGGAACTGTTCATGAAAGATCTGAAAGTGGAAGTTAAGAAACGTTCAGCGCAGTCTAACTCGCATGAAAATGAAGTGGATGAACAGCGGAAGCATGCCATCCAACGCCTACTAAAGAAACATCATAACATCAAACAGATATGTCAGAAGCTCAATGAGCAAGCAGTTACTTCTCCTGATGGTCAACCCTGGCATTATGAAATGCTGGTAGCAGAGTGTCAGCGTCTCAAGATTGCTCTTCACTAGTTGAGTCGTTTGATAGTGGGTAGGGGTTACTTTTGAGCAGCTCTGAAAAGGCTTGCTGCTTTTCGCTTGCTGAAAGCGTTTGCTGTTGGTTTTGTGATGTATCAGGAACAAGTGGGTTTAAATCCCATGTTTCGTTACTGGCAGGTACTCTTTCTTGTATTTGGGCTGGCTCTTGTATTTTGGCTGATTGTGACTGGGCTGGTGTGCTTTGTTGATTGGGTTCAGGATGATTTGAATCTGGTGTTGATGCAAGGTGCAACCAGTGATCAATGACATCTAATGCTTCAATTAAACCAGCTGTTTCAGCACTATCCTCTGTTAATGCCTGTAGCTTTTTCAAAATATTTTCGCGGATTTTTATCACCTTGGCGGGTGTTAAGTGAGCTTGGTTTGCGTTTAACCATTGTTGTGCAGATAAGCCATTTGTTGCCATAACAGGTACAGATTACTTCGTGAAAAACGGATCTGCAGTGTAGCACTAACCTTTAATACAAGTGAATGTGCAGATTGCTCTGGTCTTTTCGGTATAGGTTGGAATTTAAGAAGTATATGATTGATCGTCAGACTGTTAGTGCCTGCTTAGCCAAGCTGGAAAAACTTGTCGACACTCACTGTATAAAAGGAACGACCTGGCCCATCATCTGCCGTGTAATGTTGCCAATAAGTTCAGACACTAAGCAGTGGCCTGATTGGTTATCAGGCCAAACTGTTGTGCCTCAACTGTATTGGCAGCAACGTGAACAGACACTCACCGTAGCGGCTTTAGGCAGTGCCGATACGCTTAAGGACATCGGACTTGTTAGTGAGTTAACGGCTAGTGTGGAAAAGCGGTTGGCGGGTACGGTTATTGGTGATGGTCGTCCGCGGTACTGGGGTGGTGTAGGTTTTGATCAGACTCAGGCGTGGCAAAATTTTCCAGGTGCTTTGTTTTTTTTACCCAGTTTGTCTTTAGAAGCACAGGGTGGGCAACAGCACCTGATAGTGCAAACCTATCTTGAACATGTTGATCAGTGGCCTATCAAGCGCTTAGCACTACGCAAGCTTGTGTCAGACCTTCATTGGTCTTTGCCGAAACAGCCGCCATTACCCCACTATGTGCACTGCCATGATGAACCTAATGTGGAAGGTTGGCAGCGACAGGTGAAGGCAAGTTTAGATGCGATTAAACAAGGGGTGTGTGACAAAGTAGTGCTAAGCCGGCGACGACGCTTGCGCTTTAATCATCATGTCAGCCCCTGGCAACTTTTAACTATTTGGCAAACCAGTAGACCACACTTAAGTTATCCGTTTTGTTTATGTCTGCAGCCAGGTGAAGGGCTTGTGGGATACTCTCCAGAGCAACTATTTAGTCTGCTAAACGGAGCGTTAACGACGGAGGCGTTAGCGGGTTCTATGGCTAGATCCTCCAATCCTGACCACGATTTACAGTTTAGTAAGGCATTACTCAAAAGTGTAAAGTTGCAGCATGAGAATCAGTGGGTTGTTAAATTTATCCAGCAGCAGTTAGCCACTCTCGTTAAGCAACTGATCTTAGGTCAGTTGAATGTTAAGACACTGCCTTATATCCATCATTTGTTCCAACCGATCAGCGCGCAGCTTTTATCTGACACTACTGTTGCTGATATCCTGAGAGCTTTACACCCGACACCTGCTGTTAAGGGGTTTCCTGCGCATTCTGCGCTACAAATCATCAGCGATTTAGAAACATATCATCGAGGCTGGTATGCCGGAGCATTAGGTTATTGGGGTAAAAACCAGGCAGAGTTTTGTGTCACGATCCGAAGTGCTCATGTGCATCGTGTTAGTAACAACAACCGCCATTCATTATCACCACATGTTGATGCGTTTCATTACTTGGTTGATTTGTACAGTGGCGCAGGATTGGTTGATGGCTCCGAGGCTGACCAGGAATGGCAGGAGCTGGATCAAAAACTTTCGCAGTTTATGGAGTATATGCAACATGCAACAACCGATAATGCTATTGCCCAACTTTAGTAGTATCAGTGCCTGTTGGGCATGGCTTGCATTACAAGAATTGTATCGACTGGGTGTTGAGCATGTATGCGTAGCACCTGGATCGCGATCAGCACCTTTGGTGCTTCAGCTACCAAGGGTACCTCAACTACAGGTACATGTGCATCCCGATGAGCGAGGACTGGGATTTTTTGCGTTGGGGTTGGCTAAAGCCTGTGAAAAGCCTGTTGCTATCATCACGACCTCAGGAACGGCAGTAGCAAACTTACTACCCGCTGTGGTGGAAGCGGCCATGACGCACACGCCATTGATACTGCTGACAGCAGATCGTCCTCCAGAGTTACTGGCTTGTGGTGCTAATCAGGCGATACAGCAGTCGGGTATATTTGGTTCTTATCTTCAATATGAAGCCCAGTTACCCGTACCAACGACAGAAGTGAGTCCTGCCTTTGTGCTTTCAACTATTGATGTCTTAGTGGCTAAAGCGTCTGCTGACGGGCATCGAGGACCTGTTCATTTAAACTGGTCGTTCCGTGAGCCACTTTATTCAAATGATTCAGCTGTCAGTACTTTTTCTGCAGAAGTTGTTTTGCAACCACTCACACGGTGGTTAACAAGCACACAGCCTTTTACCCATTATGCTCAATTTTCAGTAACAACCAGCTTTAGTGAAGTCAGTAAAGGGGTATGCTTGGAAGCCGACACAGGATTACTTGTTGAGCAACTGAAGTCCACTCAACATGGCTTATTCGTGTTAGGTGCGGGACTTTCTCGTGGTGATGCTGCAGCAATTATGAAGCTGGCTGAACAGTTGCAGTGGCCTGTGCTTGCTGATGTGCAGGCTATTGGCTTGGTAGGGGATCATCCTCTGCTCTTACCTCATCATAGCCTTTGGTTGAGTCATCCTGAAATAAAGCACTGTCTGGGTCAGACAACTGTTGTTGTCCAATTTGGCACCCATTTAGTTGCTAAAGCACTATTAAGTTATTTACAACATTTTGCGGGTGATTATTGGCTGGTGGCCTCTTCTTTTGAGCGCTATGACCCAAGCCATCAGGTTGCTTTGCGTGTACAAGCAATACCTGAAGTGTGGTGTAAACAGTTTAATCAGCATCTATCTAAAAAAGCGAATACAGCATCCTCTTGGTTAAAAAACTTGCAGCAGGTTAACGAACAACTTAGGTGCACAGTATTACAGCAGTTACCTGCTGATAATGATCCTATGTGCGCACTAGCCATACCGACCGTACTCAAATCTTACCTTCCGGCTTCTGGTTATCTTTTTGCTGGTAACAGTATGGCTATTCGGCTGTTGGATGCCATTGTGGGGAACCGCCCAGTGTGGCAACTGTTTGCGAACCGAGGAGCAAGTGGTATTGATGGTTTACTTGCCAGCGCTGCTGGCGTTGCACAAGGATCAGGTAAGCCAGTGACATTATTTTTAGGTGATTTATCTTTATTACATGATTTGAACTCATTGTTGCTTCTAAAGCAGCTTTCTTCACCGTTAGTGGTGATCGTTCTAAACGATGATGGTGGTGGTATCTTTCACCATTTCCCTCTGACAGAACAAACACGTCAGGATTATTTTACCGCAGCACATGGTGTTTGCTTTCAATCAGCTGCCAGTATGTTTTCGCTTGATTATTGCAATCCAAAGCGGGTAGTAAATTTTAAGCATGATTATCAGGCTGCCCTCAATCGTAATACCTCTACCTTGATTGAAATTAATGTTGCGAATGCGCAAGCTTATCACCAGCTGCAATCACTCAATAAGTCAGTTGAAGTCTGTTGTGATCAATGGTTTTGTCAAGGTGAAAGGGAAGTGACGGCAAAGTGAGTGGGAATTTTTTCAGGAATAATGTGTAGGAAGAGTAATTAATGAGTGACTTGGTTACATCTCGTATTGAGCAGGTGATGGATTGGCAAACCCAAGACTATGGTTTTCAGGATATTGTTTACCAAACCGCAGATGGTATTGCAAAGCTAACCATTAACCGGCCTGAAGTAAGAAATGCGTTTCGCCCACAAACAATTCAGGAGCTACAGCAAGCATTTCACCATGCACGTTATGATGAGTCAGTGGGCGTTATTATTCTCACCGGGGCAGGTGATCTGGCTTTTTGTTCTGGTGGTGATCAGCGTGTACGTGGTGAATATGGTTATGCCGACAGTGGTGGTACTCAGCATTTAAATGTGTTGGATTTACAACGACAAATCCGTACTTGTCCTAAACCCGTTGTCGCGATGGTCGCTGGTTACGCAATAGGGGGAGGGCATGTACTGCATTTGGTGTGTGATTTAACCATTGCGGCTGATAATGCACGTTTTGGTCAAACAGGGCCAAAAGTGGGTTCGTTTGATGGCGGTTATGGTGCGAGTTATTTGGCACGTATTGTCGGCCAAAAGAAAGCGCGGGAAATATGGTTTTTATGTCGTCAATATGATGCACAACAAGCGTTGTCTATGGGATTGGTAAATCACGTGGTGCCATTAGCAGCGCTTGAAAAAGAAACGGTAGCCTGGTGTCAGCAAATGTTAGAAAACTCACCAATGGCATTACGCTGTTTGAAAGCGGCATTAAATGCGGACTGTGATGGGCAAGCAGGTCTTCAGGAATTAGCAGGTAATGCCACACTTTTGTTTTATATGTCAGAAGAAGCCCAAGAAGGACGGAATGCCTTTTTAGAAAAACGTCCACCTGCATTTGATAAGTTTAAACGTAAGCCTTGATGCCAAGAGTCATTTCCCGCCTTAGCGTAAGCCGGTATCGGATTCCTTTACAGGGAACAAAGCCGTTTGCCAATCAACATCACTATCGTGAAGGATTATTGATCAGTATTTGGGATTCGGATGGCTTTTGTGCGCAAGGGGAAGTGGCGCCTTTGGCTGGCTTTAGTCACATGGATTTGAATGCCTGCCAATCTTGGTTAATAAAACACTTAAGTTGCTGGCTAGCGAAGGTTATTCCCAGCCGTTGGGACTGGTCAGAGCATCCTGCTTTTTATCAATGGCACGTTTCTCCTGTTCCTGACAGTTGCAAAATGGGTTTAGAAGCTGCTTGGTTAGAGCTGGTTCGTCAGCAGCCATTATTTATTGATAGTAAGCCTATTATTCCGCGCTGTGCCTTAATCAGTGATTTGGCTACTTGGTTAATGCCTGATACGCATAACAGGGGTGAAGCCTTTTTTCATAATGGCTTATCACTTGCGTTAGAAGCTGACCCGATTAAGGCTGTTAAAGTCAAAGTAGGACATGAACCTTGGCAGACGACACGATCACAGCTGGTGGTATTGCGAACCCTCATGCCCTCAGAAATAGCACTTTGTTTGGATGGCAACCAAAAGATGCTGATTGAAGATGCTGTGAGTTTAGTTGATAGCCTGCAAGTCGCTTATTTTGAAGAGCCGCTAATCAATAATAGACAACATGCTGATTTCTTTTTACACAGTGGAATACCTTATGCGTGGGATGAAACCCTGCAGGTTGCCAGTCAGCGTTCTACAAATTGGTTTTCAACACTTGCTGAGCAACAAAACTGGCAAGAGAAAGGTTTGTCGACCGTTGTTTTAAAACCAACCTTGCTGGGTGGTTTATGGCAAACCTGGCGACTTGCGCAATTAGCAGCCCATACTGGAAAGTCAGTTATCTTAAGCTCAGCGTTTGAAAGCAGTTTAGGCATCAGTCAGTTAGAGTGGTTTGCTACGCAGCTTCCAGGGTTATTGTGGGCAGGGCTGGATACATTACAGTTGATGAAAGCGAAACTCCAGCGTACGCCCAGAATGTGGAGCTGTGTTCAGCCTCAGTTGAATTTGCCTGTTGCCATTCAGGAGGAGATATGGGCTCAGTAGTAACAGAGGGAGAAGCATTTTTTTGCCCGGTTCGAACTCAAGCAATAAACCATCCCGACCGTATTGCTGTATACCTTCAACATGAAAAAGCACTTAGTTATTCAGCTTTTGATCACTGTGTTTCAGTTGTTCAGCAGCAGTTAGCACCACAGATTTCTCCTGGTGATCAGGTTGTTGTCCAGCTTACTAATTCATTTCATCAGGTGGTTTTGCTATTGGCACTGTGGCGTTGTAGAGCGGTGGTGGTTCCATTAAATCCTGCACTTTCAACAAATGCCACAGTGTCTTGTGTTGGAAAGGTTACCGCGCGCTTTGCCTTTCCAGAAAAGACGGCCAATGTATTGCAAATACCACTCCTTCAACTGTCTTTTCCTAGCCTGGATATCGGGGAGGATGGGGACCAGCGTCAATGTACCTCTCTTGCTCTCGGAACCGAAAAGCAGTTGGCGACACTACTTTTTACCTCCGGCTCTATAGGAGAACCGAAAGTAGTTGCCCATAGTTTGGGTAATTATTGGGCCAGTGCTCAGGGAACCTTAGTAAAACTCCCATTAGCGCCGGATGACTGCTGGTTGCTTTCGCTGCCCTTGTATCATGTGGGAGGCTTAGCCACATTATGGCGAGTGTGGATGGCAGGTGCAGCCTTAGCTATTGCAGAGGATAAACCCTATCAATTGGCTGTTTATCTGCAACTGCCAATTACCCATTGCTCACTGGTTGCAACACAACTTCAACGGTTATTAATACAGGGCTTAGCGAATAACTCAGGGCAGTTAAAGACCATTATTTTGGGTGGGGGGCCTGTACCTGACTCATTACTTGCGACGTTGCCATCGTCTATTCAAAGCTGGATGAGTTATGGCCTGACAGAAATGACAGCCATGGTTACGCTTGGCCGTTGGCAAGGTGACAGCCAGTTGGCTGGGTGCTGTTTGCCCCGGCGAGAAATAATGTTACACACCAATGGGGAGATTTGGGTTAGAGGCGAAACCTTATGTCTTGGTTATTGGCAACAGGGAAAAATTCGCTCGATTATCAATGAGCGGGG
The DNA here is from genome assembly GCF_050749885.1 of Zooshikella sp. RANM57. Lineage (NCBI taxonomy): Bacteria > Pseudomonadati > Pseudomonadota > Gammaproteobacteria > Oceanospirillales > Zooshikellaceae > Zooshikella > Zooshikella sp. RANM57. The sequence goes on along the minus strand of NZ_JBOIUB010000017.1, from coordinate 17,211 downwards.
CTGGTTTGCCACTCGGGATATAGGTCAATGGTGTCAGCAAGATAAGCTATTACCACAAAAATACTTAAAGGTGCTTGGGCGATTAGATGCTCAATTCATTTCCGGAGGGGAAAATATTCAACCGGAGGCAATTGAAGCCATACTGTATCAACAAGAAGGTGTTCAGCGGGCTTTAGTATGTGCCATTGCTGATCAGGAGTTTGGCCAACGACCTGTTGCAATCATTGAAGTTTCGCATACTTGCCATTGGCAGCCAGGTTTGTGGCAACTACCCATTACTGATCAGCTGCCAAGGTATTGTGTGCCAGACCATTGGCTTAGGTGGCCTGAGGCGTTACAGGTTGAAGGTCTAAAGGTGAGCCGGCAACAATTAAAAAAATGGGCTGAGCTCCAGTTAGAGGCTTAAGTTAATCGTTATATTGGACATTTGAGGGTAAGTGAATGCCTAGGCAGCCTCAAACCATGCGACTATTTTGGGCTATTCAATATCCCCCTACGGAAGGGAAAAAGCTTATCAAGTGGCTTCATAAGCAAGCTGATTTATCAAGCCCTTCTAAGATTCGGGGGATTCGTTGGCTTGATCCCGCATTTTTACATTGTACCTTGCATTTTATGGCGTCGTTTCCTGTGGAAGCCATTCCTGTCATGGTGGAACAAGTACAATCACAAGTTTGTTTGTTGCCTTTAAAAGAAGGGAGCGGGGCATTTAGTGGTGAGCTGGGTCTCTGGCGTTTGTTACCAAGACCTGCAAAACCAAGGGTTCTGGTATTGTCGTTAGCTCCTGAAGAGAAGCTGGCTTGTTTGGCAAGTATGGTGCAACAAACGGCTGAAAGGTGCTTGGAGGAGGTAGGAAAAGCGAGTGGACTGGTGGAGACTCAGTTTTTCGATCACAAGATTGACTCGACGGCTAATCAAAGAACATCGTATAACAAAGCGTTCTTTGCTCATCTCAGTGTGGCACGAGGTAAGCCTGAAGCACTTAGGCAATTATACCGTGGGCTTGCTGAGCTTCCGGCTAGCCTGCAGGTTTTTACGGTTAACAAACTGGTACTTATTGCCAGTGAGTTACAAGCCCAAGGGGCTCAGTATTATGTGGTGGCCACTGTTCCCCTTGAAAGTACTGTGGGTGATGTTTAGTAGGCCACTGCAGCTGCACTGTAATCTTCAGCTAAATCAACAGAATAATCCAAGCCATAAATACGCATCTCAGTGATTAACTGCTGATCGGGCAGTTGCTGGTAGTGCTTAATTAATAATGCACGATATACCGCCAAAAGTATTTCATCACTCAGTTGCTGAACTTGTTGACGTGAGTAAACGCCTTGCCCGATAAGAAACTGCTGAATCACTTCATTATTCGTATTGCGCTGCATAATTGTGTCAACTAAGGTCACAATAAGTTTGTGGGTGGTACTATCCTGGTGAGAACTATGAGCCTGATGAGCACTAAGAGCAGGCATGATTAATCTCCTTATCATTCATTGACTGTTTTGAGTATGGCTCAGTATAGGATCAGAAATAACACACATCATTCTGCCAGTATGCTATATAACCTAAAGAAGCATAGCATTATTACAGGACGACGGTGATGATTAGTCACTTTATTAAACTTTATAATTATAACGATGATAAGCTGGATAAATTTCAGAAGCGGCGTATTGCCGTTGAGGCAGCGTTAGAGCTGATTAAGGTAAACGCTTCTAGTAGTACCAATTTATCAACCGATATGAGTCAGCTAGAACGTTATACTAATATTATTCAGCAAGTGCTTGATCCTGACCATGGTGCTCCATGATGGATTGCTTTGAGAGGGATTTTTTATTGCAGGAATATTCAGATTTACGACAGTTGAATAATTTGTCCCTTGTATTAGATCGGTTGTGGCAAGAGACATAATTGTTTAATGAATATGGTAATAAATGGGTTAAACCTGCTTGTTTGAATGCATTTTTAACCAGAATTGCTCTTGGCAGTGATTGTGAAATAGTTTATTTAACGGCTGAATATTAATTCCTGCAGTATCAATGACACTATAACTAATCCAGCATTCAGGACATACGTTGTCTGATGGTATCGTGTCTTGTTCAATGGTATTTTTAATAATCACACCATTATCAAAATAATAGGTTGTTTCAACTTCTTTCACTTCAACACCCTCATCAAGATAGCTATTTTTACTTTCGGATTGTTTGACGATAGAGGCGGGCGTTTTTTGACCATGAATGGCCTGAATATAATGGCTTAATAAGTTCATTTTTATATTTTAAATTTAACGCAAGGTAATGCTCAAATTTGGTGAAAGGTGATAGCAAGCGTTAATGTTATCACCTTATCGCTAATGAGTGACTCAAAATAATTGATTCGTCATTAATCGTAATGAATTGATTGTAATGAAATAATTCCACGACACTTGTTTCAAAGCGATCAAATATCGGAATATCAATGATCATTGCAGATTCTAATAAAATCGGGTCAACATTGTCACAGAAAATAGCCGCAGGAGCTAATCCTCGTTGATGAGCTTCATAGAGAACAAAAGGCGCCATTGTGCCGCCTTTGCCGCAAGGACACACCAGCACTTTTCCTGCCATACATTTACCCGATAGGGCATGCCCTGGGATCAGTAAGGTACCTGTTTGGGGGTTAAAGTCGCCAATAAAGGAAAAAGCTTGGTTAACAACAAAGGCTCTGGCTTGCACATAACCCCCATTTAGCATTCTTGCGTTAACGTTCACTCTACCCCCTTGTATTCAATCGGCATCATAAGTGCTTTTAAACACTGCTGGACATTGGCAACGCCAACGTGAACACGTCCATTCGTTAATTGGCTAACGTAGTGTGCCGCTTTCATGGATGATGTCATCACCCGTTGGATAGGGTGAGGAATGGGGGCATCTGGGACGGTAGACATGCAGGCACTGGCCAATGTACCACCTGCCGCTTCAATGGTAGATGAGTATCCCATTTCTTTGGCTAATTGATACTGCTGATGGGATAGGCCAATCCATAGTTGACGTCCTTTCGGTATCCTGCGGTTGGTTAAAAAGAGGGCTATTTCCCGCACTTCTTGGATCGTTAGGTGAGGACAACCTAAAATCACCATTTCTGTAAAAGTGCCTGGTGAACTTGTGGTTTGCACTATATTTTGATTGCTGATGGTATAGTGAGATAGGGCTTGGTTAATAATACGACGATTAATGGCTAATTTCTTCAGTGGTGTCAGTCCGCCAAACGCTTCTTTGAGATGATTGGCTTCTGGGGTTACACCTGGAACATGACAAATGCCCACGGATCCTGTGACTGTAAGAGGAATCATCAACTGTTTTAAGTAATCTATAGGCATTTGTCGATCAATGCCTTCAATGGCAATATTGTACGACTTGGCTTGTGTACCAAGATAATAACCAATGGCACTTAACTCAACTTTTGAAAGCTGGTTGACATCAATACCTTCAAACGTAACGTGAATACGTGCCAATCGGTTTTCGTCGAGAAATAATCCATAATAGGGGGCACGCCCGGTAATGGCTGCAGCAAGCGTAATTAAAGCGCCATCTCGGTTACAGCGAGCACCCACAGTAGAGTTAATTAAAATTTGTCCACCAGAACCAATCCAAGAAACAAAGTCACCTTTATTGGGTAAACTGCCAATCGTTGGTTGGTAACAGGTATAGGTTTGGTTGAAGCCTTTGGCTGCGAATAACTCGGCCCTTTTTTGGATATCCACTAATTTATCTTTAGCATAGTCAGGCGCGATGCCCATGCGTTGCCAGTCTTTGGGACAGAAAGCTGACATGTGGGGGTGCAGAGTGGTCATCACTGGAACACTATCAATCCCCTCAGTGAGTTCCTTGAGTAATGTGACTGGAATATTTGGAATCACATGGGCGCTGGTGATTTTGACTAGTTTCGATGCCCCAAAGGCTTGTCCCAGTTTTACAAGCACTTGCATACACCGTTGAACACCTGAGCCTGCTTCTCCAGCGAGCATACTATGTTCAGCATCACTTAATTGCATCGTTTATGTACTTTAACGAGAGTAAGACATAGCTGAAATAAATATTAACAACGTCAATATGAAAAAATTAAACTAACACTGAATAGCTTGAATAAATATCATTAATCAGAGATTAAATACTAATAAAAGGACAAGTTCCTTAAGAGGGAAACGCTGCACGAAGGATTGCAGCATCCAAGTAATTGGGAAAGGTATTAAAATGATGTGCAACAATATGACGTAATATGTGACAATAGAAAGCACATGACGTATATCTTTTTTTGCTAGGTTTATACGTGTGAAATATCTATTAAAAGTTATAGGCGATTGCCCTGCTAAGACTATCAATTAAATAATTAAAAACTGAGTGAATAACGTAATATGGTCAAAATTCCGGATAGTATTTTTGCTCAGCCTGAACGTTTAGCCAACTATTTTAATCCCGATACAATTCAATCACCTATTATTGGAATTTCAGCTTATTATGGTAAAAAGAACGTACATTCTCCTCGCGCTAAAATGCACAGCCATCAAAAAGGACAGCTAGTTTATACGCGGTTTGGCAGTGTGACAGTAGAGTTGATGGAGCATTCATGTGTGGTATCGCCTTATCAGGCAGCATGGATTCCACCCCTGGTCCTCCATAATACCATCTTAAATGGAGAGGTTGATTTTCGCGCAATTTATTTTGATTATTCCCAACTCAGTGAACTGCCTTTAAACTTTGATACTTTTTTAATATCTCCCTTATTAAAGGAAGTGTTAGAGGTAGTAAGTGCCACACCCTTTAATACAGATTGGCGGCAAGGCCCTAAATACCACTTATGTAAAGTCTTGTTTGATGAGTTAAAGGGCAGCGCACATGGTTTATCTATCCTGCCTTTACCCAGGGATACTCGAGTACGTCCCTATTTATTAAAAAAAATTAGAAATGGTGAACAGCCTCCACGCCTTAAGGAGCTTGCTTCTCATGTGGGGGCATCTGAGCGCACAATTCATCGTTTATTTATGCAAGAGACGGGGGTGAATTATCAGAAATGGCGACAAATTCGTCGGTTAGCTCGAGCCATTGAATTATTATCTACAGGAAAATCAATTACAGAAACAGCGCAACAACTTGAGTTTTCCAGTGATAGTGCATTTATTTCTTTTTTTCGGAGCTATCTTGATAAAACACCCAAAAAATACGTTAATTTGATGAAGAATAATCTTCACCTATAAGTGTTTATCTTTGTGGTTTAACGGTATAAGGCTTGGTCTCCAAGGGATTCTTTTAAGCGCAAAAGCTGGTTGTATTTTGCCATTGACTCAAGACGTGCCAGTGAACCAAATTTGACTTTGTTGCAGCACGTCGCAACAGCAAGATCAGAGATGCAAGTATCTTCGGTTTCACCTGAACGTCTCGACATGACAACACTATAACCTGACGCTTGTGCGAAGCGAATCATGTCCAAGGTTTCTGTTAGTGTGCCAATTTGATTGGGTTTTACCAATATCGCGTTGGCCATTTTCAGCGAAAGCCCTAATTGGAATCGTGCATTGTTTGTTGTGAATAAGTCATCTCCCACTAACTCAATGCGATCACCTAATTTTTGTGTGAGAGCTACCCAACCTTCAACATCATCTTCACCCAGTGGGTCTTCTATTAATGCAATAGGGTAGCGATCACACAGTTGTTCAATGTATTGGGTAAACTCGCATGTACTGACTGTGCGTCCTTCCGATTTCAAGTGGTAAACGCCATTGGCGTAAAACATCTCTGCGGCAATATCCATACTTAACCCGATATCATCACCAGGGCAGTAACCGGCTAGATCAATCGCTTGTTCTAACATGCGTAGTCCTTCCTCATTGCTGGATAATACGGGAAGTAAGCCGCCTGTACCTGATGCGCCAGTGCACATACCACGTTGAAGCAAGATGGACTTTAATGCGCGATACACATTTTTACCGATTTGTAAGGCTTCTTCTAAATCTGCTGCACCTTGTGGAATAATTTGAAAGTCTTGAAAGTCTGCATTTCCATCGCCATGCATCCCGCCCGATAACATGGAGAAAATGGGTAAAGGCATCGATTTAACACAGTCTTGACCTATATAGTCGCACAATGACATGGTTAACTGGTTTGCTGCAGCTTTGGCTACTGCTAAAGAAACGCCTAATACCGCATTGGCGCCCAAATGCTGTTTATTAGGGGTCCCATCCAATGCCAGTAATATTTCGTCTATTGCGCGTTGATCAAAGGGAGATAGTCCTACCATGTGTGGTTTGATGATATGCGTCACCACATTAATGGCTTTTAATACGCCTTTACCTTCAAATCGACTTAAATCGTTGTCCCTGACTTCAACAGCTTCGTGTTTTCCTTTAGAACAGCCCGAGGGGACGATGGCACGGCCAGCTTTACCCGTATTCAGAATAACCTCAACTTCTAAGGTTAAATCAGCTCTGGAATCAAATACTTCACGCGCTACTAGGTTGGCGATATAACACATACAATTCCCTTATACACCTTCTATCGTTAAATCAAATTCTTTGATGCTTCGAGCGACTTGACCATTAGGTAATGTTAGTGGTGTAAGTACAGCGTCAGAGTAGAGCCCCCAGCTGGCGATAATGGCGGAGTGTCCACCTCGGCCACCCGCGACGACAATATCAATGTCATTAGGGTGGCGTGTGGCAGGGATAGGATCTCGCTGTGCAAAGGATGTCGGTCTGACAGGTACGAGTCCCTTTCCATTTACGGCAGTGCTTGGATTGTGAATATGGTGGTGAAAATGAACTCGTAAATCGTGTTTGTGCCAACCGTCTTTCTGCAAAATACGGGCGTGGTCTGGTGTTAATACGATTAATATTCGCCCAGGAATATAGGCATTCATGCGACCCAAATGGGTTGCACTATCAATGAGGGTTTCTAAAAGACTGTCAGCTGTTTGACTGAGAAAATCAACAACATCCGTTGGTGGCTCTGCTTTTAAGAGGTAAACCGTTGTCGTATCACGATCAAAATGCTCTTCATTTAGCGTGGACCATGGGCTGTTATCTATGCTTTCAGCAAAACAATACGTAAATTCAGCCGGTGAGCCAAGGCAACCCAAGTCAGCTTTGCCGGGATAGGCGCGACACACATTTAAAATGGTTAAATTAATGGCACGGCCAATCGTGGCATTGGCTCTAAAACCAGGCCCTAGGCATCCTTGGCCTGAATGTATCCCTAGTTCTTGGGCGATGGGTCCACTCACTAAAACCAAGTTGCCACCATTGTAAGAGCTAGTCATTGATTGTTGAAAATTAAATGCAGAGTGAGCCATAGCCCGAAAAGCAGCAATGATGATGGGTAGGTATGCAGGTTTACACCCCGCTAAAATCGTGTTTATCACAATATCATGAAGGGTGATGTTTTTTCCTGATGGACCCGCTTCGGGAATCACAATGGTATCTAACGGCTCACAACAGTAGCGCAGCATTTGCTTAAAACGGCCCTGAGAGGGAGGGACAACAGGTAATCCATCTCCAATAGAAAGTGTCTCATAGGCATGCATTAGTACGTCTATGTCATCACTTAGTATTGCTTTATCGCACTGAAGTGGAGCGGTATCCATTTGCGGATGGAGTTTTGCCAGTCGATGTAACTTATCAGGTGGGGCGCTCAATGCCTGTAAGATAAAGTCTTTTTGTCGTAATACCTGTTGTGCTATGTCCTTATGCGTACTGGCCTGATAAATATCAAGATGACAAATACATAGTTGGCCTGCGCGATAATGTGCAACATGCTCAGCTAATTGGTTGCCTGGTGGTGAAGCAATCAACACGGTAGGTATGCCCACTTTTTCTAATTCAATAGCCAATATGGTAGTCATTACAGACGTTCCCATATCAGCTAATGCCACAATTGCCGCTGTGTAGTTTTCTAGCGCTAAACTTGCTGCGAGTTTGCGCATGTCTTCCGTCATGGTGCCCCGTACGGATTGGCAGACACGTACAATGGAGTGGATGCCATGTTTATTAAGCTCGTGGGTTAAGCGGGTGTAAATCTCGTTGTAATTGCAAAAACGTAGCTTGGTATTGTCAAAAAACAGCACCTTGCCAGATTCCAGGGCTGCAGGTAGAGAGCGTTTGGCCAATTGCAGTGACCTGGTTTTATGGGTTCCACGAGGGTCTAGCGTAGAGGTGTTTGGTTGGCTGGACATAGTGTCTTTTTTGTAGCTTAAAAGCTATATACACTAGCAAGTGACAGGGACTTATTTTATAAAAAGTACGCCAAATTCTATTAGTTTTAAGTCAAATACTCATTTGTCAGACGAATACCTACCCAGCAAAATAAATAGCTGAGCCTACCTGCGTATCTGCATCTTCAGTCAATGCAATGGATACTGGTTAAACGTATTTTTGGCTAAACAGTGATCATTTTCTTTACCTTTTCTGCTAAAAAGTGTGCAATATGCCACATGCATGTTTACTTTATTTCGATATAAATTAACATAACGCTACAATACGAATAAAATCTTAACTGAAAGCGAGTGATACATAATAAAGAAAGTAAGTTGTTTATAAGATTGTTCTAAATTAGAAAGTATTTTTTTTGAAGGTTAATAATAAACCAAGCGAGTAAATAATAAACCATGGTAACTTAATGTATAACGATAATAATTTTTAAATTAACGCTAGGGCGCTTCTCCTAAATTAATGGGAGAGTCCTGTCAAATTCAAAAAAATAGCAATTTTATACCGCTGCGAATAGTTTGGCTGGCCTGTATAGGTCATGGCTATGGATGATAAATGTTAAAATTAATCGCAAAGGGTATCATTAAAAATAGCGAGTGGTTTAACATGGCCTGGTGTGTACGGCTCATACATTGTTTTAATTTTCCTTCGTGGGTATGGTAAAACACATACAGGGCTTCGCATTTGTTAATGACTACCAAGGCGGGTGGAATTGCTATTTATATAAGCGTTTGAATTTATCAATTGACGGCTAGGCCCTAAAAAACATCACTATGGGTATTGTATGAAAAGCCCGTTACTGGAAAAAAAGGTGTGAGGGTATCTCATGCCATGGTCAGCTATTTGCTGATTTGTAGTCTGTAATACATTGTTAAGCCCAGCAATACTAGGGGATATGCATGGCCTTACTTGAAGTAAAAAATCTAAAAATAGAATTCCCATCCCGTCATGGTGTAGCTGTTGCGGTAGAAGATGTGAGCTTTGAAGTCAATCCAGGAGAAATTTTAGGATTGGTTGGGGAAAGTGGAGCTGGTAAATCCACCATTGGTAATGGAATTATTGATTTACTCAGCCCTCCAGGAAGAGTAGCGAGTGGGGATGTTTTTTTAAAAGGTGAAAAAATTTCAAGCTTATCCCCAAGTCGCATGCGACAGATACGTGGCGCAGAAATAGGCTTTATTTTTCAAGACCCAATGACATCGCTCAACCCGTTATTTACGGTTGAAGAGCAATTAATGGAAACGATTTTGGCTAATCTTGACGTCACTCAGGAAGAAGCCAGACAAAAAGCGTTGAATATGCTGGAGCAGGTAGGTATACCAGAACCAGAAATACGTATAAAACAGTATCCTCATCAGTTTTCTGGTGGCATGAGACAACGAGTGGGGATTGCTATTGCACTGAGTGCAGACCCTTCGCTGATTATTGCTGATGAACCTACAACAGCACTGGATGTTTCTATTCAAGACCAAATACTGCAATTAATTCGCTCGTTATGTAAAAAACGTCAGGTCGGGTGTATTTTGGTCACCCATGATATGGGCGTGATTGCTAATATCACGGATAGAGTGGCAGTGATGTATCAAGGCAATTTAGTGGAAAGTGGTACTACGGAACAAATTTTACAGCGACCTGAACATCCTTACACGAAAAGTTTAATCAGTGCGGTGCCTCGATCAGATGTAAAACTAAAACGCTTTCCATTGGTAAATTATATTGAAAAAGCCAGTGTAGAATTTAGTCAAATAGATGTATCTAATCATTGGTTAGGACAAGCCTGCGCAAGCGATATTTCGTCTGTGGCGGCTGGAGAAGATTTACTTCGGGTAGAACATGTAAATCTGCGATTTATTACCAAAAATGCATTATTTGAGAAAAACCGTCGCTATATTCAAGCCTCAGATGATGTCTCTTTTACCGTAAAAAAAGGTGAGACATTTGGTCTTGTGGGTGAAAGTGGCAGTGGTAAATCAACCATTGCTCGAGTGATAGCGGGTATTTATCCTCCTGAGTCCGGTCGGATTTTTTTTGCAGATAAAGAAATCAGTGCGATGAGTGAACGTGAGCGTCGACCTATTCGACGTCAGATTCAAATGGTTTTTCAAAATCCGTACTCATCAATGAATCCTCGTATGCGTGTACTGGATATTATTGCTGAACCCATTTACTTTCATAAATTAGCGGGCAGTCGACAGGAAGTGGAAAAGATTGTGGGTGACTTACTCGACCATGTTGGTTTAGGACGTCGTGCAGGTATTAAATATCCACATGAGTTTTCAGGGGGGCAGCGTCAACGTATTTCGATTGCTCGTGCGTTAGCAACACGCCCACAGTTGCTTATTTGTGATGAGCCAACATCGGCACTGGATGTTTCCGTACAAGCACAAATTTTAAATTTACTTAAAGATCTACAGGACGAGCTGGGTTTAACCATGTTATTTATTTCCCATGACTTGCCTGTTATACGTCAGATGTGTGATCGTGTTTCAGTGATGCGCTACGGTAAAATTCTTGAGCAAAGCGAAACTGAGAGACTTTTTGTATCGCCACAGCATGACTATACCAAAAACTTACTCGCACTAATGCCGCATATGGACCATTTATCTCGTGAGGGATTATTGGTTCAAGAAGGGTAATTTACCCCTATGAAAATGTGGGTAAAATTCTGCCATCTGGCTATAGCAGTAGTAAGTAAAGTGCTATTGACATAACCAGTAAGTAGAAATGATATCTTATGATAATAATAGGAGTACATACATGAGAAGAGGAGTTGCCTTACTAGCCAGCGCATTTCTGGCTACGACGCTTAGTGCGGGGGCTATCGCTAAGACTTTGAAAGTTGCTTATGATGCAGACCCTGTATCACTTGATCTTCATGAGCAATTGTCTGGTGGTACACTTCAGTTGTCGCATATGGTTGCTGATCCATTGGTACGTTGGACGCAAGAATTAAAATTTGAAGGCCGTTTGGCTGAACGATGGGAACGTATTGATGATCGAACAATTCGTTTTTATCTTCGTAAAGGGGTTAAATTCCACTCAGGCAATGAGCTCACGGCATTAGACGTGAAATGGACGTTTAATCGTTTAAGAACCAGTCCAGACTTTAAGGCCATTTTTGCGCCTTTTGAGTCCGCAAAAGTTGTAGATCGTCACACAGTTGACTTGGTCACAAATAAGCCTTATCCATTACTATTAAACGTAGCAACTTATATTTTCCCGTTAGATAGTAAGTACTACACTGGCTTTGATGGCAATGGCAAATCTAAGGATGCTTTAGTAAAGCATGGTAATTCTTATGCTTCTCGCCATGTTTCTGCAACAGGCCCATTCGTTGTGACACAGCGCGAACAAGGGGTTAAAGTTGAATTTGAGCGTTTTAAAGATTACTGGGACAAAAAAACACCAGGTAATGTGTCAGAAGTTATTTTGACTCCCATTAAAGAAGACGCAACACGTGTATCAGCATTACTGGCAGGTGATGTGGATTTTATCAACCCTGTACCGCCCACTGACTATGATCGCTTAGAGAAAAGTGACAAGGTTGATATGATTTCACTGGAAGGAACGTGGATTGTCACCTTACAGTTAAATCAAAAACGTGTTGAAGCGTTTAAAAATCCAAAAGTAAGACTTGCGATTGATTACGCTGTTAACAATGCAGGTATAGCTAAAAAGCTAATGAAAGGCATGGGAACACCTGCAGCGCAGTTAAGTCCTAAGGGATACATGGGCCATTCTGATGATATCAAACTTCGCTATGACTTGAAAAAAGCGAAACAGTTGATGAAAGAAGCGGGTTATGAAAAAGGCCTTAAAGTGACAATGATGGCACCCAATAACCGCTATGTTAATGATGCAAAAATTGCCCAAGCTGTAGCGAATATGTTAGCTAAAATCAATATTAAGGTTGATTTGAAAACGATGCCAAAAGCGCAATATTGGCCTGAGTTTGATAAGCGTGCAGCCGATATTATGATGATTGGCTGGCACTCTGATACAGAAGACTCAGCAAACTTTATTGAGTTTCTTGCTATGTGTCCAAATGCTGAAACCGGCTATGGTCAATACAACAGTGGTAACTATTGTAACCCTGAAGTGGATAAGCTGGTGGTAAAAAGCTCAGAAGAAACAGACCTGGCGAAACGCCAAGCCATGCTGCAGAAAGCTGAAAATATCCTTTATAATGAAGCTGCATTTGTTCCTCTTCATTGGCAAGACCCTGCATGGGCTGCAAGAAAAAATATTCAGTTAGCACCTGTTGTTAATGTTATGAATTTCCCATATTTGGGCGATCTAGTCGTTAAATAATTCGCTTTTATTATAAATGCATACCCGTATATTTTTGTATAAAAGTATACGGTATGCAGCTCATAAGTTGTGGTTGTCAAGTTATGATCATATTTTTGCTGAAGCGTCTGCTGCAAGCAGTTGTGGTGATGTTTATCATCAGTCTGATAGGGTTTACGATTAAAGACTCGTTAGGAGACCCTGTCAGGGAAATGGTGGGTGAGTCTGTTTCAGAACAAGAACGTGAGGCATTACGTGAAAGTTTAGGGCTAAATGATCCTTTTATGGTGCAGTATGGCCGCTTTTTAAAAGGTGCTGTACAAGGTGACTTAGGGCAATCGTATTTTTATAAAAAGCCCGTCACTGAAGTCATTATTGCTAAATTACCAGCAACGCTGGAGCTGGTTTTTGGAGCAACGCTGATTATTGTATTTTTTTCAGTCCCATTAGGCGTATATTGTGCAATAAAACCTCGAAGCTGGTTAACGAAATGTATTATGGGGGTAAGTATTGTTGGTATTTCTGTCCCTGTGTTTTTAACCGGTATTTTTTTGATGTTTATTTTTGGGGTTATACTCAATTACCTTCCCGTTTTTGGGCGAGGTGAATTAATATCAATGTGGGGACCATGGGAAACGGGTTTATTCACATTAGATGGGTTAGCCCATTTGATTTTACCCAGCATAACGTTATCCAGTTTGATGCTGCCGTTATTTATTCGTTTAATACGTTCTGAAATGACGGAAGTTTTACATAGTGAGTATATTAAATTTGCTTGGGCAAAAGGTCTGGATAAATATCGAATCTGGTTCCGCTTAGCACTTAAAAATACCATGTTACCCGTGGTCACTGTGGGTGGTGTACAGATAGGTACCATGGTCGCATACACTATTTTGACAGAAACTGTTTTTCAATGGCCAGGTATGGGCTTTATGTTTTTGGAAGCCATTAATCGAAGTGATACACCACTTATAATTGGTTACTTGGTTGTTGTCGGATTAATATTTGTTATTACTAATACGTTGGTCGATTTAATTTATGGCTTTATTGATCCAACAATAAAAGTGGCTGGAGGTAAGTAATGAATAATGAACAGTCGCTTTGGTGGCGTATTAGTAACTCGAATGTCTTTTATCATTTTTTTCGAGACAAAGTTGCTTTCATCAGTGCCACCCTTTTATTGTTAATTATTTTAGCCGCTATATTTGCACCTTTATTAACGTCACATAACCCAAACGATCTCGCAACACTCGATGTCATGGATGGTGAAATTCCACCCGTATGGTCAGAGGAGGGGGATGAGCGCTTTTTATTAGGTACAGATGATCAAGGTCGGGATATTTTGAGTGCCATACTTTATGGTGCTAGAGTGTCTCTGCTCATCGGGATTTTTGCGGTTGTTTTACAGTGCTTATTAGGTGTAGTGATAGGACTGGTTGCAGGCTATGCGGGCGGTCGAGTGGATAGCCTGCTGATGCGTTTGGCGGATATTCAGTTATCTTTTTCATCCCTTATGTTGGCTATTATCGTACTGGCTTTTTTTCGTGCTTTTGTCGGAGGCGATTTGTACAGCCAGTTTGCAATGGTCATACTGATTTTTGTTATCGGTATCGCTGAATGGCCACAATATGCGCGTACAATACGTGCCTGTGTACTTGCTGAAAAAGAAAAGGAGTACGTGCAAGCCGCTCAAGTCATGGGCTTTACGACAGTGCGTATTATGTTTCGTCATATTTTGCCCAATTGCCTATCTCCCATTTTTGTTATCTCTACTGTGCAAATTGCCAATGCAATTATCAGTGAAGCGGCTCTTTCCTTTCTGGGCTTAGGAATGCCCGTTACACAACCTTCACTGGGTTCCTTGATAAAAAGCGGGTTTGATTACCTGCAAAGTGGACAATGGTGGATTACTATTATTCCTGGCATTTTCCTTATCGTCTTGGTATTGGTTATCAACCTACTAGGCGATTGGCTGCGAGATGTACTCAATCCAAAATTATACAAGGGCTAACCTTCCCATCTTCATATACCCCAAGGTATATTTCTTGAAAAACAATATTTAGTTACAGAGGGCTTTTCTGATAAAAATATCAGATGAGCTCTCTAATCATATAACAAATGTTTAATATTCAGTCTACGGGTGTTAGGTTGAGGTTAAAGGTATATACTATGAAAGGGTATATCTGTTATCAGGAGCTGTCTTGTGACCAAATATTGTTAGATGACAGTTCTGTTATGTGTGAGATTAGCGTATAGATGGACGTAGAACGTATATTGGTGACATTTAATTGTTCATTACTTAATTGACCTACAGGGGAGTTTGTGAGTTAGGGTAAATCTGGAGTATGAAAGAAATAGTGTATGCTATGAAGTATAGTGCCTTAGGCAGCTCTTCATAAAAACGACATAAAGTCGTCATGGTTTTTTAAGGCAATGGAGTGCACGGGATGGAATTAGACTATACGAAAATTGTTTTATTGGAAGTTATGGGGGTTGCTGTATGCATGACCTGCTTTGTGTTGTATCGTTACTATAAATTATCTTCTTATCTAAAGAAGCTTAATTCAGGGGAGGGTAACGATAAGCAATTACTCGCTCACCTGAAACAGCATTTAGCAAAGCTCGATCACTATGCCGATCTGCCAGAAGTAAAGGACATTACCTCTTTTCTGACCGAGGAAATCACAAAAGGACATATATATAGTCTTCGTCGTCGTATTATATCAATTGAACTGGAAGCGCTTGAACATGCTCAGGATTATCCTGAATATGAAAAACTGGCTGGTGAAGGCTATGGAAAATTAATGCAGGAATTCCAGAGTGAGCTTCAGAGACTTTTGGCTACTTACCAAAAAAGCTATGCAGACATTATTGATGACAAATTAAAAGAGATTGAGAATCAGGAGTACCGGTTTGGATCAATTCCTATTAATTCAATTGCCATCGGTCATTTGACGGACCAAAGTGCTTTTAATTTATTTAAGGCTATTTTAAAAGTTGAGCGAGAGTCTTTACGGAAAAGTGATGATGCCAATATGCAGATGAATGCCTTAATTGAAGCGTTAAAACGGCTGTTTGGATATATTACTGAGCGATATGTCAGTCAAGCGGATGAAACGGAAGGTACGTTAATTAAAGAGTATAGTCAGTTAATTGTGGGTCAACATAAAAGAGAGATTCAGTTTTACCAGAAGCGTGTTGATTATTTAGAGCGCTTAAAGGATATGTATAAATCCTATATCAATCAGGTCAAAGTAGGTTTTGATCAAGAAAAAACGCATGAGATAATGATCAATATGACCGGTCTTGTTGATGAGGCACAAGAACAAGTAAAAGCATTAGAAGAAGAAATTTATAAAGACAATAATTTGATTACTATTTTGAAGAATAAAAATTTAGCACTCGAAAACTCAACACTAAGTAGTATGCGTGATTCTGTGAAAGATGATGCATTAATACGGCGTGTTATTGAAAAAGGTAAGCAAGAAACAAAACAACTTTTGTCCTTAGTAAAGCAACTTGAGTTTGACAAAAAACAACTCACCATTGAGCTTAATCAAAAAGAAGTGCAAATAAGGTTATTATCAGATAAAACTGAAGAAGAAAGGATAAAGCAGTCTTATACCAGTGTTTTAAATCGATTGAAGAAGATATCTAACGATTATCGCCATTTGGAAAAACAATACCTTGACTTAAAGAATCAACAATCACGTGTTGGTTAAGATATGCTTCATTGCAGGTAAGTAAAGTAGTTTTTTTCCCTTAAGTATGGCGCTCACGCGCTATGATATTGATATAAGTTAACTTTAGCTGAGAAATAGTCGCAGTACCTATTGCTTCCGCACCTATGCTGTGTTTCATTCCGTTGCAGGTATTAAGGCATTTTTGGAATGTATAATGAAACCAGTGCTTCTACTTTATTATTCTCATGATGGTCAAACTGAAAAAATTATGCAGTTTATTGCTCAGCAAATATCCTGTCAGTTATCAGTTTCCACCGTTGAACTAACTAATGGAGATGAGTCAATCAATCTGGCAGGTTATTCAGCGGTGCTTATCGCCGGTGGAGTAAGGTATGGAGGGCATCCTAAAGCCTTAACAAAGTGGATTAACAAACACAGTCATCTATTAACAACAAAGCCTACAGGACTTATTTCGGTTAATCTCACAGCAAGAAAGCCTAATCGAAATCAGATTGACTCAAATCCGTACATTAAAAAATGGCTTTTGGAGCTGAACTGGCGTCCAGATAGTGTTGCTGTTTTTGCAGGTGCTTTGCAGTATTCTAAATACTCATTTTTTGATAAATTACTCGTCAAACTCATTATGAAGATGACAGAAGGTCCAACCGATACGCATAAAGACTATGAGTTTACTAACTGGCAACAGATCGAAGATTTTTCCAAGAACTTTTCGGATTTAATTTTGTCACAGGTTTAATTAAACGCTGGGATAATAGTAATGTCCAAATGGTTAATATCAGCAGGTACTGTTGTGCTTGCTTTGTTTCATGTAGTTGCACACGCAAATGATAAACAGCTGACTTATTGGATTTATGTTAATGAGCAAAATCCAATACTGTAGACACTTTTACCCAGCCATAGCCCCATAGTCGCTCAGCTGTTCATACACTTGAGCGACTTTTTGAATGCTTAAGCTTAACCCTAACTTGTCAAAAAGTTTTCTCATTAAATGTTGAT